>CADEDH010000001.1:0-5203 GCA_902826025.1 uncultured Actinomycetes bacterium
GCTCGGGAGATGTATCGCCCGTCGTGGAGTTGAGCGTCTTCGTTCCCGCCGCCTGAACGGGGTGGGGTCAGCGGGGCCAGGCCCAGGCGGTCACTGGCGAGCGAGTTCGAGGCTTCGCTCGAGAACTGTTCGCAGCTCAGCCCGATCGATGTCGGACAACCGCTTCAGGTACAGGCACCCGACCCCACGTCGGTGAGGGCCCAGGCGCTCGAACAGCGCATCTTCGACCGCGGTGTTGAGATACAGCACAAGCTCCCGTTTCCTGGGAGAGAACGCAATCTCGGGCCAGGTCGTCTGCTTGCCACCGGAGCCGGCGTAGCTCAGTGCGCCGTAGCCGACGATGTTGGTCCCCCATATGACCGGAGCCTCTCCCGACGCGGCTCGCATCATCTCGTCCAGCTCCATCGCATCCACCCGACGGTTGTCGTTGGGCACTGCGTTGAGGAAATCGGCGACGCTGGCATCGGTCGGTTGGGTCTTCGGCTCGGCCACCCGTCGACCCTACCGGACACCGGAACCCGCTGCGGGTCCGTGGCGACCGGCGCCACGCTAGGACGACGAGCTAGGAGACCCGCCGAGGGGCTCGCCCTGCTCCAGATGCCACACGGTGTACCAGGTTGGGTCGGCCAGCTGGTCGGGATGGAATCCGGGGAGGAGCGACAGAGTCAGGTTGGGCAGCAGCTCGAAGGCGAAGGTGACGGCCCAGCAGGTGAGGCGCCACCAGGCCCACGGCAGGTGCAGCCGGCGCTGGGCGGCCAGCAGGATCGTCGTGCCGGCGACGACGAAGCCCAGCACGGTGAACACCGCCAGCACCATGGCGGCCAGGTGTCGCCACCAGCCGGCGTTGACGGCCCGGAACACGTCGTAGGCCACGGCCTTGTGCTCCACCTCCTCGGCCAGATGCCAACGGAACAGGTCGGTCACCGCCGGATCGGCCCCGTCGAACAGGGTGTGGTGGTGGGTGGCGGCCCACCGGGCGGCCGAGTAGGCCACGGTCTCGGACGCGGCCACGAAGGCGGCGTTGAACCGCAGCCCACCCCGCCGGTCGAGCCGCCGGTAGAACCGGGCCGCCATCCGCTCCACCAGCGCCAGGCGGGGATGGTCGGCCACCAGCAGCCGGTTGAACAGCCTGTGCTGGTGGTGGTGCTCGGACTCCTGGCCGCAGAAGGCCCGGGCCCGGTCCCGGAGCTCACCGTCCAGATGGGGCACGGCGGCGGCCACCGCCCGCACGAAGTACGGCTCCATGTGGGGCATCAGCAACGACACGCTGTTGGCGGCGCAGGCGAACTCCGGCCGCCGGGGCGACCAGGCCATCGGTGTGCCGGCGGTCAGGCCGAAGTCGGGGTGTCGGACCACCAGGGGCGAGTCCACGGGCATGACGGTACCGTCGGCCGCGCCGGCCGGGCTCTGAGGCGCCGCCTGGTTCCGATACCGTCGAGCTGGTGACGGTCGGCAGCGGTGTAGCGGTGATCCTCCGGCGGGTGCGGGCCGGCGGGGCCGGTCTCGGCCTGGCGTCGGTGCTCGTGCTGGGCGCCGGCTGCTCGGAGGAAGCGACCCCGATCGACCAGACCACCACCACCGCCCAGCTCACCCCCCACCTGCTGGACGCGAGCGACCAGATGAAGGAGCTGGCCCGCCAGCAGTGCCGCGACGACCCCCAGTTGGCGGTGGGCGAGGTGAACGCCGTCGATCCCGATCGACCGGGCCAGAAGCTGGCCACGGTCCAGGTCGATTGCGCCGAGGTGCGGGCCGGCCGCCCCGGCGACATCGCACCCACTGACACAGGCCCCACCGACACAGC
This sequence comes from uncultured Actinomycetes bacterium, assembly GCA_902826025.1. GTDB lineage: Bacteria > Actinomycetota > Acidimicrobiia > Acidimicrobiales > SZUA-35 > CADEDH01. Next base: position 1,802 of record CADEDH010000001.1, read on the forward strand.
TCCGACTGAAAGCGGCGGCGCCTGACCGTCAGGCGAGCTGGAGGCCGAGCCAGGCGGCGAGGATGCCGCTCGACACGGTGGCGGCCAGGTACAGCAACGCCCGGTGGCCCTGGCCGCCCCGGGCCAGGGTGGCAGCCTCGTTGGCGGCCACGGCCCAGCTCGACACCGCCGCTACGCCGCCGATCCCGGCCACCGTCATCCACGGGTCGCCGGCGCCGCTCAGGGCCCCGGCGGCGAACGACGCCCCCACGTTCATCGCGAACGTGCCCCAGGGCCACTCGTTGTTGAGGTGGTCGCCCGCCGCCACCCGCACGGCTGCCCCCAGGGCCGCCGTCACCACGAACAACAGGCCCACGATCACGGGCGGCTCCCCAGCCGGTACCCGACGCCGGCCGCCACCGCCGCTACCGCCGGTGTGCCCAGCCCCACCGCAGCCAGCTGGGCCACGTCGCCCCGGTCCAGCGCCTCCGCCATACGGAGGGCGAAGGCCGAGAACGGGGCAAGGGCCCCGCACCACCCCGCTCCCAGCAGCAGGTACTGGTTCACTGTGAGCCGCCGATCACCGGCCCGGGTCCTCCGCCGCCCGATGAGCACCCCACCGACCAGGGCCGCCACCACGGAGAGCCCGAGCTCCACCGCCGTGGTCCACCGGGGCCCCGCGGCCGCCAACAGCGCCCACCGCATCGCCGCTCCGGAAGCCGCCCCTACCCCCACGTAGCGCATCGTTACCGGGTAGTGATGCCAGGTGAGCTGGGGCACGGCCGGGCCGGAGGGCGAGGGTGATTGCATCCCAACAGTCTGGCCCCGCGCGAGCGGGTCGATACCCTCGGCGCCATGACTGAGGTGGTGGTGTCTGAACAGCTGGCCGGGACCAGGGATGGGCTCACCCAGCTCCAGCGACGCTGGCAACCGGCCACGGCGCCCGACGGCGGCTCGGCGGTCGGTGGAACGGGCGAGGCAGGAGGCCCCCGGGCCGCCGTGGTGCTGGTGCACGGCATCGGCGAGCACTCGGGGCGCTACGACCACGTCGGACGGTTCCTGGCCCAGCGGGGCCACGATGTGCTGGCCTTCGACAACCGGGGTCACGGGCAGAGCGGCGGACGCCGGGGCCACGTCGACCACTTCGGCCAGTTCCTCGACGATGTGGAGGATCACGTGGTGGAGCGCCGCCAGCTCGGCCTGCCGGTGGCGCTGATCGGGCACTCCCTGGGCGGTCTCATCAGTGCCACCTACGTGGTGGAAGGCCGCCCCGCCCCCGACCTGCTGGTGCTCAGCGCCCCGGCCCTCAAGGCGCAGATCCCGGCCTGGCAGCGCCGGCTGGCGCCGGTGCTCAACCGGCTGTGGCCCACCCTGTTCGTGCCGGGCGGGATAGACGGCGCGCTCCTGTCCCGCGATACCGAGGTGCAGCGGGCCTACCTGAGCGACCCGCTACGGGTGGCCGGCTCCACCGCCCGTCTGGGCCAGCAGATCTTCGCCACCATGGAGACGACGGCGGCCAACCTCGACCGGATCACCCTGCCCACCTATGTCCTGCACGGCTCGGAAGACCAGCTGGTGCCGCTGGCGGCCAGCCAGCCCCTCGAGAGGCGGCCCAACGTCACCTACCGCCGGTGGGAGGGTCTCCGCCACGAGTGCCTCAACGAGCCCGACCGGGCCGAGGTGCTGGGCGAGATGGCGGCCTGGATCGAGAACCGCCTGGCCGGGCTCGCCGTCAGCGGGGAGGATGCCGGTCGGCCAGGGGAGCCGCAGTGAGCGTCGGATCCTCCGACGGATCGGGGCCGGGGGTGGGGGCGGCGCCGTAGGGGTCGGGCGCCAGCGTGGTGGCGCCATAGGGGTCGGGCGCCAGCGTGGTGGCGCCGTAGGGGTCGGCGGCAGGCAGATTGGGGTCGATGTAGCCGACACCTTCCACCCAGGCTCCACCCCCGGGATCGGAAGGCGACACCGCAGCGGCCTCGGCCGGCCACAACGGTGTGGTGTGAGACTCCTGGCCGAACACCGGCGCCGGGGGTGAACTCGGAGCCGGGCCCGGGGTGGCGGCCGGGCCGGCGGCGCTCGATATGACCGGGTACTGCATAGTGGGGTCGGGAGCGGGGGCGAATCCGGGGTACCCGGCCCCCACACCCGATCCTGGAGCGGCGCCGGCCCCGGGCCACGGATCGGGCCCGGTTGTCGTCTGGGCCGCCGGGCTGCCGTACCGGGGGTCGGCGTAGGGCGTCGGCGATCCGGGGTCGTAGGCCCCGGCGGGATAGACGGTGGTGGCGGCAGCGGACGGGGGGATGACGTACTCGCCGCCGCCGGAGGCCGGTCGGGCGGCCCGGCCCCGGGGTTGGGCCGCCCGGGCCCGGCCCCCCTGGCTGGCCTTGTCGATCATGGCGGCGGGCCGGCGCCGCTCCCGGGCCGGCCACACGATGCTGATCACCAGCAGAGCGGCGCTGATCCCGGCCATGATCAGCGCCGGGCGGATCATGGCCCCGGCGAACACGTCCACCACGGCCGAGGCGATGGCCATGGCCGACGGGACGACGAAACCCACCACGCCGGGCAGGCCGTAGGCCACCGCCAGCCAGAAGGCCGAGGCCCCGAAACCCCAGAACGACACCCGGCGCAGGGCCTGCGCCCGCCGGGTGGTGATGAGGAACGACAGCACGATGCCGGCCCCCGCCACCAGGGCGCCGAGCAGGGTGAAGCGGTCGACGAAGTCCTTCACCGTGCCCATCCACGACAGACCGGTGCCCGGGATCTCCACCGCCAGTTGGGGCGCCGGGGGGAGCAGGGCGTCGAGGGCGGGACGGTTGGACACCAGGGCGGTGCGGGCGGCCTCGCCGAGAACGGTGGCGTCGAGCGCGATCGGCTCGTCCACCCCGTTGAGGGCGTTCTGGTGGGCCCGCACGATCCCGTCCCGCACGAGCACCTTCACCCGGGGGTCTTCCAGGGCCAGGTCGGCCGCCGCCTCGAGGGTCTGGCGGGGGATGGCCACGCCCTTGGGCACCTGGGCCTGGAGGGCATCGGCGATGCGGCTGGCGATGGCCGCCCGCACCTCGGGATCGTCGAGCAGGTGCTCGGCCAGGCGCTCGGAGCGGCCAGGGTCGAGCACGGTGTGCGACATGACGAAGCCGGCCCAGCTGGCCGATGCGACCAGCAATGACAGTCCCATGATCAGCGAGGCCAGACCTCGTCGCATCGTTACTCCTGTGGGTGGCGGGGCGGGCGGTCCCCCGGGGGACCAGTATCGCGTCCGGGCCCCCTCGCCGGTGGGCACCACACTAGGGACACCTGCGAGGCGGCGCTCGGAGTTGCGACTGCCGGAACGGCGTACGCCGTGCCCCTGTCGGCCGGACCAGGGCGATCGTGACCCGGTCCATCGGGGCGCTCGTGGCGCCGGGCAGGGACCCGGGCCGGAGA
>CADEDH010000001.1:5303-17021 GCA_902826025.1 uncultured Actinomycetes bacterium
AGACGAGGATCAGAGCGACCAGTACGGATGGCTGGACGGGTCGGTCGGCGTGGTGAGGATCTCGTTGCCGTCGTCGGTGATGAGGATGGTGTGCTCGAACTGGGCTGTTCGGCTGCTGTCGGCCGTGACCGCCGTCCAACCGTCGGTCCACAACCGCACCCGCCACGAGCCGGCGGTGATCATCGGCTCGATGGTGAACGTCATCCCCGGCTCCAGGACGTCGTTCAGGCGGGGGTGGTAGTAGTGGCAGACCTGCAGCTCGGTGTGGAACTGCTCACCGATGCCGTGGCCCACGAAGTCCCGGACCACGCCGAACCCCTGGGTCTCGGCGCAGCTCTGGATGGCCCGGCCGATCTCGTTGAGGGGGCGACCCGGCTTGGCCGCATCGATACCCCGGAGCAGGCAGTCCCGCGTGACCACGGTGAGGCGGCGGGAGAGATCGTCTACCTCGCCCACGAAGAAGGTGGCGTTGGTGTCTCCGTGCACGCCCTCCTTGAACAGGGTGACGTCGAGGTTCACGATGTCGCCGTCGGCCAGGGGCCGATCGTCGGGGATGCCGTGGCAGATCACCTCGTTCACCGAGGTGCACAGCGACTTGGGGAAGGGGGCCACCCCACCGCCGCCCGGGTACTCCAGCGGGCTGGGGTAGGAGTTCCGGCGGAGGCACTCGTTGTGGCACGCCCGGTCTATCTCGTCGGTGGTGACGCCCGGCTGGCACAGGGTGCCGAGGAACGCCAGAGTGTCGGCCGCTTCCCGGCAGGTGCGGCGCATCCGCTCGATCACCTCGGGCGATTTCACCCGGGGCTCGTCCCACCGCTCGATCCGGCCGCCGTCGGCCCACGTGGGCTTGTCGATCGTGTCGGGAACCGGGAGCCTGGGGGAGACCCGGCCGGCGTGGACCGGCTCCATCGTCTCTTTGTGGCAGCGCTTGTACTTCTTGCCGCTGCCGCACCAGCAGAGCTCGTTGGCCTTGGGAAGCACTCGCATTCTCCAGAGTTTACGGCCCGCCGTCGGTTCCTGGCTTACCGGACGGCACTCTGGGAAGTGGGGCTAACGTCTCGGCCCCGACGGTCGAGACTGGCAGGTGGCGGAGCCAGGGCGGGAGTGCGCCCTGGTGCTCGAGGATCACTGGAGGATCAGCCAGGTGAACCAAGCAGAGATACCCTTTGTCCATATGGCGCCGTCGCTGTCGGGGCGGATTCTGATTGCTCGGCCCGAGTTTCACGATCCCAACTTCGACGCGACCCTGACCCTCATCCTCGAGCACAGCGACGAGGGGGCCCTGGGCCTGGTTCTGAACCGGCCGTCCCGGCTGCCCTTGTCCGACGCCTTCCCCGAGTGGGAGGAGCTCTCCGGCCTGCCCGATCTGGTGTTCGAGGGCGGCCCGGTGGACCGTGACGCCCTCATCGCCCTGGGCCGGTCCCAGGCCTGCGACGGCACCATGGCGCTCGGCGCCCACTCCATCGACCTCGACTCCCAGCCGGCGCTGGCCGTGGCCGAGGGCATCGTGCAGGTACGGGTGTTCTCCGGCTACGCCGGCTGGGCCCCGGGCCAGCTCGAGGGCGAGATCGCCAACCACGGCTGGTGGGTGGTCGACGCCTGCATCGACGACCTGTTCACCGACGACCCCGCCCACCTGTGGGCCCGGGTCCTCCAGCGCCAGGGCGGCGAGCTGGCCTGGTTCGCCCACTTCCCCCTCGACCCCTCACTGAACTGAGCCGCCCCTGGGCGCCAGCCCCGGCCGTAGGCCGGGCCCGGTGGGTGGGGCCCCACCGGGGATGGGGGAGCGACCGAAGGGAGCGACGGGGGCGCCAGCCCCCGAAACTCACAGATGGGCGTCCCGCAGGGCGGCGTAACCGGGCTTGATGATCTCATTGATGATCTTGAGCCGTTGCTCGAAGGGCCAGAAGGCGCTCTTCATGGCGTTGAGGGTGAGCCACTCCATGTCGCCCAGCGTGTAGCCGAAGGCGTCGCGCAGCTTGGTGAACTCGTCGGTGAGGGTCACGTCGCTCATCAACCGGTTGTCGGTGTTGACCGTCACGCGGAACCGCAGGCGGCGCAGCAGCCCGATGGGGTGCTCGGCGATCGAGGCGGCGGCGCCGGTGTTCACGTTCGAGGTGGGGCACATCTCCAGCGGCACCCGTCGGTCCCGCACGTAGGCGGCGAGGCGGCCCAGATGGGCCCGGCCGTCAGCGTCGACCTCGATGTCATCGACGATCCGCACCCCGTGGCCCAGGCGCTCGGCCCCGCAGTAGTGCAGGGCCTCGGCGATAGAGGGCAGGCCGAACGCCTCCCCGGCGTGGATCGTGATGTGGAAGTTCTCCCGCATCACCAGCTGGAAGGCATCGAGGTGGCGGCTGGGTGGGTGCCCGGCCTCGGCTCCGGCGATGTCGAAGCCCACCACCCCCTCGTCGCGGTGGCGCAGGGCCAGCTCGGCGATCTCGTAGGACCGGGCGGCGGTGCGCATGGCCGTGCACAGGGTGCCCACCGTGAGCCGGGTGCCGGCCGAGCCGATCCGGAACCCCTCCAGCACCGCCTCCACCACGTCGTCGAGCGTCAGGCCCTCCTCGGTGTGGAGTTCGGGGGCGAAGCGCACTTCGGCGTACACCACCCCGTCGGCCGCCAGATCCTGGGCCGCCTCGGCCGCTGCCCGCTGCAGGCCGTCCTTGGTCTGGGTGACGCCAACGGTGTGGGCGAATGTCTCCAGGTACAGCTCCAGGTTCCGCCGGTCGGCCCCCCGGGTGAACCAGCGGGCCAGATCGTCGGGGTCTTCGGTGGGCAGAGCCCGGTACCCCTGCTCCCGGGCCAGCTCGATCACGGTGGTGGGTCGCATGCCCCCGTCGAGGTGGTCGTGCAGGAGCACCTTGGGGGCGGCCAGGATCGGATCGACGGCATCAGCGGGCATACCGCAGAGTACCGGCGCGGTTCGGGGGCTCAGCGCTCCCGTCGGGCCGCAGGCGGCCGGTCCCGGGCGGGGACGGCGCAGGTGGGAGCTATGTTGGGCTCCCTGTGACTGTGTCCGTCGTGGGATTTGATGCTGACGATACGTTGTGGCATTCGGAGAGCCATTTCGCTGTCACCGAACAGCGTTTCCGCGACCTGCTCGCCCCCTGGCTGGCGGCCGACGAGGTGGGGGAGCGGCTCCTGGCCCGGGAGCGGGCCAACCTGGAGGTCTTCGGCTACGGGGCCAAAGGGTTCACCCTGTCGATGATCGAGACGGCGCTCGAGGTGAGCGACGGTACCCTGCCGGCGGCCGCCGTCCAGCAGGTGATCGACTGGGGCAAAGAGCTGCTCTGCCATCCGGTGGAGCTGATCGACCACGTGCCTGAGACCCTGTCCCTGCTGACCGGGTGCTACCGGCTCGTGCTGATCACCAAGGGCGACCTGTTCCACCAGGAATCGAAGGTGGCCGAGTCGGGCCTGGCCGAGCTGTTCGAGCGGGTGGAGATCGTCACCGAGAAGTCGCCCGAGGTCTACCGCCGGGTGCTGCAACGGTGCTCGGCCGAGCCGGCCGAGTTCGTGATGGTGGGCAACTCGATCCGCTCCGACGTCCTCCCGGTGCTGGAGTTGGGGGCCCGGGCCGTCCATGTGCCCTACGGCATCACCTGGGCCCACGAAGCGGTCGACGAGACCGTCGACGACGGCGAGTGCTCGTGGCTCCGGATCGATCACCTGGGCGAGCTGCCCGGCCTGCTGGGAAGGCTGTAGGTCGCCGCCCGTGTTCCGCCCTATTCCCGTCCTGTGCTACCACCGGGTGGGCCCCCAGGGCGGGCCGTTCTCCACCACCCCTGAGGTCTTCGCCGCCCACCTGGCCTGGTTGGCCGAGCGGGGCTACACCACGGTAACGGCCCGCGAGGTGGGGGCGGTGGCCTCCGGGCGAGCTGAGGCGCCGGCCCAGCCAGCCGTGGCGCTCACCTTCGACGACGGCTACGCCGACCTCGACACCGAGGTGGCCCCGGCCCTACGACGTCACGGCTTCCGGGCCACGTCGTTCCTGATCACCGACCTCTGCCCGGCCGAGCCGGCGCCGGGCGACGAGTACCTGTCGTGGCCGGCCGCCCGCCGGCTGGCCGAGCAGGGCGTGTTCGAGTTCCGCACCCACACCCACACCCACGGCCGGTGGGAGCTGGAGGCCGGCCGGGCGGGCGAGGTGGGCGACGACATCGCCGCCTCGATCAAGGCTCTGGCCGAGGGGCTGGGGCGGCGGCCGGAGGAGATGGCCGAGCTGGCCTGGCCCTGGGGGCGCACCTGCGATGCCTGGGACGAGGCGGCCCTCAACCTCGGCGTGGCCACCCAGTTCGTGGTCCAGCGGGGGGCGGTGACCCGCCCCGGGGCCACAACCCGGCTCCCCCGCATGCTGGCCGACGGGATGCCGCCGGCCACATTCGCCCGGTGGCTCCGCCTGCTGTCCACCGGGCCCGGCGCCCTGGCCGTCAACGCCGTGTTCGGCACGATCCGCCAGCGCCGCCATGGCGCCGGGTACCGGTAAGCCGTGATGGCCGGCGGCGCCGTGCTCACCGAAGCCGCCGGGGCCATCGCCGTGGCCTGGCGCCCGGGCGCCAACCGGTTCCGGGCCAACCGGTCGCGGCCCCGGGGGCGATCCTCCAGCGGCGCCTCGTCCAGTACCGGGTGGGCTTCTTCGAGCGGCTGCGGGAGGAGTGCGACAGGTCACGGGAGGAACCTGCAGAGTGCCAGCCCGAACGGTTTGCGGGAGCGGGGGAAGCGTCTGTTCACCAAACAGGTCGACTGGTGGTTCGCCTACACCGGCGAGACCCGGAGCTTCCTGGAGGGCCAGGGTTACCCGGGTGACCGGATCACGGTGCTCGACAACGCCATCGACAACGAGGCCTTCCGGGCCGACCTGGCGGCGGTGGCCGACGCCACCCTCGACGAGCTGCGCCGTTCGATCCCGCCTGCGGCGAGGGGCTACCCGCGGGACAGGCGGTCGGGGGTGAAGCCGCCAGGGATGAGCTCGCTCAGGGCCCGGGGATGGCCATCACCGTCGACCAGGCAGTCGGAGCCGCCGTGCTCCAACAGGAGCTGGCGGCACCGGCCGCAGGGCGTGCAGGGCTCACCTGAGCCCGACACCACCGCCACCGCCATCAGGCGGCCGCCGCCGGTACGGGCCAGGTCGGACACGAGGCCGCATTCGGCGCACAGGCTCAGCCCGTACGACACGTTCTCCACGTTGCAGCCGGTGACTATGCGCCCGTCGTCGACCAGGCCGGCCGCCCCCACCGAGAACCGGGAGTAGGGGGCGTAGGCCCGGGCGCAGGCATCCAGGGCCGCCCGTCGCAGAACATCCCAGTCGATCGGGCCGGACACCGCCGGCGGGGGCCCGGCCGGGCCGGTCACCGGGTGCCGTAGATCCGGTCGCCGGCGTCGCCCAGCCCGGGAACGATGTAGGCGTGCTCGTTCAGGCCCTGGTCCAGCGCGGCCAGGGTGATCGTGACCTCGGGATGGGCGGTGTGGACCGCGCCCACCCCTTCCGGGCAGCCGATGATCGACAACAGGCGGGCCGGGCGGCAGCCCAGCTCGGACAGGATGTCGAGGGCGTGCACGGCGCTGCCCCCGGTGGCCAGCATCGGGTCGACCAGGAGCACCTCCCGGTCGGCGATGTCGGCCGGGAGCTTGCGGTAGTACTCCACCGGGCGGTGGGTATCAGGGTCGCGGAACAGGCCGAGGTGACCCACCCGGGCGTGGGGGATCAGGGTGAGGATGGCCTCCACCATCACCAGGCCGGCCCGCAGGATGCCGACCACGGCCGGCGCCGGGCCCGACAGCATCGGCGACTGGGTGGTGGTGATCGGCGTCTCCACCTCAACCTGCTCCACCGGCAGATGGCGCAGCGCCTCGTACGCCGTGAGCAGGGTGATCTCGGTGCACAGCGACCGGAACGACTCCGACGACGTGGCCACGTTGCGCAGCATGGTGATCTTGTGGCCCACCAGCGGGTGGTCGACCACGGTGAGCTGGGGGATCTCGGTGGTCATCAGGGACGCCGTCCGTGGAGGGCGGCCTCGGCCCGACGGGCCAGCTCGCGGGCCTGTTCGATGTCGTCTCCCAGGGCGGTCACGTGGCCCAACTTACGGCCGGGCCTCGGGATCTTGCCATACAAGTGCACCTGCGCTCCTTCCACCGCCAGGGCGTCGACCAGGTTGTTGGCCGGATCGATGTTCTCCAGCCCTCCGATGACGTTTATCGTCACCGCCGCCGGAGCGTTGCTCCAGGTGGGGCCGAGGGGAAGGTCGAGCACGGCCCGCACATGGTTCTCGAACTGCGATGTGGGGCTGTTCTCGATCGTCACGTGGCCGGCGTTGTGGGGGCGGGCCGCCAACTCGTTGACGATCAGGCCGTCGGTGGTGAGGAACAGCTCGACGGCCAGCACGCCCACGGCGTCGAACTCGTCGGCCAGGCGCAGGGCCAACTCCCGGGCCTGGACCGCCACCGGGTGGCCGACGGCGGCCGGCACCCGGATCTCGCGCACCTCGCCGTCCTGATAGGTCATCTCGGCGATGGGGTAGGAGCGGGCGAAGCCTCCGGGCCGGCGGGCCACCAGCACCACCAGCTCCTTCACGATGGCCTGGAACGACTCGGCCATCAGATCACGGTCGCCGTGCTCGGCCAGCACCCGCAGGGCTTCGTTGGCGCTCTCGACGATCCACACCCCCCGCTGGCCGGGCAGACCGGCCCGCACCGACTTGAGCACCACGGGGAATCCATGGGTGGAAGCGAAGTCGAACAGGTCGTCGGGGCCCCGGACCTCGGCGAAGGCCGGCACCGGGAACCCCCGGTTGAGTAGCACCCGGCGCTGGTGGAGCTTGTCGAAGGCGGCCCGGATGGTCTTGGTGCCGGGGCGGACCACGGCGCCGCTGTCTTCGATGAGTTGGAGCAGGCCGAGGTCGAGCCGCTCGTGTTCGAAGGTGAGGACCTCGCACAGGTCGGCGAAGGCGGCCAGCGTGTCGGGGTGGCCGAACATGGCCTCGGGGGCGGCCTGGGCCGCCGAGTCGTCGAGGTGCTCGGCCAGGAGTCGGGGGGTGATGCCGAGCTTCACCGCGGCCTGGTGGGTCATGCGGGCGATCTGGCCGGCGCCGACGATCCCGAGGCGGTAGAGGGCGGGGAAGTCACCAGGCACGGCTCAACAGTACAGGTAGTGGGGGGCGCCTGGTGGGTGGGTGGGGTCACCGATAGCGCCCGCGTGGGAGGGTAGGTTCTCTTTCGACGATGGCTGATGATCCGGAACCGCTCCTGTCGCTGCGGGCGCGGCGTCGCGTGTTGGTGGCGCTGGGCTTCGGGGCGGCCAATGCCGCCATCGCGGCCGTGGTGGGTATCCGCCCCCGGGTTCAGCCCGACACCGAGGCCCTGGTGGAGTTGACGGCCCGGGCTCTGCGCACCGAGCCGCCGGCTCTGCCCGGCGCCGGCCCCGCCCCCGACCCGACGGCGGTGCACGAGCTGGTGATAGCGAACGGCCGGGTGATGGACCCCGACTCCGGCTTCGACCGCGTGGCCCACGTGGGCATCGACGAGGGCCGGATCACCGCGGTCAGCCTGGAGCCGCTCCAGGGGATCGAGGAGATCGACGCCACCGACCGGGTAGTGGCCCCCGGCTTCATCGACATCCTGTCCTACGAGCCCAACCCGTTCGGGGTGTGGTTCAAGCTGGCCGACGGCGTGACCACCAACCTGGGCATGCACGGGATCGACAACTACGCCGCCCCCTTCTTCCAGCGCTACGAGAACCAGAGCCCGGTCCATTTCGGTGGGGCCTTCCACCAGCATTTCATGCGGGCCGAGCTGGGCGTGGGGGTGGAGGACCCGCTCACCCCGGCCCAGCAGACCGAGTTCGAGCAGCTGCTGCGCCAGAACCTGATCGATGGCTACGCCGGGGTGTCGTTCTCCCCCGAGTACTCGCCCGGCACGACGATGGAGGAGATGGTGGGGCTGGCCCAGGTGGCGGCCGGCTACGGCCACAGCGCCTTCTTCCACGTCCGCTACAGCGACCCCTACCCGCCCGGCACCTCGATGGAGGCCGTCGACGAGGCCCTCCAGGTGGCCCGGCTGGCCAAGGTGGGCATCCACATCGAGCACATCACGTCCACCGGCGGCACGTTCGTGATGGCCGACACCCTGCGCAAGCTCGGCAACGCCCGGTCGGCCGGGCTCGACGTCACTGCCTGCCTCTACCCCTACGACTTCTGGGGTACGTTCCTCGGCAGCGCCCGCTTCGCCGCCGGCTGGCAGGAGCGCTTCGGTATCTCCTACGACAACCTTCAGGTGGCCGGCACCGAGCGGCGCCTCACCGAGGCCACCTACGCCCAGGCGGTGAAAGACAACAAGCTGGTGGCGGCCCTCGGCTCCATACCCGAGACCGAGGTTCAGCTCACGCTCACCGAGCCCTGGATCATGGTGGCCAGCGACGCCATCCTCAATCCCGACCGCAACAACCATCCCCGGGGGGCCGGCACGTTCTGCCGCCTCCTCGGCCGCTACGTGCGCCAGGTGGGCACGCTCGATCTGATGAGCGCCCTGGCCAAGATCACCATCCTGCCGGCCCGGCGGGTGGAGTCGATGCTGCCCGACATGGCCCGCAAGGGACGCCTGCAGCGGGGAGCCGACGCCGACCTGGTGGTGTTCGACCCGGCCACGGTGGGCGACCGGGCCACCGTGGCCCAACCCGACCTCACCTCGGTCGGTGTCGACTACGTGCTGGTGGAGGGTCGGGTGGCGCTGCGGGAGGGCGTTGCCGACAAGCGGGTCCTGGCCGGTCGGGCCCTCCGCTCATCGGCGGCCCAGGCGGGCTGACGGCTTGACGGACCGGGGGGGTACCCTCAGGCTTCGAGCCGGCCGGCGAGCGACGCCCGGACCTGGTCGACGTAGTGCTGATGGCACTCGTCGCCCTCGGCCGACAGGCCGTCGACGAAGGCCTGGATGATGTGGAGGGTGACGACGCCCTGGGCCCGCCGGTCTTCCGGTTCGATGAGGGCGTTCACGCAGTCGGAGTGGAAGCAGCGCTCGAGGCCATGGACCAGGAACTCGGCCATCTCGTCGTCGAGCGGGCAGCTCCAGCGGACGTCGCCCGTGCCGCCGGTGGCGGAACAGGCCGAGCACCAGGCATCGATCAGCTTCGACCACTGATCCAGCCAGTCTTCATTGGCGATGCCGTCGAGCTGGTCCGGGTTCGACCGGAGCTCGGTGACCACCCGCCGGGCCCGTCGGGACCACCGCTGGAGATCGTCGGCTGCTACTGGACCGAGTTCGAGCAACATGACGAGCCTCAAGGTATCACTGGGCCGGGGATGGGTGATACTCCACAGGCGATTCGTGTTTGGGATCGGCCCCATCTGGGCAAGGGGTGGGTTTGGGTCAGCTGTCCCGCAACGCTGTCAGCAGGAGATCCACCAGCTTCACCTGGCCCTTGTGGAGCTGGGTGCGAGCGTGATCGAGGCCGAACCAGGCCGCCCGGTCCACCTCGGGGAACCGCTGGAGCCGGCCCGACCGGGGTGGCCACTCCAGCTCGAACTCGTTCGACACCACCCGGTCGGCGTCGATCTCGCCCTCCAGCCAGAAGGCGTGCAGCCGCTTGCCCGAGCCCAGACCGAACGACGGCAACGGGGTGAGCGGGCCCGCCGGCAGCGCCTGGCCGGTCTCCTCGGCGAACTCGCGCCGGGCCGCCGCCTCCAGGTCGAGATCGTCGGGGCCGTCGAGCTCGCCCTTGGGGATCGACCAGCCGTGCTCGTCCTTGCCGGCCCAGAACGGACCCCCGGGGTGGACCAGGAGCAGTTCGGGACGGTCGGTCCGCCGCCCTCGTACCAGGGCGATTCCGGCGCTGACCCGGGCGGGCCGGCTCACCCCAGCTCTATCTTGAGCTGGGGTTGGCCGATGCGGTCGAGTACCGAGTTGAGGACGCGTGCGTCGTCGTCGAAGCCGAGCACGTCGTCCAGGTCCCCCGAGGCGTCGTCGACCAGCAGGAAGTACTCCACCCCGCCCCGGATGAGGGCCCGCTGGTCGTCGTCGAAGGCGAGGTCGGCGCTGAGCAGGGCGATGAGCGCCCGGCCGATGGCCTGGGCCATTTCCAGATCGGCGTTCGGGCCGGCCTCGGCTGCGATCTGGGAGAGGTGGAGGTCCACCACCTCGGGCAGGGCCGCCAGCTCCTCGGCCGTGGTGGGCAGGCAGAGGCGGCGGAACCGGTCCTGCTCATCGGGGTTGAGCAGGTATTCCAGATCGAGGATCGGGTCGTCACCGGGCACGGCACGAGTATGACCGCTGGGCCCCGACCGCGCACGAGCGACACCGGGGCGGGTTGGAGGCGCCCCGGTGGGTCGGTCAGTACACGACCTGGGCCAGCTTGCCGAGGGGGTCGGTCTCCCGGCCCAGCACGATGGCGGTGCCACCGACCACGTGGCGGGCGGTGATGGTGAGCACGGTGGCGTCGAGGAGGTCGAGCGGGGGAGCGGGGGCGGCCCGCCACAACCGGTCGAAGGGGCGGCCCAGGCGTCGGCGGAGCAGCAGCACCCGGCGGCGCTGACCCTCGGGCGTGTGCTTCGACGGCAGCGGCCCACCTCCGTCGATCTCGGCCGACAACCGGAGGAACGCACACTCGGGGTGGGCTTCGACCACCGCGTCCTGGTCGGCCCGGGTGATCAGGTCGTCGAGGTGGCGGATGCGGTCGACCAGGAACCAGGCCTGTTTCGACAGGGCCCGCCCGCAGGCGGCCCGGCTCCGGTCGCAGGCTTCGGGATAGGTGGCGGCGTTCAGCACGGCCCGCACCGGGGTGGGGAACACCGAGGCCCGCCGGGGGCCCAGCACAGCCCGGGCCTCCCGGTCCGACCGGCGCGGCTGGTCGGTGAGGAGGCCCATCGGCATGTCCACCGCAACCGCCGCCAGCTCACCCTGCCGGGCCCGGTCGATCACCGGTTCCAGCCCCGGCACCACCTCGGCCGCCAGCGTCACCGGAGCATCGGGCCCGGCCTGAGCCGCCGTCACCACCACCCAGCCACCCCGGCACCCGTCGACCCCGGCCACCAACATCCCGCCAGGGTAGAGCGGGGGTGCCGGTCGGTGTGCGCCGGTGGGGTGGGCGTGCTACGAAGCGGGCATGGCAGACGCATCGCAAGGCAGGCTGGCAGGCAAGGTGGCCCTCATCACCGGAGGGGCCCGGGGGCAGGGGGCGGCCGAAGCCGCCCTGTTCATCGCCGAGGGGGCGTCGGTGGTGATCACTGACGTGCTGACCGAGGCCGGTGAGCGCACGGCCGGCGAGCTGGGGTGTGAGTTCATCACCCACGACGTCACCTCCGAGGCCCAGTGGAACGACGTGGTGGGCCAGATCAAGGACCGCTACGGCCGCCTCGACGTGCTGGTCAACAACGCCGGCATCCTGTTCGCCGGCCGCCTGGTCAACACGTCCCAGGCCGACTGGGACCGGGTGATCGCGGTCAACCAGACCGGCGTGTTCCTGGGCATGAAGGCGGTGGCGCCCACCATGATCGAGCAGGGGTCGGGCTCGATCGTCAACATCTCGTCGGTCGCCGGCCTGGAGGGCGTGTTCGGCTCGATGGCCTACACCGCCACCAAGTTCGCCGTGCGGGGGATGACCAAGGTGGCGGCCAAGGAACTCGGTCCGTCCGGCATCCGGGTCAATTCAGTGCATCCCGGCATCATCGACACCGACATGACGGCCGACTTCCCCAAGGAGCGCATGCTGCGGGCCGTGCCCCTGGG
>CADEDH010000001.1:17121-27263 GCA_902826025.1 uncultured Actinomycetes bacterium
AACGAGATCGGGGGCGACACGGGCGCGGTGCGGGCCTACGCCCAGGCGGCGGAGTCGCTCGGCTACGCCCATCTGGAGGCCTTTGACCACGTGGTCGGCGAGACCAGCGGATTCGGTGAGTACGCCGGACGACTGTGGCGGGAGCCCTTCGTGCTGTTCGGCTACCTGTCCGCCATCACCACTCGTATCGAGCTGGCCACCGGCATCATCATCCTGCCCCAGCGCCAGACGGTGCTGGCGGCCAAGCAGGCGGCCGAGGTCGACCTGTGGAGCGACGGCCGGCTCCGCCTGGGGCTCGGCGTCGGGTGGAACCCGTTCGAGTTCGACGCCCTCGAGCAGGACTTCTCCCGCCGGGGCCGCCGCATGGACGCCCAGATCGAGGCCCTGCGCACGCTGTGGGCCGAGCCCGTGGTCGACGTTCACGTTGGTGACGAGGCGGTGAAGGGCGGCGGCATCAATCCGCTCCCCGGCCGCCAGATCCCGATCTGGATCGGGGGTCGGTCTCCGGCCGCGCTCAAGCGGGCCGTCACCCTGGGCCAGGGCTGGCTGTCGAACTTCCAGGACCACCTGGCCAACGACCGGGCCGCCTACCTGGAAGCCCGGGCCGATCTGGAGGCGGCGGCCGGTGGCCGACTTCCCGACGGGTTCGGCATCGAGAGCTGGACCAGCCCGTCCCGCACGTCGCCCGACACCTGGGCCGACGAGGCGGCGGAGTGGGCCAGCCTCGGGGTCACCCATCTGTCGTTGCGCACCGACGAGTCCCGACGGGATCTGCCGGTGTCGCCCCGCACCGTCGACGAGCACATCGACTTGATGACCCGCTACGCCGAGGCGGTGGGGTCAGCTGCGCTGGGCTCCTGATTTCGCCTGTTCCTCGTCCGAGGCCAAGGGGGCGATGGGGGCGGCACCGCGGCGGGCGGTACGGCGCAGTAGGGCCAGGTAGAAGACCAGGCCCAGGGTGGCGAAGATCCACCACTGGCCCATGTAGCCGAGGTGGGGGCCGTCGGAGAGCTCGGGAAGCGGCACCGGGTCGGGGAACGTGGCCTCGGCCGCCGACCGCCCGGTGGGGGCCACCTGGAGCCACACCGGCTCGACCGGGTCTCCGTCGTCGAGCCGTGCCTGGATGGCGGCCACGTCGAGTCGAGGCACCACCGTGCCCTGTCCGGTGTCGGTGGCCCCGAACCGTTCCCGGGTCACGCTGGCCCGCAACCAGCCTTCCACCGTCACCTCGTCGGCGGGGGCGGCCAGCACCGGTACGTCCTGGTCGAGCGGGACGAACCCCCGGTTGACGAGCAGCTGGCGGCCGTCGTCGAGCCGGAACACCGACACCAGGTACTGGCCGGCCACGCCGCCCTGGCTGCGGTTGGCCACCCGCACCACGTCGTCGGCCACGTAGCGGCCGCGGCCGGCCACCAGCTGGTAGTCGAGCTGGTCTTGCGGTTGGCCCAGGGCGAGCCCCAGGTCAACCGCCGGGGGGGCGATACGGGAGGCGACCACCGTGTTGTGGTCGACCCGCTCGTGGTAGCGGCCCAGCTGCCAGAACCCGAGCAGCACGAAGCTCAGCACCACGGCGGCCGCGAACAGATGGGAGAAGATCCAGAACGGCCGGCGCAGGAACGACCAGTCGGCGCTGCCTGCCTTCTTCGTGGTCACTCGGGCCAGTGTACGAGCCCCCGAAAGTCAGAGGTCGTCGATGAGCTTGAACACCTCGGCGTGGTGCACGCCGGTGGCCTGACCCGCCGCCAGCAGCTTGGCCTCCACCCGTTGGCGAAAGGCCAGCAGGTTGGGATCGGACGCCGACTTCATCGTCGACTCGAACTGGCTCTCGTGCGACAGCAGGGCAGTGAGCTTGGCGTCGAGGAACCCACCGACGTCCTCCACATGATCGGGCTCGTCGGCCTCGAACAGCAGCAGCTTCGCCGGCCGGTGATGGGGGTACTCCTGGTGGGGGAAGAACAGGGGGTCGCGGGCGGCCACGACGCCCTCGGTGGCCAGCAGGCCGGCGTGGCGGTGGTCGGGGTGGAGGCGGTATCGCTTCCACGGGTCATGGCCCAGCACCACGTCGGGACGGGTGCGGCGGATCCACCAGGCCACCTGGGCCCGCTGCTCCAGCGTCGAGTCGAGCTCGCCGTCGACCCAGCCCAGGAACCCGACCTCGCCGGTGGCGCCCAGGGCGGCCGCCGCTCGCCGCTGCTCCTCCTGGCGCCGCACCACGAGGGCGGCCTGGTCGGTCGTGGGGTCCCATGTGCCCTTCGAGCCGTCGGTGCACACCAGCACGTGGACCTGGCACCCGTCGGCGGCCCACTTGGCCAGAGTGGCCCCGCAGCCGAAGTCGACGTCGTCGGGGTGGGCCCCGATGGCCAGGGCCCGGGCTGGGGTGGGCAGGTCACGCGACGCCACGCCGATCGCCACCGGGGCCGGGGTGAGGGGGTTCTGAGCTTCAGTCATCGGGCGGGATCTCCGGGCCCGGCCGGCAGGCCCCCCGGTGGGGTGGGGAGGCCCAGACTGTCGAACAGGGCCAGATCGTCGGGGGTGTCGATGTCCCATCCCAGGGCCTCGTCGGCCACCACCCGCAGGGGCAGGCCCAGGCGCTCGGCCTCGGCCCGGTGCCGGCTGGCCGACTGGCCGCCGTAGGCGAACGTGAACCCGGCGCCGGTGGGCACGGCCAGCACGTTGGTGCCGTCGCCCCGCCGGTCGGGCACGATCGTGACCCCGTCGAATTCGCCCACCCAGGTGATGTCACGGGCCAGGGGCAGGTCGCCGTGGGCCACGATCACCCGGCTGACGCCGCGGCGGCCCAGCTCGGCCACGGCATGGGTCACGGCCGGGTTGAGGCCGGGCCGAGGATGGCGCAGCACGCCGGCCCCCTGCTCCCGGGCCCAGCGGGCCACCTCGTCGGAGTCGCAGGCCACCCAGCGCTCCAGGTCGCCCGCCGCCGCCAGCACCTGGGCCGCCAGCTGGCGGGCCAGCCGGCCCCGATGATCGGCGTCGAGCCGGCGGGCCAGCCGGCCCTTGGCCAGCTCGAACGACTTCACCGGCACGACCACGGCCACGGGGGTGATGGAGGAAGGTGGAGCCTGGTCGCGCACTGCCCCTCAGCGTAGTGCGCGGCGGTAGTGTGCAGCCCATGTCGGAGCTCCGGGTACTGGTGCTGGGCGGAGGGTCGTGGGGGACGACGGTGGCCCATCTGGCCGCCCACAACACCCCCACCACGCTGTGGGCCCGCGATGTCGAGACGGTCGATTCGATCAACACCCGCCACCGCAACATCCGGTATCTGGCCGACTACGAGCTCCACCCCGACCTGCGGGCCACCACGGAGCTGGAGGAGGCGGTGGCCAGCACCGACCTGCTGGTCATGGGGGTGCCCACCGGCGCCTTCCGGGACACCTGCGAGCGGGTGGCCCCTCACCTGCGGCCCTGGGTGCCGGTGCTCAGCCTGGCCAAGGGGTTCGAGCCCGAGACTCTCCTGCGGATGACCGAGATCGCCGAGCAGGTGCTGCCCAGCCGGCCAGTGGGGGTGCTCACCGGCCCCAACCTGGCCAAGGAGATCCTGGCCGGCTACCCGGCGGGGGCGGTGGTGGCGCTCACCGAGGAGCACATCGCCCACCGGCTCCAGGCCGTTTTCGCCACCCCCACGTTCCGGGTGTTCACCCACCACGACGTGGTGGGCTGCGAGCTGGGCGGGGCCCTCAAGAACGTGTACGCCATCGCCGCCGGGGCGGTGGAGGGGCGCCAGCTGGGCGACAACGCCCGGGCCGCCATCATCACCCGGGCCCTGGCCGAGCTGATCGAGCTGGGCACGAAGATGGGGGGCGAGCCCCTTACGCTGGCCGGGCTGGCCGGCATGGGCGACCTACTGGCCACGTGCATCAGCCCTCAGAGCCGCAACACGAGGGTGGGCCGGGAGCTGGGCGCCGGGCGCTCGATCGAGGAGATCCTGGCCGGGATGGACCAGGTGGCCGAGGGGGTGAAGGCGGCCAAGGTGGTGAAGGAGCTGGCGGCCCGACACAAGGTGGTCATGCCGATCGCGGCCCAGGTGTACGGGATCTGCTGGGAGGGCCGCACCCCCGACTTCGCCCAGGAGTCGCTGTTGCGAGGCCGCCTGGGCCACGAGCTGGGCGCCCATCGGGGCGGCGGCCGGTGACGGCCCCCGCCTGGTTGACGGCGGGCCTGCTGCTCGGCCCTCGGTCGGTGGAGCGGCCCCGCGACGCCGGCTGGACCGCCACCGGCACGCTCATGGGCGAGGCCCGGGCCCGGGTCGACCAGGCCGGTCTGGTGTCGCCCGACGGGGCGGGCTGGTCGCTCGACTGGTGGGTGGGAGCCGACGACCGGTGGTACCTGCCGGCCCGGGAGGCCACGGTGCGCCAGCAGCGGTTGGGGGCCGGGCCCGTGATCGAGACGGCGGTGCGGATCCCCGGGGGCGATGCCCGCCACCGGGTCTACGGGGCCCTGGCCGGCGCGGTGCCGGTGACCGTGGTGGAGGTGGAGAACGATTCGGCGGTACCCGTGGCGCTGGCCCTCGCCCTGCGGCCCTACGGGGTCGGGGCCGACGGTGCGGCGCTCGGCTCGGCCGACGACGTGGCCTCGGCGGCCGGCTTCCCCGGGCCGTTGTCGATCGACGGGTGGCCGGCCCCGGTGGGGGCGGCCCATCACGAGCCGGTGGCCGTCCGGGCGGGGCGAGCGGTGCTGGCCGTCCTGCCCCGACCTCCGGCTCACGCCGGTGCTGCCGGCGACGCCGACCTGCTGAGCGCCATCGAGGCCGGCGACGAGCTGGTGTGGGTTGCCGGTGCCGCCGGGCCCGCGGCCAACGCCGTCCTGCTGTTCCCCCTGCCCCATCGCACGACGTTGCGGGTGCTCATCCCGGCGCCGGCCCCGACCGACCCCGGCGCCGAACCTCGTCGAGAGCTACGGCGTGGGGGCGCATTGCTCGACAGGGTTCGGGGCCGGCCGCCAGTCGCCCGGCCGGCGCCGCCGCCCGCCCGCCCGTTGCCCGACCCCCGATCCGTCCCGGCGGCCGACGACGTGACCCGGGGCTGGGCCTCGGTGCTGGCCGTCGGAGCCCGGGTGACGGTGCCCGACGACGGCCTGGGCGACCTGGCCGACGGGGCCCGGGGTCGCCTGCTGCTGGCCGCCCCCGATCTGGGGCCCCGGCTGGCCGCCGTCGATCCCGGGGCCGGCTCCGAGTTGCTGGCCCTGGCCTTGGCCGGCCACCACCGGGAGGTGGCTGAGGCCGCCGCCCACCTGGTCGACGACATCCCCGCCCGGCGCCGCCGGGGCCCGCCGGCCGCCGGGGCCGACGTGCTGGCGGCGCTGGGCGTGGCCCGCTCGCTGGCGGCCGGTCAAGCCGAGTCTCCGGGCACCGCATCGCCCCTCGTCAACCCGGACCGGCTGGCCCGACTGGTCGAGTGGGCCCTGCCGGTGCTCCGGTCGGTCGAGCGGGGCGGCGACCCTGCCACCACCGCCCGGGCCACCGCCGGTGCGGCTCTGCTGGCCGGCCCGGTCGATCCCGACGGCGCCGCCCGCCTCGCCGCCGACGCCGTGAACGCGGACCGGGCCGGCGGGGATCCGGGCGAGGCGCTGGCTGCTGCCCACCGGCTGATCCTGGGGCCGGCGGCCACGGTGGACCGGGTGAACGAGTTGGCGGCCCAGGCGTCGCCCGCCGGAGCCTGGGGCGGCGCCACGGGCGACGATCCGGCCGGAGCCGCCCGGTTCGTGGCCGCTCTACGGTCGTTGCTGGTCGACGACAGCGGCCCTGGCCTCGACCTCCTTCCCGGGTTCCCGTCCGGCTGGCGGGGTGGAGCGCTGGAGGTCCACGAGCTGCCCACCCGGTACGGCCCCGTCTCCTTCGCCATCCGCTGGCACGGCTACCGGCCGGCCCTCCTGTGGGAGGTCACCGCCACCCAGGCCCTGGTCGTGCGGTCGACCGTGCTCGACGCCGGATGGACGTCGGCCGAGGCCCGGGGTGAAGCGCTGCTCAGCGGATCGGGCGACGAGCTGCCCGCCGCCCCCGGCCCAGGTGAGGGGTTCCAGTGAGCCCGCCGGCCGTGCCCAAGCTCCGCCAGGCCATCAAGGCCAAGCCGCCCGGGCTCAGCGAGGAAAAGTCCTTGTGGGATGCCGGCCACGACATCGTGGTGGGCATCGACGAGGTCGGTCGGGGCTCGTGGGCCGGGCCGTTGACCATCGGCGCCGCTGTTGTGCCCCGGGACCGTCGCATCTACAAGCTGCGCGACTCCAAAGCCCTGACCGAGACCGAGCGGGAGGCTCTGTTCGACCGGATCGCCGGCTGGTGCGCCGCCTGGTCGATCGGGCACGCCAGCCCCCAGGAGTGCGACGAGCTGGGCATGTCGGCGGCCCAGCGCCTGGCCGCTCGTCGGGCCCTCGACGGCCTGGGCGTGGCCCCCGACGCCGTGATCCTCGATGGCAAGTGGGATTTCGTGGGCCATCCCGTCACCCGCCGCCTGGTCAAGGCCGACGCCCGCTGCCTGTCGGTGTCGGCCGCCTCGATCCTGGCCAAGGTCACCCGTGACCGGATCATGCGGGCCGAGGCGGGGTCGTTCCCGGGGTACGACTTCGAGTTGAACAAGGGCTATCCCTGCCCTCGCCACAAGGCGGCGCTGGCCGCCTACGGCCCCACCAGCATCCACCGCCGCTCGTGGGTGTTCATGGAGAGCATTCCCTGGTCGGGGGTACGTCGACTTCCCCCCGGCGGGCAGGCCCAGCTGTTCTGAGCGGCCGCTCGGTCAGGGGCGGCGCCACCCGGCGGCCCAAAGCCGGTTGCTGCAAGAATTACCTTGTCACTGGTTCTCAACATGGGCTTGGGTGACTATGCTCATCCGCTGGTCGTGTCAAACGGCTGGGCGGACGACGAGGTGCGGATGGGTCGAGGCGAGCGCGGTAGTACAACGGCAGGGCGGAAACGCCTGGGTGAGATTCGCCGCTCTTCCCCCGATCCCCTCGATCCGCTGGATCCCCGGCACCGCCTGACGGAGGTGCACGAGGTCGACGTCAGCCCGGGTCCCGACACGCCGGCCGCTGGCCGTTCCGCCTGGCGTCGCCTCCGGTCGCAGGCCACCGGCTCCCGCCTGGCCCGCCAGGGCACGATCGGGGTGGCGGCTCTGGCTCTCGTGGGGGTGCTCATCGTCGGCCTGTCGCCCGGCGGGATGCAGCTGGAGACCACCGAGGAGACGGGGTCGACGTTGACCGGCGATGCCGGCCTGGGCCTACCCGACAACCTCTTCCAGACCTTCGACGCCCGCACCGACGACGAAGCTCTGGCCCGGGCGGCCGAGCAGGCCGCCACCGAGTTGGAGCCCGGCTCGGCCAGCACCTCCACCACGGTGCCGGTGTTGGTACCGCCCAACGGTTCGGGTTCCACGGTGGCCGTGGTTTCCACCGTGCCCGCCGGCCCGCCCGGCGCGTCCTCCACGGTGTCGTCGGCGCCCGCCACCACGGCGGCGGCAAGCGGTCCGGCCACCACCGGCGCCGCCCAGACGCCCGTAACCCAGCGGGTCACATCCACCCAGGCCCCGGTGAGCCAGGCCCCGTCGAGCCAGGCCCCGTCGAGCCAGGCCCCGTCGAGCAAGGCCACCACCTCCACGCAGGCGACCACGACCACGGTCAAGCCGACCACCACCTCCACGCAGGCGACCACCACCACAGCCAAGCCGACCACCACCTCCACGCAGGCGACCACGACCACGACCAAGCCGACCACCACCTCCACCCAGGCGACCACGACCACGGTCAAGCCGACCACCACCACCCAGCCCACCTCCACCGCTCCACCATCCAACGGGAGCTGCTGGAACCTGGTTATGCAGGACGACTTCAACGGGTCGGCGGTCAACACCTCGGTCTGGTCGCCCTACAACTCGGGGGGCAACGCCGGCCACGGCCTGCGCCGCCCGTCGGCGCTCTCGGTGGGCGGCGGCCTGCTCACCATCACGGCCCGGATGGAGAACGGGTCGCTGGTGTCGGGCGGAATGTCGCACAAGTACAGCCAGGCCTACGGCCGCTACGAGTTCCGGGTGCGGACCGACGTCGACCCGTCGGAGTCGATGAGCGGCATCGTGATGACGTGGCCCCAGTCCAACGCCCATCCCCGCGACGGTGAGAACAACATGTACGAGACGCTGGGAAGCCCCGGCGACCGCCACGAGTTCTACACCTTCATCCACAAGCCGTTCGGTAGCACGAGCGACCAGGACTACACGGTCCACTCGGCCAACGCCTCCGACTGGCACACGATGGTGATGGAGTGGCGCCCGGGGCAGATGAACATCTACCGGGACGGCTCGCTGGTCAAACAGATCAACGAGACCTCGGCCGACCTCATCCCCGACGTGGCCCACTTCGCCACCATCCAGTTCGACGCCTGGAAGGACAGCGTGGCCAACCCGGTGTCGATGCAGGTCGACTACATCAAGGTCTACTCGGCCTGCTGACCGCTCGGCATCAGTCGGGCAGGGCCACCGGGCCCCACTCGGGATAGAGCTCGCCGGGGCCGGGGTTCCCGTCGGCCGAGGCTCCGCCCAGGTGGTGGACGACGCCCCACACGGCGTTGAGCGCGGTCTGCACCGCCCCTTCGGCCCAGCCCGGCGTCCAGCTCACGTCGTCGCCGGCCAGGAACAGCCCCCGCTGGTGAGCCGGCATCGTGTCCTGCACGAGGGCGTGGCCGTACATGCGGTGGTTGTAGCGGTAGTGGCCGGGCAGGGCACCCTTGAACGCCCCCTGGAAGTTGGGATCGGACTCCCACGACACGGTGATCGGATCGCCCAGGAGGTGGGAGCGGATGTTGGCGGCGGGGTAGATCTTGTCCAGCGTGGCCAGGGCGAGCTCGGCCCGCTGCCAGGCCGACAGGGGTAGCACCTTCTGGGCGTCTCCCTGCCAGGCGTAGGACAGCAGGATCACGGCCGGCCGGTCGGGCCCGTTGTCGAGCAGGTAGGTGCCGCGGGTGTTGCGGTCGGTGAGCGTCATGCTCATCACCGGGCGGCCGGTGGCGGGGTCGAGGTCGTGCCAGAACGGACGGTCGACCATCACGAACGTCTTCGACGACTGGGTGTAGCGGGTGCGGTCGAGCGCCATCCACACCTTGTGCGACAGGAGGTCCTCGTCCACCGCGATCGAGGTGGTGAGGAGCCAGCTCTGCGTGGTCACCAGCACGGCGGCGAAGCGGTCTTCCCGTCCCCAGCGGTCGGTCACCACCAGATCGCCGTCGGGGTGGCGGGCGATGCGGGCCACGGCGGGGCGGGGCACACCCTGGTGAAGGGCGGCCACCGAGGTGCCGGCCGGCCAGTGGGCGGGCTCAGCGGCCGGTAGGGACCACAGGCGACGGGGGAGTTGCTCGGCCCCGCCAACGATGTGGCGCTGGGCCGTCTCGAACCCGGCCATCACCACCCGCAGGATCTCCAGCATGGAGTTGGGGAAGTCGGAGTCCCAGCCGCCGGTGCCGAAGCCGACCTGGCCGAACACCTCCCGATGACGGAACGACAGCCGGGCGAACGCCTCACTGGTGGCCACGAAGTCGTAGAACGTGCGGTCGTCCCACCTCGCCACCAGCGGATCCCACAGGGCCTTGACCGCCGCCGGGTCCCGGTGGCGCATGGCGAGCTGGATCTCGGCCAGGTGGGTCTCGGCTTCCAGGGCGCTGTCCCAGGCGTCGGCCACCTCCCGGAACAGCGGGGGGAGATCGTGGAGGGTGCGGGCGAAGTAGCTCACCCCCTCCAGATCGATCACGGTGGTGGGGGCGAAGGGGGTGAGTGGGTTGGGGAAGTCCCGGGTCTCCAGACCGCACCGACCGATGTAGTGGTACAGAGCGGCGCTGGAGGTGGGGAAGCGCATGCCGCCCAGCTCGGCCACCACGTCGGGGGCGGCGGGGAAGGGCTCGGAGCGGAGACGGCCGCCGATCCGCTCGGCCTCGTAGACCGTGGGCCGTAGGCCCAACGCCATGAGCTCGTGGGCCGCCACCAGCCCGGCCACTCCGGCACCCACGATGGCCACCGGTGTGCCCTTCACATCGGCCGGGAGGCGGCCGAGACCGGCCGGGTGGGCCAGCCAGCCGTCGTAGGGGAACGGGAAATCGGGCCCGAAGGCAGTCAGCTCCACCGCCCGAAGGTAGCCGTACACCACGTAGGGTTGCC
>CADEDH010000001.1:27363-61166 GCA_902826025.1 uncultured Actinomycetes bacterium
CCGAAGGCAGTCAGCTCCACCGCCCGAAGGTAGCCGTACACCACGTAGGGTTGCCCGGATGTTTTGGCGCAGCCGAAACTCCAAGCAACCCGTAGGGTTGCCGGGATGTTTCGGCGCAGCCGAAACTCCAAGCAACCCGTAGGGTTGCCGGTATGTCGAGCGGCATCTCTCTCGCCCACGGGCGGCCCCTGGTCGCCACCCCCGGCCCGTCGATCATCCCCGACCGGGTGCTGGCGGCCATGGCCCGGCCCATGCCCAACATGTACGCCGGCGACATCGTGCGGATCACCGAGGAGATCTTCGCCCAGCTCCCAGCGGTGGCGGGCACGGCCGGGCACCCGTTCGTCGTGATCGGCAACGGCCACGCGGCCTGGCAGATGACGATCGCCAACACCCTGTCGACCGGCGACAAGGTGCTGGTGCTGGAGTCGGGCCGCTTCGCCGTGGGCTGGGGCAACATGGCGGCGGTGTCGGGAGTGGACGTGGAGGTGCTCCCGGGCACCGACCGGGGGCCGGTGGTACCCGGGGCGGTGCAGGCGCGGTTGGCGGCCGACACCGGCCACGAGATCTCGGCCGTGCTCGTGGTCCAGACCGACACCGCCACCTCGGTACGCAACGACATCCCCGCCATCCGGGCCGCCATCACCGCTGCCGGCCACCCCGCCCTGTTGATGGTCGACTGCATCGCCTCGCTGGGGTGCGACCGCTACGAGATGGACGCCTGGGGTGTCGACGTCACCGTGGCCGCCTGCCAGAAGGGGCTGATGGTGCCGCCCGGGATCTCGTTCGTGTGGGCCGGGCCCCGGGCGCTGGCGGCCTACGAGACAGCCGGGCTGCGTACCGGCTACTTCGATTGGGGGCCCCGGATGGCGGCCGAGGAGTACTACCACCTCTTCGCCGGCACGCCGCCCATACCGCACCTGGCCGGGCTGCACGAGGCATTGGCCCTCATCCAGGAGGAGGGCGGGTTCGGGGCGGTGTGGCGCCGGCACCAGATACTGGCCGACGCGGTGCGGGCGGCGGTGACGGCGTGGTCGACCCCCGGTGGGATCGAGCTCAACATCACCAGCCCGGCCCACCGGTCCAACGCCGTGAGCACGGTGCTGACCGGCTCGATCGACGCCTACCGGCTGGCCGAGGTGTGCGAGCGGCAGGCCGGGCTCACGCTGGGGGCCGGGATCGGCGGGTTCGGCGGCCGGGCCTTCCGCATCGCCCACATGGGGCACCTCAACCCGCCCATGGTGCTGGGCGCCCTGGGCACGATCGAAGCCGGGCTGCGGTCTCTCGGTTCGCCCGTGGGCGGATCGGGCGTGGCCGCCGCCGCCCAGGTCATCGGCGAGGCCCTCATCGTCGGCTGACAGCCCCACCCATCTTCGAACTGTGGCGCCTGGCGCTGTATTTTGCGCGCTCACGCCACAGTTCTCATGTACGTTCAGTGTCAGTGGTCTTCTCTAGTCTCCGTTCATGACCCGTAAAACGAACGAAGCGTTCGCCGCGCTGGCTGCTGCTCAGCACGGTGCCGTCACCCGCCGCCAAGCCGCCGTCGCAGGGCTGACCCGGTATCGGATCTCCGCCCTGATCGGCGACGGCCTGGTCGACGAGCCGGCGCCAGGAGTGCTCCGTGTCCGGGCGGCGGTGCCCACCTGGCATCAGCGCTTGTCGGTGGCCGTCCTGGCTGCCGGCGGTGCCGTGGCGTCCCATCGGTCGGCGGCCCGCCTCCATGGGCTCGACGGCCTGCGTGATCAGCTCGTCGTCGAGGTCTCGGTGCCGAGGACCCGGCGCCACCGGCTGGCCGGTGTCGTCACCCATCATGTCACCCCACTCGATCCGGCCGACATGACTGTGGTCGACGGGCTTCCGTGCACCACGTTGTCGCGGACGTTGGCTGATCTCGGTGCGGTGGTGCGCCCGTTCTCCGTTCAGCAGGCCCTCACCGACGCCCGGCGCCGCCGGATCGATCTGGACGATCTCCGCTCCGTGGCCGAGCGGCTGCACCGTCCGGGGCAAGCCGGTACCGGCGTGCTCCTGCGGCTGCTCGACGCCATTCCCCACGAGGGCCGGGTGCCCGAGTCATGGATGGAGGAGCTGCTGGCCGCCTGCGTGGCCGATCCTCGCTTGCCGCCGGTGATCCCCCAGTACGAGATCCGTGATGCCAACGGCATGCTGGTGGCCCGTACCGACCTCGGCATCCCGGCGGTGCAGCTGGGCCTGGAGGGTCATAGTCGGCAGTTCCACTTCGGCCCGCTGCAGGAGCCGCTCGACGAGCAACGGGACCTGCGGGTAGCGGCCTGTGGTTGGGAGTTGCTCTACCTCGGCTGGTACGCCGCCCACCGGCCCGAGCAGGTGGCCCGCCGGGTGCGGGACGTGGTGCGGGCCCGTCGCCGGGATGTCGCCGCCTGACGGCGATCTATGCCGTAAGACTGGATCTGTGGCGTCAGCGCGCAAAATACAGCGCCAGGCGCCACAGATCGCAGGGGTTGGGGGGTCAGCTGCCCTGGCGTTGGGTGCCGACGGGGAGGTCCTTGAACGGGCTGACGGTGTCGATCCCCGGTTCCTTGGGGAGGCCGAGCACCCGCTCGCCCATGATGTTGCGCAACACCTGGTCGGAACCGCCGGCGATGGCCATGGCCGGCATGCCCAGCACGTAGCCGGCCCAGCTGTAGGTGCCCCACTCGCCGGTATCGGCCACCAGTCGGGGACCGAGCACCTTGGCCACCAGATCGCAGGTTCGGCGCATGTTCTCGGTGAGGAACAGCTTGCCGCCCGACATCTCGGGCCCCGGCAGCTGGCCGGCGGCCAGCTTGGCCATGGCCCGCTTGTTCGTGTAGTCGAGGATCCGGCCGCGGATGTAGAGGTCGGCCAGGTCCTGTCGGATCATCGGGTCGTCGCTCAGGCCGAAGTGGCTCACCATCTCCCGCAGGCGGGTGAAGCCGCCCCCGCCCACACCGCCCCCGATCGAGGCCCGCTCGTTCATCAGCGTGGTGAGGGCCACTCGCCAACCGTCGTTCACGTCGCCCAGGCGATGGGTATCGGGCACCCGGGCTTCGTTGAAGAAGACCTCGTTGAAGTTCGCCCCGCCCGTCATCTGGCGCAGCGGACGCACCTCCACCCCGGGGGCGTGCATGTCGACCACGAACCCGGTGAGCCCCCGGTGCTTGGGCATGGTGGGGTCGGTGCGGCAGATCACCTCGCCGATGTCGGAGTAGTGGGCCCCCGACGTCCACACCTTCTGGCCGGTGATGATCCACTCGTCGCCGTCGCGCTCGGCGCGGGTCTGGAGGCTGGCCAGGTCGGAGCCGGCGCCCGGCTCGGAGAACAGCTGACAGCCCACGATGTCGCCCCGGTACATCTTGGGCAACACCTCGGCCGCCGCCTCGGGGGTGGCGTGATCCTGGATGGTGGGGGCCACCATGCCCAGGCCGATGCCGAAGAAGCCCTGGTCGGGCACGTCGTAGCGAGCCTCCAGCTCGTTGTAGGCCCGCTCGTGGAGCCGGGTGAGGCCCCGCCCGCCCAGCTTCTCGGGCCCGGTGATCCAGGCGAAGCCGGCGTCGTAGCGCTGAGCCCGCCACGCCTTGGCCCGGCCCAGCTCGACCTTCTCCTTCTCCCGGTCGACCTCCTCGAACAGGGCGGCGTCGTCGGGGCCTTCACCCCACACGAACGCCTTGGCCTCGGTCTTGAGGCTGGCGTTGGCGTCGAGGAACGCCTTGGCCTGGGCTGCGAACTCATCCACCGTGATGTCGCTCATGGTGTCTCACCGTACCTCGCGCCGTTGGCGCTCGGCTTCCCGGGCCAGACGTCGCAGCCCGTCGATCAGGCCCTTGCGAGCCGTCGGCGACATGGTCGCCAATACCTCGCCCAGGACCTCCCGATCGAGGAAGCCGTCATCGGCCACCAGGCGGTCGCCGGCGGGGGTGCGGGTTACGATGACCCGTCGTTCGTCGGTGGGGGAGCGGCTGCGGTCCACCAAACCCCGGGACGCCAGGCGCTGGAGCACCACGGTGGTGGTGCTGCGGGGGAGGCCCAGGTGATCGGCGATGGCTCCGGGCGACGTGGGATCGGCCACATGGTGGAGGATCTGGCGTTCGAGCTGGCCCAGGTCGTCGGCCGGGCCGCCGCTGCGGTGAAGGGCGGCCCACACCGAGCCGTAGGCGCTCTCGAACTCCTCGGCCTCGCTCGCCATCGGGCCCGATCGTACCTCACCCCGAATAATTCATTGATTGAATCATTCACATCCCGGAACTAGAGTGGGTCGCCATGAGCGATCTCCTCGACGCGTGGGACGTCCACGCCCGCATCCAGCTGTACGTGCTCGACGCCGTGGTCGACGGCGCCCTCGACGCCAAGGGCCCGAAGGGTCGTAGCGTCGGCCACCAGTTCAGCCACATCCACGATGTGCGCCGGATGTGGCTGGAGTCGGCTGCCCCCGATCTCCTCGATGGCGTCGACAAGCTGGGCAAGGACCACACGGCCGACAAGGCGGCCATCCGGGCCGCCCTCGACCGCTCGGCGGCCGCCGTACGCACCCTGCTGGAGCGGGCCGAGGCCGGGGGGCGGATCAAGGGGTTCAAGCTGTCGCCCACCGCCTTCGTCGGTTATCTCATCAGCCACGAGTCGTACCACCAGGGCGACATCGGCGTGCGCCTCACCGAGACTGGGTTCCCCCTCGACCGCAAGACGGCCTTCGGCATGTGGGAGTGGGGCGTGCGGTAGCACGGGCGATGGGGTGGGGGCCCCGGCGCCGATGGGGAGCCGGCGAAGCCGGCGGGGGCGCCAGCCCCCCGGAAACAGCTAGCGTTCGACCGTATGGCTCCGGCGTGGACGTGCCCCCGATGCGGGCGGGGTTTCGCCCGCACCCGTCAGGCCCACGAGTGCGCCCCGGCCATGGACCTGGAGGAGTACTTCGCCACTGGCCCGTCGTGGGAGCGGCCGGTCTTCGACGCGGTGCTGGCCCACGTGGAGACGCTCGGGCCGGTGACAGTGGAGCCGGTGTCGGTCGGCATCTTCATCAAGGGGACGGGGAGCTGGCTGGAGCTGCGGCCCCTCACCCGGTGGGTGGCCCTGTCGTTCCCGCTCGACCGCCGCCTCAGCGACCGCCGTATCACCCGAAAGCCGATCGAGGCCGCCAACCGGTGGTACCACTACGTGAATCTCCGGTCGCCCGACGAGGTCGACGATCAGGTCCGGGAGTGGCTCACCGAGTCGTACCTCCGCTTCGGCTGATCCGCACCCGCCTCGCAGATCAGCGGCCGTTGGCCCGCCGGCCGCCGCAGTCCCACACCAGCTGGGCGACGTCGGTGGCGCCGGCCTGCTCGGCGGCGTCGAGCGGGGTGAGGCCCTGCCAGCCCACCCAGTTCACGTCGGCTCCCCGGCCGGTGAGGTAGGAGGCAGTGGCGAGCTGGCCACCGATGCAGGCCCCCCACAGGGCGGCCGTCACCTCGTCGGGCTCGGGTGCGGGCTCGACGGCGAACGCCGCTTCCACCCGGTCGAGCAGGCCGAGCGAGGCCGCGTCCCGCAGCCGGGTGGCCGCCCCCCGTTCCACCAGCCGGCGGGCGGCCGACCAGTTGCCGAAACCGCAGGCGTCGCCCAGCGGGGTACCGCCTCCCAGTACCGAGCCTCGGGCCTCGATGTCGGCGCCGGCGTCGAGGAGCACATCCACTGCGTCCACGTCGTCGCAGCTCGCCGCCCAGTGCAGGGGGGTCTCGGTATTGGCGTCGAACAGGCTCTGGGCGTTGACGTCGGCCCCGGCCTTGATCAGGCGCTCGATCACCCGGGCGCCATTGGGGAACTTGCCGGGCCAGTCGGTGGCCACGTGGAGAATGGTGCGGTGGCACTCGGCATCACCGAAACGGGCCGTGGCCAGCCACGGGTGCTGGTTCAGAAGGGAGTCGAGACCGGCGAGGTCACCGCCCTGTACCGCCTCGATGGCGGACTGGACCATGGGGTCGTCCTCGGGAACGAATTCGTTCGACATCGACCCACACTAGGGTTCGCCGCAGGCGAACTCCAGGTCCCGACGGGTCCCGACGGGGACGCCGGGTCCCGAAGGGGACACCGGGTACGCGCTCAGCGGCTGGTCCGCTTCTGGATGTTGGCCCACTCGTCGCGCAGGCCCACGGTGCGGTGGAACACCGAGGGATCGTCGACATCGGCGGCGAAGTAGCCCAGGCGCTCGAACTGGACGGCCTGGCCCGGGGTGACGTCGGCCAACGCCCCCTCCAGCTTGGCCCCCGGCATGGCCACCCGGCTCTCGGGGTTCAGGCTCTCCATCGGGTCCCGCCCGTCGGCTCCGGGGGAGGGGTCGGTGAACAGCCGGTTGTAGAGGTACACGGTGCGCTCCACGGCGTGGGCCGCCGACACCCAGTGGATCGTCGATTTCACCTTCCGCCCGTCGGGCGTGGTGCCCCCGGCGCTCTCGGGATCGTAGGTGCAGTGCACCTCCGTGACCCGCCCGTCGCCGTCGGTCAGCACCTCCTGGGCGGTGACGTAGAACCCGGCCCGCAGCCGCACCTCGTTGCCGGGGAACAGTCGGTAGTACTTGGGCTCGGGCGCCGGCTTCACGTCGTCCCGCTCGATCCACAGCTCGCCGGTGAACGGCACCAGGCGGGTGCCGGCGGAGGGGTCCTCGGGGTTGTTCACCGCCTCCAGCATCACCTGCTCTCCCTCGGGCCAGTTCGTGATCACCAGCTTCACCGGGTCGAGCACGGCCATGCGCCGAAGCGACGTGCGGTTGAGCTCGGTGCGCACGAACGATTCGAGCAGCTCGATGTCGTGCAGGCTGTTCGTGCGGGCCAGCCCGATGTGCTCCACGAAGGCCCGGATGGCGGCCGGCGGGTAGCCGAGGCGGCGCAGGCCCTGCAGGGTGGGCATCCGCGGGTCACTCCACCCGTCGACATGACCCTCCTCCACCAGCCCCCGCAGCAGGCGCTTCGACATCATGGTGTAGGTGAGGTTGAGTCGGGCGAACTCGGTCTGCTCCGGCTTCTCGAAGGGAAGGTCGAGCTGCTCAAGGCACCAGTCGTACAGGGCCCGGTGATCGGAGAACTCGAGGGTGCACAACGAGTGGGTGACGCCCTCGATGGCGTCGGACTGGCCGTGGGCCCAGTCGTACATCGGGTAGATGACCCACTCGTCGCCGGTGCGCACGTGGTGG
The DNA here is from genome assembly GCA_902826025.1 of uncultured Actinomycetes bacterium. Classification (GTDB taxonomy): domain Bacteria; phylum Actinomycetota; class Acidimicrobiia; order Acidimicrobiales; family SZUA-35; genus CADEDH01. The sequence goes on from CADEDH010000001.1 coordinate 34,514, forward strand.
GTCCGCCGGATCCGGTACAGCACGGGATCCCGCAGCCACATGTTCTCGGCCTGCATGTCGATCTTGGCCCGCAGCACCCGGGCCCCGTCGGGGAACTCACCGGCCTTCATCCGCCGCAGCAGGTCGAGGTTCTCCTCGGGGGTGCGGTTGCGGTACGGGCTCTCCACACCGGGTTGGCCGAAACCGCCCCGCTGGGCCGAGATGGTCTCGGCGTCCTGGTCGTCGACGTAGGCCTGGCCCTTGGTGACCAGATCCTCGGCCCAGGCGTAGATCTGGCCGAAGTAGTCCGACGCGTAGAGCGTGGGGCCCGAGCGGGTGAAACCGAGCCAGGCCAGATCGGCCTCGATGGACTCGACGAACTCCTTCTCCTCGGTCTCGGGATTCGTGTCGTCCATGCGCAGGTTGCACGTGCCCCCGAACTCGGCGGCGATGGCGAAGTTGGTGCAGATCGCCTTGGCGTGGCCAATGTGGAGGTAGCCGTTGGGTTCAGGGGGGAATCGGGTTTGGACCCGGCCGCCGAACTTGCCCGACTCGGTGTCGGCGATCACCTTGGCCCGTACGAAGTCGACGGCGGAGGTGGAGGGCTCGCCGTCGCGGGCGATCTGGGGGCGGCGCTGGGTCACCATGTGAAAACTAGCGAGATTCGGCCTGGATCCGGGTTCGTTTGCCGCGCCTCGACGCAGTGGTGACGCAGGCCACAGCGGTGGCCGGCGAGCCGGTGCCGTCGGCGGCGGGGGACGGCACTACCCTCGGGGCCGTGACCTCCATACTCGTGCCGGTATCGCGCAAGGATCGGGTGCTGGCAGTCGGGCCCGTGCTGGGCCTCGCCGGGTGGACGCTGTTCACCTGGGTCAACCGCATTCGCAATGTGGCCGCCGACAGCACACTCGGCGCCGGCAGCAAGGCCTGGAGCACGTCGATCGCCGTGCTGTTCGTGGCCGCCGGCCTCGCCGTGGGTGCCCTGGCCGTGGCCTGGGTGGCGGGCGACGCCAACAGGGTGTCAGCCCGGCTCCGGCGGGCTGCGCTGGCGCTGGCCGTGTTCGGGGCCGGCTGGTGGGCCGTCCGCGTGGTGCAGATCGCCACCCACGACCACAGCATCGGGTTCAAGGTCGTCCACGCCGTGCTGGGCTTGATCACCATCGCCCTCGGCGCCGCCGTCGTCCGATGGAGCACCAGCTCGGCCACCCGCTCCGCCTGACCGGCCCGCTCGCCCCGCCTGATAGCCTGACCCGAAGGATCAGGGCCGGTGGGGTGGGGGCCCCGACGGCGATGGGGAGGCGGCCGGAGGCCGCCGGGGGCGGCGAGCCCCCCGGTATGCGGTAGCCTGAGCGGCGATGGGTGAACCAGTGACCGTCATCGAGAAGTCGGCGTCCGTTCCGGGCTTCCTGCGGTTCGAGACGAACCGCAGCCTCACCGGCATGGGCCACGAGCGCTACCGCAAGGGTGACGTCATCCGGCGTCAGCGGCCGCCCGACCAGCTGGCCGAGCGCATGTTCGAGACCGGCCAGGTCGACGAGGTTCACGTGTACGGCCAGGCGATCACGCTGAAGCTGTCCTCCGGTGCCAGCTCCGACGGGCTGAAAGAGATCATCGAGGACCTGTACACCTACTACCGGCCCGGAGTCGCGGTTCCCACCCCGGAGTCGTTCGCCGCCGAGACATGATCCGCGCTGCCGCCCCGGCTCGGGTCGGCATCCTGGGAAACCCTTCGGACGGCTACGGCGGTCGCACCTTGGCCCTGGCTGTCCCTCAGCTGGAGGCGGTGGTGGAGCTGACACCGGCCGACGGAGTGGAGATCGAGGCCGGCCCGGCCGACGCCACCGTCTGGCCCTCGGTGGCGGCGCTGGGGGATTGGATGGACCGCTACGGCTATGGCACCGGCACCCAGCTGCTGGCCGCCGCCGCCCGCACCTACTCGGCCCTGGCCACCTCGCTCGGTCAGCCGTTGCAGGCCGGCTTCCGGCTGAGCTACCGCACCACGATCCCCCGTCAGGTGGGCCTGGGCGGCTCGTCGGCCCTGGTGGTGGCGGCCCTGCGCTGCCTGGAGCGCCACCATCGGCTCGACCTGCCCGACGAGGTGCTCCCGTCGGTGGCGCTCAAGGCGGAGACCGTGGAGCTCGGGCTGTCGGCTGGTCTCCAGGACCGGGTGGTGCAGGTCTACGGCGGCCTGGTGGCCATGGATTTCGGCGAGCTGCGGGTCGACGCCCGGTTCGGTGTGAGCCACGGTTCCTACGAGCGGCTCGATCCCGCCAGCCTGCCCCCGCTGTTCGTTGCCTACCGGGAGGAGGCGGCCCAGCCCAGTGACAGCTACCACCGCCAGCTCCGGGCCCGCTTCGACGCCGGCGACCACGTGGTACGTGACGCGCTGCGGGAGCTGGCCCACCTCGTGATCGAGGGGCGGGCCGCCCTGCGCTGGGGCGACCAGGCCCGGTTCGGGGTGCTGATGGAGCGCAACATGCAGCTCCGGCTGCAGCTCGGGGCGGTGCCCGAGGCCCAGGTGGAGCTGGTGGACGTGGCCCGGGCCGTGGGGTCGCGGGCATCCTTCGCCGGGTCGGGCGGGGCCGTGGTGGGCACGGTGGCCGACGGCGAGCAGCTCGAAGCGTTGCGTGACGCCTACGCCGACGTGGGGGCCGATCTCCTGCCGATCGACCTCGGTACCCTCGGGCTCGACGACGACACCGGGGGCGCCCCCGTCGACAACGTCGTCTCCCTCGACCGCCGCCCCCGCTGACGCAAGGCCGCCCGGTAACCCGCGAACACCGCGACACGGTTCGAACCGTGTCGCGATCGTCGCGCTGGGCGCGCTCATCGCGACGCAGTTCGAAGGACTTCGCGGTTGGGGTCAGGCGAGGAGGGGGCGGGCGGTGGCGACGGCGGTGACCGTGGCCTCCACCAGCAGCTCCCGGCCGCTCACCCGGGCCGTTCGCTCCGACCAGCCCAGCTCCACCGTCGGTTCGGCTCCGCCGGCCTCCACGGCGGCGCTGGCCGCCTCGGTCGCCAGGTGCTCCTCGGCCCAACGCCGGGCGTCGTCCCGGCTGTGGAACCGCGGCTGTTCGCCGGCGTGGACCTGGAAGGTGCCGGTACGGGGTTGGGTGATCGTGATCTGTCGCCGGACCCGCACCAGGGCCACGGCGGCACCCACGGCGTTGGCCACCGGGCCGTGCGGCGCCAGCACCACCTCGGTGCCGAGCGCCGCTGCCACCGCCGGATACCAGGTGGGAGCGGAGGCGCCGACGGCCACGACGGGCCCGGTGAGCGACACCGACAGGGCGGCCAGCCCCCGGTGCCGGGCCAGGGCCGCCCGCAGCGTCGGGTTGGCCGCCACCTCGGGCAGGGCCGATACCCCGGCGCTCTGAGCGTCGGCGCCCAGGGCGGCGTCTAGCACGGCGTCGGCCGAGGCCGCCACCAGCCGCTGGCCCACCAACTCGGCCAAGGCCCGGGCGGATGGGGCGACGGGCGCACCGGTGGGGTCCTGCTGGCGGGCCAACAACTCGGCCCCCAGGCGGGCGGCCTCGGGATCGGCGTCGCCGTCGGCCGAGCCGTCGGTTGCGTTGGGGCCGAGATACCCGAGGAGGCAGGCGGCGTCGGTTGGAGTCACCGTGGCCACCCGCACCAGGCCCCGCTGGCGGAGCCGGCGCACGGCTCCCGCTGCCAGCCGGGTGATTGCCACCGCCAGCTCCGGCACCGGCCCCTCGGCCAGTGCCGCCAGCACCGCCTGCTCCCGCTGGTCGAGCCCGGCCGGCGCTTCGGCTGACGGGTTGACGGCCACCAGCAGTCGGCCCTGGCCCAGGGCGGGATAGTCGGCCAACTGACGGCGGAGCAGGTCGAGCACGCCGGGATGGCTGACGGCCAGCCGGCACAGGGGCACGGCCCGCTCCGGTCCGAGGGTGAACGCCGCCCGCTCATGGCGGCGGCCGGGGCCGGATCTGTCGGGGTCGGACCCGTCAGAGCCGCCGGAGCCGGCGACGAGATCGCCGAGCGTGGGCACTGTCACCGCGCCCCCACCGGGGGCGAGCACCGCCACCTCGCTGTCGCCCCCCAGGCCGTGGGTGGTGACGGCCAGCGCCTCCACCATCGTGCGGTGCCCGGCCACCACGGCCCCGTCGGGGGCCATGCTGGGCTGGCCGCCCCGCACCGGGGCGATGTCGGTGGTGGTACCCCCGATGTCGACCACCAGCCCATCCACGCCGCCGGCCAGGTGCCGGGCCCCCACCACGCTGGCCGCTGGCCCCGACAGGATCGTCTCGATCGGCCGGCGGGCCACGAAACCGGCGGTGGCCAGTGACCCGTCGCCTCGCACCACCAGCAGCGGCGCCATCACCCCCACCCGGTCCAGCGCCTCCCGCACTGCCGAATCGAGCCGGGCCATGACTCCGATGAGGCGGGCGTTGAGCAGGGTGGTGAGGGCCCGGCGGGGGCCGTTGAGGCGGGGCGAAAGCTCGTGGCTGCACGTGACCGGCAGCCCGGAGGCGGCGGTGAGGGCCTCGGCGATGGCCCGCTCATGGGCCGGGTTGCGCACGCTGAACTGGGCGGCGACGGCGTAGGCCGACACCCGGCTGGCGGTGGCCGCCGCCACCGCCGCCACCTCGGCCGGGTCGACCGGGGCCAGCTCCCCACCGGTGGCGTCGTGGCCGCCGGCCACCGCCGCCAGCAGGTCGCCCCGGGACGGGTCGTGGCCGATGCGGGCCACTTCGGCCGGCCCGAACCCGGCCGTGACCAGGCAGGCCGGCTGGCCGTGGCCCTCGACCAGGGCGTTGGTGGCCATCGTGGTGGACAGCGCCACGAGCCGGACGGACCCGGCCGACACCCTGGGCTCGGCCAGCACGGCCCGGACGGCGGCCTCGATCCCGGCGGCCAGGTCGTCGTGGGTGGTGGGCGCCTTGGCCGCCGCCACCACCTCACCTCCGGCTCCGCCGGCCCCGGGTGCCGTGACGGCCACGGCATCGGTGAACGTGCCGCCGGTGTCGATGCCGAGTAGGAGATCCATGGCGACCGCAGCATAGGGGGCGGGTACCGCAGGGCCCGCTCGTGCCGCTGTCAGACCCCCTGGGTAGGGTGATACCACCGGGGCGAACGCCCTTGGCGGGCCCCCCCTTGGCGGCTCCTCTTGACATGGCCGAACAAATGTTCGACCATGGGTCCATGGCTGGTTCGGCCCTCCTCGCCCAACTCGAGCAGCTCCGGGGCCGGGTGGCGCCGGTGACACTGGCCGCTGAGCAGCTGCTGGCCGTTCCCGGGGCGCTCCAGCCCCTGTTCGCCGGCGGGGGACTGGCCCGGGGATCCTCGGTGGGCTTCGCCGGGGCCGGGAGCTGGTCGGTGGCCATGGCCCTGGCGGCCTCGGCCCTCGGCGTCGGCGGATGGCTGGCCGTGCTGGGGGTGGAGGAGCTGGGCCTGGTGGCGGTGGCCGAGGCGGGGGTCCGCCTCGATCGGGTTCTGGTGGTGTCGTCGGTCGCCTCGGCCCAGCTGGGGTTGGTGGCGGCCACCCTGATGGAGGCGGTCGACGTGATCGCTCTCCATCCCCGCTCGATGGTGGGCCCCCGTGACGCCCGCCGTCTCACGGCCCGGGCCCGGGAACGGGGCACGGTGCTGTTCCATCTCGACGGGGGCCGCCACTGGCCCGAGACCCTCGACCTCTCGGTGACGGTCGCCCCCAGCCGGTGCCTCGGCATCGGCGAGGGGCACGGCCACCTCCAGTTCCGCCAGCTGGAGGTGGCCACCACCGGCCGCCGGGCCGCCAGCCGCCAGCGCCGGGTATCGGTGCTGGCCGGCGGGCCCGGCGGGTCGATCCTGGAGCGGATCGACGACCCGCCCGACGTGGCCGGGTGGGGCGGCGGGCGTGACGGGGTCGGGTCGGCTGATCCGACCGGTGGGGTCGGGGCGCCCCGTCGGGTCGGGTCGGCCGGCCGGATCGCGGTGTTCGAACGATCTGCGTCGCGAAATCTACGGAAAGCGGAGGTTTCGCGACGCAGTTCGGTCGCTGAAGATCAGGAGGCGGGTTGAGCGGGGCCGGGGTCCGCATGGCCGTGGTCTGGTGCCCCGACTGGCCGGTGGTGGCCTGGGGGGTCCCGCTCGACGAGCCGGCAGCGGTGCTGGTGGCCAACCGGGTGGTGGCCACCTCGCCGGCGGCCCGGGCCGAGGGGGTACGGGTGGGGCAGCGCCGGCGCGACGCCCAGAGCCGCTGCCCCGGCCTGGCCGTGCTGGAGCGCGACGTGGACCGGGAGGTCCGCCTGTTCGAGCCGGTGGTGGCGGCGCTGGAGGCGTTCACCCCCCGGATCGAGGTCACCGGCCCCGGCCTGGCCGGGTTCCCTACCCGGGGCCCGTCCCGCTTCTTCGGAGGCGACGACACCCTGGCCGGCCAGGTGCTGGGCACCCTGGAGCCGATCCTGGCCCGCCGGGGCGGGGCCCGCATCGGGGTGGCCGACGGGGTGTTCGCCGCCCGGCTGGCCGCCCGCTCGCTGGCCGCCCGCGACGCCCCGCTGGTGGTGCCGCCGGGCGGGGCCGCCGCCTTTCTGGCCGGCTTCTCGGTGGAGACCCTGGCCCTCCCGGCCCTGGCCGACGTGCTGGGTCGCCTCGGCCTGCGAACCCTGGGCGACCTGGCCGCCCTGGAGGCGGCCGACGTGGTGGGCCGCTTCGGGGCTGAAGGCCAGCTCGCCCACCGCCTGGCCCGGGGGGAGGACGACTACCCGCCCGACCTCCGCCGCCCCGCCCCCGATCTCGCCGTCACCTGGGCCTTCGATCCGCCGGCGGAACGGGTGGAGGGCTGCGCCTTCGTGGCCAAGATGCTGGCCGACGAGCTCCACGCCGCCCTCGACGCCAACGGCCTGGCCTGCATCCGGGTGGCTATCGAGGCCGAGACCGAGCACGGGCAGACCCAGCTCCGGTTGTGGCGCCACGAGGGGGCGCTGTCGGCCGCCGCCATGGCCGACCGGGCCCGATGGCAGCTCGACGGCTGGCTCCGCCAGGGCCCCGGCGTGGCCCCCACCGGCGGCATCGTGCGCCTCACCCTCATCCCCGACGAGGTGGTGCCGGCCACCGGCCGCCAGCTCGGGTTCTGGGGTGGCCGGGACGAGCGGGCCGACGACGTGACCCGGGTGGTGACCCGGCTCCAGGCCATGCTCGGCCCCGAGGCGGTGCTGGTGCCCGAGATGCGGGGCGGGCTGGGGCCGGGGGAGCGGATCACCCTGGTGCCGGCGGCCGCCGTCGACCTGGGGGAGGAGCGGCCGGCCGCCGCCCCGGGCTGGGTTGGAGAGCCGTGGCCGGGGCAGATCCCGGCCCCGTCACCGGCCTGGGTGGCACCCGACCCGGTACCGGTGGACGTGCTCGACGGCGGCGGCCGGCCGGTGGGGGTCGACGGGCGGGGCGAGCTGACGGCGCCCCCGGCCCTGGTCCGCCTGCCGGCCGGTCGCGGCCCGTCGGCCGGTGGCGGTCCGGCGGTGGCCGGGGCCCGGGCCGTCACCGGTTGGGCCGGGCCGTGGCCCGCCGATCAGCGGTGGTGGGATCCCCTCACCCACCGCCGGCGGGCCCGCCTCCAGGTCACCCTCGACGACGCCAGCGCCCACCTGCTCGCCATCGAGCACCGGACCTGGTCGATCGAGGCCTCCTACTGGTAAGGGGCTGACTCTTGGGGGGCTGACTCTTGGGGGGCTGCGCCCCCGCCGCCTTCGGCGGCTCCCCATCTCCGTCGGGGGCCCCATCCCCGCCGGGCGCCTTCGGCGCTGGCTCCCGGGATCAGCAGGCTGCGTAGACCTTGATGTAGTCGACCTGCATGGAGACAGCGTTGGGGATGCTGTCCTTCCAGGCGTCGAGCTGGATGGCGGCGAAGTGGGCGGCGTCGGGAATGCGGTTGGCCGAGTCCTCGTCGAGGGTCTTGATCACCTGGCCGTCCCGGTAGATCACGACCTTGTCGGCCCGCCACTCCATCACCATCGTGTGCCACTCCGAGGCGCTGGCAGAGTGGACCGTGTAGTCCTGCTCGCTGGACGGCGCCCCCGGCTTGTGGATGAAGCTGAAGAACTCGTGCCGATCGCCCGGCGTTTGCGTGGTCTCGTAGTAGTCGTTCTCGCCGTCGTTGTACTGGTCGCCCGACTGGGGCCAGGTGAGCAGCACGCCGCTCATGGTCTCCGACGGATCCACGTCGGTGCGCACCCGGGCCTCGTAGCGGCCGTAGGTCTGGTTGTGGCGACCACCCAGCCCGCCCGACACCAGGGTGCCGTTCTGCATACTGGCCGTGATCGTGAGTACGCCGCCGCTCACCGACAACGCCGACGAGCTGCGCTGGCCGTGGCCCCCGTTGCCGTCGCCGTTGTACTCCACCCACTTCGACCCGTCGACCGACGAGCCGTTGAAATCGTCCTGGACCACCAGGTTCCAGCACCCGCCGCCCGTAGTGGCGGGTGGGACAGTGGACGAGGTGGGGGCGGCGGTGGAGCTGGTGGGCTTGGCCGTGGACGAGGTGGCCTTGGCCGTGCTGGCCGTTGTGGCCCCGCCCTTGGCCGTGGTGGCGGCGCTCTTGGCCGTTGTGGCCCCGCCCTTGGTCGTGGTGGCGGTGGTGGAGGGTGACGAGGTGGAGGCGCCGGTGGCCCCCGACAGCACCGACGACGCCGAGGGGTCGGCCACGGTGGTGGCGGCCGTCGCCTGACTGGCGCTGATGCTGCTCGTGGTGGTGGCGCCGGTTGTGGCTGTGGGGCCGGTCTCGGCGTCGCTGCTGTAGTCGAGCAGGGGGGTGGGGGCGCTGGTGGCTGGGGCCTCCACTGCGGCATCGCCGTTGGAGGTGTCGAGCTGGTTGTCTTCGCCGCCGCTGGGAACCACCACGGCGCCGATGGCGGCCACCGTGGCCAGCATGGCGCCGGCCAGGCCCCAACGGGCTCGGGACCGGCCCTTGGCCGCGGCAGGATCACCCGACGTAGCCCGGTAGGGGTCGTCGTCGGCCAGGGACAGGAGGCTGATGAACCTCGTCTCCTCCGCCTCGGTTGCCTTGGTGCTCAGATCCCGCTCGAAGCTCGCCATCCACCGTCCGTTCTGATCCGCCCCAGAACTCCGTGCACCATAGCGGGCTCGATCCTTCATTACGAACATGTTGCGACAGAAAGGTTGGGGCGCGCCGGAGGGGTTGCCCTAGCCTTGGGGCGGTGGGGACCTCACTCGACCACCTGCTCCCGGCCGCCGACGAGGTGCTGCGCTGCGCCGAGCACGCCCGGCGGATCGAGGTCGACCCCGGCGGCACCGCCATCCGGGCCGATCGGGTCGTTCTGGTTGCGGCCCCGCTGCCCTGGCCCAAGCCGGCCCTCGATCATCCAGCGGTGCAGCCGGCGGCCCAGGCCCTGAGCGGGGCCGCCGCGCCCACCCGGCTGTTGGCTTTCGTGCCCGAAGGCCCGGCCGGCGCGGCCCCCGACGGAGCCACTCTCGTGGTCTACGAGCGGGAGGGCGCCTCGGCGGTGGAGCGGCGCTACCGCACCTCTGGCCCGACCGAGACCGCCGCCCTGGCCCGGGTCCTGGCCGGCGTCGCCGACGGAAGCCCAGCCGCTCCACCCCCGCCGATGGCCGAATACCGGCCGGCCCGGGCCGCCGTGCTCGTCTGCACCCAGGGCAGCCACGACGTGTGCTGCGGGTCGGAAGGCACCCGTCTGGCCGGTGAGCTCCAGGCCCGGATCGACGCCACCGCGGCCGCTGTCGGTGGGCCCGACCAGGCGGTGCAGCTCTACCGGGTCAGCCACACCGGTGGCCACCGCTTCGCTCCCACCGCCATGACCCTGCCCGATGGCCGGATGTGGGCCGGGCTCACCATGGCCCGGGTCGACGCCATCCTCGGCCGCGCCGAGGGCGCCCTGGCTGAGCTGGCCCCCATCTGCCGGGGCTGGTGGGGGGCCGACGGTGGCCCGGCCCAGGTGGCGGAGCGGGCGGTGCTGGCCGCCCGGGGCTGGTCACTCGACGATCTCGACCGCCGGGTGGGCGTGGTGGATCAGCCCGATGGACGGGTCGTGGCCACGGTCTCCGTCGCCGCCTCGGCCGACGGCCCGGACAGTGACGGGGAACGGTGGGAAGTGGAGCTGGTCGAGGGCCGCTCTGTACCTACGATCGCCTGCCGCCAACCCGGTGGCCTGCCGGCGAAAACGGCCCGGGAGCACGACGTACTCACCGTCCGCCGCCTGCCCTGACAACCCAGAGCGCGGTTTCCGCGAAGCGAAACTCCAGGTCCCCGAAGGGGACACTCAGTCGACGTTGAGGACTGCGTGCTCCACGGCGGTCTCGTTCTCGACGAAGCGGTCCACCGAACGCACGAAGCGCTCCAGGTAGTCGACCAGCTGCTCCTGTTCCTCGGGCGTGAACTCGAGGAGGATCTCGGACAGGCCGTCCTGGATCTTGGCGTTGATGACGTCGTAGCGGCGGCGGCCGGCACCGGTGGCCGATACCAGGATCGACCGCTGGTCGTCGATGGCCCGGACCCGCTCCACCAGCCCCTTGTCGGCCAGGCAGCCGACGGCCCGGGTGGTGGAGGCCGGCGTGATCTGGAGGGCGTCGGCCAGCTCACCCATCCGCATCGGGCCCTGCTGGGAGATGACGATGAGGGCGTCGGCCAGCGCGATGTCGAGTCCTTCGGCGCCCGATCCGTAGAACAGGTCTTTGAGTCGCAGGGCGCTGGCCCCGCGGCGGAGCTGACGCCAGGCGCGGCCGACCCGGCGCCGCCGGTCGACATCGGAGTTCTTGGCGCTTACCGCCGCGTTCCTGAGCGTGCTCATCGGGCCCATTGTGGACCCAATTTGCACCAATCGTCACATGCACGGCGTAATTGCCGCTTCGTCGTTATGGCGGGCGACGCTATTGGCCGCCGTCCGGAGCGCCGATCGCTTCGGCCGCCGCCACCGCCTCGGCCCCCAACAGGCGGAGCGGAGCGCCGGTGGCTCGGCTGGCGGTCGCCAGATCGTCGTGCTCGGCCTTGGCCCCGTGGGGACCGAGTTTCACCCGGATCGCCTGGCCCCGGACGGTCACGGTGCGCCAGGTGCGCTCCAGCACCTGTTTGGCCACCAGCTCTCGGCGGAGGCCCAGCGTGCCGGTCTCGGCGAAGATCACGGTCTCCAGGCTGTCGGCCCGGTCGGGCCGACACAGGACCCGCAACTCGTGGCCGGGCCGGTTCTTCTTCATGCCGATCGGCACCACCCAGGCGTCGTCAGCCCCGGCGTCGAGCAGCCGGGTCAGCAGGTGGCCCAGCAGTTCGGGGGTGACGTCGTCGAGGTTGGTGGCCAGCACCAGCGCCGCCTCGGTGCGGGGCCGGGCCGACAAGCCGACACCGGTGCCGGCGGGGGCAGCCGCCACTGGTTCGTCGTCGGTCCCCACCAGTAGGGCGCCGAGCACGTTGGGGTGGGTGGCGGGGTTGCGGCCGCCGGCCCCCCGGGAGAAGGCGACGAGGTGTCCGGCCGGCACCGGGCCCCAGCGGCCCACCATCGTGCGCAGCAGGGCGGCCCCGGTGGGGGTGACGGTCTCCGACGCCCAGTCGACCGGGCGGATGGCGGCCGCTCCGGCCAGCAGTTCCACCGTGGCCGGGGCGGGGGCGGGAAGCCGCCCGTGGGCGGCCTGGATCATGCCGTTGCCGACGCCCACCGGGCCCGAGGTCACCTCGTCGATCCCCAGGTGGTGCAGGGCCGACCAGGACCCGACGATGTCCACGATGGCGTCGAGCGCACCCACCTCGTGGAAGTGGACCTCGTCGATGGTGACGCCGTGGATGCCGGCCTCCACCCGCCCCAGCAGCTCGAACGTGGCCCGGGCCCCGACCTTCACCCGGTCGGGCAGAGCGGCGCCGGCCAGCAACCGGTCGATGGTCGACCAGGCCCGATGCTCGGGGTGATCGTGATCGTGGCCGTCGGGGTGATCGTGATCGTGGGCGTCGGTGACGACGATGGCCCGGGTGGCGGCGATGCCGGCCCGGAGCACGCTCTCGACGTCGATCGACCAGCCGGTGACGCCGAGGCCGGCGATGTCGGCCCGCACCTTGTCCAGCGGCGCCCCCAGGCCGAGGAGGGTGCCGAGCAGCATGTCTCCCGAGGCGCCGAACCCGGGGTCGAGCCACAGAGCCCGGCTCACCGGGCCGCTCCGTCGGCCGGCTGGGGGGAGGGGCCGTGTGATGGGAAGGTGGCCAGGATGCGGTGGGCGGCGCAGGCGGCGCCGTAGCCGTTGTCGATCCCCACCACGGCGATGCCGGGCGCGCAGCTCGTCATCATCGACAGCAGGGCCGTCTGGCCCTCGAAGGCCGTGCCGTAGCCCACCGACGTGGGCACCGCGATCAGAGGCTGGGGCACCAGGCCGGCCAACACCGTGGGCAGCGCTCCTTCCATGCCGGCCACCGCCACCAACACCTCGGCCCGTTCCAGGTCACCCAGGACGGCCAACAGCCGGTGGAGCCCGGCCACGCCCACATCGGTGAGGGCCTGGACCTCGTGGCCGAGCGACTCGAGGGTGAGCCGGCATTCGTCGGCCACCGGCAGGTCCGACGTACCGGCCGCCACCACCGCCACCCGGCGCCCCGACGGCGGTCGGTGGCGCCAGCTCAGCGTGGTGCCGGTGTCGCCCCGGGGCACGAAGGCCAGCAGCGCTTCCCGCTGCTCGGGGGTGGTACGGGTGGCCAGCACCGTGTCGTGGCCCCGTTCCAGCATCTCGGCCACGATGGCCACGCACTGGGCCGTGGTCTTGTGCCGGCAGTAGACGGCCTCGGGCAGGTCGATCCGCCGGGTCCGGTCGAGGTCGAGCCGGGCCTCGGGGCCGGGATCGGGCCCGGGGGTCACGGCCGGGCGGCGGCGACCGGGGACAGGGCCTGGTTGAGGTTGCCCGACCGGAATCCGGCCAGGTCGAGCGTCACGTAGCGGTAGCCGGCGCCGGTCACCGCTGCCACCACGGCCTCGGCCGCCTCCACCACCCGGCCCAGCTCGGCCGGGGGGACCTCGATGCGGGCCGTGTCGTCGTAGTGGCGGACCCGGACCTCGTCGAACCCGAGGCGGCGCAGGGCGCCCTCGGCCCGGTCGACCCGGCTCAGGATCGGCACCGTGACCGCCGTGCCGTAGGGCAGGCGGCTCGACAGGCAAGGCATGGCCGGCCGGTCCCATTCGGCCAGGCCGAGATGGCGGGCCGCGGCCCGGATGTCGGCCTTGGTGAACCCCGCCTCCACCAGGGGGAAGCGGGCTCCCCGCTCGGCCGCCGCATGCTGGCCGGGGCGGTGGTCGCCCAGGTCATCGACGTTCACGCCCAGGGCGACCGTGGCCCCCCGGGTGCTGGCCACCGGCTCCAGCTGGTCCATCAGGGCGGTCTTGCACCAGAAGCAGCGGTCGCCGTTGTTGGCCAGGTAGCGCTCGTCGTCGAACTCCTGGGTGCTCACCGTGGCCCATTCCAGGTCCCACTGGGCGGCGAACGAGCGGCAGTGGTCGAGCTCGCCGCTGCCCAGCGACGCCGAGTTGGCGGTGACAGCCAGCACGTGGCCCGGCCCCAGCGCCCGGGCGGCAGCCACGGCCAGCAGGGCTGAATCGACTCCGCCGGAGAACCCGACCACCAGCGGCCCGATCCCGGCGATGGCCGCCTGCAGCTCCTCGATCCTCGACCTCACCGTGGCCAGGCTAGTCCTGTCATGTCCTGTGTTGTGCGGGGGCTGCGCCCCCGTCGCTTCGCTCCCCCATCTGCGCTGGGGCCCCAACCCCATCGCAGCGCCGGCTTCGCCGTCGCTGGGCGCAGCCCCCGAACAACACAGCCCTCGAACAGCAGAGCATTTTTCCGGCGATCCGCCGGTTGGCGGTGACCAGGGGCACAATTAGCTCTGATGGGGGAACGTCGAAGCAGTCGTAGCGGCCTGGTGACCCGGGACCGCATCATCGACGCCGTGTTGCGCACGGTGCGTGACGAGGGGTTGGTGGGCACCAGCGTCCGCCAGATCGCCCGCACCGGCGGGTTCAACCAGGCGCTGATCTTCTACCACTTCGGCTCGGTCGACGAGTTGCTGCTGGCCGCCCTGGAGCGGGCCAACGAGCGGCGGATCGCCTGCTTTCGGGAGCGGCTGGAGGCCGTCCGCTCGCTGCCCGACCTGGTGCGGGTGGCGGTCGACCTCCACGCCGAGGCCAGCGCCGATGAGTGCAACCACTCCGCTCTGTCGGCCATCGTGGCCGGCTGGTCCACCAACAACGAGCTCGGCCCCCGGGTGCTGGAGATCCTGCACCCGTGGGACGATCTGGTGGCCGGAGCCCTGCGCCGCAGCCTGGAGGGCACCCCGTTCGCCCAGCTGGCCACGTGCGACCACCTGGCCCACGCCGTGTCCGCCCTGTTCCTGGGCGTCGAGTTGCTCAGCCGGCTGGAGGGCGACGGGGGGCGGGCGGCGGCTGGGCTGTTCGCCTCCTTGGGAGACGCTGCCGAGGCGGTCAATCCCCTGCTCCACGTGCTGGCGGCCATGGCCCAGCCGGGAACATCCGCCCCGGGTGCTGTGGGCTGATCCTCCCCGGGCGTGGAAATGATGCGTGCTAGGTCGTACAACGTGGGTGTGCGTTCCCCAGGCCCGAGGTGGCGTTCGTTCACGATGCTGGCCGTCGGGGTCACCGCGCTGGCCTCCGTGGTCGCCTGCGGGTCGGACGGCGCCGAGCCGCCCCGTGACTCCACCGGTCAGGTGCTCGCCCCCACTGCGATCGACGCCCTCGACATCCACCTCGCCGACTGTTTCAACAACCCGGGGGCCGAGTCGGTGGAACAGGTGACGGTGGTTCCCTGCGCCGAACCCCATGATTTCGAGGTGTTCTACTCCTTCCAGCTCGATGACGGCCCCTACCCGGGCGACGACGCCGTGCAGAAGGAGTGGTTCGATGGCTGCCTGGCCGAGTTCGAGTCGTTCGTGGGCGCCAAGTTCGACGAGTCGGCCCTCGACGTGTCGGCCATCTATCCCACCGAGCAGACGTGGAACGACCTGAAGGACCGGGAGGTCCTGTGCTCGGTGACCGCCATCGACGGCACCAGGCGCACGGGCTCGGCCCGCAACGCCGGGATCTGACAGGGTACTGTCGGGGGGAGAACGGCTGGCCGCCCCAAAAGTAGGGTGAGGCGAACACTTGTTCGATCACCTGGGGTAGTATTCGGCCATGGGTTGGATGAATCCCCCCGTCCCCTGGCGGGACATCGAACGGACCCTGTCGGACCGGCCGGCCCCCGGTGATCGCCAGCATCCCGACGCCGTGCCCTACGGGCCGGGGGCCGACGGGGGCGACAGTCCGGCCTGGTCGCATAAACGCCAGCCCTACGTGCCCCCGCTCCCGTCACCGTCTTCGGGGGGCGCCGCCCCGGCCCGGCGGGCGGCCGCCGTGCCCTACGCCGAGCTGCACTGCCACTCCAGCTTCAGCTTCCTCGACGGCGCCTCCCATCCTGAGGAACTGGCCGAGGAGGCGGCCCGGCTGGGCCTGGAGGCCCTGGCCCTCACCGATCACGACGGGTTCTACGGTGTTGTCCGCTTCGCCGAGGCGGCCCGGGGGGTGGGGTTGGGCACGGTGTTCGGGGCCGAGCTGACGATCGACAAACTCGACGTCACCCCCGGCCAGGCCGATCCCGACGGTTCCCATCTTCTGGTCCTGGCCCGCGACCCGGTCGGGTACGCCGCCCTGGCCCGGGTGATCAGCGAGGCCCAGCTGGCGGGGGAGAAGGGGGCGCCCCGCCTGGCCCTCGACGACATCGACCGCTTCGTCCACCCTCACGAGCTCGATCACTGGCTGGTGCTCACCGGCTGCCGCAAGGGCCTCGTGCCCCGGGCCCTGGAACGGGAAGGCCCGGCGGCCGCCGCCCGGGCGCTGGGAGATCTGACCGACCGGTTCGGGGCGGCCAACGTGGCGGTGGAGCTGTGGGACCACGGCAACCCGCTCGACAGCGCCCGCAACGACGCCCTGGCCCGGATCGCCCTGCGGGCCGGGGTGGAGCCGGTGGCCACCAACAACGTGCACTACGCCGCCCCGGCCCGGCGCCGCCTGGCCATGGCCATGGCCGCGGTGCGGGCCCGCCGTTCGCTCGACGAGCTGGAGGGGTGGTTGCCGGCGGTGGGCGGGGCCCACCTGCGCTCGGGGGAGGAGCAGGCCCGCCGCTTCGCCCGCTACCCGGGGGTGGTGGAGCGGGCGGCCGAGCTCGGCCGGGCCTGCGCCTTCGACCTGTCGCTGGTGGCCCCGGACCTGCCGCCCTTCCCCTGCCCCGACGGGCTGTCGGAGATGGCTTACCTGCGGCGGTTGGTTGAGGAAGGGGGCCGGCGGCGCTACGGCGAGCGCAACGGAGACCGGCCCGACGCCTGGGTCCAGCTCGACCACGAGCTGGACCTGATCGAACGGCTCGGTTTCCCCGGCTACTTCCTCGTGGTGTGGGACATCGTGGAGTTCTGCCGGCTGAACCGGATCCTGTGCCAGGGGCGGGGGTCGGCCGCCAACTCGGCCGTGTGCTACGTGCTGGGGATCACGGCGGCCGACGCCGTGGGCCTGGGCCTGCTGTTCGAGCGGTTCCTGTCGCCCGAGCGGGACGGCCCGCCCGACATCGACCTCGACATCGAGTCGGGCCGGCGGGAGGAAGCGATCCAGCACGTGTACGAGCGCCACGGGCGCCGTCACGCCGCCCAGGTGGCCAACGTGATCACCTACCGGGCCCGTTCCGCCGTGCGGGACGCGGCCAAGGCCCTGGGCTACGCCCCCGGTCAGCAGGACGCCTTCTCCAAGTCGATGGACCGCTGGGCCGGCCTCAACCGCCGGGGTGGCGAATCGGGCACGGGGGCCGAGGACCTGCCGGCCGAGGTGCTGGAGCTGGCCTGTCAGCTGGAGAACCACCCCCGTCACCTGGGCATCCACTCCGGCGGCATGGTCATGTGCGACCGGCCCGTGATCGAGGTGTGCCCGGTGGAGTGGGGGCGGATGGAGAACCGCACCGTGCTCCAGTGGGACAAGGACGATTGTGCCGCCGCCGGCCTGGTCAAGTTCGACCTGCTGGGGCTGGGGATGCTGTCGGCCCTGCGCTACACCATGGATCTGGTGGCTGAGCACCACGGCCTGGAGGTGGACCTGGCCGGCCTGGAGCAGGACGACGCGGTGTACGACATGCTGTGCCGGGCCGACTCCATCGGGGTGTTCCAGGTGGAGTCCCGGGCCCAGATGTCCACCCTGCCCCGGCTCAAGCCCCGCGACTTCTACGACCTGGTGGTGGAGGTGGCCCTGATCCGGCCGGGCCCGATCCAGGGTGGGTCGGTGCATCCCTACATCCGGCGCCGCAACGGCGAGGAGCCCGTCACCTACCTCCACCCGCTGCTGGAGGGGGCGCTGCACAAGACGCTGGGCATCCCGTTGTTCCAGGAGCAGCTGATGCAGATGGCCATCGACGTGGCCGGGTTCTCCGCCGGCGAGGCCGACGAGCTGCGCCAGGCCATGGGGTCCAAGCGGAGCCGGGAGCGGATGGAGCGACTGCGGAGCCGGTTCTTCGCCGGCATGGCCGCCCGCGGCATCGGGCCCGACGTCGGAACCCAGATCTGGGACAAGCTGGCCGCCTTCGCCAACTACGGCTTCCCCGAGAGCCACTCGATCAGCTTCGCCTACCTCGTCTACGCCTCGTCGTGGCTGAAGCTGCACTACCCGGCGGCGTTCTGCGCCGCCCTGCTGCGGGCCCAGCCGATGGGGTTCTACTCGCCCCACTCGCTGGTGCAGGACGCCCGCCGTCACGGGGTGCCGACGCTGGGCCCGTGCGTGAATGCGTCGGCCGCCACCGCCGGGCTGGAGCCCCTGGACGAGGGGGCGGCGCCACCCCCGATCACGGTGGCGGGGGCCGACGAGATCCGCTTCGAGCGGCGGGACCACGGCTGGGCGGTGCGGATGGGGATCGGGTCGGTCCGCCACGTGGGGGAGGAGCTGGCGGAGCGGATCGACGCCGGGCGCCCCTACGCCTCGATCGAGGATGTGGCCCGCCGGGCCGAGGTGCCCCGGGAGGCGCTGGAGGCCCTCGCCACCGCCGGCGCCTTCGACTGCTTCGAGGCTGGGTCGTCGTCCCGGCGGCGGGCGTTGTGGGCGGCGGGGGCGGTGGCCCAGGGCGGGGTGGGGCGTCTGGAGGGCATCGTCACCGGGGTGGAGGCTCCGACCCTGCCCGGGATGTCGGCCCAGGAGGAGGCGCTGGCCGACCTGTGGGCCACCGGGGTGGCGGCCGACGGCCACCCCACCCGGTTCCTGCGGGCCGACCTGGCCGAGCGGGGGGTGGTGGCCGCCTCCGACCTGGCCACCCTCACCCACGGGCGTAAGGTGGTGGTGGGCGGGGTGGTCACCCATCGCCAGCGGCCGGCCACGGCGTCGGGTACCACGTTCATCGGCATGGAGGACGAGACGGGCCTGATCAACGTGGTGGTGTCGCTCGGCTGCTGGGCCCGCTACGGCCGGGTGGCCCGCAACGCCCCCGCCCTGCTGGTGCGGGGCCGGGTTGAGCGCCAGGGCGAGGTGGTGAACATCGTGGCCGAGAAACTGGAGCTGTTGCCGGTGGCCGCCGCTCCCGCCAGCCGCGACTTCCGCTGACCGGGGCTGGGCATCCTGAGGCCATGGATGTTTCATTGGCCGATGCCCTGTATCCCTTCGTCGAGGACGGTCGCGTCCCGGGTCTGGTGGCGGTGGTGGCCGACACCGACGGAGAGGGCCGTTACCAGGAGGACGTGGCGGTGCTCGGCCGCCAGGCCGTCGACGGACCGCCGATGACCCGCCGGTCGCTGTTCCGGATCGCCTCGATCACCAAGCCGATCATCGCCGCCGCCACTCTGGCCCTGGTCGAGCAGGGCCTGTTCGAGTTGGACGAGCCGGTGGGTCGGCTGTTGCCCGAGTTGGCGTCGCCCCGGGTGCTGCGGGCACCCGACGGCCCGGTGGACGACACGGTGCCGGCGGTGCGCCCGATCACCGTGCGCCACCTGCTCACGTTCACCGCCGGGCTCGGCTTCCCGTCGGACTTCTCCCTGCCGTTCATGGCCCTGCTCACCGAGCACCTGCAGGAGGGCCCGCCCGATCCCCAGGGCCGGCCCGACCCCGACACCTGGATGGAGCGGGTGGCCACCATGCCCTTGCTGCACCAGCCGGGGGAGGGGTGGGCCTACAACACCGGGAGCGACCTCCTCGGGGTGCTGTTGGCCCGGGCGGCGGGGCGGCCGCTGGACGAGGTGCTGACCGAGACGGTGTTCGAGCCGCTGGGCATGGTCGACACCGGGTTCTGGGTGTCGGCCGATCACCGAGACCGCCTCACCAGTCTGTACCGCCGGGCCGGTGGCGCCGGGGGGCTCGAGCTGGTGGACGGGCCCGACGGGGCGTGGTCGTCACCCCCGGCGTTCCCCTCGGGGGCCGGTGGGCTGGTGTCGACCGTCGACGACTGGCTGGCGTTCGGGCGGATGCTGCTGGCCCGGGGGGAGGGTCCGGGCGGGAGGCGCGTCCTGTCGGAGGCGTCGGTGACGGCTATGACCACCGCTGCCCTCAGCGACGCCCAGCGGAAGGCCGGTGGGATGTTCCTCGATGGCCAGAGCTGGGGGTTCGGGGGCGGCGTCGATGTCGCACCGGGGGAGCGGTGGCGAGAGCCGGGTCGCTACGGCTGGGTGGGCGGCACCGGCACCTCGGCCTACGTCACCTTCGCCTCGCGCCGGGTCACGGTGCTGTTGACCCAGGTCATGATGGCGGACCCGTCGGCCCTGCCCGTCATGGAAGCGTTCTGGGACGCGACAGCGGCCGCCGTCTGACGCCGGAGTCGTCCTGGTGCCCTGCGCACCCGGTGCGCGAGGCGTCACAGGTGGTGCCCTGCGCACCGGGATCAGCGGGAAGGCCCGCCGGTGAGGCGACGGTTCAGCGGCTGCGCTGGAGGGCCGGCCATGCCGGGACGTTAGCGCGCCGGTGGTGTCTTGGGGATCGGCGCCGGGGCTGTGACAGAGTGACGCCATGGACAGCCCCACCTTCACCGCCATCACCTACGAGGTGGCCGACCGGATCGCCACCATCGCCTTCAACGAGCCCGAGGTGCTCAACCCGATGACGCCGGGGATGATGGGCGACACCATCGCCGCCCTCGACCTGGCGGCCCAGGACCGCAACGTCCGGGTGATCATCATCACCGGCCACGGCCGGGCCTTCTCGGCCGGCGGCGATGTCCGCAGCCTGGGCGAGCGGCAGCGGGCGGCGGGCGAGGCGCCGGCCCCCGAGGGCGACGCTGCGGCCCCGTCCCGGGCCCCCGGGCCGTTCGACCGGCGGGCCTGGCTGCGCCGCACCCAACGGATGATCCTGGCCATCCGGGCGGTGGAGAAGCCCGTGATCGCCGCCATCAACGGGGTGGCGGCCGGCGGCGGGTGCGACATCGCCCTGGCCTGCGACCTGCGGGTCATGGCCGACACCGCCCGCATCGGCGAGATCTTCGCCAAGATCGGCCTGTTCCCCGGCACCGGTGGCACCTGGCTCCTGCCCCGGGCCGTCGGGGTGGAGAAGGCGCTGGAGATGATCTGGACCGGCGAGCTGCTGCCGGCCGACGAGGCACTGCGCATCGGGCTGGTGGGCCGGGTGGTGCCCCACGATCAGCTGATGGCCGAGACCCGGGCCCTCGCCCTGCGTTTGGCCCAGGGGCCGCCCCTGGCTCTGGCCCTGGCCAAGGCCGCCGTCTACCGGGGCCTCGACCAGGACATGGCGGCCGCCATGGACTACGCCTCCACCGCCGAGGCCATCACCCTCACCTCGGAAGACCACAAGGAGGGCATCCGTGCCTTCCGGGAGAAGCGCACCCCCACCTTCGAAGGCCACTGACGCCGGTTCAGGCCCGGTCGGCCAGCCAGCGTTCGAGGGCGGCCCAGTCATCGGGGTGGGCCAGGCGGCGCCGGAATCCCCGTTGCCAGTCGCCGTCGGCCAGATACTGGAAGGTCTCGCCGTCGGTGCGCAGGCCGGTGGTGGCGTACCACCGGCGGCGCCCCAGCACGGCGTCGCGGAACGAGAATCCCTGGGTTTCCACCACCGACATCGGACCCGACAGCATCTGGGCCCCCATCCACAGCAAGGCCGTCGCCAGTATCGAGCCGGGCAGGCCGGACGAGCCGCCGCTCAGCCATCGGGCCAGCTCGGCCCCGGCCAGCGCGCCGCCTATGCCGAGGTAGATGGCCACCCAGCGCCGGCTGTAGCGGATGACGACCTGATCGTCGGCCACGATGGTCGCCTCCTCTCCGGCGTGTCGTCGGCCGTTGTGGCCTACCCGTCCTGACCCTGACCGTAGCCGCCGCCGCCCGGCGTGTGGATCTCGAACACGTCGCCCGGCCACAGCTGGGCCCGGTCGCTGCCGGCCAGATCCTCCACCGAGCCGTCGCTCCGGATCACCCGGTTGCGGCCGCAGGCCCCCGGCTCGCCCCCGGCCATCCCGTAGGGGGGCACCCGGCGCCGACCCGAGATCACGTTCAGCTCCATGGCCTCGCCGAAGCGGACCCGGCGCACCACCCCGTCGCCGCCCCGGTGGGCGCCGGCCCCGCCCGAGCCGGGGCGCAGGGTGAACGACTCCAGCACCACGGGGTGGCGCCATTCCAGCACCTCGGGGTCGGTGAGGCGGGTGTTGGTCATGTGGGTGTGCACCCCCGAGGCCCCGTCGGCCCGGGGGGTGGCGCCGGCCCCGCCGCAGATCGTCTCGTAGTACTGGTGGGTGGCGTTGCCCCAGATGACGTTGTTCATCGTGCCCTGGGCCTCGGCCATCACCCCCAGCGCCCCGAACAGGGTGTCGACGATGAGCTGGCTGGTCTCCACATTGCCGGCGATCACGGCCGCCGGGTACGACGGGTTGATCATCGTGTCGGGCGGCAGCACCAGCGTGAGGGGCACCATGCAGCCGGCGTTGAGGGGGATGTCGTCGCCCACCAGGCAGCGGAACACGTAGAGCACGGCCGATCGGGCCACCGGGGCCGGGGCGTTGAAGTTGCCGGGATGGGTGGGGCTGGTGCCGGTGAAATCGATCACGGCCGACCGGACGGAGTGGTCCACCCGGATGGCCACCGCCACCCGGGATCCGTCGTCGGCCTCGGCCGTGAACGAGCAGTCGCTGAGACCGTCGATCACCCGTCGCACCGACTCGGTGGCGTTGTCCTTCACGTGGCCCATGTAGGCGTGGACGACGTCGAGGCCGTAGTGGTCGATGACCCGGGCCAGCTCGGACGCCCCCTTCTGGCACGCCGCCACCTGGGCCTTGAGGTCGGCCACGTTCTGGGCCGGGTTGCGGGCCGGCCAGTCGCCCCCGGTGAGCAGGGCCAGGATCTCGTCTTCCAGGAACCGGTCGTGCTGGACCAACAGCACGTTGTCGAGCAGCACCCCCTCCTGGTGGATGGTGGTTGAGTCGAAGGGGGCCGACCCGGGCACGGTGCCCCCGATGTCGGCGTGGTGGCCCCGGGAGGCCACGAAGAACAGGGGGGTGTGGCCGGGGCCCTCGGCCCCGGCGGCGAACACCGGCTTGATCACGGTGACGTCGGGAAGGTGGGTGCCGCCCTGGTAGGGGGCGTTGAGCACGTAGACGTCGCCCGGCTCCAGGCCGGGGTTGCGGGCGATCACGGCCCGCACCGACTCGCTCATCGATCCCAGGTGCACCGGGATGTGGGGGGCGTTGGCCACCAGGTCGCCGGCCGGGTCGAACACGGCGCAGGAGAAGTCGAGCCGCTCCTTGATGTTGACCGACACCGCCGTGTTCTCCAGCACCAGGCCCATCTGCTCGGCCACGTTCATGAACAGGTTGTTGAAGATCTCCAGCTGCACCGGGTCGACCTCGGTGCCGGTGCCGGTGCCGGTGCCGGCTGTGTGGGGCCGGGGGGCCACCCGGGTCAGCTCCAGGTCGCCGCTGGGCTGGAGGACGGCCCGCCACCCCGGCTCCACGACGGTGGTGGCGGTGGCCTCCACGATCACGGCCGGGCCGTCCAGCGCCGCTCCCGGGGCCATGGCGGCGCGGCGAAGGAACGGTGCGTCGTGGGTGGCACCGCCGCTGACGACGGGGTGGCGGCCGACGATGGCGTCGCCGGTGGGACCAGCGCCGGCGGCGGCGGAGCTGATGGTCACCGGCGCCCGCCCCGGTACCACCACCTCTACCTGGATCGCCTCCACCAGCACGGCGGCGTCGGGAGAGACGAAGCCGAACCGGGCCCGGTGCACGTCCTCGAAGGCGGCCCGGGCTTCGGCCGCGCTGGCCCCCTCCACGAAGAAGGCCGTGTCGCTGCCGGCGTAGCGGAGCGACAGGCGGCGAACGGTGCGAACCTCATCGGCGTCCCGGCCCCCGCCCCCGCCGGCACCGTGGCCGTGGCCGGCCAGGGCGGTCCGACCCTCGGCTTCGAGCGTGCCCCAGCGGCCGTCGAGCTCGTCGAACACCGAGGTGATGGGTGCCTCCACCGCCTGCTCGGCCACCCAGCGGACATCGGCCAGGCCGATGCCCACGGCTGAGAGCACACCGGCCAGCGGGTGGATCAGGATCTGCTCCACCCCCAGGCTGTCGGCCACGGCGCAGGCGTGCTGGCCCCCCGCCCCGCCGAAGCACACCAGCGTGTAGCCCGACGTGTCGTGGCCCCGCTGCACCGTGATCTTCTTGATGGCGTTGGCCATGCTGTCGTTGGCCACCCGCAGGAACCCTTCGGCCACCGCCTCGGGGGTCGGGGGCCGGCCGGTGGCGTCGCCCACCTCGGCCGCCAGCGCTTCGAAACGCGCTCGGGCGGCGGCCACGTCGAGGGGCTGGTCGGCCCTGGGTCCGAAGATGGCGGGGAAGTGCTCGGCCCGCAGCTTGCCCACCACCACATTGGCGTCGGTGACCGTGAGCGGCCCGCCGTTGCCGTAACAGGCCGGGCCGGGATCGGCCCCGGCCGAGTCGGGCCCCACCCGGAACCGGCTGCCGTCGAAGTGCAGGACCGACCCGCCGCCGGCGGCCACGGTGTGGATGTGCATCATCGGGGCCCGCACCCGCACCCCGGCCACTTCCGACTCGTAGGTGCGCTCCAACTCACCGGCGTGGTGCGACACGTCGGTGGACGTGCCACCCATGTCGAACCCGATCAGGCGGTGGTGGCCGGCGGCGGCGCCGGTGGCCACCATGCCCACCACGCCCCCGGCCGGGCCCGACAACAGGGAGTCCTTGCCCTGGAAGGCGGCGGCTTCGGTGAGCCCGCCGTTGGACTGCATAAACCACAGGCGGTTGTCTCGGCCGCCGCCGGCCGGCTGGCTGTCGCCGGCGAGGCCCAGCGCTGCGTCCACCCGGTCGACGTAGCGGCGCAGCACGGGCGACAGATAGGCGTCGACCACGGTGGTGTCACCCCGGGCCACCAGCTTCATCAGTGGGCTCACTTCGTGGCCCACGCTCACCTGGCCGAAGCCGATCTCCCGGGCCGCCCGGGCCACCAACTCCTCGTGCTTGGTGTAGCGGTAGCCGTGGACGAAGGAGATGGCCACGGCGTCGAACCCCTCGGCCCGTACCGCCTCCAATTGGGCCCGGGCCCGGTCGAGGTCGAGGGGCACCAGCACGTTGCCCTGGGCGTCGACCCGCTCGTCGATCTCCACCACCCGGCGGTGGAGCAGCTCGGGCAACACGATGTCGAGATCGAACAGGCGGGGCCGGTTCTGGTAGCCGATGCGCAGGGCGTCGGCGAAGCCCCGGGTGGTGACGAGCACCGTCGGCTCCCCCCGCCGCTCCAGCAAGGCGTTGGTGCCCACCGTGGTGCCCATCTTCACCGCCCCGATCCGCTCCAGCGGGATCGGCTCGGCGGCCTCCAACCCGAGGAGGTGGCGTATGCCGGCCACGGCAGCGTCGGCGTAGTGGCGGGGGTTCTCCGACAGCAGCTTGTGGGTGACGACCGAGCCGTCGGGGGTCAGGCCCACCACATCGGTGAACGTGCCGCCCCGATCGATCCAGAATTCCCACTGCCCGGTCCCGTCGATGGTCGTGTCGGTCATCACGCCTCCTCAGGCTCGTTGCCCCGGCTCTCGGGATGCAGGCCCACCAGGCGACTCACCAGGTCGGCCTCGGTGGTCATCTTCATGTGGCGCAGGATCGCCTCCCGGGCCCCCCGCAGGTGCAGGTGGATCTGGTGCTCCAGCGCGCCGGCGTCGCCGGCCTCGATGGCCGCCACCATCTCGCTGTGCTCGCCCTCGGCCCGGCTCTGGCCCCCCATGCCATGGACGTAGATGTTGGAGTACGGGGTCACGAGGTCGAGCAGTTGGCGGACGAAGCGCAGCGTGTGGGTCTGGCCCGACGGCTTGTACAGCTCGAGGTGGAACAGGTAGTTGAGCTGGGCCCATTCCTCCTGGCTGGCGGCGAGGCGAATTCGCTGGTCGAAGTCGTGGAGGCGGTCGATCTGGGCAGGGCGGATGGCGGCCACCACCGGTGCCGCCAGCGGCGGCTCGACGAGCAGGCGCAGGCCGTACAGCTCATCGACCTCGTCGGCGTCGAGGCGGGTCACGGCGAAGCCCCGCCCGGGCGACGCAGTGACGATGCCGACGGCGGCCAGACTCTGCAGCGCCTCTCGCAGGGGGATGCGGCTGATGCCCAGCTTCGCCGCCACCTGCTCCTGGTTCAGCTCCTCGCCCGGGGTCAGCACCCCCTGGCGGATGGCCCGCCGGATCTCCAGAGCTGCCGCGTCGGCCTTCATCGACTGATCCGGGCCCGCCGGCCCTCCGGCTTGTACGCAGTCATATATGAGTGTATACAGAATATGCGCTGGCTTGGCAAGGAGGTGGTCGGTCATGACGGTGGACGACGAGCTACGGGCGCTGCGGCAGCCGGGAGCGACGGGGGGCCAGGTGCGGCACCTGGCCCGACGGGGGGCCTACGGCGGTTTCACCCACGGGTTGGCGCCGGGCTACGTGCAGGGGAACCTGGCTGTGCTGCCCGCCGACCTGGCCAACGACTTCCTGCGGTTCTGCCAGCTCAACCCGAAGCCCTGCCCCCTGATCGGGATGTCGCCCCGCCCCGGCGACCCCACCGTGCCCGAGCTGGCGGCCGACCTCGACATCCGCACCGACATCCCCGCCTACCGGGTGTGGGTGAACGGCGAGCTGGTGGACGAGCCGGCCGATCTGAGTGATTGGTGGCGCGACGACCTGGTGGCATTCGTGCTCGGTTGCTCGTTCTCGTTCGAGGAGGCGCTGGTGGACGACGGGATCGAGATCCGCCACATCTCGTGCGGCGTCAACGTCCCCATGTACCGCACCTCGATCCCGTGCAACCCGGCCGGGCCGTTCGCCGGGCCGATGGTGGTGTCGATGCGGCCGCTGCGGCCAGCCGATGCCATCCGGGCCGTGCAGATCACGAGCCGGTTCCCGTCGGTGCACGGGGCGCCGGTGCACCTCGGGTTCCCCCAGGCCATCGGGATCACCGACGTCACCCGGCCCGACTACGGCGACCCGGTGCCCATCGGGGACGACGAGATGCCGGTGTTCTGGGCCTGCGGGGTGACGCCCCAGGCCGTGATCGCCGAGATGCGCCCGGCGCTGAGCATCACCCACGCCCCCGGCGCCATGCTCGTCACCGACGTCCGCAACTCGACGTTGGCGGTGCTCTGACTTCGGGAGGGCGGGTCAGGGGCGGCAGATGAGCTCGCCGTGGAGGAGGGCGAAGTAGCCGTTGGGCTCACCGGTCCACTGGCGGAAGGCGGCGGCCAGGTCGTCGAGCTCGGCCTGGGTGGCCAGGC
>CADEDH010000001.1:61266-81668 GCA_902826025.1 uncultured Actinomycetes bacterium
GTCCACTGGCGGAAGGCGGCGGCCAGGTCGTCGAGCTCGGCCTGGGTGGCCAGGCCCCGCTCCAGGGCCTGGACGGCGAAGGCCGACTTCGACACCCGGTCGGCCCAGTTGTTGCCCCACCACTCCCGGTCGGCCGGGGTGGCGAAGCACCAGGCCGACGCCCCGGCGGTGACGTCGCTGAAGCCGGCGTCGCGGGCCCAGGTGAGCAGGAACCGGCCGGCGTCGGGTTCGGCCCCGTTGCCCCGGGCGATCTCGTGGTAGAGCGACAGCCACCGGTCGAGCCGGGGGTCGAGGGGCGCCCACACGAAACCGGCGTAGTCGCTGTCCCGCACCGCCACCACGCCTCCCGGGCGGCAGACCCGACGCATCTCCCGCAGGGCGGCGCGGGGGTCGCTCAGGTGCTGGAGCACCTGGTGGGCGTAGACCACATCGAAGCTGTCGTCGGGCTCGTCGATGGCGTACACGTCGCCCACCCGGAAGGTGACCCGCTCCGGGTCGGCCCCTCGCTCGGCCCGGTTGCCGTCGGCGGTGGCGATGACATCGGCCGCGTTGTCGATGCCGACCACCGCTCCCGGCGCCACCCGCTGGGCCAGGTCGAGCGTGATCGTGCCCGGGCCACAGCCCACGTCGAGCAGGCGCTGGCCCGGCTGCAGGTGGGGGAGCAGGAAGCCGGCCGAGTTCTCGGCCGTGCGCCACGAGTGCACGGCCAGCACGGCCGGATGATGGCCGTGGGTGTACGTGTCCTTGGGGGCCATGGCTCAGGCTCCGCCCTTGCCGGGGCCGCCCAGGTGGGCGAAGAGGAAGGCCAGGGTCTCGGTCCAGGCCCGCACCGCGATTCGGGGCTGGGTGAAGTGGGGGGCGAAGTGGTTGTCGAAGGCATGGCCCCCGCCGGCGTGGACATGGACCCCGATGTGATGGCGATCGGCGGTGGCCGCCTTGATGGCGTCGACGTCGCTGTTCGGCAGGTAGGGGTCGTCGTCGCCGAAGTGGAACAGCAGCGGGCAGGTGATCGAGTCGAGTTGGTCGAGCAGGCCGGCCGTGCCCGAGCCGTAGTAGGCCACGGCGCAGGCCGGGTCGAAGGCGGCGGCCACCCGGTAGGTCTGGGTGCCGCCGAAGCAGAACCCGATCACGCCGGTGGCGCCCTGCACCTCGGGGAGACCCCGCAGGTGGGTCAGCGCCGAGCCGAGGTCGCCCAGGCCGACCTCGCCGTCCCACTGGCCCGTGACCTCGATGGCGGGGGCGATGGTGGCCTGGTCGGACGAGTCGAACTCGACGCCGGGCCGGACCCGCCAGAACACGTCGGGGGCGAGGGCGACGTAGCCGGCGGCGGCCAGCCGGTCGCACACGTCGCGGATGTAGGCATTGACGCCGAAGATCTCCTGGATCACGAGCACGCCCGGGCCATGGCCCGAGGCGGGCACGGCGACGTGGCCGGCGAACGTGCCGCCGTCGGCGGCGGTGATGGTCTCGGAGCGGGTGGTGATCATGGGACGAAAGCTACCGCCTCGGGCCTTGGCCCCGATGGGCCGGCGGTGCTGCTTAGGCGATGATGGCCAGCTCGAGGAACGGCTCGTTGGCCAGGATGCGCTCGTAGCCCAGCTCGCCCAGGTCGATGGTGGTGTAGCGGCCCCCGGTGATCCACTCGGCCAGGCCCCGGCCCACCCCGGCGGCGTGTTGGAGCCCGTGGCCGGTGAAGCCGTTGGCGAACAGGAAGTTGGGCAGGCCGGGCGGGGGGCCGATCACGGCGTTGGCGTCGAGCACGTTGACCGAATAGTGCCCGGCCCAGCTGCGCACGAGCTTGACCGCCTCGAAGGCGGGGATCCGGTGGGCGATGGTGGGCCACACCCGGTCTTCCCATTCGTCTCGGCGCACGGCGAAGTCGTCGAGGGCGGCGTCGGGGTCGGGCTGGGGTTTCGTGCCGGCCAGGTAGATCGGGGGCTCCCGGCGGACCCAGACGTTGGCCGGGTCGATCGTGAGGGGGAACGGGTCGGCCACCGGGGTGCGACAGTCGAAAGCGAACACCGACCTCACCCGGGGCACCACCGGCAGCCGCAGCCCCACCATCTCGGCCACCCATCGGGCCCGGGGCCCGGCGGCGTTGACCACGGTGCCGCAGCCCACCACCGCCCCCGAAGCGAGGCGCACTGCGGTGGCTCGCCCCTCGCCGTGGGGGGTGCCGTCGGGGTCGACCCGGAACGTACCCTCGGTGTCGATCCCCACCACCTCGTCGTGGCGGTACTCCACCCCGTTGGCCCGGGCCCGGCGCCGGAACCCCTGGAGCAGGCTGAAGGCGTCGAGCGTGCCCTCGTGGCGTTCGCCCAGGCTCGCCCCCACCAGGTTGTCGGTCGTGAGATGGGGGAATCGGGTGCCCACCTCGGCCCGGTCGAGCAGTCGCACCGCCGCCCCCTCGGCCCGCTGGATGGCATGGCTGGCCCGCAGCTCGTCCATCTGGTGGTCGTTGGCCGCCAGGAACAGGTAGCCGGTGTCGCGGAAGCCGAGGTCCGGCACCTCGCCGTCGACCTCCACCAGATCGGCGAAGTGCTCGATGCACTCGCTGGCGAACTGCGACAGGCGGATGTTGACCGGCCGGGAGAACTGGTGGCGCACGCTGGCCGCCGACAGGGCGGTGGACGACCGGGCATAGGTGGGATCCCGCTCCACCACCAGGATCGAGCCGTGGAAGTCGGGGTGGACGCTGAGGAAGTAGGCGGTGGCGCTGCCGATGATGGCGCCGCCCACGATCACCACGTCGTAGTGCTCGCTCGGGGGTGGTGCCGGTGCCGCTGCCGCTGCCGGTGCTGTGTCGTCGCCCGTGGGGCCGGTCATGAGGCCCGGGCCGCCGCCGTGGCTGCTTCGTCGAGGGTGCCGTCGGGGCCCACCACCACGCCGTACAGCTCGGCGGCGGCCGCGGCCGAGACGTAGCCGTCGGCGATGTCGTCCACCACTTGGCCGACCGGACGTTCGTGGGGTGAGCCGAAGCCGCCGCCGCCGGGCAGCCCGAGCACGAGCCGGTCGTGGGCCGGCACCGGCTGCTGGCCCTTGGCCCGCAGCCGGGCGCCGGACGCCAGCTCCACCTGGCCCTTGAGTCCGGGGCCGCCGCCGTTGCGGCCGATGGCGGCGTTGTCGACCCGTTCGAACATGGCCAGCACGTCGAACGGGGCCCCGCCCACGCCGCCCAGCTCGATGACCTGGCCCAGCCCGCCCCGGTGCCGGCCGGCGCCGCCCGAGTCGGCCCGGAGCTCCTTGCGCCAGAAGATGATGGGCACGATCGACTCGGTGGCCTCCACCGGCACGCCCCGCACCCCGCTGGGAAAGCCGGTGGCGCTCAAGCCGTCGAGCGTGGGCCGGGCGCCGGTGCCGCCGGAGTTGAAGTGCATCATGTCGAAGCTGGGGATCTCGCCCTCGAAGTCGGTGCTGACCGACACCGACGGCCCCGATCGGAGCTGCACGTTCCACAGGGCCGAGGAGCCCTCGGCCTGCACCCCACCCTCCAGCATCTGGTGGACGCAGCCCAGGATCGTGTCGGGCAGGAGGTGGCCGATGATGTGGCGGGCCGCCACCGGGTAGGGGCGGGGGGCGTTCAGGATGCAGCCCTCCGGGGCGTCGAAGGTGAAGACCTCGATCGAGCCGTGGTTGTTGGGGATGTCGGGGGCCACCGCCACCTTGATGCCGTAGGTGGTGTAGGCCTTGGTGTAGTTGAGCACCAGGTTGATGCCGTGGTTGGAGGCGGGCGAGGTGCCGGTGTAGTCGACGTGGATGGTGCCGTCGCCCACGGTGACGGCGGCGGCCAGGGTGACCGGGCGCTCGTAGCCGTCCATGGTGAGCGAGTTGCGGAACGTGCCCCGGGGCAGGGCCCGGATCCGCTCGATCGTGGCCTCCCGGGAGCTGGTGACGATGAAGTCGGCCAGGGACCCCAGATCGTCGATGGCGAACTCGGCCATCATGGCCACCAGCCGCTGGGCGGCGATGTCGTTGGCGGCGGTAAACGAGTAGAGATCGCCAACCACCTGGGTGGACTCCCGCACGTTCATCCGCACGATGGCCATCAGCGTGTCGTTGACCTCGCCCCGGCGGAACAGGTGGAGGATGGGGATGTTGAGGCCCTCCTCGTAGACCTGGCGGCCGTCGGGGGTGAAGCCCCGGCCCCCGATGTCGACCACGTGGCAGGTGTTGGCCACCACTGCCACCGCCCGGCCGTTCACGAACACCGGCGTGGCCACCGTGATGTCGTGTTGGTGGCCCGAGGCCAGCCAGGGGTCGTTGGTGATGAACACGTCGCCCGGCTCCATCGTGTCGATCGGATGGGCGTCGAGGAAGTGGACCACGCACGACGCCAGGGCGTTGATGTGGCCCGGGGTGCCGGTGACGGCCTGGGCCAGCATTCGGCCCTGGCGATCGAACACGGCGGCGGCCAGGTCTCCCGCCTCCCGCACGCTGGTGGAGAAGGCCGTGCGGACCAGGGCCTGGGCCTGCTCCTCCACCACGGCGATCAGCCGGTTCCACATCACGTGCTGGTGGATCCGGGCCAGGGCGGCGCTGCTGCCCTCGGCGCTCGCCGTACCGCGCCCGGGCACGTCGGGCGTGGCCGCCGTCCGGGCCGTGAGCACGAGGTGGCCCAGCGGGTGGACGGCGGCCGTGAACCGGCCCGACACCACCGTGGCAGTGTCGGTCTCCACGATCACGGCCGGGCCCTCTATCCGGTGCCCCGGAGCGAGCTGGCTGCGCTGGTGGACGACGGCGTCGACCGTCTCGCCGGTGGCGGGATCGACCAGACGGCGCCGGCCCGTCGGCTCGGGCGCCTCGACCCCGCCGCCGGTGTCGCCCCCGTCTACGTCGTCGATCGGGATCGTGACCACGGGGTCGGGCTCGGTGCCCAGCGACAGCACCCAGCTCAGGATCTCGATCTCCTGGTGGGGGATCGAGCGCTGGTACAGCCGGTGGTACTCCTTCACGAAGGCGGCGGTGAGGGTGTCGGGGCTGGTCTCGTCGAGCCGTTCCGATTCGATCCGCACCGGTAGCTCCACGCCCACCTCGTGGCCCTGCCCCACGTAGCGCATGTAAGCCAGCCGGTTCTCCACCAGCGGGCGGCCGGCGGCGCCCGGCTCCACCACCGAGCGGGCCTCGGCCCGCATGGTGTCGAGCAGGGCGTTGCATGCGGCACCGTCGAGCAGGGACAGGCGCTGGTGGAAGCTGCGGGTGACCTCGTAGGCCACCGGGGCCCGGAGGAATCCGAGGGCGGAGCCCACACCGGCCCCCGGGGGCACGATGACCCGGCTGATCCCCAGCTTCTCGGCGATGCGGGCGGCGTGGAGGGGAGCGGCGCCGCCGAAGGCGATCAGGGTGCGGGCCTCCACGATCTCACCCGACTCGATGGCGTGGACCCGCGCCGCGTTGGCCATGTTCTCGTCGACCATCTCCGACACGCCGAGGGCGGCCTCCACCGGCGCCAGGCCGAGGCGGGCCCCCACCGCCCCGTCGAGGGCGGCGCCGCCCCGGGCGGTGTCGAGGCGCATGGTGCCGCCGGCGAAGTCGTCGGGGTCGATACGACCCAGGAGCAGGTCGGCATCGGTGACGGCGGCCCCGGTGCCGCCCCGCCCGTAGCAGGCCGGGCCGGGCTCGGAGCCGGCGCTTTCGGGGCCCACGGCGATGCGGCCCAGGGCGTCGATGTGGGCCAGCGAGCCGCCGCCGGCCCCGATCTCCACCATGTCGATCACGGGAATCCGCAGGGGCAGGCCCGAGCCCTTCATGAACCGGTAGATGCGGGCCACCTCGAAGCTGCGGCTGGTGTGGGGCGAGCCGTCGTCGATCAGGCACAGCTTGGCCGTGGTGCCGCCCATGTCGTAGCTGACGACGTCGCCCAGGCCGAGCTGGCGGGCGATGTGGCCGGCGAAGATGGCACCCCCGGCCGGGCCAGACTCCACCAGGCGCACCGGAAACCGGCGGGCCGTGGCCAGCGTGGTGATCCCGCCGCCCGACAGCATGAGGAACAGCGGGCAGGCGAGGCCGATGCGGTGCAGCTCGGCCTCCAAGCGGGCCAGGTGGCTGCTCATCAGGGGCTGGACGTAGGCGTTGGCGCAGGTGGTGGAGATGCGCTCGTACTCCCGCATCTCGGGTGAGACCTCCGACGACAGCGAGATCTCGACGCCGGGCAGGGCGCCGGCCAGCACCTCGGCCGCCTGGCGTTCGTGGCGGTCGTCGACGTAGCTGTGGAGGAACCCGACGGCCACGCTGGCCACCCCGGCGGCTCGGAACGTCTCGGCCGCGGCGGCCACCGCCGCCGTGTCGAGGGGGACGAGCACCTCGCCCCGTGCGCTGATCCGCTCCGGTACGCCGAGGCGGAGCCGGCGGGGCACGAGCGGCGAGGGCAGCTCGATGTCGAGGTCGTACTGCTCGTAGCGGCTTTCGTTGCGCATCTCCACCGAGTCGCGGAAGCCCTCGGTGGTGAGCAGCCCGGTGGGGGCGCCCTTGCGCTCGATGAGGAGGTTGGTGGCCAGCGTGGTGCCGTAGACCATGGTGGTGACGGCGCCGGCCGCCACCCCGGCCCGCTCCAGCACCCGGATGGCGCCGTCGATCACGCCCCGCTCCGGGGCGTCGTGGGTGGTCAGCACCTTGGTGACCGTGGTGAGCGGCCGGGCCGGGCTGCCCCCGTCGGGCACCTGCTCCAGGGCCACGTCGGTGAACGTGCCGCCGATGTCGACGGCCAGACGGATCGATGCTGCCATGCCCCCAGGTTAGGGGCCCGGTGTGAGGCCGGCCTCCGGCCGGCTTGCGTCAGGGGCCAGCGGTGTCAGGAGGCGGGATCACGCCGGCCTCCAGGCTCTGGGCGATCTCGCGGCACCGTTCGCCGCTGCGGCGCCAGCCCACCACCCGCCATTCGTGGCGCTTGCCCCGGTCGGTCACGGCCTCCACCACCCACGGCCGGCGGAACACCGCCTTGCCCACGATGCCGATGAGGGCCAGGACGGCCAGGATCGCCAGGTCGACGAGCACGAACAGCAGCGGCAGCACCACCACCAGGGCGACGAGCACGAGGACCACGACGAGCAGGACGATGGCGACGACGTCGATCTGGGCGAACGGCATCCACCCCCTTGTGTCGACACCGCCGCCGTACGTCCGGTCGGCACCCTTGGCCGGTACCTGGTGACGTACCCGTCCGAGAACCCGCTCCGTGCCCAGGCGGGGTACCCATCGCCGCCGGATCTTCCACTGCCGCCCGTCCGGGCTCTTCACCTCGATCGCCACGGTCCGATGATGGCGTCAGTGCCCGTCGATGGGCAGGTCGGTCGGCGGCACGATGCCGGCGGCCAGCATCTGGGCGATGTGGCGGCACTGCTCACCGCTGCGCCGCCAGCCGGCCACCCGCCACTGATGGCGTTGGCCGTCGCTGGAGGCCGCCTCCAGCACCCAAGGCCGCCGGAACACCACCCGGGCCACGAGGCCCAGGAACGCCAGCAGCAACAGGATCAACAGGTCGACGATCACCACCAGAAGGGGGATCACCACGAAGACCAGGAGCACCAGCGCAACGAGGAGGACGAGGACCACCACGATGCCGTCGAGGTCGGCCGACATGCAGCCGTCGGGCGCGCCGAGGCCGTCGGTCGTCCGGTTGGTGATGCTGGCCACCCGGCGCCGCATCCGCCCGAACACGGTCTCTGCTCCCAGACGGGGCGCCAGCCGGCGGCGCACCGTCCACTGCCGGCCGTCGGGGCCGGTGATCGTCGTTGCCACGGGTGTCGATGATGGCCGATGAACGGTCGTCGGCGGGCGCGGGGGCCGCGGGGTTCAGCCCGGCAGCTCCCAGAGGCGGATCCAGCCCTTCTCGGTCTCCATCTCGGCCCATCCGTAGCCCCGCTCGCCCGGCAGCACCATGCGATACTCGCCGTCCACCTCGGCCACGCCCACCCGGTGCATCGGCAGGCGCCGGCGGGCGGCCGCCATCACCTCGTCCACCGACCCATAGCGGGCCAGGCACGACAGCATGCGGCGGGTGGGCGACATCATCGTCATCTCGCCCTGCCGCCAACGCTCGATGGCTTCGGCCGGCTCCATCCAGGCCAGGTTGACGATCTCGCCGTCGTCGAAGTGGGCCACCTGGCCGTGGGGGGTTCGGGCCACGAAGAACCGGGCGTCGAACCGGCGGGGGGAGCCGACCGGGGTGATGAAGCGGGCCACCTCCTCGATGGCGGTGACGTCGAGCGTGACCCCGTGCTCCAGCAGCAGGTCGATGAAGGCGGTTTCGTTGGCCCGCACCCGGTCCCGCAGGGCGGTCAGGTCGACCCCGGCTCCGCTGCCGCCTCTGGCGGCC
This sequence comes from uncultured Actinomycetes bacterium, assembly GCA_902826025.1. Classification (GTDB taxonomy): domain Bacteria; phylum Actinomycetota; class Acidimicrobiia; order Acidimicrobiales; family SZUA-35; genus CADEDH01. The sequence goes on from CADEDH010000001.1 coordinate 69,578, forward strand.
ATCAGCAGGCCCGCTTCCTCCAGCGTTTCCCGACAGGCCGCCACCCACCAGGCCAGCCCGCCCCGGGGCACCTCCAGGATCCGTGACGCGTCGGCATCGGCCAGCCCGGCGCAGATGGCGTCGAACGCCTCCTGATGGTCGTCGGGGTCCACCCGGCCCCCGGGGAACACCCAGTTGTCGGGGCCGAAGACCACCCGGGAGGTGCGGCGCAGCATCAGCACCTGCAGAGTGGGCCGGTCGTCCAGCAGCATGACGGTGGCGGCCGGGCTCACGGGCACGGCCAGAGGGTCGAAATCGAAATCGGTCACGGCCGGGTTCCGGGGGCGAAGGGGGCAGCGCTCATCCCGTCAAGCCTGAACGCCGGGCCGGGCCCGGCGCCAGTTGACGCCCGGACCGGAGCTGCTGGCGTCATCCCGTGGCTTCGACCTGCATGAGCAGGGTGGCGGTGTCGACCGCCTTGGCCCCCAGCTCGTCCCACGAGTCGTTGCCCGGGTCTCCAGGGGCGAGACCGGAGGGCTCGTTGAGCACATAGATGCGGAACTGGAGGTCACGGGTGCCGGCGGCCAGTTCGTTGAGGCAGGGGCTGCCGTAGCCGGGATTGCCGTAGTCGTTCAGCGTCTCGAAGGCGCCGGTCGGGGCTTTGCCAGCCCGGAGCCCGGTCTCCGACGGCTCGATGCCGGCCATCAGCCACATGAGGAGCGGGTTCTTGGGGTCGGTCTGGTCCGACAGGGTGACGGCCAGCTCCACCGCTCCCTCCGGCACCTTGGTCCAGGTGAGGCTGGGGAACACGTTGAGGCCGAGGCAGGTGGTGTTGGTGGGGGCGGCACCGCCGGGGGCGAAATCGGGGCTGGACAGAGCGAGACCCGTGGCGCTCGGCTCGGAAGCGGGAGCCGAGGTGGGGGGTGGGGGCCGGGTGGTGGTGGTCTGCTTCGCAGATGGCTCGGCCAGCGCCCGCCCGTCGTTGGCGCACGCCGGGAGGGCGGCCAGGATGGCGATCCCGAGGAGTGTGGAGAGCCGGCGGCGCACAGGGGGCAGGCTACCAAGCCCCTCGTACCGCGAATCGTCGGGGTGCCCGCCGGCTGCTACTTGGGCGGCAAGGACCGGGCGTAGCCGACGCTGAGGCTCACCCATCGGGCCAGTTCGGTGTCGGCGGTGAGGTCTTCGCTGGGCACCCGCAGCCATCCGGCCATCGGCCTGCCCCGCATCACGGCGGGGACGGCGGAGGTCGTGTTCACCAGTTGGGTCCCGGCGGCCGGGTCGACCCGCACCAGCGCGCCCCCCCTCGCCGCTGGCGGTGATGGCAAGGTGCCCGCCCACGAGGAAGGCCAGCCCGCCGAACATCCGCCGCTCGCTCACACCGGCCTCGTCGGCCACCAACCCCCTGATCCGCCCCGCCAATTCCGCCTCATACCCCATGCAGACGAGCCTACGCAGCGTCGGCGGGCCCCCGGTCCAGAACAGCTAACCGAACGCGTGTCGCGGCGCGGCGGAGCCGCCCGGTGGGGTTGGGGGCCCCGACGGCGACGGGGGAGGGGCGCAGCCCCGACGGGGGCGCGGAGCCCCCGTGGGTGTGCGGCGTAGCCGCCCGGTGGGGTTGGGGCCCCCACCGGCGATGGGGGAGGGGCGCAGCCCCGACGGGGGCGCGGAGCCCCCGTGGGTGTGCGGCGTAGCCGCCCGGTGGGGTTGGGGCCCCCACCGGCGATGGGGGAGGGGCGCAGCCCCGACGGGGGCGCGGAGCCCCCGCCAGTAATGGCATGATGCGATGGTGGAATCACGCAATCTCCGGGAGATGCTGGCCGAGGCCAAGGACACCAGTGAGCTGATGGTCGACCTGGCCTACGCCGCCCTGTTCTTCGACGATCCAGACATGGCCGACGAGGTGGAGCAGCTGGAGTCGCAGATCAGCGAGCTGGTCCACCAGATGCGGGCCCTGTGCATCATCGCCGTCCGCAACCCCCGGGAGGCCGAGGCCATGTCGGCCGTGCTCCAGGTGATCAGCGCCGTGGAGAGCATCGGCAACGATGCCGTCGACATCGCCAAGATCGTGTCCCGTCGCCTCGGCATCCCCCGCACGCTGGTGCTCGACATGTCGGCGGCGGAGGAGGTGTCGCACCGGGTGGAGGTGGCACCGGGGTCGCACTTCGCCAACCGCCCCCTGTCGGCCTTCGAGCTGCCGGTGCTCACCGGCATGCGGGTGCTGGGCATCCGCCGGGGCCGGAGCTGGATCATCGATCCGGGGGGCGACGTCATTCTCAACCCGGGTGATGTGCTGTTCCTGCGGGGCTCGCCCGACGGGATCACCCGGTTGCGGGAGCTGGCCGGCGCCCCCATCTGGCACGCCCCCATGCCGGAGGAGGCGGGGGCCCTCACCGACCTCGACCGGGCCATCGACACGCTGATCGAGATGAAGAACCTGTCGGAGGTGGCCGTCGGCCTGGCCTACTCGGCCCTCGTGTTCCGGGACCGGAGCCTGGCGGCCGAAGTGCGCCACCTGGAAGACCGGCTAGACGAGATGAAGATCCGCCTGGAGTTGTGGGTGTTGCGGGCGGCCCGGGAAGACGTCGACCCCTCCCAGCTCCGGGGCCTACTCCACCTGGGAGCGGCGGCCGAAGACATCGGCGACCAGGCCCAGCAGATGGTGTGGCTGATCGAGAAGTCGAGCGATCTCCACCCGGTGCTCCACGTGGCCCTGGGCGACACCGACGACATCGTGGTCCGGATGCCGGTGGCCGAGGGGGCGGAGGTGGTGGACACCGCGCTGGGCGACCTCGACCTGCCGATCGAGCCTGGCTTCACCGTGCTGGCCATGGAGCGCAACGGCCGCTACCTGTACCGCCCCCGCAAGCATGTGACCCTGCGGGCCGGCGACCACGTGCTGGCCACCGGCCCCGAGGAGGGCCGGGCGGCCCTGGCCGAGTTGTTCGGCTGGCGCCTGGTGGAAGACGACGACGATGAGCTGGAGCTCGAGCCCCTCAACCCCTCCACGGTCTGAGGCGTCGACCTGGGCTCAGTGCCCGGGGGGTGTGGACGACGGGGGCGCAGCCGGTGGGGGCGGCAGGATGTCGCGCTGGCTAGGCAGCGGAGGGTTGCTTCCCCGGACGGCTCGGCCCTCGCCCACAGCCGGGGGCTCCTCGGTGACCGTGACCGTGTCGACCAGGGACGGCTCGGCGCTGCGGGTCGCCCGCACCGACGGCCGGGCCGTGGCCGCCGTCGTGCCGCCCCGGCCGCCGCCGTTGCCGTTGCCGCCGTCGTTCTTGAACAGCTCGGCGATACCGCCGATCGAGCCCATCGTGGCGCTCATGTCGGCGGGGAGGAAGATCTTGGTCGCCTGGCCATCGGCCATGTCCCGCAGGGTGTCGAGGTACTTGATGGCGATGACCCGGTCGTCGGTGCCCGAGGTGGCGATGGCGGAGTAGACGCTGCGGATGGCCTCGGCTTCGCCGCTGGCCACCACTTCCTTCTGGTACTGCTCGGCCTCGGCTCGGGTGCGGGTGGCCTGGGCCTGGCCCTCGGCCTGGAGAATGGCGGCCGCCTTCTCGCCTTCGGCCCGGGTGACGGCGGCCTCCCGGGCGCCCTCGGCCTCGGTCACCACGGCCCGCCGGGTCCGTTCCGCCTTCATCTGCTCGTGCATGGCGTGCATGACGTCCTGGGGCGGATCGATCCGCTGGATCTCCACCCGCACCACCCGCACGCCCCACTTGTCGGTGGCGTCGTCGAGGATCTCCCGCAGGGCGATGTTGACCCGCTCCCGGGAGGTGAACGCCTCATCCAGGGTCATCTCGCCGATGACGTTGCGGAGGTTGGTCTGGGCCAGCTTGGTGACCGCCAGCACGAAGTTCGAGATGTTGTAGAGCAGCCGGCGGGGGTCGGTGGGCTCGAAGTACACGACGGCGTCGACCGACACGGCCACGTTGTCTTCGGTGATCACCTCCTGGGGTGGGACGTCGATCACCTGCTCCCGCATGTCGACGGTGCGGATTCGCTGCACGAAGGGGTAGATCAGGCGGAGGCCGGGCTCGACCGTGCCCTTGTACCGGCCGAGTTGCTCAACCACCCCCTTCTGGTAGGGATGGACGATCTTCACGCCCATCGCCACGTAGACGATCAGCATGATGAAGATGATCACCAAGAGGACCAGGAACAGGCTGCCCATGGGAGATCAGGCCTTTCTTTCGGCGGATTGGGAGGCGGGAGGGGCGGCGGGAACCACGGGCTTCGGCGGCGGAGAATACAGCACTATCTCGGCTCCGACAGCTGAAAGGGCCCAACTGGTTCCACCGGCTCGACCACCAGGCGGGTGCCTCTGACCTCGAGGACCCGCACACGGGCCCCCACGGGTAGTGCGATCTCGTCGACGGTGTCGGCCCGCCAGTCCTCGGCCCCCACCCGCACCATGCCGGCCGCGCCCGGGGTGGAACCGATGGCGGAGATCACGCTGCCCGTCACCCCGATCAGGCGATTCGAACCGATGCCGGCCACGTCGGGAAGGGCGGCGTCGAGGCGGCGGGCCAGGGGGCGGAAGCCCAGGAACACGGCGAAGGAGGCCACGAGGAACAGGGGGAAGCTGATCTCGGGGCCGGCACCCATCAGGCTGACGATCGACGAGACGAGCGCGCCCACGGCGAACGGCAGCAGGTACAGCGAGCTGGGCAGCATCAGCTCCCCGATGCCGAACCCGACCGCCACCGCCAGGTAGATGGCCGCCCAAACCCCTGGATTCTCCATCGACTCCCTCTTGACCTTGTCCTGCCAGTGTTGTTCCTGATAGGCCACTGGCGCTACTCATTCCTGCCTTCTCACTCCTACTTCTCATTCCTACCTTCCTCCGGCTGGTCATGGTTGTCGGGGGTGGGTGGATGCCCCGGAGGGGCCGCCGGGGTCGTTCCGGCCGGGGTCGACCGGTTAGCGTTGAATCAATGGCCCGCTTGCTCAGTGTCCACGCTCATCCGGATGACGAAGCGTCGAAGGGGGCGCCCACCGTGGCCCGCTACGTGGCCGAAGGCCACGAGGCCTACCTGGTGTGCTGCACCGGCGGTGAGGAGGGCGACATCCTCAACAAGGCCATGGACACCCCTGAGGTCCGGGCCAACCTGGCGGCCGTCCGGGCCGAGGAGCTGGCCCGTTCGGTCAAGGCCATCGGCTTCCACGAGCTGGTGATGCTGGGCTACCGGGACTCGGGGATGCCCGACACCGAGGCCAACGCCAACCCCGCCTGCTTCGGCCAGGCCGACCTCGACGAGGCCACCGGTCGATTGGTGGCCCACATCCGCCGCCTGCGACCCCACGTGATCATCACCTACTCCGACGATCAGGCCGGCTACCGCCATCCCGACCACCTGCGGGTGCACGACACCAGCGTTCTGGCCTTCGATCGGGCCGGCGATCCAGCGTGGTACCCCGAGGCGGGAGAGCCGTGGGAGCCAGTGAAGCTGTACTACTCGGCGTGGAGCCGGGGTCGGATCATGGCCCACCACGAGAAGTTCCAGGAGCTCGGCCTGGAGTCGCCCTACGACGAGAAGTGGTTCAAGCGGCCGTCGGCCGACCATCGGATCACCACCCGGATCGACATCGCCCCCTGGTACTCGGCGCGACGCGAGGCGTTGCTGGCCCATGCCACCCAGGTCGATCCCAACGAACGGTTCTGGTTCGGTCTGCCCGACGAGGCGGCGGCTCAGGCCTACCCCTGGGAGGACTACATCCTGGCCCGCACCCGGGTCTTGACCGACCTGCCCGAGACCGACATGTTCGCCGGCATCACGGTCGACGCCGACAGCGCGGCGAACTGAGAAGGAGCGGGTTCGGGATGGGTTTGAAGCCGGAGCAGCTCGTGGGGGCCGCGGTGTCGGCCAGTACCGGCCGGTCGGTTGCCGGGATGTCGGGTGTGGTGGCGTTGAAGCTGGGCAGCCAGGCCGTGGCCCTGGAGATCGTGGACGGACGGGTGCTCGGCCCGGCCAGCCCGCTGGAGGCGCCGGTGACCGTGCCCCTCACCGGGCCGCAGCTGTCGGCCCTGCTCGACGGGTCGGTGTCGATGGCCCAGGCCTTCATGAAGGGCGATCTCAAGCCGGAGGGCGCCACCGGGCCTCTGCTGGCCCTGATCGAGCTGTTCGAGGACGGCGACTTCCGCCGCCAGCTCTCCGCCGCCTCGGAGTGAGGCGCGGTTTTCGTTACACGGTTCGGCTGCAGACATCGTGATTGGGCCGTGCGGTACTCTCCCCGTGGCATGGGGCGTTGTTTTCTGATCGTCGATCGACCGGGGCACCGCAGCCGCTGGTGGATCGCTGGCTGGTGTCTGGCCGCTGTGCTCGTGGCCGGATGTGGCTCGGGGACGGGATCGACCGAGGCCGACGGCGCGCCGGCCAGCGGGTCGGCGTCGAACGACGTGGCCACCACGGTGGCGCCCGATGGCGCCGTTACTGAGCCGGTCGAGTTGGGGCACGGTTTCCGACGGTGTAGCGAGCTGCTGTCGACCGGTGTGATCGACGGCCCGGTGTCGAGCGATCCCGAGATCGCCAAGGCCCAGCAGTTCCGGGCCGACATGGGCCTGCGGAGCGACGAGGCCTGGGTGCGGCAGGTGCCGTCGATGGAGAGGACCTCGGAGATGGCCGACGCCTTCGGTCACCCGTTGACCGACGACGAGATCACCGACATGACGTCGTGGAGCGCCTCGGTCGACACCACCGGCCTCGACGCCTATACCGCCGAGCACCGCGACACCTTCGGCGGCTACTGGATCGACAACGCGGCCCGGGCCGTCACGGTGTCGTTCAGCGCCGACCTGGAGGCCCGGCGGGCCGAGATCGGCCAGCGGTGGCCCGGCGTTCGGGTGGTGGCGGCCAACCTCAACGCCGACGACCTGACGGTGCTGCAGAACGACCTCATGGCCCACCTGGTGGACCGTGGCCTCGGATCCTCCAGTGCCCAGCTGATCCAGGTCGCCGGCGGTGTAGTGAGTCTGGATCTGTTCGTGCTCGACGAGCCGTCGGTGGTGGCCGTGGCCGAGTTCGCCGATCCGGCCCTCACCTGCCTCGACGGTCAGCGCTTGACGCTGTTCACCCCGCCCGGTCCTCAGGCCCCCTCTGGCCCCGGGTGGCGATTGTTGGGGCTGGAGGAGGTCGACGTCCCGTTCCAGGCTGTCACCGACGCCTCGGGCTTCGAGCAGCTGTGGGCGGCGTTCGCCCCTGGGCGGCCGGCCCCGCCGGTCGATTTCGGGAGCGAGATCGTCCTCGCCTTCCCGACGTTCGGCACCGGCATCCAGAACAGCCCCTGCGGCAGCCGGTTCGACGGGTTCTCGGTGGGGGACGACGGGGTGGTCCGCCTCGACCTGCCCGCCCCCGGCGGCGCCACCGGCTGCGAGGCCATCGCCATTCCCGGCGCCTACGTGGTGGCGCTCGATCGATCAGCCCTGCCAGGCGGCACGTTCACCGTCGAGATCGTGCGCCGGCAGTACGAGGCCGGCCCCTTGGGCTCGGTGTCCGTGACGCTGTAGGCCTGCGCCGGGACCCGAACCGTGTCACGGAACCGCGCCTCGGCGCCGTTCTGTGTCACGAAACCGGCGGAAAACGGGGGTTCTCGCGACGCAGAAGCGGGCGAGGGCGCGGTTTCCGTCGCGCAGAAGCGGGCCGGTGGGCCGGGCGGATCAGGCGGAGGTTGGGGTGAACACCGACGGGTTGGCGGCGAGGGCCCGTTGGGCCCGGCGAAGCTCGCGGAAGCCGATCAGCTCGGCGCCGGAGCGGGCCAGGGCGGAGCGGAACACCCAGTCGGCCGTGATCAGGTGGGCGTCGGCCACTCGGGCCGCCCAGTGGGGGGTGAGGGCCCGTAACTCGGGGGAATCGATGGCCGGGCGGACATGGAGCTCGGTGACCCCGGGTTCCAGTAACTCGATGGCGGCGTCGAGCACGGGTCGGGCCTCGATGTTCAGGGGGGCGACGGCCACCCGGTCGGGCACCAGGATCCCCTCCTGGGCCGCCAGCTCCCGGGCCGGGAAGCCGAGGTCGACCGTGGGATCGGGCAGGCAGATCGGCAGCTGGTAGTCGACCGCCAGACCCAGGTACACGTCGAAAAACTCGGGCCGGGCGCACAGGGCGCTCAGGTGGGCGCACAGGTGGCTCGGATCGAAGCCCCACAGGATGGCCCGCTCCAGCTGGGCCCGGCACTCCCGCAGCACCTCCTCAACGTCGGCGTGCTCCCACAGGTCGGCCGGGGTGCGGGGAAAGCCGCCATCGCCGTCGAGCAGGGACGGGGCATAGGTGATCGGCCCCCACCGGTACAGGTCGTGCTCGGCGTTGACCGTGAGGCACACCCCGACGTCCTCGCCCGTGTGCTGGGCCGCCGCCCCTCTCGACCAGGGGCAGGGCACCTGCAGGGAGGCGCTGGTGGCCACACCGTTGTGGAACGCGTCGGTGATGGCCATGTTGGCCGCGTTCGACGAGCCGAGGCCGTCGCACACCACGATCACCAGCTTGGCGTCATCGCTGCGACCCAGAAGGTGGAGGAGCGAACCCACGGTGCCGACCCTACCCGGTTGCCAAGCTCATTCCAGGGGCTGGTCGGGCCCGTCGCACCTACCCCACAGCCCGGTGCCATCGGCCTCGGCCTGACTGCGGGCGGCTTCGAACGGGACGGCGAAGGTGGTGTTGGGCTCGAAGGCCATGGCGTCGGCCAGGCCCGTCTCCAGCATCCACTGGTTCACGAACAAGCCGTCGTCGGCCCGGTACAGGTACAACAGCAGCCGGCCATACCGGTCACGCGCCTCGGCGTCACGCTCGATCCGCACCTCCGATCCCGGTGGCAGCAGATCGTGCAGGGCCTGGCTGGCCTCGGCCCCGAAGCACTGGTCGGGCACCTTGGGCGACACCGACTCGGGAGCGTCGATCCCGAGCAGGCGGGCCCGCTCCGTGACCTCCCCGATCGACAGCTCCACGGTGTCGCCGTCGACTACCCGCACCACGGTGGCCGATCCCACCGACCCGGCCGGGGGCGGCGCCGGCGGGGAGCCGCAGCCGGCCAGGCAACCGAGGGCGAGGGTCAGCCCGGCTGCCGCCACGCCGGCACGGCGGGCGAGGCGGGCGCCGCCGGCGGGGAACAACGACCCCGCCCGGCGGCACCGCGCCGGCACCGCATCAGATTCGTTCGATGAGAGTTCCGGTTCCGAGGCCACCACCGCAGCACATCGTGATCAGGGCCGTCTGCTTGTCGGCTCGCTCGAGCTCGTGGACGGCCTTCGTCATCAGGAAGGCACCGGTGCCTCCGAGGGGGTGACCCAACGCTATCGCTCCACCGTTGGGGTTGATGATCTCGTCGGGCACGTTGCACTCCCGCTGCCAGGCCAGCACCACCGAGGCGAACGCTTCGTTGATCTCGACCAGGTCGATGTCGTTGATCGACATGTTGTTGCGGCTCAGCAGGAGCTGGGTGGCGTCCATGGGGCCGGTGAGCATCAGCACCGGATCGACCCCGACCAGACAGGTGTCGATGATGCGAGCCTTGGGAGTGAGGCCCAGCTCGGCCGCCTTCTCCGCCGTCATCAGCAGCACCGCGGCCGAGCCGTCGGAGATCTGCGACGACGAACCGGCGGTGTGCACCCCGTCTTCCCGGGCCACCGGCTTGAGGGCGGCCAGCGTCTCCAGGGTGGTATCGCGCAGGCCCTCGTCTTTCGCCACCCGGTGGGTGGTGCCGGTGGGCTTGCCCTCCTCGTTGAGGTCGGGGGCGTCGATCGGGTGCACCTGGGTGGCGAAGCGGTCTTCGGCCCAGGCCCGGGCGGCGTACTGCTGGGAGCGGAGGCCGAACGCATCGGCGTCGGCCCGGGTGACGTGCCACTTGTCGGCCACCCGCTCGGCTCCCTCGAACTGGCTGGTGAACTCGTACTCCTCGAAGTAGGTCTTGGGGATGGGCACGCCGTAGCCCAGCTTCTTCGACGAGTTCGACCCGATCGGCACCCGGCTCATCACCTCGACCCCGCAGGCCAGGGCCACATCGATCACGCCCGCCTTGACCAGGGCGGTGGCCATGTTGGTGGCCTGCTGGGACGACCCGCACTGGGTGTCGACCGTGGTGGCCGCCACCTGCTTGGGCAACCCGGCGGCCAGCCACGCCGTGCGGCCCACGTTGAACGACTGCTCGCCGATCTGGCTCACGCAGCCGGTGACGACCTGGCCGATCACCGACGGATCGATCCCCGAGCGGCGGATGACCTCCTGCTGCATCTCGGCCAGCAGGTCGACGGGGTGCACCGTCGACAGGCCGCCGTTGCGACGGCCGATGGGGGAGCGGACAGCTTCGACGATGACGACATCACTCATGAGACGACAGTAAACCGAGAGGCGAGGGAACGGGAAAGCGTGAATATCAGGCGGCGTCGGCCTGACGGGCGGGCGCACCCGAGACCGAGCGCTCATGCTCGGCCTTCAGCGACCGGGTCAGCGCCGCCCGGGCCTGGGCCAGGCCCTTGCGCCCCACCGTGATGGTGCGGGCGTCGAGCTTCCACAGATCCTCGTCGAGGTGGATCAGTTGGAGTTGTGCGTTAGCCATGCGCTCACTATGAGCAGGGGGTGTGACAGTGAACGGGGGCTGAGGGGGGTCGCGGCCGAGAAATTTCTGAAAAGGACCGTGACCAGGGAAAATAGGTCTGGAAAGGTTGCTCGGATCGAGGGCGGCTACGTTGTGCGGCCATGAGTCGCTACGGAATGACCGTCCCGTTCGCCGCCGTGCCCCTGTCGGAACACCGTGACTGGTTCCGGGAGCTGGTGGACCTGGGCTACACCGATGCCTGGTCGTCCGAGAGCGACGGGTCCGACGGCTTCACCCCGCTGGCCCTGGCCGCAGCCTGGGCCCCCGAGCTCCGGCTCGGCGTGGCCATCATCCCCGCATACACCCGAGGCCCGGCCCTCCTGGCCCAGAGTACGGCCGCCCTGGCCAGCGCCGCTCCGGGCCGCTTCCTGCTCGGCATCGGCTCGTCGTCCAACGTGATCGTGGAGCGGTGGAACGGCATCCCGTTCGACGAGCCCTACAAGCGCACGCGCGACACCCTGCGCTTCCTGAAAGAGGCCCTCACCGGGGCCCGGGTGGAACACGCCTACCCCACGTTCGAGGTGCAGGGTTTCCGGCTCGGCCTGGTGCCCGAGGTCCAGCCCCCGATCCTGGTGGCGGCCCTGCGGGAGGGGATGCTCCGCCTGGCCGGGGCCGAGGGAGATGGCGCCATCATCAACTGGCTGTCGGCTGACGATGTGCGCACCGTGGCCGGAATCGTCAATGCCCAGGGGGAAGGCAAGGAGATCGTGGCCCGGATCTTCGTGTGCCCCAGCACCGACGCCGACACCGTCCGGGCCCAGGCCCGCCGGGCGGTGGCCGCCTACCTCAACGTGCCGGTCTACGCCGACTTCCACCGCTGGATCGGCCGGGGCGAGCGCCTCCAGGGGATGTGGGACGCCTGGGCCGCCGGTGACCGCAAGGCCGCCCTCGACGCCATCAGCGACGACGTGGTGGACGAGCTGATCATCCACGGCCCGGCCGGCCACTGCCGGGAGCAGGTGGGCCGCTACCTGGAGAACGGCGTGACCACGGCGGCGCTCAGCATCATGAACTTCGGCGGGGTGGACACCCGCCAGGCGGTGCGGGACCTCGCTCCTCGCTGACAAGCGGCGAACGATGGCGGATAGCGGAAGCGATCCCCTGGTGTGGTGGATGTCACAGGTTGTCGAAGGATAGGGTGTGCCCGGCTCGATAGGGCGGTGACCTGGTCACAGCCGTGCGGATCGGGACACCGCAAACCTGCCAACAACCAAGGGGGACACCGCTCATGCGGAGTGACCATCTGAACTTCCACCTGAGCCGACGCGAGATGCTGTCGGGCATGGCCAAGCTGGGGGCGGCCGGTGCCGTCGTCGCCGGTGGCGGCGCCACGGTGCTGGCCGGGGTGGCCGGCGCCGGCGACGACCATGACAACAAGGAGCTGCCCAACGGCTCCACGCTGGTCCGCACCGACTACGACGACAGCTTCAGCATCGAGGGGGCGCTGAACGGGGAGTGGGGCAAGGCCACCCAGGCCCGCTACGGCAAAGACGACCAGCTCGGCTCGCTCAACGAGATCACGCCC
>CADEDH010000001.1:81768-88188 GCA_902826025.1 uncultured Actinomycetes bacterium
TGTTCACGGTGCACCAGGAGCTGATCGTGAAGAACGGCATCCGCATCGGCGAGGCTGTGATCGTCACCGATCTGGCCAACGACGGGGTGCACGAGTTCGTCTACTCCTACAGCCCCCAGTACGCCAAGGGGGCCACCGCCGGCAACGTGCCTCCGATGGGCATGGCGGTGAAGAAGGGGAAGAAGGGCCGCAAGTAGAGCCCGTGCGTTGAGCCGGGTGGCTCCCGGCGGCGGGCTCTTAGCCGGCCGTCGGGAGCCACACCAGCATCAGGTCCTCCACGGTGACGTCGGCCTTCTCCAGGCCGACGGCCAGCTCCTGCACGGCGGCGGCCTTGGCCGACCACTCCTGGTCGATGTCCATCAATGCCTCCTGCACGTCGCGTTCAAGGTCGTCGAGCTCGTCGACCTTCTCCGCCACCCGGTTGCGAGCGCTGTCGAGCCGGGCTTCGCCGCCGGCGGCCTGACCCCGGCCCGACCCCATCCGACGGGCGGCCGACGCCAGCTGCCGGGCCCGGCCCCGCCCGCCGAGCAGGCTGCCGAGCACCGATGCGCCGATGTCGATGATCTGGCTCTCCCGCCGGGCCGACTGGGCCGCCTCGATCTCGGCCACCCGGTCCTGGGCCTTGGCCAGCGCGGCCTGGATGGCGTCGCGCTTGGCGTCGAGCCGGTCCCGTACCTTGGCCGCCGCAGCGTCGGCCCCGTCGTCGGCCGCCGCCTGGCAGCGGGCAGCGAACTGTTCGGGGGTCTCGTCGGGCCGGGACACGAGCTTCAGCTCCGGGTTGTGATGGAGCACGAGCTGGCGGTCGGCGGTGAGGTGGGCCTTGAGGTCGGCCGACACCCCCGAGACGAGGGCGGCCGTGAGCTTGACCCCGGGCAGCACGTAGCGGGCGCCGGTGGGGGCGGTGGGGGTGAAGTCGCGGTCGTCGAAGTCGACGGCCACCGCCGCGCCCACTTCCACCTGGTCGCCGTCGAGAGGGATGACGGCCTCCCACTCCTCCCGGTGGTTGAGGGCGGCCTTGGTGTCGTCGAACAGGAGGTTGACCCGGGCCGCCAACGCCGGCACCAGGCGTGAGCCGCCGGCGGTGGCGCCCACCGCGTCGAGCCAGGGGGCGGCCGCCGCCAGATAGCGCACGGGCAGGCTGTCGGGAGCCCCGGGGGCCACGGGTGACTCGTCGTCGGCCAGCGCCGACGGGGCTGGGGTGGCCGGAGCCGGTGAGGCGGCTGGGGCTGGGGCCGGTGAGGCGGCTGGGGCCGGGGCGGCCGGAGCTGGTGAGGCGGCTGGGGCCGGGGCCGCCGCGGCCGCCGGGTGCATGAGGCGGCTGATCTGGTCGCCGGTGAGGGGGCCGGCCAGGTAGCTCATCGACCACCGGCTGGTGAGGCGCGGGAGCTGGGCGTTGCGGGCCGAGCGCAGCATGAACTGGCGCTTGCCCAGGTTGGAGATCGTCGACTCGACGGCGGCCAGGTCGGTGGCGCCGTCAGCCGAACGCAGCCCGTCGACCAGTCGATTCTTGTCCTGCTCCGTCTGCAGCCGCCCGATCAGCCAGGTGCCGGCGTTGCTGATCGCCTTGTAGTCGAGATCGACCGGGTTCTGGGTGGCCAGCACCAGGCCCACCCCGAACGCCCGGGCCTGCTTGAGCAGGGTGAGGATGGGCTTCTTGGCCGGTGGGTTCCCCACCGGTGGGGCCAGCCCCATCACCTCGTCGAGGTACACCAGCACCCGCAGTTCGGCGGTGCCGGGCTGGGCCCGCATCCAGCTGATCAGCTTCGACAGCACGAGGGTGACCACGAACTGGCGCTCGGTTTCCTCCAGATGGCCGAGCGACACGATGGCGGTACGGGCCCGGCCGTCGTCGTCCCACAGCATCCGGGCGATGTCGAGGGCGTCGCCGGCGGCCCACCGGGCGAAGCTGGGCGACGCCACCAGTCCGTTCAACTTGAGGGCCAGGGCCTGGCGGTCGGCCGGGGGGAAGAACGTGTCGAGGTCGAGCACGCCCAGCTTGCGGATGGGGGGATCGAGGATCTGGCCCAGCAGGCCGCCCAGGTCGAGCGGGGTGCCGGCGTCCCACGCCCGGGCCAGGAGATTGGCGATCAGCACGTGCTCCCGGCCCGACAGGGGATCGCTCTCGATTCCCACCAGGCCGAGCAGGCCGGTCACGGTGGCATCGAGCTCGTCCTGGCGGGCCCCGGGGTCGGTGGTGGAGGGGGCCGAGAGCTGGCCCAGCAGGTTGAGGCCCACGCCGGCGGTGCTACTCGGGGTGTAGATGGTGGGCATGCCGGCGCCGGCCAGGGTGGCGACATCGGCCGAGCCCAGGCCCCACGAGGCCAGGCCGTCACGCCAGTCGGTGGCCGTTTTCGCCGCCAGGTCGGCCACCGTCGTGCTCTGGACCCGGGCCGTGCCGGCGTCGATCCAGGGCTCGAAGTCGGTGGCGGACAGGTTGGGGAACGTCAGGCACAGGTTGCCGAGGTCGCCCTTGGGATCGATGGCCAGCACCGGGATGCCCGCCAGGCGGGCCTCCTCGATCAGCACCACGCCCAGGCCGGTCTTGCCCGAGCCGGTCATGCCCACGATCACGCCGTGGGTGGTGAGGTCGGCGCTGTTGAGCAGCACCGGGGTGCCGGTGCGCTGCCCCGAGGCCGGGTCGATCGTCTCGCCGAGGAACAGATTGCCGGGAGGTCGCTCCATGCCCGCCAGTCTGCCCGGTCACTTGCCGGTCTGTATGCCGGCGGGAAGCACGGCTACGGTCGGCGGCCATGGAGACCAAGACGCTCGAGACCCTGCTCGTCGACGCCGCCGACAATGGCGTGGTGACGGTGACGATGAACCGGCCGGAGAAGAAGAACGCCGCCAACGGCACCATGTGGGACGAGCTGCGGGAGGTGTGGACCGAGATCGCCCTCGACCCCACCGTGCGCTGCGTGGTGATGACCGGCGCCGGCGACGCCTTCTGTTCCGGGGCCGACCTGGGCGGCCAGGGCGGGGTTCAGCGCCACCAGCTGCAGGCCATGAACATGATCCACATGACGATCCAGGCCTTCCACCACATCATGGTGCCGGTCATCGCCAAGGTGAACGGGGTGGCGGCCGGGGCCGGCATGAACCTGGCCCTGGCCTGCGATCTGATCGTGGCCAGCGACCAGGCCCGCTTCAGCGAGATCTTCGCCCGCCGGGGCCTGTCGGTCGACTTCGGCGGCACCTGGATCCTGCCCCGCCTCATCGGCCTCCACAAGGCCAAGGAGCTGGCCTTCTTCGCCGACGTGATCTCGGCTGCCGACGGGGAGCGGTTCGGCTTCGTCAACAAGGTGGTACCCCACGCCGAACTCGACGCCACGGTGGACGACTGGGCCGGTCGCCTGGCCGCCGGGGCCCCGTTGGCACTGGCCATGACGAAGCGGATGCTCACGCTCAACGCCACGGCCGACTTCGCCTCGGCGCTCCAAAGTGAGAGCCTCTCGCAGACCGTCAACTTCGGGACCAGCGACACCCGAGAGGCCGTACAAGCGTTCCTTGACAAGCGGCCTCCGGTATTCCATGGGCGTTGACTAGCCCAGGGGCCTACCAGGACGAGACGTTTCACCTGGTCATGGCCTTATGGCTTCGCCCACTGGGTAGGGCTGGGTTAGAGTGACAAATAAGGCGGAGCCGTTGGAATGGCGGTGACCCGCTCCAGGTTTTAAACGGCATGATCGAGTTGAGGAGGAGCAAATGACCGAGGCGGACGCCGAAGTCGGAAGTGTCGGAACCACCTCCATCGAGGAAGCCCTGGCACTGATCGACAAGGGTCTGGGGGTGATGATCGACCGTCAGCTCGTCTCGACCTCGGAGGTCACCGACCTCCTTCTTGACGTGCGGGCGCTGTTGAGCGTCACTTCCGCCGCCAGCTGACGACCAGCTCCTCGAACGGGGGAGGGGTCGTAGCGGCCGAAGGCGCCCGCTGCCAGCTACAACGGCCAGAGTTTCTTGGCCATCACAGCGAACAGGCTGCCCAGCGCGGCGCCGGCGGCGACGTCGGACGCGTGATGCATCCGGTTGTGGATCCGGCTGGCCGACACGATCGCCGCCAGCGTCACCCACAATGGCCGGAGCCGGGGTACGGCGTCGGTGAACAGCACCGCGGCCAGCGCGGCCGAGCTGGCATGGCCGCTCGGGAAGCTGGAGGTCTTAGGCCGGCGTACCTCGTAGGCCCGGTCGTCGAGCAGGGCGGGGCGGGCCCGCCGGGTGAGTCGTTTGAGTCCCCCGTTGACGGCCAGCGACTCGACGCCGAGCAGCACCGCCAGCCGTAGGGCATGGCGACGCCGGCTCGGGCTGACCACGGCGATCGCCAGGCTGATGGCGTGCCAGGCGATGGAATAGTCTGCCGCCTCGCTGGCCGCGTAGAACGTCCAGTTGGCCGGCTTCAGCCGCCGCAACGGCTGGAAGGCCTGGTCCACGCCGTCGTCGACGGTCTTGATCATCCCACGCAAGCTGGAAATTGTAAGACACTGCTACACAGATCAGGTGAGTGACCCCTTGTCTCTGCCTCGCCCTGCGGCCACGCCGCTCCGGGTGGGGGTGCTCGGTGCGGCCCGGATCGTCCGCCAGGCTCTGATCGACCCGCTGGCTTCCCTTCCCGACCTGAGGGTGAGCCGCATCGCCGCCCGGGAACTGAGCCGGGCCCGCACCTTCGCCTTCGACGTCGGCATCCCCGCCGTCTCGGCCACCTACGTCGATCTGGTGGCGGCCGACGACGTCGACATCGTCTACAACCCGCTCCCGGCCTCGCTCCACGCCCAGTGGTCCATCGCCGCCCTCCGGGCGGGCAAACACGTGCTGTGCGAGAAGCCGTTCGCCGCCAACGGGGCCGAGGCGGCCGAGATGGTGGCGGTGGCCCAGGCCGAAGGCCGGTGCCTGGGAGAGGCCTTCCATCACCGGTACCACCCGCTGTTCGAGCGGGTGCTGACCGTGGTGGCCAGTGGCGCTCTCGGGCCCCTGCAGCGACTGGAAGGCACGTTCACCGCCACCATCGGTCGCCCCGACATCCGGTGGGACAACACCACCGGCGGCGGGTCCCTCATGGACCTCGGCTGCTACGTGGTGAGCTGGTTCCGCCATGTCACGGGCGAGGAGCCGGCTTCGGTGCGGGCCGAAGCCGAACTCGACGCCGCCGATCCTTTGGTCGACGCGGCGATGACGGCCGAGATCACCTTCCCCTCCGGCGTCACCGCCCACCTCCGCACCTCGATGCGGCCGGAGGGGGAACCGGAGCGCCGGCTGCGGGTTGAGGGGGCCGACGGCTGGCTGGAGGTGGCCAACCCGATCTCGCCCCAGCGGGGCAATCACCTGGTCATCCACACCGGCGGCGGCCGCACGGTGGGCCCGGTCGACGCCGGCAACAGCTATGTCCACATGTGGCGGGCGTTCGCCGACCATGTGGCCCACGGCACCCCGTTCGTCACCTCGGGCCGGGACGCGGAGGCGAACATGGCCGCCATCGACGCCGTCTACCGGGCCGCCGGCCTCCCGCCCCGCAGCGCCTGAGCGGGGCGACCGGTCAGGCGGCGGCGGGGTTGGGCATGAGGGGGGCCATCCGTTCGGCCACGTTGAGCTCGTCGCCCACGCTGACCACCGTGCCCGCCGGCCCGATCGAGCACCCGATGCCGAACATCCCCTTGTTGGCCACGATCGGGTGCCAACCTTCGGCCACCTCGTCGAGGGGCCCGGTGAACCAGCGGTGGGCCTTGAGCACCACGGCCGGTTCCCGCCCCCGCTCGCCGGTGTCCTGGTCGACCTGGGGGATGGTGCAGCGGGGCCAGATCAGCCCGTAGGTCAGCTCGGCCGCGCCCACCCGGAATCGGGCCCAGGTGTCCTCGTCGAACGGGGCGCCGGTGTCGACCACCAGGTTGGGCCGGAAGCGGTCCATGCCGAAGGGCTCGACCGCCCGATCCTGTAGCCACCGCAGCGAGGCGGTGTTGGCCACCAGCACGGGAGCCACGTCGCCGAAGGCGATCGTCTGGTCGAACACGTCGAGCGCCTCGGGGATGCGTAGCTCCGAATCAGCGGTGCGGGCCACCAGTCGCACCTCCTGGCCCAGGAGAGCTGAGAACCAGGCGGCGGCCTCGTCGCCGGCGTCGCCCACCTGCACCTTCACCCCGATCAGTGAGCCCGTGACCGTGTCGTTGGCCGTGGGCCGGGCCACCTCGATCGTGGGCCGCCCGGGGGCCGACAGCCGCAGCCCGCCCTCGATCGGCGTGGGCAGCACCGTGGCCAGCAGGGCCTTCTGGCGCTGGGTGACCGGTTCGATGCCGGAAGCGACCTGCCATTCCCGGTCTCCCTCGAGGCCGGTGGCCGACACCGTGGCCGACTGCACCTCGATCCGGTGGCACGACTTGATCGGATGGAGATGGATGGCGGTGACGATCCCCTCAGACATGCACCGACACTAGC
>CADEDH010000001.1:88288-92426 GCA_902826025.1 uncultured Actinomycetes bacterium
CCTGCGGCGGCTCCCCATCGGGCGGTGGGACCCCACCCACCGCCCCGGAACTACAGACCCGCTGGTCGGGGGCCGATGAGGAGGGAACCGGTCGTTTCCCTGAGGTGGCGGTGCCATGAGACGGATGCTCGTTGCGGTCAGCGTGCTGGCCCTGTCGGTGCTGGCCTTGCTGCCGGCCACCCCGTCAGGGGCCGAGTTGGTGGCCGTGCAGCGCACCCCGTGGGGCCTGGCCACCTTCGGCACGTCCCGCACGGTGGCCGACTTCTCGTCCCTCGGCTGGGCCCTGGAGGAGATGAACGGGCTCGTCTACACCGGCGGCAACTTCCTCGAGGCCACCAACGGCCAGGCCACCGAGCAGCAGCCCTACCTGGCCGCCTTCGCCACCTCCACCGGCGCCTTCCAGACCGGGTTCCGGCCCCAGGTGGGCGGGCCGGTGTTGTCCCTGGCCGCCTCTCCCGACGGCGGCCTGTTCGTTGGGGGCGAGATGGGTACGTGGAACGGCCGCGAGGTGGGGGCCCTGGTGAAGATCGACCCCGCCACCGGCCAGGTGTGGCCGGGGTGGAAGACCCGGGTCTACGGCGGCACCTCGGTGGTGCGCGAGGTCACGCTCGAGCCCGACGGGTGGCTGTACGCCGTCGGTTCGTTCACCACTGCCTCCGACGCCGGCGTGCCCCAGACCGTGGCCAACGTGGTGCGGATGAACCCCACCACCGGCGCCATCGACTGGAGCTGGCTTCCCCAGATCACCAACGGCGGTGTCTGGGGGGTCAGCGCCAGCCGCACGAAGCCCGTCGTCTACCTGGCCGGCTGGTTCTCGGTCAACGGCAAGCCGGTCATCGGGCTCGACAGCACCGATGCCGCCACGGTGGCGTGGTCGGGCTTCCAGATGAACTACCCGTGCTGCGGCCACATGTACGACGTGCAGGCCACCGAGTTCGGCACGGTGATGGTCGCTGGGGAGCAGCACGGCGCCTACTTCTACAACGAGAACGACGCCATGAAGCTCATCGTGAGCCACGCCACGTCGTACAACAGCCGCTACCAGGTGTCGTCCACCCGGGCCGGGGGCGACTTCCAGCGCATCGAGCGGGTGGGCAACCGGCTCTACGCCACCTGCCACTGCTGGGGCTCGCACGCCACCACCACCGGTGGCCTCCAGGCCTACAGCGGCGACCTGGCCCGGGTGCAGGGCACCTACACCGGCCCGGTGAGCGCGGTGATCGCCTACGACGCCCAGACCGGCCAGCGGGACCAGGCCTTCAAGCCCTACATGGCTGGTGACGTGGGCGGCTGGGGCGTGCTCGGCGCCTCCGACGGCTGCCTGTGGGTCACTGGTGGGATCAACGCCGTGGGCGAGGTGGGCAGCCAGCAGGCGGCCCGGGACCTGGTGCGGCTGTGCCAGCCCGACGGCGGCGCCCCGCCCCCGGTGGCGGCGCCGGCGTCGTGCCTGGCCAGCTTCAAGACCGGGACGGTGACGGTCACCTGGCCGGGGGTGGCCGGCGCCGCCGACTACGCCATCTACCGCTCGGTCGACGACGGCGCACCGTCGTGGCGGGGGCGCAGCACCACCACCAGCTTCACCGACAGCTCCCGCACCGGCGACCTCACGTACCTGGTGGCGTCGCGCAACGTGAAGGGGGTGCGCAGCGCCACCACCCAGTGCGCCACCGAGGTGCTCGACGTGGTGATCCCGCTGCTCCCACCCGAAAGCTGTACCGCCACCGTGAACGGCTCGGCTGTCGACGTGGCCTGGGTCAGCGGCTCGGGCGCGGTGGAGTATGTCGTCTACCGCTCGGTCGACGGGGGCACGGCCTCGTGGCGGGGCCGCACACCCGATCTCAGCTTCACCGACACCAGCCGCACCGGCTCGCTCGTCTACTCGGTGGCGGCCAAGAGCGCGGCCGGTGTGGTCAGCGCCCGCACCACCTGCACCAGCGGGGCAATCGCCGCGCCGGCGCCCGAGGTGGTGGACCCGGTGGCCTCGTGCACCGTGGCCGCCGACCCGGTGACCAACACCGGCGTGGTGTCGTGGCCCGAGGCCCCGGAGCAGAGCCCGGAGTACATCGTGTCCCGCACGGTGGACGGGGGTGCGCTGTCGTGGCGGGGCAAGTCGACCACGCTGAGCTTCGCCGACACCCTCCGCAAGGGCACGATCGAGTACTCGGTGGAGGTGAAGACGGCCGCCGGCAAGTCCACCCGCACCGTCTGCACCCCGCCCGTAACGGGGGTGTGATCCCATGACCGCGATCGATCGGCGCCCGTGGCGCAACCGGGCGCCCCGGATGGGTCTGGCCGCCTTGGCTGCCGCCTTCGCTCTGGCCGCCTGCACCGGCGGCGGGGGCGGATCGGGTGAGGCCGAGGGGCTGCCGACCCCGGCTGACGGGGCGACGACGCCGACCACCATGAGCCCGGCGGCCCAGAGCCCCACCGCCGACGACTTCAACCGGCTCCTCGTTTCCGAAGACGGCCTGGTGGAACCGCAGCAGGTGGAGATCCTGGGCGTCGACGAGACCGGGCCGGGGGTGCTGCTGGTGTCGTTCGAGATGGCGTCGCATCACTGCTACGGGGTGCACGCCTCGGTCACCGAGACCGACGCCGTGGTGACGCTCGACCTCCACACCGGACGCCGGGCCGGGGTGTCGCCCGCCGGTTGCCCCGTCGGTGTCTTCCCCTACACCACGCAGCCCACGCTGGCGGCGCCGCTGGGGGAGCGGGAGGTGGTGACCGACGCCGGCAACCCGGCCCAGAGCACCGACCCGTCGGGCGAGTCGGGTGAGGGGACCGCCTCCACCGCGGCGGCCTCCGCCGCGCCGCTCGACCCGGCCGAGATCGACCCGGCCACCATCCCGGCCGACGGGATCGATCGCTACGTGGGCCAGCACGTGGAGGACGGGGTGGAGTGGGCCCTGGCCAACGAGCGGGCGTGGCGGATTCTCAGCGAAGACGGAACGAACCTGGCCGACGGCTCGACCGACGCCAACCGCCTCAGCTTCACCGTGGTGGCCGACGTCATCGTCGGCTACGAGTGGTCGTAGGGGGAGCCGGGGCGATGGTGGGGGGACCCGACCCGGTACGGCTGCCCGCCGCCGGTGTGAGCCCGTGGGGCCGGTGGCCCCGATACCACGCCCAGGACGCCTCGTCGGATCGACCCGGCCATCACGCCGGCCCTGGCGAGGAGCCCGACGCCGACGATGGCGACCCCGATCACGGCGAACTGTGGCACGACCGCGCAAAAGACAGCACCTGGCGCCACAGTTCGGCTTCGATTCGGGACCGGGAGGAGCCCGGCCACCTCAATCGCCAGGCGTGAGCTCGTAGCCCGGCACCGGCGGCAGAAGGTGGGCCAGGTCGGCCGCCAACCAGCGGGGGGCAGGGTCGATCGGCAGGTCGGCCTCGGTGACCACGCCCGACAGCACGAGGGCGAAGTCGTAGCCCAGGGCCCGGGCGAAGCGCCCGTCGGTGTCGTCGCGGTCGCCCACCACCACGCCGACGGGGCCGTAGCGGGCCTGGATCAGGTCCACCATCGGGGCATGGGGCTTGCCGGCCACGGCGTCGGGCTGGCGCCCGCCGGCGGTGGCCACCGCCGCCACCAGCGACCCGTTGCCCGGGTCGAGCCCGTCGGGGCCAGGGAAGGTGGAGTCGGTGTTCGTGGCGATCAGGCGGGCCCCGCCGTGGAGCGCCCGGGCCGCGGTGCGCAGCATGGCGTAGTCGAAGCGGCGGGTGATGCCAACGATCACGGTGTCGACCGGGCCCTCGGAGCGGATCTCGGCCCCGGCGGCCTGCACCGCTTCCACCACCCCCGCCTCGCCCACCACCAGCACCGTCTCTCCCGGGTGCAGCAGCGAGCTGGCCGCCATCGACGACGTGACGGCGTGGCCCAGCGAGCGGATGCCGTGGGCGTTGAGCTTGGCCTCCAGCTCGGCCGCCGTGTACGCCGAGTTGTTGGAGGCGAAGACCACGGTGCGGCCTTCGGCCTGCAAGCGGGCGATGGCCGCGGCACTGCCCGGAATCGGCTCCCGACCCCGCCACACCACGCCGTCGAGGTCGACCACCCAGATGGCGGGCACGTCGGCGGCAGTCATGAGGATGGGGATCACGGCGCCAGCGTAGCTGTCGGCTGGGTGGGGCCCCGGCCGGG
>CADEDH010000001.1:92526-97842 GCA_902826025.1 uncultured Actinomycetes bacterium
CAGCGTAGCTGTCGGCTGGGTGGGGCCCCGGCCGGGTGGGCTGGCAGGGGGCGGCGGTCGCGGGCGATGATGGCGCCAGCCGTCCATCGCGGCCAGCCGACCTAGACCTTGGGGGACCGATGAAGTCCGAAGCGCTGTCCCACATCCGAATCTGCGACTTCACCGGGCAGCTGGCGGGGGCGGGCGCCACCCGGTGGCTGGCCGCCTTCGGGGCCGAGGTGATCCGCATCGAAGACCCGATCCGCCACGGCCGGTGGGACATCCTGCGGGGCTCGCCTCCGTTCAAGGACGAGCGCCGGGGCATCGAGTTCGGCTCCGGGTTCCAGAACCACAACGTGGAGAAGCTGGGCATCACGCTCAACCTGCGCACCGAGCGGGGCCACGAGCTGCTGGAGGAGCTGGTGACGATCTCCGACGTGGTGTCGGAGAACTTCGCCGCCGGCGTGCTGGACCGCATGGGCCTGGGCTGGGACCGGCTGGTGGAGCTGAGGCCCGACATCATCTACGTCTCGAACTGCGGGTTCGGCCAGACCGGCCCCTACGGCACGTTCAAGAGTTGGGGGCCGATCGCCCAGGCGGTGTCGGGTGTGACCCACCAGTCGGGCCTGCCGGGTGAGCCGCCGGCCGGGTGGGGCTTCTCCCACCTCGACCACACCGGCGGTTACTACATGGCCATCGCCATCCTGATGGCCCTCGTGCACAAGGAGCGCACCGGCGAGGGCCAGTGGGTCGACATGAGCTGCACCGAGGCCGGGGCCAGCCTGCACGGCGCCGACCTGCTCGACTGGTCGGTCAACGGCCGCTCGATGCGTGACGCCGGACGGCCCGACTCCAACCGGTCGACGTCGCCCGAGATGGCCCCCCACGGCGTGTACCGCTGCCGGGGAGAAGACAACTGGGTGGCCATCGCTGTGCGGGACGACCGGGAGTGGGGCGAGCTGAAGGCCGAGATGGGCGGCTACGCCGACAGCGCCGGGCTCAACGACAGCCGGTTCGACTCGTTGGCTGGCCGCATGGCCGCCGTCGACGAGCTCGATGCCAAGGTCACCGACTGGACCCGGGAGCGGAACCGGTTCGAGGTGGCGTCGGGCCTGGAGGCCCGGGGGGTGCCGGCCAGCCCGGTGCTGCGCCCGGCCGAGCGGATCGACGGCGACGTCGCCACCAGCCGGTGGGGTCTGTGGCCCATGGTGGAGCACGCCGCCATGGGTGGGGTGCGGGTGGACGGCCAACCGGTGCACCTGTCGAAGACGGACTGGTCGATCGACGAGGCGTCGCCCACCTTGGGCCAGCACAACGACTATGTCTACGGCAAGCTGCTGGGTCTGAGCGAAGACGAGATCGCCGACCTCAAAGCCCAGCGCGTCATCTGACCAGCTGGGGCCGCCCCGTTGAGATCCGACGACGGCACCGTGCGCCCCGGCTGTTCGACAGGGCCGGGCCCGGTCTGGCAGGCTCGGGCCATGGATCACCTGTCGCAGGTCGAGCTCCCGGTCGTGAAGCCCACCGCCCCCCCGATCGACGCTCCCGGCCCCCTCAACGGGATCCGGGTGGTCGAGCTGGCCCACGAGTTCACCGCCTTCGCTGGTCGCCTCCTGGCCGACGGCGGGGCCGACGTGATCCTGGTCGAGCCGCCCGAAGGCGCGGCCCAGCGCAACCACGGCCCGTTCGCCGAGGATCAGCCGGGCCCCGAGCGGAGCCTGTCGTGGTGGGCCGAGAACCGCTCCAAGCGCAGCGTGGTGGCCGACCTGGCCACGGCCGAGGGCCGTGAGCTGGTGGCCAGCCTGATCGCCTCGGCCGACGTGGTGCTGGAGAGCAAGGAGGCCGGTTGGCTGGCCGACCTCGGTCTCGATCACGACCAGACCAGCGCCACCAACCCCGATCTGATCCACGTGGCGATCACCCCGTTCGGGCGCGACGGCGTGGGCGGCACCCACAACCACACCGACCTCACGATCCTGGCCCGGGGCGGCCCGATGTGGTCCAACGGCTACGACGACCATGAGTTGGCTCCCATGCGGGGCCGGGGCAACCAGGCCATCCGCACCGCCTGCCACTTCGCCGTGATGTCCACCCTCACCGCCCTGCTGGCCCGGAGCCGCCACGGCGGCCAGTTCGTCGACGTGTCGATGGTGGCGGCCAACAACGTGACCACCGAGTTCGCCAGCTACGGCTGGTTGTCGGCTCAGGAGACCGTGCAGCGCCAGACCGGGCGCCACGCCACCCCCCGGCCGTCGGAGCCGACCCAGGTGCTGTGCGGCGACGGCCGCTACCTCAACACCGGCGTGCCGCCCCGCACCGGCAAGGAGTTCACGGCCCTGCTGCAGTGGCTGAAGGATCTCGGGCTCGACGAGGAGTTCGAGCTCACCGCCCTGCTGGAGATGGGCACCGAGTACGAGACGATCTCGCTGGCCATGCTGGCCGAGGATCCCCTGGCGGGGGAGGTGTTCGGCGCCGGCCGGGACGCCCTGGCCTACATCGCAGCCAACGTCAGCGCCCACGAGGTCTTCGTCGGCCTCCAGCAGCGGGGCATCGCCGCCGGCGTGATCTGGTCTCCCGACGAGATGATGACCGATCCCCACTTCCAGGAACGGGGATTCCCGGTGGAGGTGTACCACGAGGAGCTGGGCCGCAGCGTGCTCTACCCCGGCGCCCCCATCCGCTTCACCGGCAGCCCCATGCGGGCCCCGGTGGCCGCCCCCCGTCTGGGCCAGCACACCGACCAGATCCGCGACGAGCTCGCCTCGCGCTGAGCTCTCCGCCACGGGAACCGCCGACGTCCCTGCGGTGTAGAACCGCAGGACGTCATGACTTCGTCGATCGACCATCGCTCCGACGCCGCCCTCGTGGCCGCGGCACGCGCCGGTGACCGCGGCGCGTTCGCCGAGCTGGTCCGCCGCCATCAGCGTTCCGCCGTGTTGGCCGCAACGTTTGCCCTCGGATCGGCCACCGACGCCGACGAGGTGGCCCAGGAGGCGTTCGTCAAGGCCTTCGCCGCCCTGGGCCGGTTCGATCAGTCGGCGGCGTTCCGGCCCTGGTTGCTCCGGATCGTCACGAACACCGCCCGCAACCGGCACCGGTTCGCTCGGCGACAGCAGCGCCTGATGCTGCGGGTGGCGTCCCAGGTGCCGGTGGCCGGGCCGGCGCCAGAGGAGGTCGCCGGCCACCGGGCCGAGGCCGAGGCGATGGTCCGGGCCATCAACCGGCTGCGGGTCGGCGATCGGCTGATCCTCAGCTACCGCTGGTACGAGCAGCTCACCGAGGCCGAGATCGCCGTGGCGCTGGGCTGTCCGGCCGGCACGGTCAAGTCGCGCCTGAACCGGGCGATGGGCCGCCTGCGGCGTGAGATCGAGCAGGAGGTGACCGGATGACGTCGCTTGAGGAAGGCTTCACCGCTGCTGTCGAGGGGCTCGATCTCCCCGATCGCGATCTGGCCGACACGGTCCTGGCCGCCATCGCCCAGTTGCCGCCGGTCCCGGTGGAAGACCGGCGCCACCGGGTACGGCGGCCTCGTCGCCGCACGTGGGCGGTGGCGGCGCTGATGCTGGCGATGGCGTCGGCGGCGGTGATGGTCGTCGCCCCGGCCCGCCAGGCGGTGGCCCAGTGGCTCGGTATCGGCGCCACCCGCATCGTGATCGAGCCCGGTGCCGGGACCACCCGCCCGGTGCCGTCCACCGTTGCACCGCCCTCGGGCCCGCCCACCACCGGCCCAGGCGACGATGCCGACGCCATCCCCAGCCTGGGCCTGCCGGGCTCGATCATCGACGGACCGGGTCGGGCCCGCACCTTCCGCTGGCCTGCCGGTGATCGTCTGCCGCCGCTGACCGACGGTGCGGTGGGGGCCCAGCTGACCGTCCGCCCGGCCGACGGCGAAGTGGTGACCAAGTTGGTCGATCCGGCAGTGGAAATCGTGTTCGTGGAGATCCCGGGCCGCCGGGAACCGACCATGGCGTTGTGGATCGGCGGTGAGCACGAACGGAGCGCGCCCGGCGGCTCACCCGAGCTCGCTCAGCGGGTGCTCGTCTGGGTCGACAGCGGGATCGAGTACCGGCTGGAGGCGGACCTCGACCTGGCTGCAGTCCTGGCCCTGGCGGCCGAGATCGAGCCGGGAACCCATCTCCTGCCGCCGGGGTAGGAGAGCCATGCGACGTCAACCCATCCCCACCGTGGTCTTCACCGGCGTGATCATGGCCGCCGCGGTCGGCGCTCTCGCCGCCTGCGGCTCGGCTGGCGGAAGCGGCTCGGTGGCGGAGAACGTGCCCTACAGCGCACCGCCCCCACCCCTGCCCACATCGCTGCCGGCCAATCGGCTCGACTCCGGTACCGGGCTGGCGTCGCTCGACGGTGGCGTGGTGGCCGAGCTGGTGGGCGGTCAGCTCGTGTTCCGCCACGGTGGATCGGCTGATGGTGATCCGCCACCTGGGGTCGAGGTCGGCCCCGGCGCCGAGCTGCGGGCCCTGTCGGCCGACGGGTCGCTCGCCGCCCTCATGATCCGGCTGCCCGACGACCGGACCCGCATCGTCGTCGTGGCCGACCCGACGGGCCCGGCCACGGCGCCCACCTCCGGCCCCTCGGGCACCTTCGATCTGGACGGTTTGGTGGAGCCGGAGGCGTTCGCCACCGACGGCAGCCTGCTGTTCGTGATCGACCATCAGGCCGGGGCCCAGCCGGGCACCTACCGGGTCAGGCCGCTCGACCTGGCCACAGGATCGCTGCAAGATGCCCTGGGTCCGACGAAGATCCCGCTGGAGGAAGACATGAGAGGCAGGGGAGTGCGGCAGGTCTGGTCTCCCGACGGGACCCGCCTCTACACCCTCTACCTCCGACAGAGCCCCCATGGCGGTGGTGAGCCGACGGTCGGGTTGGTCCACGTTCTCGACCTGGTGGAGGAGTGGGCCTACTGCATCGACCTGCCGGCCGGCTTCGGCGCCGGCGCCGAGGGCAGCGCCGCCCTTGCCGTCTCGCCCGATTCCACCACGCTGGCCGTGGTCGACGGAGACGCCGGTCGGGTCGCGTTCGTCGAGACAGACAACCTGGCCGTGGTCGACACCGCCCCCCTGCCGGTGGCCGAGCTGCTGGGCCCGGCCCCTGCCTCCTCCGGCGACGCCGAGATGACGCTCCATCTCGCCCTGACCGCCGATCGGCTGCTGGTGGCCGACGGTGATCGCATTCGCTGGCTCGACCGGTCCACCCTGGCCCCGCTCGGCCTACCCGACTCGCTGCGGTCGCCGGCGAGGGGCTTGACGTCGCAGGAGCAGTCGGTGCTGGTCTGGCCGGCCGACGGAGCCGTCGAGCCCTATCAGCTGACTCCTCCGTCCG
>CADEDH010000001.1:97942-100205 GCA_902826025.1 uncultured Actinomycetes bacterium
CCTCCGTCCGTGCCCTGACCGCCTCCGGCCGCCGGCGGCGGCCGGACGCCGATAGCGCGTCAGAACCAGTTGGCCTTGTCGACCACGTTCATCAGGGGTTCGCCGGCGGCGAAGCGCTTTGCGTTCTCGACCATGATGGCGGTGCGCCGCTCGTACCAGCCGGGGGCGCCGGCGATGGCCACGTGGGGGGTGAGCAGTACGCCGGGCATGGTCCACAGCGGATGATCGGCCGGAAGCGGCTCCGGGTCCACCACGTCGAGCCCGGCACCGGCGATCCGGCCCTCCCGCAGTGCCGCCACCAGATCGTCGGTGACCACCAGCTTCCCCCGGGCGATGTTGCACACGTAGGCCGAGGGCTTCATCAGCTCGAACCGGCCCCGGTGGAACATCCCGATGGTGGACGGGGCCTCGGGTGCCGTGATCAGCACGAAGTCGGCCCGGGGCAGCATCTCGTCGAGGCGGTCGTCGCCCACCAGCTCGTCGAGGTGCTCGCAGTCGGTGGTACGGGGGTCGACCCCGATCGTGTGCATGCCGAAGGCCCGGCACAGGCGGGCTGCCTCGGCCCCCGAACCGCCCACCCCCACGATCACGGCGGTGGACGACGCCAGGTCGATCATCTGCGGGCCCCGCTTCCATTCCCGGGCCTGTTGGCGGGGCCAGAACACGTCGAAGCGGCGGGAGAAGGCGAGCACGAACCCCATCAGGTGGCCGGCCAGGTGCTCGTTGTAGATGCCCCGCATGTTCGTGACCACCACGTCGCTGGCCACCAGGGCCGGGTGGAACCACTCGGGGCCGAGCCCGGCCAGGGGGGCGGCGATCCAGCGCAGCTTGGGGGCCTGCTCGAACAGCTCGGGCGGGAGCGTGCCGTAGACGGCATCGGCCTCGGCCAGGGCCGCCACCGACGCCTCGGGCCGCTCGAACAGCTCCACCACCGCACCGGGCACGGCCTCGGCGATCCGCTCCGGCCAGTCGGGCTCGGCGTACGGCGGCAGCAGGACCATGCGGAAGCTCATGGCCCCCGAAACTAATACGCGAACTGGTTGATGCGGCACTGGGCCTGGCTCAGGCCCTTGCCCCGGATGGGGGTGGGGTCGAGCCAGCGATCGACGGCCTCGGCCTCCCAGCCCCAGGCCAGCTGGTCCCGGGCCGACTCCAGCTGGCTGCGGCCCAGCCACTGACCCGGCGTGTAGGGCACGGGGAACCCGAGGCCCGACGGGATCGTGTAGCCGTAGACCCGGCACAGGTGGTCGCCCTCGTCGAAGTCGCCAACGTAGCTGACCCACGGCGTCTCGATCCGTAACTCGCTGCGGAGGGCAGCCTGGAGGGAGGCGATCAGGTTGCCGTGGTCCCAATCGGGGATGGCCCGCTCGATGAACGTCGGGCCGCCGGGCAGGGTG
The DNA here is from genome assembly GCA_902826025.1 of uncultured Actinomycetes bacterium. Lineage (GTDB taxonomy): Bacteria > Actinomycetota > Acidimicrobiia > Acidimicrobiales > SZUA-35 > CADEDH01. The sequence continues at coordinate 99,340 of CADEDH010000001.1, forward strand.
AGGCGGTCACCGTCGCCCGACGGCACCACGAGGATCTCGGGTTCGGTCTTGCCCTCCCGCACCAGCACGGCCCGGGTGGTGGCGATCGGCTTGTTGGAGTGGACGGCGATGATCGAGCGGTTCTCGGGCGAGATGGCCTCGTACACGTCGTTGTCGTAGAGGAAGAAGCCGGTGGCCGGCGGGGCGCTGGCCGCGGCGTACTTGTTGAACGCCCCCTGGCGGTGGTGGTCGGACTTGTTGGGCGACGCCCGGTGCCACAGGTGCTGGTTCATCAGCAGCAGGTCGCCCCGCTTCAGCTCGGGGTCGACGAAGGTCGACTCGGCCGGCGTGACGGCCGGGGCCACCTCCATCGGCCGCTCCGGCCCGGGGGTCACCCGGTGCAGCAGGTGGGAGCCGGGCGAGACGTACAGCGGCCCGGCGGCGGCGTCGTAGTCGCAGAACGGCACGATGGTGAACAGCCAGTTCATCGACGAGCCCACGGGACGCCACCGCTTGTAGTCGTGGTGGATGGGCAGGCCGTTGCCGCCCGGGGTGCGGTCGTAGATCACGTAGGCGGTGAGGCGTGGGTCGTCGCCCAGCACGTCGGCCGCCACCGGCAGGATCGCCGGATGCTCGGCCAGGAAGGCCAGGTCGGGATCCTTGAGGCAGTTCAGGGCCAGGGTGTAGCGCCCGGGGGCGGGGTACACGGGGGCGGTGGGGTCGAGCGTGCCGTCGATCGGCGGGTTGCGGTCGACGGCACGCTCCATGCGCTCGATGTCGGCATCGGGGATGGCCCCCCGGATCACCAGGAACCCGTCGCGCTCGTAGTCGCGCAGCTGCGACTCGGTGAGCACGGTGGCCGCCCGGGCCGGGTTGGGAGCGACCGG
>CADEDH010000001.1:100305-117245 GCA_902826025.1 uncultured Actinomycetes bacterium
TCGGCGAAGTACTCGCTGGGCTTGCGCTGCAGCTCGGGGCCGCCGCCGCCCATCCAGTTGCGGTGGCGGCTGTAGGCGTGGTCCATGCGGTAGGCGTAGTGCGGCATCCAGCCGGCGTCGGCCTCCACGCACACGATCCGCAGGTCGGGCACCCGGTCGAACACCCCACCGAAGACGAACGTACCGATCAGGTCCTGGTTGCCCCGGATGATCGACAGGAAGTTGTTGAGCTTGGGGCCCCGGGCCCGCTGGCTCCTGCCGGTGAGGATGTGGAACGACGGCGGCAGGCCGAGGTCGAGGCAGGCCCGCCAGAACGGATCCCACTCGGGGGAGTCGTAGTCGGGGCCGTCGTTGTCGCCGGCGGCGGTGCCCGGGGTGAGGGGCAGCATGACGCCCCGCAGGCCGGCGGCCTTCATGGCCTCCAGATCGCTGATGCCCTCGGCCACCGAGCGCAGGGCGGTCTGGCCCAGGCCGTAGAGGCGGCTGGGGTCGTGGGCCGAGTACTCCGAGATCCAGCGGTTGTAGGCGTCGAACATCGCCTTCTGGAGATCGAGGTCGGCGTGGTTGCACAGGATCATGCCCACCGACGGGTACAGGATCTCGCCGTCGACGGCGTCGCGCTTCTGGGCTTCCACCCGGTAGGCGGGATCCCAGCCGGCCCGGTGCAGCTCGCTGAACGGGACACCCTTCATGGCCAGGGCGTTCGACTCCTTGCCGGCGGCCGAATGGAGGCCGAGGTGGATCTTGGCCGACATGCCGGGCACGTGGAACATGGCGCCGTCGGGCGCCTCGTCGGTGAGGAACGGGGCCCGGTCCCGGAAGGCGGGATCGATGTTGTCGACGTAGCACCAACCCGGCTCGGTGATGTGCGAATCGGCCGAGATGATCGGGGTGTCGATGACCCGGGGAGCGCTCTCGATGCGCTCGTCGGTGGCCAGAGCCATGTTCGGCGTCCTCCTGGGAAAAGTAGTTAGACGCCCACAGTACTGGCGGGGCCCGGCCCCGGTACAGCCGGGGCCGGCCCCGGGTCAGGTCCGGGGGGCGGGGTTCTCCCGGTCGAGGATGCTGCGGAGGCGGTTGTCGACCCGGGCCAGGATCTCGGGCTGGGAGGGGAAGATCCAGAAGCGGTCTTCCACGATGCCGTCGTGCACGTGGCTGGCCACGACGTCGGGCGGGTAGCCGCCCTTGAGGGCGCTCTCGAACCAGGAGGCGAACTGCTGGAGGTCGGAGCGCAGCGCCCCGACCTCGGTGCGGCTGCCGAAGCGATCGCCCCGGTTGCGCTCGGCCTCCAGGATCTTCGTGTTGATCAGGCCGGGGCACACCACCGAGGCCGACAGCTTCGCCCCCATCTCCTTGAAGTCGAGGTACATGCCCTCGGTGAGGCACACCACGCCCCACTTGGACACGTTGTAGGGGTTGGCCCCGGGGGTGACGCCGGCGATGGAGGCGGTGTTGACCACATGGCCCTCGTCGCCCCCCTCCAGCATGCGGGGCACGAAGGCCCGCACCCCGTGGAGCACGCCGTCGAAGTTCACCGCCATCGTCCAGTCCCAGTCGGACTGCGGGCTCTCCCAGGCCCGGGCCCGCAGGGTGGCGGCGGTGGCGGCTACCCCGGCGTTGTTGAACAGCACGTGGACGGCACCGAACCGGTCGAAGGAGGCGTCGGCCAGGCGGTCCACGGCCACCGGGGAGGTCACGTCGGTCTGCACCGCCAGCACCTCGTTGCCGTGGGCCGCCACCGCCGTCTCGGCCTCGGCCAGCGCTCCGGCCTCGATGTCGGCCAGCACCACGTGCATGCCCTCCTGGGCGAAGCGGTGGGCGCTGGCCAGCCCGATCCCGCTCGCCGCCCCCGTCACCACCGCCACCCGTCCGGCCAGGTCCCGCATGGTCGATCTCCTTCGTCTGTCGCTGGTGGCCGAACCCTAGCGGGGCGGTGTGACACCGTGCCGGTCCTGGCCCGGAGCCGGCCCGGCCCCCACCGCCCCCAGGTGCCAAGATGGGCGCCGTGACGACCGAGCTGACCGACGAGGCCGTGCTGGCGGCCAACGCCGCCTTCTACCAGGCGCTGGAGGGCGGCGACCTGGCCGCCATGGACGCCCTGTGGGCCGAGGGCGATGACGCCGTGTGCATCCACCCCGGCCGCACCCCGCTGTGCGGCTGGGACGACGTCCACCGCTCGTGGGCCGCCATCTTCGGCGCCGGCGGCAACCCGCAGATCATCCTCACCGAGGAGCGGGTCACCCGCCGGGGCGGCGTCGGTTGGGTGTCGGCCACCGAGAACATGCTGTCGGGGGCGAACACGGCGGTGGCTACCGCCATCAACGTGTTCGAGCACGACGGCCAGCGGTGGCGCATGATCGTGCACCATGCCTCGCCGATCCTGCGCTGACCGCTCGATCACAGCTTTCGCCCGCCCGGGGCGGTCCCGTAGGGTGGTCGGCGAACGACCGCACGCCAGGATGGCAAGAAGGGGAGGCCCCCATGAGTGACGCTGTGCTCTACGAGGTGAAGGACAACATCGGGTTGATCACCCTGAACCGCCCGGAGCGGCTCAACGCCTGGAACGCCGACCTGGCCTCGGGCTACTTCAACTCCCTCGACGCCGCCGCCGCCGACCCCGACGTGCGGGTGATCGTGGTCACCGGCGCCGGCCGGGGCTTCTGCGCCGGGGCCGACATGGACGTGCTCCAGGGCATCCAGGGGGCCGGTGGCGCCACCGCCGAGCGCGACGACCGTGACGCCCGCTACGCCATGGGTATCCCCAAGCCGATCATCGCCGCCATCAACGGGGCCTGCGCCGGCCTGGGCCTGGTCCACGCCGTGGCCTGCGACGTCCGCTTCGCCGCCGCCGGAGCCAAGTTCACCGTGGCCTTCAGCCGCCGGGGCCTGATCGCCGAGCACGGCATCTCCTGGACCCTGCCCCGCCTGATCGGCCAGTCGGCCGCCCTCGACCTCATCATCTCGGGCCGGGTGTTCCTGGCCGAGGAAGCGGCCGAGCTGGGCCTGGTCAACAAGGTGGTCCCGGCCGATCAGCTGATGGACCACACCATGGCCTACGCCGCCGACATGGCGGCCAACGTGTCGCCCACCTCGATGGCGGTGATGAAGCACCAGATCTACAGCCAGCTCCACATGGGACTCGACGACGCCATGGACGCCTCCAACGCCGTGATGCGGGAGTCGCTCAAGCGCCCCGATTTCAAGGAGGGCGTGAGCAGCTTCCTGGAGAAGCGGCCGCCGAACTTCGCTCCCTACACCAAGTAGGGGGAGAATGGGCGCCTGAGTCTTCGAACGAAGGGGGACGGGTGCCATGCATGAGCTGGTGATCCGCAACGGCACGGTGGTCGACGGCACGGGCGCGCCCGCCCGGGCGGCCGATGTGGCCATCGACAACGGCCGCATCACGGCCGTGGGTGAGGTGGCCGGCGAGGGCCGGGAGGAGATCGACGCCGCCGGGCTGCTCGTCACCCCCGGCTTCGTCGACATCCACACCCACTACGACGGCCAGGTGGTGTGGGATCCCGCCCTCACCCCGTCGTCGTGGCACGGCGTCACCACCGTGGTGATGGGCAACTGCGGCGTTGGGTTCGCCCCGGTGAAGCCCGACCGCCACGAGTTCCTGATCAGCGTGATGGAGGGCGTGGAAGACATCCCTGGTTCGGCCCTGGCCGAGGGGATCGACTTCACCTGGGAGTCGTTCCCCCAGTACCTCGACGCCATCGACACCATCCCCCGGGTGATCGACGTGGGGGCCCAGATGCCGCATTCGGCTCTCCGGGTCTACGTGATGGGCGACCGGGGCCGAGACCACAACGAGCCGGCCACGCCGGCCGAGATCGCCGCCATGCGCCAGCTCACAGCCGAGGCCCTCGACGCCGGCGCCCTGGGCTTCACCACGTCCCGCACGATCAACCACCGGGACCGGGACGGCAACCAGATCCCCACCCTCACCACCGCGCCGGGTGAGCTGTGGGGCATCAGCCAGGCCCTGGCCGAGCGGGGTTTCGGCCACCTGGAGATCGTGTCCGACTTCGTGGACCTCGACGCCGAGTTCGAGATCTTCGAGGGCATGGCCGAGCACGGCGGCGCCCCGCTGTCGATCCTGCTCGTCCAGCAGGACGCCACGCCCGACCAGTGGCGGCGGGTGCTCGACCGCATCCAGGACGCCCGGGCCCGGGGCGTGGATCTCACGGCCCAGGTGGCGATCCGGCCGGTGAGCCTGCTGCTCGGCCTGCAGAGCTCGATGCACCCGTTCATCACCTGCCCCACCTACCGCCGGGAGCTGGCCTCCCTACCGCTGGACGAGCGGGTGGAGCGGATGCGCGACCCGCAGGTGCGGGCCGCCCTCATCTCCGAGCACGCCAGCCGGACCCGAGGCATGTCGGGCGTGGTGGCCCAGTCGTTTCACAAGATGTTCCCCCTGGGCGATCCGCCCGACTACGAGCCGGCCCCCGAGCATTCGATCGAGGCCCGGGCCCGGGCGGCCGGTGTCGAGCCGGTGGAGATGGCCTACGACCAGCTGCTGGCCCGCGACGGCAAGGAGCTGATGCTGTTCCCGCTGGCCAACTACACCGAGGGCGACCACGAGGTCGTCCGCCAGATGAACCTGGCCGAGGGCACGGTGCCCGGCCTGTCCGACGGCGGCGCCCACTGCGGCGTGATCTGCGACGCCAGCTTCCCCACGTTCATGCTCACCCACTGGGTGCGGGACCGGACCCGGGGCGAGCGCCTGCCGCTGGAGCTGGTGGTGCAGCGCCAGTGCCGCGACACGGCCCGTCAGGTGGGCCTGGCCGACCGGGGCACGCTGGAGCCGGGGATGCTGGCCGACGTCAACGTCATCGACTTCGATCACCTCACGCTGCACGCCCCCGAGATGGTCTACGACCTCCCGGCCGGCGGCCGCCGGTTGGTGCAGAAGGCCGACGGCTACAAGGCCACGATCAAGCGGGGCGTCGTGATCACCCGAGACGGGGAACCCACCGGCGCCCTCCCCGGCCAGCTCATCCGGGGTCCCCAGACGGTCTGAGCCCGTCGGGGAGGGGTACCGAGCTGGCGTGGTGCCACAACCGGTCCAGGGCGTCGGGGGTGACCCCGGCGCTGGGGGCCGTGAGGGCCAGGCCGATCTCGCCCGCCAGCAGCCCGAACCAGTCGGACCGCCGGGTCACGGCCCGGCGGTCGACGGCGTCACCCCGGCGGGTGGTGAGGACCCGGCCCCGGAGCACCGTCGACCCGGTGCGGGGGCGGCGCTGGGCCGTCACCATGCGGACGAACGGCGAGTCGGGCGAGGTGGTGTTGCGGGCGTGGGCCGGCTCGAAGGCGGCCGTAGTGGCCGTCGCCTTCTCGAAGCTCACCGGCGCCATGCCGCCGTCGGCGTCGTCGTCGCCCAGCCGCTCGAAGCGCCAGTCGCCGATGCCGTCGGGAGACGGGCCCAGGCGGAACCGCATCGGGCCCTGCCGGTACTGCCCCGGCACCAGCGGCAGCGGTTCGTGCAGGGCGTCGCCCAACCCGGTGTCCACGTACCACACGCCGCCCGGGTTGTCCGCCGTGGGCAGGTCGTGGGCCAGCAGCACCAGGTGGCCGCCGATGTCGTTGGCCGCCGGGCCGTTGTGGTGTACGCCGCCCCGGTGCAGGGTCACGTGGTAGCCCAGCTGCTGCAGGAGCACGGCCAGGGCCCCGTTGAGGTGGAAGCAGTAACCGCCCCGGCGGTGCTGCACGATCCGCTCGATCGACTCGTGCGGATCGATACCCCACTGCTCCCCGAGGTGCAGCCAGGTGGTCTCGTAGGGGATGCGCTCGGCCTGGGCCCGGTGGATCTCGGCCAGCGCTACGGCCGACGGCGGCCGGGCCGGGCAGCCCAGCCGGACCAGGTAGCCCGGGATCAACGCACCGAACCGTGTCACGAAAACCGCGTCACGCCGACGTTCTGCGTCGCGAAAGCTCTGACAAACGTAGGTTTCGTGACGCAGAACGCTTGAGGGGCGCGGTTCCGTCGCGCAATTGGGGTCCGCCGTCGGATCAGGCGTCGGTGTCGGTGTCGGGGAGGCCGATGCAGACCCGGCACTGGTCGTCCCAGGAGACGGCCTCGGCGGCCAGGCGGTCGTCGTCGCTCTGCCACACCGGCGTCTCCGAACGGGCGGTTCGCGAGTCGCCGCTCGACTGGCGGGCCTGGCCCCCGTCCTGGCGTTTGCGGCTCCAGCCCAGCGGGTTGGCCTTCCACTCGTCGTCGACGTAGCGGTAGGGGAGATCCACGATCGTGCCCGGCACGGTGATGGCGGCGGCCGCCGTGAGCCCCTCGGTGAGGATGAGCCGCTGGCCCGCCGGGTCGTCGGGCAGGCCGGTGGTGTGACCCAGCGGCAGGTCGACGAAGACGCTTCGGGGCTGGTTGGCGCTGGCGGTGATGGTGCGGGCCGAGGTGAACCCCACGGTGGGGATCCCGGCTTCTTCGAGCTGGCGTGCGATCAGACCGACCGACTGGTGGCAGACCGGTCAAACCGGCACCAGGAGCACCAGGTCGGGCTCCTGGGCCTTGCACTGCTCGACGAGTAGCGGGGCGGTCTCGGTCTCCAGCCGCCGGATCGAATAGATCCCGCCCATGAAGGCGTAGGCCTCGGGGGTGAGGCCGCCGATGAAGCCTTCGTCGGTCAGTTCCCGCAACCGGTCCAGCGGGTAGACGCAGTTGGGGTCGGTGCGGGCGTCGGTCTGGTCGTAGGCGAAGTGCGCCGTGCGCAGCTCCGACGACGGCGTGTCGGTGGGGATCACCCGGATCGACGTGTCGTCCTTGGTGGTGAAGGCGATCTGGCCCCGCCGGTACAGGCCGCCCGAGCCGATCAGCGTGATGCGGCACTCGCTTAGCGGCTTGGCGATCGGGGCCCACGGCGGCGTGTCGGGCCGCTCGGCCCAGCGATAGCCGGCGTAGCCCAGCGAGTCGTACAGGCGGCGGGTCTCGCCGATGTAGTCGGCCGGGGGCAGGGGAGAGGCCCCGGCCCGCAGCTCGGGGGAGATGGCATCGGTGACGCTCACCCCACCACTTTTGCACACCGGCCCGCCGATCCCCACCCCGGATCGTCGCCGGGCGGTGCGCCCCCTACCGATCGAAGGCGAGGCGGAGGCCGCCGACGCACCAGCGGGCGGCGGTGGGGAAGAAGTTGCGGTAGGTGCGGCGGGCGTGGCCCGGCGGTGTGGCCCAGCCCGAGCCCCGGAGCACCATCTGGTTCACCATGAACTTGCCGTTGTACTCACCCACGGCCCCGGCCGCCGGGGCGAAGCGGGGGTAGGGGCTGTAGGGGCTGGCTGTCCACTGCCACACCGACCCGTACCAGCCGTCGGCCTCGGACTCGTCGCCCGGTACGGGCGCCATCGCCTCCCACTCGGCCTCCAACGGCAGCCGGCCCCCGGCCCACCGGGCGTAGGCGTCGGCCTCGAACCAGCTCACGTGGTGCACGGGGCTTTCCAGGTCGAGCGGCACCAGACCGGCCAGGGTGAACTGGTGCGGGTCTTCCCGCCAGTTCCCCAGCGAGTCCACCGGGTGGGCATCGAGCGAGGCCGTGATCGGCGCCCCGTCGCCGGTGCGCCAGTACAGCGGGGCCCGCCACCCCTCGGCGTTGACGGTGGCCCACCCCTCCGACATCCACAGCTCGGGCCGGCGATAGCCGCCGTCGTCCACGAACTCCAACCACTCGGCGTTGGTGACCAGGCGCCGGCCCAGGGCGAAGGGCCGCAGCAGCACGTCGTGCCGGGGCCCTTCGTTGTCGAAGGCGAACCCGCCGCCGGCGCTGTGGCCCACCTCCACCACGCCGCCCGGATGCTCCGCCACGGCCCGGGACGCTGCGACGGTGCGCGGCGCCCGGAACTCGGCGGCCCGGTGGACCCAGGGCAGCGGGCCGTAGGCCGGATGCAGAGGGTTGCACGACAACACATGCTGGGCGTCCATCACCAGCAGCTCCTGATGCTGCTGCTCGTGGTGCAGCCCCAGCTCGATCAGCGCCAGCACGTCGGTCGCCGGGCCGCCCTGGGCCAGGAAGGCGAGCATGGCCTGGTCGACGTGGCGCCGGTAAGCGCCGGTCTCCTCGGCCGTGGGACGGGACAGCAGGCCCCGGTCGGGCCGGGGGTGCCGGGCCCCGGCCGCTTCGTAGTACGAGTTGAACAGGAACCCGTAGCGGGGGTCGAACGGCACGTAGCCGGGCTGGTGGGGGCCGAGCACGAAGGTCTCGAAGAACCAGGTGGTGTGGGCCCGGTGCCACTTGGTGGGGCTGACGTCGGCCATCGACTGGACCGTCTGGTCCTCCGGCCCCAGCGGCCGGGCCAGCTCCTCGGTGAGCGTGCGGACGCCGCAGTAGCCGTCGACCGTGGGGGCGACGAGGGGGGAGCCGGCCATGGTCATACCCCTGGCTTGGCCGACAGCGAGAGGCAGAAGTCGCCGGCGGGGTCGAACCACTGGCTCACCAGCTCGAGGCCGGCCGCTTCCGACTCGGCCTGCCACCCCTCGGGGCGGAACTTGGCGCTGATCTCGGTACGGATCGTCTCCCCGTCGAGCAGGTCGATCGTGAGGCCGAGGTCGCCCACCGACACCTGCTGATCACCCACCGACCGGAGCCGCATCTCGATCCACTCGTTGTCGGGGTCGAACAGGGCCACGTGCTCGAAGCGGGCCAGGTCGAAGTTCGCCCCCAGCTCCCGGTTGAGGCGCACCAGCACGTTGCGGTTGAAGGCGGCGGTGACACCGGCGTGATCGTCGTAGGCCAGCACCAGGCGGGCCGGGTCCTTCACCAGGTCGGTGCCGATGAGGAGGGTGTCGCCCGGAGCCATCTGGGCCGACAGGGTGGCCAGCATCACGGCCCGGTCTTCGGGCGGCAGATTGCCGATCGTGCCGCCGAGCACGGCCAGCATCCGGCGGCCCCCGGCCGGGAGCAGGTGCAGGTGATGGCGGAAATCGCCCACCACCCCGTGCACGGTCAGGCCCGGGTACTCGCCGACCAGCTGATCGGCCGCCTGGCGAAGCGTCGGCTCGGCCACGTCGAACGGAACATAGCGCTCCAGCTGGCCCAGCTGGAGCATGGCGTCGAGCAGGTGCCGGGTCTTGTCGCTGGTGCCCGAGCCGAGCTCGATGAAGGTGTCGGCCTGGCTGGCCTTGGCGATCTGGTCTCCGTAGTCGATCAGGATCGACCGCTCGGCCCGGGTGGGGTAGTACTCCTCGAGCTCGGTGATGGCGTCGAACAGGCGGCACCCCACGTTGTCGTAGAACCAGGTGGGGGGTAGCTCACGGGGTCGAGAGCCCAGACCGTGCAGCGCGTCATGACGCATGCCGGCCATCAGTTCGTCGGGGCCGAGGTGCACATCCAGAGTCACCTCGGTGGGATGGGTCGGGGGCATGGTGCTCCTTGAGCTCGGACACCGCCCGGGAGGACCGGGTGGTGCGGGCAGTCGGCTGGCGGCGCTGCCGGGTGGTTCCAAGTACCACGAGAAGGGCCAACCGTTACGATCCAGCGACAATTCCCCAAGTTGAGAAGTCCAACACGTGGGACTTCCTCTGGGAATCCGTGGTCAGGCGAAGGCGCCGGGCCCTCCGAGGCCGCCCCGGCCCCACCGCCGGGGGGTGAAGAGCTGGGCTCGGGGATAGTCCTCGAACAGCCAGCGGCCGAAGTTTCTCCTGGTCCAGGGGTGGCATGCGGCCAACGTGATGGCAGCCGAGGTGGCCCGGGGCCGGGCCAGGACGTGCGACAGCAGGCCGGCCAGGCGATGGTCGACCATCATGCCCCGGGCCAGATCCTGGCGGTACCGGTCGGCCACGGTGGCTGGCCGGTGGGCCCCGGCCCGCACGATCGAGCGGACGGCCAGCCGACCGGTCTCCAGGGCCTGGCCGATCCCCTCCCCGGTCATGGGGTCGGTGGCGGTGGCGGCATCGCCCACGAACAGCACCCGACCGTGACTCAGGGTGGTGTGGGGAAGGTGGGCCGGGATGGGCCAGGCCCGGTGGGGGGCCTCGGGCTTGGCGTCGGGACCCAGGGCGGCGGCGATGTGGGGCCGGCCCAGCAGGTCGGGCCAGGTGCGACCCATGGCCTGGATGTCGAAGCCCGAACCCCGCAGGATCCCGAAGCCCACGTTGGCCGTGCCGTCACCGGCGGGGAACGACCACGCGTAGCCCGGGAGCAGGTCGGGCTCGAACCACACCAGCAGCTCGCTGGCGGCGGGGCCGCTGACGTTCGTGAGGTACTGGCGGAAGGCGTGCCACTCTCCCCGGTACCCCGGCTGGTTGAGCCCGAGCAGGCGGCGGGTGGGCGACCACATCCCGTCGGCCGCCACCAGGTACCGGGCCCGGAACCGGATGTCGCCGGCGTCGGCCTCGATCCAGGGCCCGTCGGCCCGCACCGCGGTGAGGGCGTGCCCCTCCAACACGGCGGCTCCCGCCTCCCGGGCCAGCTGCACGAGCGCCGCGTCGAGCTCCCGCCGGCGGCAGACGGCGGCGTGGAGGCCAGGCCCGTCGGGCAGGGGGAAGCGGACCGAGCGGCGGTCGGGGCCCACGACGTGGACCTCGCCGATCGGGGTCCAGCTGGGCAGCTCGGCCGGCCGCAGGCCGAGCGATTCCAGCTGTCGCAGGGCGCCGGTGGTGAGCCCGTCGCCGCAGCATTTGTCCCGGGGAAAGCGGGCCTTGTCCACCATCACGGTGTCGAGCCCGCTGCGGGTGGCCTCGATGGCAGCGGCGGAGCCGGCCGGGCCGGCACCCACCACCAGCACGTCGCAGGACCAGGTGTCCTGGGGCTCAGCACTGATTCCGGGCGGCGGGGGCATGGCCGGAAAGCGTAGAAGGCCGGCGCCCCGGGCGGGAACCCGGACGGTGCCCGGGGCCGGTCAGCCTCCGTCGGGCGGCACGTCTATGAGGGTCGGGACCGACGGGACCGTCGGCACCTCCCCGCCGCCCTCGGCCACCGGCTGGGGGACCGGAGCGCCGACCGACGGGTCGACCACGGTGGGCCCGGCCGGGGCGGTCGCCCCCTTGGTGGGTTTGCCGTCACAGCCGACGCCTTCGGCCGGGCGGTACGTGGCGAAGACCGAGTCTTCCTTCTTCGTGCCGTCGGGGTAGACCCGGGTCCGGGGGGTGGTGTAGCGGGTGCACTCGCCCTGGCCGTTCGACTGGAGATCCCCCGCCGTCACTTCCACGTTCTTGGTGGAGTAGAACGTGACGGTGAGCGAGGTGTCGGTGTAGCTCGTCCACACCAGGATCCCGTACGGGGTGGTGTTCTTGACCGACAGGTCGGGCTTCTTCCACGACACCGTGGCCTCCCGGCCCTTGGGATACCGGGAGATGTACAGCGAATGGCTCTGGTACTCGTTGAAGTCGAGCCCGGCGAAGAACGAGGCGTTGAAGAAGGTGGTGGCGAACTGGCTCACGCCGCCGCCCACCTGGTCCTTCAGCACCCCGTCGACGATGGCGTGATCGGCAACGAAGCCCTTGGCGATCGTGCGCTCGCCCACGTGGCCGTTGATCGAGAAATCCTCTCCCGGCCGGATCACGACGCCCCGCACGAGGTCGGCCATGCGGTGGATGTTGGTGACCCGGTTCTGGCAGCACGGGTGCTTGGTGGTGAAGGTGCTGACCTCCTCCACGATCCCCAGCCCTTCCAGCTCGGTGACGCCCTCGTCGGCCCCCACGCTCTCCGGCTCGAGCTCGGCCACCCGACGCTCGGGATCGGGGTTCTTGTTGTCCGCCACGCCGCCCAGCGGGGCCTGCCGCATCACGTCGCCGATGCCGTCGACAGACTCGGTGGTGCAGCAGATGATGGTGGACGAGGCCGGGATGATGACCGGGACGTTGTCGACGATGTTGAAGTGGGCCCGCTCGTCTTCGGAGCCGAGACTGGGGAACAACGGCTTGAGGTCGGCCAGGGCGGCCTCGCTGTCGATCGTCCAGGCCGGCTCGTCGCCCGAACTGTCCAGGCGGATCCAGCTCCGCATGGTGGCCGGCACGAGCTCGGCCTTCTTGTCGAGCACCCGGATCTCGATGGGCTCCGAGGTGGCGGTGCCGGCCTCGTCGACCACGGCCTGCACCTGGTCGTTGGTGTAGCGGGGTTCGGCCGCCACGGACTGGAGCGTGATCTCGTAGGGGCCGGGGCCGGCCAGCGCGGCGGGTAGGACCTCCGCCACCTCTGCCGGGTCCACCCGCACGCCGGCCTTGCCCTCACTCAGCCGGAGCTCGCCCTGCTCCACGACCACGCCGGGATCGACGGGCTGGTCGAGGGCGGCGGTGAGCACGTCCTGGGCCCCCGATGCCGCCATCTCGGGATCGACCTCGTAGATGGGCGCCAGATCGTCGGTGGTGACGAACGACGTCAGCCAGTGGAACGGGCGCAGCACGGGGTTGCCGCCCCGGCGGGCCGCCAGCGCGGCGTCGGCCTGGCGCTCCCGGTCCACGGCGGCGCCCAGGGTGGCGGGGTTCGTGTCGACCGTCACCTCGTCGATCTGAGCGGTGAGCGAGGCCTCGCCCAGGCCGGTGTCGAGGTCGTCGAAGACGGTGTTGAGCTCATCGCGGCTGAGGCCGCCGATGTCGGTGCCGCCGAGCCGGGTGCCGCGCACCACCTCGCCGTCGGTCCGGGAGCTGTCGATGCCCCAGGCGGCGGTGACGAGAGCGAGGACGGCCAGCACGCCCACACCGACCAGGGGCAGGGGGCCGAGACGACGCGAGCGGCCGGTGCGGGCCGGCGCGTCGGGCCCCGGGGCGGCGGCCGCTCCGGGGCTGGCGCTGGTGTCGGTCTTGTCGCCGGGGCCGGTTTCGCCGGGGCCGGTTTCGCTGGGCCCGGTTTCGCCGGGGCCGGCCGAACCGGGTGTGTCGACGCCCGACGTCCCGTCGGCCGCCAGGCCGGCGGCGATCAGAGCGGGGCTCGGCTGGCCCTCGGCTGCATCGAGCGGGGTGGTCTTGGGATCGAACGGGGTGGTGGCTCCGTCGGCCGGGAGCACGGTGGTTTCGTTGCCGCCGAGCCCGGCCAGCTGGGTGGCCCCGGCGTCGAAGGGGGTGGTGACTCCGGCGTCGGCCGCCACCTCGGTGGGGGCGTCTCCGGGTGGAGTAAGGGGGCTGGCGGCGGGTGGCGCCACCTGGGTGGCGCCAGGGTCGAATGGGGGCGGTGTCTCGTAGGGCCGGGCCATGGGCCGGGTGGCGTCGGGTGGAGGCGCCGAGGCCAGGGGCATGGTGTCGTCGGCCGGTGGGGGCGGGGCGACCGCTTCGGCGGCGCGGGCGGCGGCTTCGGCCCGCTCCACGGCGAGGACCGCATCCAGCAGCCGGTTCGAGCCGACCTTGGGTAGCTCGGTGACCGGGATGGCCTGGGTGGCATCGAGGTCGGCCATGTCGATGGGTTGTGTGGCGTCGAGCGGCGGCTCGGCCGGCGGAGGGTCGTCGGGCTGGGGCGGCACGATGAACCCGCCGGCCGGCACCGGCGCCGTGGGGTCGTCGAGGCCCAGCGCCGGGTCGGCTGGTGCCGGGTCGGCCGGTGCCGGGTCGGCCGGGGTCGACTCGGCCGGAGTGTCGGCCCGGGGTCGCTGGGGCGGCCGGGGGGGAGCGGGGGCGGAAGGAATGGCGGGGGTGGCCGCCTCCGGGTGGCGCAGGTCGATGGAGCCGTCGGCGGCCGCCGGCGGCGCCGACCCGGCGTCGTTGCCGTTGCCGTTGGAGTCGCCCTCGACGGAACCCGCCGGGGCGGGGCTGGGCTGGCCTTCGGGGCCGGAGGGCGAGTCGGCCCACTCGATCCCGTCGACCACGGCTTCGATCGTGCCCGCCGCCGGGGCCCGGCCGGCCGCCGCCGAGCTTGCGCCGTTGCCGTCGGTCTGGTCGGCCGGGGTGGCGTCGAGGGTGGCCGGGTCGGGGGGCAGGGGGGCGTCGTTGTCGAGCCCGGTGCCGATGATGTCGCTGATGTCGGGCAGCGGCGAAGCTACCGCTTCCCCTTCGGACGGCCGGTCGGTCATCGCTGTACAGTGTGCCACGGCGGCTACGGCCCCCATGCTCATGGTCGGCGCCACCGGGCCGGGTGATTGTCCGGGGGGTGCCGTTTCGACCCCAATCGAGCCGCCCGGGGCGTTTTCGTCCCGGAGGCCGGCTGTGCCATGATCAGGGCCCGCAGTGCCGAGTAACGAGCAGTGCCGGGTAACAGGCAGTGCCGAGTGGTAGTGCCGAGTGGCAGTGGCGAGTAGCAGTGTCGCGACGCCCCGCAGCCGGTGGGCGGCGGATCGTCGCCAGGATCGGTCCCCGAAAACGGAGGTACAAGCGAAGATGAGTGGGCTTTGTGACGGCCGGGTGGTCATCGTCACCGGCGCAGGCCGTGGGATCGGGCGCGAGCACGCGCTCATGCTGGCCAGCGAAGGGGCCAAGGTCGTGGTCAACGACCTCGGCGGCGAGGTCGACGGCACCGGTGGCGACAAGTCGCCGGCCCAGCAGGTCGTCGAGGAGATCAAGGGCATGGGGGGCGAGGCCATCGCCAACGGCGATGACGTCTCGGACTGGGAGGGCTCCCAGCGGATGGTCAACATGGCCATCGAGACCTTCAATGGCCTCGATGCCGTGGTCAACAACGCCGGCATCCTGCGGGACCGGATGCTGACCAACATGACCGAGGCCGAGTGGGACGCCGTGATCAAGGTGCACCTCAAGGGCACCTTCGCCCCGTCCCGGTGGGCCGCCGCCTACTGGCGGGAGCGCACCAAGGCGGGCGAGACCAACGACGGCCGCATCATCAACACGTCGTCGGTGTCGGGCATCTACGGCAACCCGGGCCAGACCAACTACGGGGCGGCCAAGGCCGGCATCGCCGCCTTCACGATCATCGCCGCCCAGGAGATGGCCCGCTACGGGGTCACGGTCAACGCCATCGCCCCCGGCGCCCTCACCCGCATGACCGAGAACCTGGGCGGGATGGGCAGCCTGGAGGGCGAGGCCCGGGAGGCCATGAGCCCCCGCTGGATCGCCCCCATCGTCACCTGGCTCTGCTCGGCCGAGTCGGCCCAGGTCACCGGCCGGGTGTTCGAGGCCACCGGCAACATCCTCGGTGTGGCCGAGATGTGGCGCCGCGGCCCCGTGCTGGAGCCGGTCGACGACCCCAAGCTGATCGGCCCGCTGGTCAAGGAGCTGATGGCCCAGGCCGCCCCCAACAGCGACATGGGGGGCAAGCCGGTCACTGGCCCGGGCCGCCCCACGCCCTACTAGAACACGCCGTACCCGAACCAGGAGGAAACCCATGCCAGTCAACCCGGATGCTGTCGGCGCCAAGGGCGAGCCCCGACGGGCCTCGTGGACGTCCGACGACGCCATTCTCTACGCCCTCGGCATCGGCGCCGGTGTCACCGACCCTGTGGGCGGCGAGCTCGAGTTCACCACCGACAACACCGCTGGCGTGCAGCAGCGGGTGTTCCCCACGATGGTGGTGCTGTTCGGCTTCACCGCCACCGGCGGCAAGTCGGCCATGAGCCAGTCGGGTACCTACGACCCTCGGATGCTCGTGCACGGCGAGCAGGGCATCACCCTGTTCCGGGAGATGCCGATCGCCGGCGAAGTGGAGACCGTCGACGAGATCGTTGGTGTCTACGACAAGGGCAAGGGGGCCGTCATCGCCACCAAGACCACCGGCACCCTGGTGGCCGACGGCCAGCCCCTGTACGAGGCCACAGCGTCGGTGTTCATCACCGGCGAGGGAGGCTTCGGTGGAGACCGTGGGCCCTCGGGCAAGGCCAACGTGGCCCCCGATCGGGCCCCCGACCACGAGGTGACGATGCAGACCCGGCCCGACCAGGCCCTGCTCTACCGCCTCTGCGGCGACAAGAACCCGCTCCACTCGGACAAGCAGTTCTCCGACGTCGGCGGGTTCCCCAAGCCGATCCTGCACGGTCTGTGCACCTACGGGTTCACCGGCCGGGCGCTGCTCCACACGCTGTGCGGGTCCGATCCGTCCCGGTTCACCGGCATGGACGCCCGGTTCAGCTCTCCGGTGCTGCCGGGTGAGGCTCTGACCGTACGGATGTGGGCCGACGGGCCGGGCAAGGCCATCTTCCAGACGCTCGGTGGCGACGGCCGGGTGGTCATCGACAACGGCGGCTGCACCTACCAGTAGCCCCCCCCGCCTCTCGCGAACTCTGACATCAGGCGCTGCATTGTGCGGTCTGGTGTCAGAGTTCGCCGGTTTTTGGGGCTTCGGGCCTCAGAACAGGCGTTGTTGGGGGCGCTCGATGCCTCGGAGCTCGTCGTAGTCGACCTCCACCCAGCCGATCTGGCGGTCGCTGGCCAGCGTCTTGGCCTGGAGCTTGATCTCCTGGGCCACGAACATGCCCCGTACCGGGGTGAGGTCGGGTTGGCGGTTGAGGAAGTCGAGGTAGCGGGTGAGCTGCTCCACGCCGTCGATCTCGCCCCGGCGTTTGATCTCGATGGCCACCACTCGGCCTTCGCCGTCCCGGCACAGCAGGTCCACGGGGCCGATATCGGTGGGGTGTTCACGGCGGATGAGTCGCATCCCGGGCTCCAGGCGCTCGGGATCCAGGGCCAACAGCTCCTGGAGGTGGGCTTCCACTCCGTCTTTGCGCAGGCCCGGATCCTCGCCCAGATGGTGTGTGGTGTCGCTGTGGATCTCGTGCAGGGTGATGGTGAGCGTCTCGCCCTTGGGGTTCGACACCACCCAGCCGTCGTCGCCCTCGATGATCAGGTTGGGGGCGGTCATCCAGTTGAGCGGCTTGTAGGCGCCGCCGTCGGCGTGGATGGCCACGCAGCCGTCGGCCTTCACCATGATCAGACGCACCGCCCGGGGCAAGTGGGCGTCGAGCCGCCCGTTGTAGTCGACCGTGCAGTCGGCCACGACAAGTCGCATTCGGGCCAACGTAGCAGCGTCGGCCGAGCAGCCGGCGGAGCCGGCACCCAGGGGTGGGGGCCCCGGGGCCGATGGGGAGGCGACCGTAGGGAGCCGGGGGCGGCAGCCCCCTGG
>CADEDH010000001.1:117345-123864 GCA_902826025.1 uncultured Actinomycetes bacterium
GCTGAGCTCGCGGGCGGCCTTGTTGAGGTCGCCGGCGGCGCTCCGGGTGTCGACGGCACAGCGGGAGAACTCCTCGGCCCCCGAAGCGAGCGCCTCGATGGTGGCCGTGATCTCGTCGGCCCGCATGGCCGTCCGGTGGACGTTGTGGTCTATCTCGGACGTGGCCTTCATCTGCTCCCGCACCACCGAGGCGATGGTTTCCTGGGTCTCGTTGACCCGGGTGATGACCTCGGCCACCTGGGAGATGGCGTTGGAGGCGGCGTCGGCGTCGGCCTGGATGCCGGCCACCTGGCCGCTGATCTCCTCGGTGGCCTGGGTGACCTGGTGGGAAAGATCCTTGACCTCACTGGCCACCACGGCGAACCCCTTGCCGGCGGCCCCGGCCCGGGCCGCTTCGATGGTGGCGTTGAGGGCGAGCAGGTTGGTCTGTTTGGCAATGGAGGAGATGAGGGCCATGACGCCACCGATCCGGTTCGACGACTCGCCCAGGTTGGTCACGATGGACGAGGCGTCGCGGGCCAGCAGGGCGCCGTCGGCGGCGATGGCGGCCGCCTCGCCGGCCGCTCGGGCGACATCGTCGATCGAGGCCGAGAGCTGGGCCGAGGCCGAAGCCACCGTGTGGATACTGGCCGACACCTCGGACGAGGAGTTGGCGGCGGCCTGGGCCTGGTCGGCGGCGTCGGCGGCGCTGGCCGTCATCTGGGTGCTGACCGCCGCCAGCTGCTCGGAAGCCGAGGCGATCAGCGACGAGTCGAGTCGGAGCGGCCGGGTGATGCTCCGGGACACCACGGTCGCCACCGCCGCCACGATGGCCAGCAGGGCGGCCGACGCCACCAGGACGACGGTGATGGAGCGCGATGCGTCCGACTGGTGATCGTTGGCGTTGGCCACGATGGCGTCGCCCACCGCTCGCCGGACGTCGTGTACGGCCTCGAGGCGCGCCGTGGCCTTCGTCCACCACTCGTCGCTGTCGGGCAGCACCCGTCCGTCGATGACGGCGGCCTCGATGGCGGCGGCCTCGGTGAAGGCCGGCGAGGCCTCGGTCTGTTCCCAGTCGGCCCGCAGCTCAGGGTCGGCCGTTACCAGGAAGTTCCGGATGTATCCCTCGCGGCGGCCGATCAGACGGCTCACCTGGCCCAGGTCGGAGTCGTCGATGCTGCCCTTGGCGGCCAGGCGGCTGACCAGCGCCCGCTGGCGGCCGGACTGCTCGGCCACGTCGAGCAGGTCGAGGTACGAGGTCACCTGGCGGGTGGCGCGGGCGTCGGCGGCCGACGGCAACATCGCCTCGAGCGTCGCAAGGCCAGCGTCGACTCGCTCGGAGTAGGCCTCGATGGCACCGTCCGGATCGATGCTGTGGGTCTCGACCTGCTGGCGGGTGGTGGCCAGCGAATCGTAGGTGGCGACGGCCGCCGTGAGCGCCTGACGGAGCTGCGGGTCGATGCCGCCCGATGCGACGTCGGCCCGGACGACGTCGAGGGCCTTGTCGAGCTCGTTGCGGGCAGTCAGCAGATCCTGGCCCAAGGGCCCGACGTTGTTGGCCAGGTGGTGGACGGAGAGGCCCCGCTCGTCCTGGGTGCGGTAGGCCAGCTCGCCGACGTTCGTGGCCACCCCGGCGGCCTGTTCCAGAGTGGTGGCCTGGTCGATGTCGGTCCAGGCGCCGTAGACCACGACGGACACGGCCACCAGCAGGCTCGTCACCGGTACCAGAACGAGGACGGCCAGGCGGGCCGCCACGGTGCCGCGGGACTGCCGTCCTTCGGGTAGCGATGTGGCCTGTTGCCCTGTCATGCCTTCGTCCCCTCGCCGTCATACGGTGGCGCGCCCCGGTGCGGGCCGTAGGGTCTCCATCGACCGGGTGACGCTCGGGATGAGGGATCGCCGGAGGCGAACCCGAAGGCGCCCGGGAGGGTTGCCTCTAGTCTCCCGGGCGGTGACGGCGGAGGCGCCGCTGGATCAGGGCCCGACGTTCCTGCAGCTCGGCGTAGGTGAGGCTCGACGTCTCGTTGGGATCCACGCCGAACCCGGCCTTCAGCCCTTCCAGATCCATCTCCCACGAGGTGGGCGATACGCCGAGCTGGGCGGCGATGGTGGCTCCGTGGGCGGTGGCGAAGTGGGTGGCGATCCGGGTGACCACGGCGAACATGTCGAGCTCGGGGGCCAGCGTGCCGATGGCCCCGTCGAGGAAGATCATGTTCTTGACGTACAGCATGAGGGGCTTGGGCAGGCGGGCCCCGTAGCCCAGCAGGGCCTTGAGGATCCGCTGGAGCTCGCTCACCAGCTCCTCGGGGCTCATCCCGGTGGGATCGATCGGCGGCTTGTCGAGTCCGAGATCGGCGATGACGGCGCCGATGTCGGTGTCGGGGGGTAGCGCTCCCAGATCCCGCAGGGCCGCCACCTGGCCCTTGATGTCGTTCATGGTGGCCGTCATCATCATCCGGAGGAAGGCCAGCCGCTCGGCTTCGCTGAGCCGCCCCGTGATCCCGAAGTCCACCAATCCGACTCGAGCTGTTGTTGCGGGGGCTGCGCCCGGCTGCCCTTCGGGCAGCTTGTCGCTTCGCTTCCCCATCTCGTCCGGGGCCCCCAACCCCGTCCGGCCGGCTTCGCCGGCGAGCACGAACAGGTTGCCGCCGTGGAGGTCGCCGTGGAAGACGCCGTGGAGGAAGGCGCCCTCCAGGAAGCCGAGCATGGCGGTCTGGACGACCTCGGCGGTGTCGACCCCGGCCGCTTTCATGCCGGCCACATCGTCGAAGTTGAAGCCGTGGAGACGCTCCATCACCAGCACCCGCTTGGTCACATGCGTCGGGTGGGGGCGGGGGACCACGAAGTTGGGACGGCCCAACTTCACGAACATCTCGGCGATGTCGAGCATGTTCGCCGCCTCCAGGCGGAAGTCGAGCTCCTCGATGATCGTCTCGGCGAACAGCTCCACCAGAGCCGGCGGGTTGGCCAGCGCGGTGAAGGGGATCCGGCCGACCAGGAACGGGGCCAACCAGCTCAGCACCTTCAGGTCGCGGCGGATCAGGCTGTCGATACCGGGGCGCTGCACCTTCACCACCACCTCCTCTCCGGTGCGCAACACGGCGGTGTGGACCTGGGCGATCGAGGCGGCGGCCAGCGGCGTGGGCTGGAACGTGCGGAACACCTTGTGCAGCGGCTGGCCCAGCTCGGCCTCCACCACATCCACGATGTCGGCGTAGGGGACAGGCGACACCTGGTCCCGGCATTTGCGGCACTCGGCCACCAGCTCGTCGGGGAACACGCCCTTGCCGGCCGAGATGATCTGGGCCAGCTTGATGTAGGTGGGGCCGAGGCGCTCGGCCGCCACCCGGAACCGCCGTGACAACCCGGCCCGGGACCGCTCGGTGCCCCGCTCCCGCAGGAACCACGTGCCGAAGGCGGGCCCCAGCACCCGGGCCACGTCGAGCGCCCGGAGGGCGGGGGGCAGCCGGGGCGGCCGGGTGAGGTTGGGCAGGTCACGGGCCTGCGCCGCCCGGAGCTGAGCCACGGGGCGGCGCCAGATCAGCTCCCGGCCGGCCAGGCTCCACGGTGGGTTCTCGGAGAACGAGCCGAGGTGCAGGTCGTCGGCGGGGATTCGGTTGAGGGTGACGTCGTTGCCGGTGTTGGGGACCAACTCAGCCATTGAGGATCTCGAGGCAGCGCTCGGCGTACTCGGGACGGCAGATGAGGAGATCGGGGAGGTAGGGGTCGGGATTGTTGTACACCATCGGAGATCCGTCGAGACGGGAGCAATGGAGGCCAGCTGCTCTGGCCACGGCCACCGGGGCGCAGTTGTCCCACTCGTACTGGCCCCCGGAATGGGCGTAGATGTCGGCCAGGCCCAGCACCACGGCCATGGCCTTGGCCCCGGCGGAGCCCATCTCGATGTAGTCGGCCTCGAGCTCCCGGGCCAGCATGATGGCAGCTGGGGGGCGGCGGCTGCGGCTCACGATCACCCTCGGGGCCCGATCGGGCAGGGGCCCCAGCTCGGGAGCGGGTTGGGTACCGAGCACGATGCCCTCGGCCGGCAGGCTCACTGCACCCGCCACCGGATCACCGTTCATGACCAGGGCGATGTGGACCGCCCAGTCCGACCTCGGGGGCTCGGCGTACTCCCGGGTGCCGTCGAGCGGATCGACGATCCACACCCGATCGGCCGTGAGGCGCTCCCGGCGGTCGGCCCCTTCCTCCGACAGCACCGAGTCGTCGGGGCGGACCTCGGCCAGATGCTTGACGATGAAGCGGTGGGCCGCCATGTCGCCAGCGTCCTTCAGCTCCCAGTGGGTGGTGCCTTCGAGCAGCATCCGCTGACGCAGCTCCACCAGGATCTTGCCGGTGTCCCGGGCCAGGTCGATGGCCAGGGCGTGGTCGTCAGCGGTTGCGGGCACCTAAGCACCCTACTGGAACCGCTCTTCGGTCAGGAGATTGGGAGACTGCCCTACGGAGCTGTGACAGGGCCGTGGGGGGAGTCGGCCGCCAGGTAGCAGTCGAGGTGATACTGCTCCACCCGCTGCCAGCGGCCCTTGTCGTAGACGTTGCAGATCACCTGCTGGTCCCGGTGGCGGGCCCGGTACTTCACCCGCTCGCCGCACACCGGGCACTCGGCGACACAGCCGGCCTCGATGAGGCGGACGACGGCCCGGCTCTGCCACTTGTCCTTGCTCGACGCCTTCTTGGCCGAAGGAGCCTTGGCGGCGGGGGGCTTGGCGCTGGTGGTTGCCGGGCTGGTAGCCATGGCAACTCCATCGGCGCCGACCCGCCGCGTGTGAGGCTTCTACCTCGTGAGGGGCTTGTAGGTGACCCGATGAGGCTGGGCCGCCTCGCCGAACTCCTTCTCCCGCCACTCCTCGTACTCCGAGAAGTTGCCCTCGAACCAGCGGACCTGGGAGTCGCCTTCGAAGCTGAGGATGTGGGTGGCCACCCGGTCGAGGAACCAGCGATCGTGGCTGATCACCACGGCGCAGCCGGGGAACCGCTCCAGGGCGTCTTCGAGGGCCCGCAGGGTGTCGACGTCGAGGTCGTTGGTGGGCTCGTCGAGCAGGAGCACGTTGCCGCCCCGCTTGAGCACCCGGGCCAGGTGCACCCGGTTGCGCTCGCCGCCCGACAACAGGCCCACCTTCTTCTGCTGGTCTGAGCCCCGGAAGTTGAACGAGGCCACGTAGGCCCGGCCGTTGACCTCCCGGTCGCCCACCTTCACCACGTCGTGGCCTTCGGTGATGGCCTCGTACACCGAGTGCTCGGGGTCGAGCACCTCGCGGCTCTGGTCGACGTAGATCATGTCGACCGTCGCACCGATGGAGATCGAGCCGGAGTCGGGCTGCTCGCCGTCGCCGGTTGACGCCGCCACCAGCATCCGGAACAGGGTGGTCTTGCCGGCGCCGTTGCCGCCGATCACGCCCACGATGCCGGCCGGCGGCAGGGAGAACGACAGATCTTCGATGAGGAGCTTGTCTCCGTAGCCCTTCGACAGGTGCTCGACCTCGATCACCTTGTCGCCCAGGCGCTTGCCCGGCGGGATGTGGATCTGGACCTTCTCCTCCGACGGGTCGTAGCTCTCGGCCTCGGCCCGCAGGCTCTCGTAGGCGCTGAGGCGGGCCTTGCCCTTGGACTGGCGGGCCTTGGGCGACATGCGCACCCACTCCAGCTCCCGGGTGAGCGTGCGCTGGCGGGCCGCCTGGGAACGCTCCTCGGCGTCGAGGCGGCCCTGCTTCTGCTCCAGCCAGCTCGAGTAGTTGCCCTCGAACGGGATGCCCCGCCCCCGATCCAGCTCCAGGATCCAGCGGGCCACGTTGTCGAGGAAGTAGCGGTCGTGGGTGATGGCCACCACCGTGCCCGGGTAGGCCTGCAGGTGGTGTTCCAGCCACCCCACCGACTCGGCGTCGAGGTGGTTGGTCGGCTCGTCGAGCAGGAGCAGGTCGGGCTGCGACAGGAGCAGGCGGCACAGGGCGATGCGGCGCTTCTCACCGCCCGACAGGTGCTCGACCGGCGACTCCTTGTCGGGGAGGCGCAGGGCGTCCATGGCGATCTCGATCGTGCGCTGGAGGTCCCAGGCGTTGGCCGCCGCGATCTTGTCTTCCAGCTCGGCCTGGCGGGCCCCGAGCTTCTCGTAGTCGGCGTCGGGGTCTGACCAGCCGGCCAGCACGGCGTCGTAGTCGGCCAGGAGCTGCACCGTCTCGCCGGCGCCGCTCATCACGTTGCCCATCACGTCTTTCGACGGATCGAGCAGCGGCTCCTGTTCCAGATAGCCGACGGTGAAGCCGGGGGTGAGGCGAGCCTCGCCAGTGAAGCCGTCGTCTATGCCCGCCATCACCTTCAGCAGCGACGACTTGCCCGCCCCGTTCGAGCCGAGGACACCGATCTTGGCCCCCGGGTAGAACGAGAGCGTGATGTTTTCGAGGACCTGGCGGTCGGGCGGGTGGTACCGGCCGACCTTGTGCATGGTGTAGATGAATTGTGCCGACATCGTGGTTCGAGCCTACCCGCCGGCCTCGGCCCGGCCCCGCGCCGGGGGCGCGTAGCCCC
>CADEDH010000001.1:123964-144594 GCA_902826025.1 uncultured Actinomycetes bacterium
GTTCGAGCCTACCCGCCGGCCTCGGCCCGGCCCCGCGCCGGGGGCGCGTAGCCCCCCAAGGGGGCGCGTAGCCCCCCAAGGGGGCGCGTAGCCCCCCAAGGGAAAGCACGTGAGCCCGGCCACCAGGACCGGGCTCACGACGTGATTCGAGCGGACGCCCCCCGCCAGGGCGGGGTCGCTCCGGGGGCTACTTCTTGGCAGCGGCCTTCTTGGCGGTGGCCTTGGTGGCCGCCTTCTTCACAACAGCCTTCTTGGCCGGCGCCTTCTTGGCCGTGGCGGCCTTCTTGGTGGCGGCCTTCTTGGTCACGGCCTTCTTGGCCGTGGCCTTCTTGGTGGTGGCGGCCTTCTTGGTGGTCGCCGCCTTCTTGGTGACGGCCTTCTTCACCCGAGCCGACGAGGTGGCCTTGGCCGCCTTCTTGGCTCCGGTGGCCGCCGTCTTCTTGGCTGCGGTTTTCTTGGCCGGCTTGGTAGTTGCCACGTTGGTTGTGCTCCTTGTGAGTGACCCCTCGTGGGGGGCAGAGCCGTCTACGGCGACGGGTGCCTCCGCCGGAGGGGGGTTGGCGGGCGTCCTGGAGCGGGCCTTGGCCGCCCCCGGATCACGGGTTTGCTTACCTTCCTTGCTTACTTCCCCGTCGTCGGGCTCGACGACGGTTCGCACCAACGCAACGTTGATGCCGCGACGGTCGGCGTCCAGAGACTCGACCTTCACGATTATGGACTGCCCCTGGGCCACCACGTCCCGGGCCCGCGTGGGGGGTGGGTCCCCCATCGCCCGGCACGGGAGGTAGCAGCGCGCAGTTGCCGCCCGGAGATAACAACCGTGGGACGAGAATTGCT
Organism: uncultured Actinomycetes bacterium; assembly: GCA_902826025.1. GTDB lineage: Bacteria > Actinomycetota > Acidimicrobiia > Acidimicrobiales > SZUA-35 > CADEDH01. The sequence continues at coordinate 124,802 of CADEDH010000001.1, forward strand.
CCACCACAGCCTCGACCTCGTCCCCGATCGAGTACCTGCTCACAAAGCTCATGAACGAACGTGGGTCGTTCAGCTCCTCGACCTGGCGACCGCCGGTTGCCGCCGCGCCGGCGGTGCCGGCCGCAGCGGGGGCGGCGGCCGGTGTGCCGGCCCGCCCCCCGGCCGACCGGGACGAGGCCCGGCCGGGAGTGTCGCTCGACTGGCGCCCGGAGGGGGCGGCGGCCACGAGCGGTGACGTCACCACCGAGGCCTTGCGGGCCGGGGGCGGCGTCGCTTTGCTGGGCATGGGCGCCGGCCCGGTGGCGGTGGGCGACGCGGCGCGGCTGGGCCGCTTCGAGGTCGACCGCTTGGGCGCCTTGCCCGCTCCGCGAACCGAACGACGGCTGGCCGGCCCCCGTACCGGTACCCGATCGACGAACACCCAACCGACACCCTCGATGGGCTTGCCGCCGATGAGGCGGCCCTCGTCGAAGAGCCAGTCGTGCTCGCCGTGGAACTCCTGGAAGCTGTCGTTCGACAGCACGGTGGCGCGGGCCTTCTCCGCCACCTGGAGGATGAAGGCGTCGCCCCGACCGATGGCACCGGCCGGCGGTGTGACGACCTCACCGGCCGACACCGCGGCTTCGAACTCCGCCCGCTCCGACTCGTCGATGCGATGCGAGAAGGTGGCGTCGACGATGACCGTCACCCCGCTGCATCCGAGTTCAGCGGTCGCAGCGCGCACCGCCTCGTCGAGTTGAGCGAGGCTGGGGAGCGAGCGTCCTTCGGTTGCGATGTTCGATCCATCCACTACGAGGTGTCGATCGGTGCGTGCCATACCTGCCCAGTCAAACCATGCGACGTGTCGTCGTCGAGTCCTGTCGTCCTGCGCACTCTGGTGTGGCGGGACCAGTGCGCTCTCGTACCAGGACTTCGAGTCGGCAATAGTATCCGGTTTGTGATCGAAGCTGTGTTGTTCGACTTCGGCGGTGTGGTTACCACCAGTCCCTTCGACGCGTTCGCGCGCTACGAAGCGGCCAATGGTCTGCCCGTCGGACTCATCCGTTCCATCAACGCCACCAACCCCGACGACAACGCGTGGGCTCATCTCGAGCGCAGCGACGTCGACACCGACGGGTTCGCTGCCATGTTCGAAGCGGAGGCGGCGGCGTTGGGTCATCGCCTCAGCGGCCATGCGGTGCTCGAGTTGCTCGGCGGTGATGTCCGCCCCGAGATGGTGGAGGCCATCCGACGCATCAAGGATGCGGGTTTTCGCACGGCGTGCGTGACCAACAACTTCCGCTCGCACGGCGCCATCAACTCCGACGGTGTGGCCAACGGCAACGGTCGGGCCGACACGCGAGAGGTGATGACGATGTTCGACGCGGTGATCGAGTCGTCGGTGATCGGCGTGCGCAAGCCGGAGCCGGAGTTCTACCGCCGGGCGTTGGAGGTGATGGCGATCGAACCACACCAGGCCGTCTACCTCGATGACCTCGGCATCAATCTCAAACCGGCCAAGGCCATGGGCATGACCACCATCAAGGTGGTCGGTGCGGCCCAGGCTCTGGCCGAGTTGAGTGCGGTGCTGGAGATCGAGCTCGCCTAGCCCGGCGAGGTCCATCCCGGGTCGCGCCCGGTGAACGCGATCAGGCGGCTGACCAGGTCGACGTCGGGGTCGGCCGGCACCCGCGGGCCGTAGTGCCCGCTGGTCCGCAGTAGGTCGTCGATCGGCTCCATGCCGGCCAGCATCTCCGCCGCCACCGGCTGATCCAGGTCCGCCTGTTGGCCGGTGGCAACGGCCAGGTCCCAGCTGTGCACGAGCACGTCACCGAGCACGAGCATGCCGACGGCGGTGTCGATGCGCAGCTCGCCCGGAGGGCCGGCGTCGAACGTGCGGGCCGCCACCTCCGGGTCGTCGAGCGCTCCCTGCAGGGTGGTGGCCACCGCGGTCCAGGCCCCGGCCGGATCATCGTCGACCGCGGGACCGACGGCGAAGGTGAGGCCCGACCGCCCGATGACGGCCGGCACCCAGTCGACGAGGTGACGCACGATGTCGAGCGCCGTCCAACCGGCGCACGGCGCGGGGCGGCTCCACCCGTCGGTCGGCACGGCAGCAGTCAGCGATGTGAACGTTGCCGCCACCCGTCGGAACCGCTCGGCCGGGCTGTCCTCCGGGGGCGTCTCCAAGGGCGTCATGGCCGTTCAGCCGATGGCGCCGAAGGCGCGGTTGAGGAGCTCTTCCTGCTCCTGCTGGTGGATTGCGTTGGACCCCGTGGCCGGGCTCCCCGACTCGGCTCGGCTCACCCGCCGCACCTTGTGGGTCATGCCGTGGCCGTCGAACAGGTGGGCCTTGATCGAGTTCCAGGCGCCCATGTTCTCCGGCTCCTCCTGGAGCCACACCACCTCGGTGGAGTTGGGATAGCGGGCCACGGCGTTGGCCAGCGCCCGCGTGGGCCACGGATACAGCTGCTCCACCCGCACCACGGCCACCGCGCCGACCTCGTTCGTGTCGCGGTGGGCGAGGGCCTCGGTGGCCACCTTGCCCGACGCCAGGATGATGCGCTTCACCGACTGTGGATCGCGCACGCCGGTGTCGTCGAGCACCTCCTCGAACGAGCCCGAGGTGAACGCCGACAGCGGCGAGCGGGTGGCCTTGGCCCGCAGGCCCGACTTCGGCGTGAACACCACCAGCGGCTTGCGCACGGTGCGCAGCATCTGGCGCCGCAACAGGTGGAAGAACTGGGCCGCTGTGCTCACGTTGGCCACCTGGATGTTGTCCTCGGCGCACAGCTGGAGGAAACGTTCGAGGCGGGCCGACGAGTGATCGGGCCCCTGGCCTTCGTAGCCGTGGGGGAGGAGCAGCACGAGCCCGCTCGTCTCGTGCCACTTGTCTTCCGCTGCCACCAGGTACTGATCGATGATGATCTGGGCCCCGTTGATGAAGTCGCCGAACTGGGCCTCCCACAACACCAGGCAGTCGCGGTTGGTCAGCGAGTAGCCGTACTCGAAGCCGAGGGCGGCGTACTCCGACAGCGTGGAGTCGTAGATCCAGAAGTTGGTGCCGGCCGGGGCCAGCTCGGCCAGGGGCGTGAACTCGGCCCCGGTCTGGTAGTCGTGCAGCGTGGCGTGGCGGTGGGCGAAGGTGCCGCGGCGCGAGTCCTGCCCGGCCAGGCGCACCGACGTGCCCTGGGCCAGCAGCGAGCCGTAGGCGAACGCCTCGGCCAAGGCCCAGTCGACCTCGCCCGAGCGGTACAGCTGGGCCCGGCTCTCGAACTGGCGGGCCAGCTTGGGATGGACGGTGAATCCCTCGGGCACCACCGACAGGGCGTTGTGGATCCGGTCGAGCAGCTCGGCGTCGACCCCGGTCTCCACGTGGGGCAGGACCCCGAGCGGGGGTGGGGCCGGCTTGGCCCGCAGGCCCTTGGGCGGGGCCGACTCCCGGGTCTCGTCGAGCGCCGTCTGCAGCAGCTGCTGGAAGTAGTCGAGCGCCTCGGTGGCCTCCTCCATCGAGATGTCGCCCTTGTCGATCAGGGTCTGGGTGTAGAGGGTGCGCACCGGGGCCCGCTCGCCGATCTTGCGGTACATCACGGGCTGGGTGTAGCTCGGGTCGTCGCCCTCGTTGTGGCCGTGGCGGCGGTAGCCGATGAGGTCGATCACCACGTCTTTGTTGAACCGCTGGCGGTAGGCGAAGGCGAGGTGGGCCACCCGGACGCAGGCCTCGGGATCGTCGGCGTTGACGTGGAAGATCGGGGCCTGCACGGCCTTGGCCACGTCGGTGGAGTAGTCGGTCGAGCGGCCCTGGTGGGGGGCGGTGGTGTAGCCCAGCTGGTTGTTGATGATCAGGTGGATGGTGCCGCCCACCTTGTAGCCCCGCACCTGCGACAGGTTGAGGGTCTCGGCCACCACGCCCTGGCCGGCGAAGGCAGCGTCGCCGTGGATCAGCACGGCCAGCACCGGGTAATCCTGGCGAACCGTGCGGTCCATGTGGGCCCGGGCCATGCCCACCACCACCGGGTCCACCGTTTCGAGGTGTGACGGGTTGGCGGCCAGGCCGATGTCGATCGACGCCCCGGCGGGGCTGGTGTGCTTGCCCTCGTAGCCCATGTGGTACTTCACGTCGCCCGAGCCCTGGATCGAGTTCTCGTCGATGGCGCCCTCGAACTCGCCGAACAGCTCCTCGGGTCGCTTGCCCAGGATGTTGACCAGCACGTTCAGTCGCCCCCGGTGGGCCATGCCGATCACGGCCCGCTCCAGTCCGCCGTCGGCCGCCGCCGACAGCACGGCGTCGAGGGTGGGGATCGCGCTCTCGGTGCCCTCCAGGCCGAATCGCTTCTGCCCCACGTAGCGGGCGGCCAGGAACTTCTCGATGGCCTCGGCTGCGCTGAGCCGTTCCAGGATGTGGTGCTGGGTGTCGCGGTCGAGCGTGACCGTGCGCCCCTCCACCTGTTCCTGGATCCAGCGCTTCTCCTCCGGGTTGGCGATGTGCATGTACTCGATGCCCACCGTGCGGGAGTAGGCGTCGCGCAGCACACCCAGGATGTCGCCCAGCTTCATCGAGCGGGACGAGCCGCCCACGGAGGCGTAGATGCCCTCCCGGCCGCCGGTGAGGAACTCGCGGTCGAGGTCCCAGATGGTGAGGCCGTAGGTGGCAGGGTCGAGCTCGGCATGGCGCTTGAGCGAGTCGTCGAGCGGGTTGATGTTGGCGATGAGGTGGCCCCGCACCCGGTACTGGTTGACCAGCGTGCTGACCGCCATCTGCTTGGCCAGCGCCGCCTCCATGCCGTCGAGGCCGTCGGTCGCCCCGTGGTCGGCCCGCCACTGCACGGCGTCGTAGGGGACGCCCATGTCTTCGAAGATGCCGACGTAGAAGCCTTCTTCGCCCAGCAGCAGCTCGTGCACCTTCTTGAGGAACAGGCCCGACTCGGCGCCCTGGATGATGCGGTGGTCGTAGGTGGAGGTGAGGGTGATGACCTTGGACAGGCCGAGCTGGGCCAGCACCTTGGGGTCGGCGGCCTGGAACTCGGCCGGGTAGCCCATGGCCCCCACGCCGATGATGACGCCCTGGCCCGGCATGAGGCGGGGCACCGACTGCACGGTGCCGATCGTGCCGGGGTTGGTGAGGGTGACCGTGGCCCCGGCCAAGTCGTCGGGGGCGAGCTTGTTGGCCCGCACCTTGTCGATCTGCTGCTCGTAGGCGTCGACGAAGCCGGCGAAGTCGAGGGTGTCCGCTTCCTTGATCACGGGCACCACGAGCGAGCGGGAGCCGTCGGCCTTCTCCTGGTCGACGGCGATGCCCAGGGCCACGCGGGGGTGGCGGAAGATGCGGGGCTTGCCGTCGGCGTCGTGGGCGAAGGTGTTGTTCATGGCCGGCACGGTGGAGGCGATGGCCCGGACCACGGCGTAGCCGATGATGTGGGTGAAGCTCACCTTGCCGCCCCGCACCCGGCGCAGGTGGTTGTTGAGCACGAGCCGGTTGACCTCGAGCAGCTTGGCCGGCACGTTGCGGAAGCTGGTGGCCGTGGGCACGGCCAGGCTGGCCTCCATGTTGGCCGCGATGCGGGCCGCCACGCCCCGCAGCAGCTCACCGTCGTCGTGGACGGGGGCCGGGGTCGGTGTGGGCGCTGGTGCGGGTGCTGGCGCTGGTGCTGGCGCTGGCGCTGGTGCTTGTGGCGGGGCGGCGGCGGTGGGCGCCGGTGCTGTCGCCGCCGGCTCCGGCGCAGCCGGAGGGAGGGCGGGCAGGGGAGTGGCCGCCGCCACCGGGGCCGGTCCGTTGGCCACGGGCGCCGCGGCGGCCACGGGGGGCGGGGTGAGCCAGGCCGGGGCGGGAACGATGGCGGGAACGGCGGCCCCGTCGCCGGTGACCGCGGCCCGCTCGTCGAACAGGCGGCGCCACTCGTCGGGCACCGAGCGCGGGTCCTCCTGGTACTGGCTGAACAGCTCGTCGATCAGCCAGGAGTTGGGGCCGGCGGTGGCGGGGCCGTTTGGGGAGTTCACGTCGCAACCTCGTGCCGTTGGAGTCGGGTCGTCTGGGGGGTCCGGGTGGGACGGGCGTACACCTTGAGGCTACTCCGGCCAGTCGAGCCGGCCCGTTACCAGCCGGGGTTCCGGAACCACGAAGGGTTCCCGGTAGCGTCGATTGTCGTGCTGATCGCCACCTGGAACGTGAACTCGCTCAAGGCCCGCCTGCCCCGGGTGGAGGAGTGGCTGGACCAGACCCGGCCCGACGTGGTCTGCCTCCAGGAGACGAAGCTGTCCGACAAGGCCTTTCCCGCCCTGAGCTTCAGCTCGCTGGGCTACGAGTCGGTCCATTTCGGGCAGGGTCAGTGGAACGGGGTGGCCATCCTGTCCCGGGTGGGCCTCGACGACCCCGGCTTCGGCTTCGCCGACGGCATCGAGCCCGACGTCGACGCCCGCCTGGTCGCCGCCACCTGCGGCGGGGTGCGGGTGCACAGCGTCTACGTGCCCAACGGCCGGGAGGTGGGCCACGACCACTACCACTACAAGCTGTCGTGGCTGGCCCGGCTGCGCCACCACCTGGCCGCCACCTGTTCCCCCGACGGCGAGGTGGTGGTGGCGGGGGACTGGAACATCATCCCCACCGACACCGACGTGTGGGACCCCTCCAAGTTCATCGGCAGCACCCACGTCACCCCCGAGGAACGGGGCGCCCTCGACGAGGTGAAGAGCTGGGGCCTGGTCGACACGTTCCGCCGCCGCTACGGCGACGACGCCAAGGGCCTGTTCAGCTACTACGACTACACCGCGGGCCACTTCCACAAGCGGGAGGGCATGCGGATCGACTATGTGCTGTCCAGCCCCCCACTGGCGGAGCGCTCGATCCTCGACGTGATCGACCGCAACGCCCGCAAAGGCTCGAAGCCCAGCGATCACGCGCCGGTGCTTGCTGCCTATCGCTAGATGCCGGCCATGGCGGCGCGGGGGCCCATCTCGATGTCCATGTTGCGGAGGCGGCGGGCCAGCTCGACAGCGAGCTCGCGGGCCAGCGTCGGGACGTCGTCCAGCACCTGATCGAACCGGTTGTAGGGGATGACCAACAGGTTGCAGTCGGTGGCGGTCTCCACCGACGCCGCCGCCGGGCCCGGCACGAACAGGCCGATCTCGCCCACCATCGTGCCCTCGTCGAGACGGGCCACCTCCTCCCCGTCCACCAGCACCCGCAGCTCGCCGCTCACCAGCACGAAGGCCTCGTGGTGGTGGCGTCCCTGGCAGATCAGGTTGCGCCCGGCCTCGATCGAGATCTCGTCGGTGGCGGAGGCGAGGTGGCGGATGGCGGTGCGGTCGGCGGACCGGAACAACGGCAGCGAGCTCAGCCGCGCCGCCTTGGCGTCGTGGTGATGGTGCAGCATCGGGGCTCACATCCTCTCAGGTATACAACACCGCCATCGTGCGCGGGATCGCGGTGTGTCGTGGAGGGTCCAAGGTCCCCTGTTCAGGTCTGAGCGGGAACCGTCCAGGTCACGAGCAGGCCCCGTCCGTCGAGCCCCGAGCGCACATCGAGATCGCCCCCGAGCTCCCGGGCCCGGCGGGCCACGTTGGACAGGCCGTAGCCCCGATGGACGGCGTTGGCCATGCCCACGCCGTCGTCGCTGACGGTCAGCTCCACCTCGCTGCCGATGCGGATCGTCACCAGGGCCAGGCCGGCCTTGGCGTGCCGGCTCACGTTCGACAGCAGCTCGTTGAGCGTGGCTACCAGGTGCTGGCCCACCTCGGCGCTCAGCTCGGTGACCGGGCCCTCGATCTCGATCTCGATCTGATTGTGGCTGGCCCGCCGATGGCGGTCGACCACCAGGCTGATCTCCCGCTCGAGCGGGATCTCGGCCGTGGTGAGCTGGAACACCGTGTCCCGGATGGCGGCGATCGTCTCGTCGAGGTCGGAGATGGTGGACTGGGCCCGCTCCAGCAGCTGGGGGGGCGAACCCAACGCCGCCTGCAGCTGCATGCCGGTGGCGAACAGCCGCTGGATGACCACGTCGTGCAGGTCGCGCCCGATTCGCTCCCGCTCCTCCACCAGACTGACCCGGGCCTCGCTCACCCGCAGCCGCTCGGCCGCCACCTCCCGGTCCGACACGTCACGGGAGATGGCAACCACGGCTCGGCGGTCGGCGCCGATGTCGGGGTACTGGATGCGGATCTCCACCGGGGTCAGCTCGCCGTCGGCCCGCAGCACGTTCGTGCTCAGCAGGACCGCCGGTAGCCGGCACGCCACCACCGGCTCGATGGCCAGGCGGAAGGCCTCGTCGCTGTACTCGGGCAGCACGTGCAGCGGTGTCATCTCGCTCAGGAGCCGCTTGCGGTCGTAGCCGAGCTGTTCCTCCGCCCCCCGGTTCACGTAGGTGAGCTGGAGCGAGGTGGGGTCGAACATGAGCACTGCGTCGTCCACCGCGTCGAGCGAGCGGCGCACCGTGTCGTGCTCCACCTCGGCCCGCACCCGTTCGCTCACGTCGCGGGCCACGGCCACGGTCACGGCCTCACCGTCGAGCGTCATGGGGCTGAGGGCCACGTCGACGGGGAACGTGCTGCCGTCGAGGCGACGGGCCGACAGGCGGGCCGACTGGTCGCCCATCACCCGGGCCTTCGGTTCGGCCCGGTACCGGAGCCGGTGGGCCCGGTGGGTCTGGCTCCGGTTCTCGGGCACCAGCGCCTCGATGCTCGTGCCCTCCAGGTCACCGGCGGGGTAGCCGAACATCGTGTGGGCCATCGGGTTGGCCAGCGTGATCACGCCGTCGGCGTCGACCACGATGATGCCGTCGGAGGCGGCCTTGAACACGCCGAGCGCGGCGTCGGTCAGGAGTTGGTTCATCCTGGAATCTCCGTCAGTGGAAGGGGGCCCGGAGCGGACACCGGAGTTTCCGCCAAGCGAAACTCCCGGTCCCGAAGGGGGACACTCAGTCGAAGCGGCGTGACTTGCGCTCGTCGATCCGGGCGGCGTAGGCGGCCACCTCGGTGCGACGGTTCATGTCCAGCTTGGCCAGCAGGTTGGAGACGTAGTTCTTCACCGTCTTTTCGGCCAGGAACATCTCGTCGGCGATCTGGCGGTTGGAGTAGCCCTCGCCGATGAGGTCGAAGATCCGCCGCTCCTGATCGGTGAGGGTGGCGATCTTGCCCTCCTCGCTGGCCCGCAGGCGGGACATGCCCATGCGTACGGTGGCAGCGTCGAGCAGCACACCTCCGGCTGCCACCTTGCGTATCGACGAGATCAGCTCGTTGCCCCGGATCTGCTTGAGGCAGTAGCCGGCGGCCCCCGCCACCGCCGCATCGACCAGGGCGTGGTCGTCGCTGAACGAGGTGAGGATCAGGCAGGCGGTGTCGGGGTACTGCGAGCGGATGTCGCGGCAGACCTCGATGCCGTTGCCGTCCTGGAGGCGAACATCGAGCACGGCGACGTCGGGCCGGGTGTCGGCCACGATCCGCAGCGCCTCGGCCGCCTTGCCCGTCTCGCCAACGACCTCGATCTCCTCGTCGGCCGAGATCAGCTCGCGCAGGCCGCGCCGCACGATCTCGTGGTCGTCGAGGAGGAAGACTTTGATCACCGAAGAGCTCCGATCACGTGGTGGCTCCGATCGATCCGGGACTGACAGGGCGACACCGCCTGGCGCAAGCATAGGCCACCAATCGTCGTGGCTCCGGGGCCGGGGCCGCCAGGGTCCTTGGCCCCGACGTTGGCTCGACATCTGGTTGGCTCGCCGCCGGAAGGGGAATCACCAGGGGAAATGGACTTTGTTCTCTCAACTGATGGCGGCCCCGGCGTGAGGATGTAAGCGTGACCGATGTGCTTGCAAAGACCGACAGCGACAACACCGACCCCACGGTCCAAGGCTCCGGCATCGTGGTGGGCATCGACGGCTCGCCCGGATCGCAGCACGCGCTGCGCTGGGCCGCCGCCCGCACCGCCCGCTTCGGCCCGGTGACGCCCGTGGTGGCATGGCATTACCCATGGTGGGCGGTGCCCACCGGCATGCCGGGCGGGCCACCCGCCCCCTCGGCCCAGGAGTTCGCCGACCAGGCCAAGGCCGAGGGCGAGCAGGCTCTGGCGGCGATCGACCCGGCCCTACCGGCTGCGCTGGTGGTGGCTGAGGGCACCGCCGGGCACTGCCTGGTCGACACCGGCCGCAACGCCGCCCTGATCGTGGTGGGCACCCGGGGCCGGGGTGCGATGGCTGATGCCGTGCTCGGTTCGGTGAGCTCCCACGTCGTGCGCCACGCCACCGTGCCGGTGGCGGTGATCCCCGAGCACGTGGCGGCGGAGGACGACACCCGCCGGGTGGTGGTGGGCGTCGACGGCTCCCCTAACGCCGTGGCCGCCCTGGCGTGGGCCATGCGCTACACCCCAGCCGGGGCCACGCTGGAGGCGGTCCACGCCTGGACCTACCACCTGAGCACGTATCCCGACGCCGCCACCCTGTCGGTGGAGCTGTTCGAGGAGGAGGCGAAGGCCTCGTTGGCCCGCACGGTGGAGGAGGCGACCGCCCAGGCCACGGCGGCCGGCGCCCCCGTGCACGATGTCGTCAGCCGCCTCGAGTACGGCGACCCCCGCACGGTGCTCATGGACGCAGCCGATGGGGCCGACCTCATGGTGCTCGGTTCCCGGGGCCACGAGGGTGTGGCCCATCTGCTCGTCGGCTCGGTGACCACGAGCCTCGTCCACAAGCCGGTGGTGGCCACCGTGGTGGTCCCGTCCGGCCACTGAACCCACCGAACCCACTGAACCCACGCGATCTGTGGCGCCAGCGCGCAGAATGCAGCGCCAGGCGCCACAGATCGCCGGGTTTTTCAGCCCACGGTGCGGCCGGTGGTGGCCAGAGCTATCAGGCGGAGCCACAACATCTGGTTGTCGTCGACCCAGGGCGCCGGATCGCGGGCCCAGGCGGCCTGGAGGATGCCGGGGTCCCGGATCACCTCCAGGTGACCGTGCACGATCACGCTGCGGCCCCGGCGCTCGGCCGATGCGATGCTGTCGACCTCGAAGCACACCCGCTCGTGGCGCACGGCGGCGTCGAGCTTCCCGCCCTGCACGCTGCGGATGAAGATGTCGCCCTCGTGGACGGAGTAGTTGATCGGCACCACCACCGGCCAGCCATGGTCGACGTAGGCCAGGCGCCCCACCTCGGCCGATCGCAGCAACTCGGAGCATTCCTCGCCCGACAGGCTGTCGGGTTCGTCGGACGTGGTACCCAACGCCGCCGACAGGTCGTGGAGGGCGTTGAGGTCGATGACCGGCTCCCGGGCCGGTAGGGCGCTGGGGGTGGGGGCCACCAGCACGCTCCCCCCGGCGTCGAGCACCCGGGCCACGGTGTCGCTGAGGTCGTCGTCGCCGGTGCCGGTGAGGCGGTGGGCCGCCACCACCAGCGCCAGGGGGGCGTCGGCCGACTGGAACGCCTCCTCCACCGCCCAGCCCGGCAGCTCCACCGTGGCCCGGACACCCATGGCCTCCAGCCGCACCCGGGCCCGCTCGGCCTCCTCGGCCCCGCCGTCGTGGGTGCCGGGGACCAGGCGCAGCCCGAGGTCGAGCGACTGCGACCACACGGTGGCCAGGGCCAGTGCGTCGTCGAGCTCGTCGCCCGCCTCCAGCTCCACCAGCAGCGGGCCGCTGGGCTGGCGGCGCTTGGGGCCGTGGGGCACGAGGTAGGTCGGCTGGGCCCCGGCCCGGGCCACGGCCAGCGACTGTTCGTCGGCCGCCGCCACCACCAGGCAGGGGGCGTGGCCCACGGCATGGCGGTGCAGCTCGTCGCCGAAGACCGGTTCGGCCAGCACCAGCACCGGATCGGTGCGGAGGCCGATCGTGCCGCTGAGCCGGTCGAGCTGCTCGGTGGAGGCGGTGTCGGTGGTGACGAACTGGAGCGACGCCCCGAACCACGAGGCCAGCACCTCGGCCGCCAGCACCGTCCGCTCGGCCGATGGGATGGGGGAGCCGGTTGCGGTGACGGCCCCGCCTCCGCCGGGGAGGGCCGGCGCCGGGGCGTCGAGGGCCACGAGCACCCGGTCCAGGGCACGTACGGTCAGCGGCGGCGGCGATGGCATGGGACGAGCTCCTGGGGTGGTGGTGGAGAGGACGGGTCCCGCTGAGCTGGGCGCCGGGAGTGGTGCCTCGGGCATCGGGATCCTGGACAACAACAGATCAGGCCGCCCGCCACCGGCACCAGGGACGAAGGACCAGAGCTTGTCATCGGCCCACGCCCACCTCGGCCAGGAGCTGGAGCAGGTCGTCGCCGTACCGGCTCAGCTTGGCCGGGCCCATGCCCGGCATGGAGGCCAGCCGGGCCCGGGTGGCCGGTCGGTCCTGGGCGATGGCCCGGAGCGTCTGGTCGCTGAAGACCACGTGAGGCGGCACGTCGGCCGCCCGGGCCCGCCGCTGCCGCCACTGCTGCAGGGCCCGGTAGATCGATTCCGCCGAGTCGTCGGCGGAAGGGCCAGCGGTGGCGCTGCCGATCCGCTCGACCGGGGCCCGGGTCGATCCGGCGGCGCCGCGCCGACCGTTGGCCCCCCGGCCGGGGCGGGCCGTGTCGGCACGGGGGCCGGTGCGGCGGGAGGCCGGTGGGCCCAGCGACCCGTCGGGCCCCACCAGCGACAGGCCCGGGTCGGGCCCGGGCGGGTCGTCGTCGAGGCCGGCCGTGGCCTCGGCCAGGCTCTGGCGGCTGCGGGCCAGCTGGGCCCGCCAGTCGACCCGGTGGGCTGGGCCCACCCCGAGCCGGGTGACGGCATCGGCCAGGGGGGCCAGGAGCTGCGACGCCTGACGCTGCACGGTCTTGGCTCCGAACGTGCGCTGGGCCGCCCACGACAGGTGGAGCTCGTCCACCGCCCGGGTGACGGCCACGTACAGCAGACGGCGCTCCTCGTTGAGTTGGGCCCCGGTGGTGGCGTAGGCGATGGGCACGAACCCCTCCTCCAGGCCGGCCACGTGCACCACCGGCCACTCCAGGCCCTTGGCCCCGTGGAAGGTGGTCAGCTCCACCCCATCGGCCGCCGCCCCCATGTCGCCCTGCTGGAGCGTGCTGGTCCACGCCACCAGGCCGGGGCCCGACGGGGCGGGATCGGTGGCCAGATAATCGTGGATGAGCGCGGCGAACGATGCCAGGTTGGCCCGGCGTTCGATCTCGGGCACGGTCATCTCGCCCCCTTCGCCGCTGCCGGCCCGGTCGAGGCGGTCGTCGAGCGCTTCGATGTAGGCGGCCAGATCGACTCCGGGCTGGTCGAGCACCTTGAGCTCACCCCGGACCTCGGGGGTGGCCAGCGGCCCGGCCCCGGCCCGCACCCGGCAGGGGATGCCGGCCTCGGCCAGCGCCTGTTCCACCAGCAGCAGCTGGGCGTTCGTGCGCACCAGCACCGCCTGGTGGCTCCAGGCCCCGGCCACCGAGTGGGCCTCCCGGGCCCGCCGGGCGATCCCGTCGGCCTCCGAGCGGTCGTCGGCGTAGGCCGAGATCGTGGGCACCGGGCCGTCGGGCCGGTTGGGCTCCAGCGGGGGGCTGGTGGTGAGGCTGCCGGCCAGGGCCAGCACCTGGGGGGTCGACCGGTAGTTCTCGGTCAGCTGCACCAGCTCGGCCCCCTTCTCCCGGCGCACGAAGCGGTTGAGGAGGTTGGGGTCGGCCCCGTTCCAGCCGTAGATGGCCTGGTTGGGGTCCCCCACCACGAACAGGTCGGGGCGATTGCCCCGCCAGTGGGCCAGCAGCTCGTACTGGAGGGGGTTCACGTCCTGGAACTCGTCGACGTAGAGGTGGCGGTAGCGCCACCGGACGGCCTCGGCGTAGGCCGGGTCGGCCTGGAGGTCCCGGATGGCGAGGTGGAGGAGGTCGTCGAAGTCGACCACCCGCTTTCGCCGCTTGGCCTGGGCGTAGGCCACCATCAGCTCGGCCATCTGCTCCGGCGGCAGGGGAGGGGTGCGGCCGGCTTCGACCGCCGCCGGGCCGTACTGCTCGGGCGGCACCAGGCGGGCCCGGGCCCAGTCGATCTCGGTCGCCACATCGATGGCCTCCACCCGGCGACCGGCCCCCGAGCGGGGCAGGAGCGGGCCGATGAGGCGGAGCTTACGGTCCACCAGCGTCGGCGGGTTCATGTTGCGCTCGGCCCACCGCTGGCGGAGCTGGACCAGGGCCAGGGCGTGGAACGTCCCCGCCGTCACCCGGTCCCGTAGGCCGAGCGTCAGCAGCCGCTCCCGCAGCTCGGCCGCCGCCGCCCGGGTGAACGTGAGGGCCATGACCTTGGAGGGGTCGGTGTCGCCCCGCAGCACGCGCCAGGCGATGCGGCGGGTCAGTACCCGGGTCTTGCCCGATCCGGCACCGGCCAGCACCACCACCGGCCCGCCCTCGGCCGTGACGGCCCGGAGCTGAGCCTCGTTCAGCCCTGCGAGGAGGGCATCGGCGTGCACCCTTGAGAAGGTAGCTCGATTTTCCCGACCCTGGGGCCTACTCGACTCGCTGAGCGGCGATTCGACAACGGTGGCTACCATCGGCTCGTGCCCTTTCCCCCGGAGCTGTTGAACGGCGGCGAGCAGGTCGTGCTCGACCTCCGCCCCCACTGGTGGTACTTCGCCCGCCAGGGGGCGGCGCTGGTGGTGGCGATCCTCATCGCCGTCATCTCCCTCGTGTTCCTGCCGGCGCCGGTGATGCTGGCCGCCGCCGTGCTGCTGGCCGGCACCCTGATCTGGTTCGGCTGGCACTACTGGCAGTGGACCAACACCAATTTCGTGGTCACCACCGACCGCCTCATCGACCGCGAGGGCGTGTTCAACCGCACCGGCATCGAGATCCCGCTCGAGCGGGTGAACACCGTGCTGTTCCGCCAGACGCTGTTCGAGCGGATGATCGGCTCAGGCGACCTCGTGATCGAGTCGGCGGCCGAGCAGGGCGCCCAGCCGGTGCCCAACATCCGCAAGCCGCTCCAGGTCCAGAACGAGATCTACCGCCAGATGGAGGCGAACGAGAACCGCAAGTTCGACCGCTTCGGGGCCGCCGCGCCGTCGCCCCAGCAGTCGATCCCGGAGCAGATCGCCAAGCTGGCCGATCTCCACCGCCAGGGCGTGCTGACCGACGCCGAGTTCCAGGCCAAGAAGCAGCAGCTGCTCGACCGGCTCTGACCGGGCCCGGTGGCCGCCGGCGTGAGTGACTGGGCTCACAAAAACCTGCGTTAGAAAGGCCAGCTCCTGGCGCTTGAGGTCGGGTGTTCGGTTAGCTTTGCACCTCATGACTGCCCAACCAGCTGCCCAGTTCTCGGTGACCCTGAAGGTCCGCCTGGCCAACGAGCCGGGCGTGCTCGGCCGCCTGGCCTCCGCCATCGGCGACGCCGGCGGCAATATCTTCGCCATCGACGGCTTCGTGGCCAAGGGCCCCACGCTGGAACGGGACCTGGTGGTGAACTGCTGCAGCGCCGAGCACCAGCTCGAGGTGATCGCCGTGGTGTCACAGGTGGAGGGCGTCACCCTCGTGGCGTCGTGGGACCGCACGTTCCGGATGCACGAGGGGGGCAAGATCGAGGTGCTGCCCCTGTTCCCGGTGGGCGACCGCGACGACCTGTCGATGGCCTACACCCCCGGGGTGGCCCGGGTGTGCAACGCCATCGCCGCCGACGAGCGGGTGGCCGACACCCACACCATCCGCAAGAACACGGTGGCCATCGTGAGCGACGGCACCGCCGTGCTCGGCCTGGGCGACATCGGCCCCAAGGCCGCCCTGCCGGTGATGGAGGGCAAGGCCCTGCTGTTCAAGGAGTTCGGCGGGGTCGACGGCTTCCCCATCTGCCTCGACGTGGCCACCCCCGAGGAGCTGATCGAGACCGTGGTGCGGCTCGCGCCCACCTTCGGCGGCATCAACCTGGAAGACATCGCCGCCCCCGGCTGCTTCGTGATCGAGGAGGAGCTCAAGCGCCGCCTCGACATCCCCGTGTTCCACGACGACCAGCACGGCACCGCCGTGGTGGCCCTGGCCGGGCTGGAGAACGCCCTGCGGATCGTGGGCAAGAAGATGGCCGATTTGTCGGTGGTCATCGCCGGCGTGGGCGCCGCCGGGGTGGCCTGCGCCAAGATCCTGATCGAGGCCGGTGCGGGCGAGATCGTCTGTGTCGACCGGGAGGGCGCCGTCTACGCCGGGCGCCACAACCTCAACCCGGTCAAGGAACAGCTGGCGCTGGCCACCAACCCCGACAAGCGGTCGGGTTCGCTGGCCGCCATGATGCGGGGGGCCGACGTGTTCATCGGTGTGAGCGGGCCCGGTCTGGTGACGCGGGACGACGTGGCCTCCATGGCCGACGGTCGCATCGTGTTCGCCATGGCCAACCCCGACCCCGAGGTGCTGCCCGGTCAGGTGGAGGGTCTGGTGTCGGTGATGGCCACCGGCCGCAGCGACTACCCCAACCAGATCAACAACGTGCTGGCCTTCCCCGGCATCTTCCGGGGCGCGCTCGACGCCCGGGCCACCGACATCACCGAAGGCATGAAGCTGGCGGCGGCCCAGGCCATCGCCCAGTCGGTCACCCCCGAGCAGCTGGCGCCCGACTTCGTGATCCCGTCGGTGTTCGACAAAGACGTTCCCCGGCGGGTGGCCGAGGCCGTGTACTCAGCCGCCATCGCCGACGGCGTCGCCCGGGTCTGAGGTCGGACACAGCGCAGCGTCGCTGACGAGCGGCTCGGCCGTCCCGGGCCGGCAGGATGTGCGGCCGAACGCCGTCGAGCCCGGGGTGGCGGGACCTGGCGTCGCGTAGCGTTAGAATCGGTTGGCCATGGAGGGACAGGGCGGCGGTCAACTGGGCATGGGGGAGCTGATCGTCGGCCGGTGGATCTGTGGCGCCGGTACGGCGCTGGTGGCAGCGGCCACGGTGCACCGGGCGGCTCCCCTCGACGGCTTGGCGGCCCGGCCCCGCCTGCTGGAGCTGCACCCGTTGGGCCCGGGCGTGGACGGGCCTCAGGTAGAGGCGACGGTACGAGCGATCGCCGGCGTCTTCGATCCGAACCTGGTCACGGTGGTGGACGTCGGCCTCTTGGACGGGACAGCGTCGGGCACCGGTCGGCACCTGTACCTGGTCACCGATACCTGGGAGGAGGTGCTCGCGGCCGGCCCCCGATCCGAGGACGATGTCAGGACGATCGGGGCGGCGGCCGCCGACGGCCTGGCCGCCCTCCATGGCGCCGGCCTGGTCCACGGCGCCGTGAGCCGCCGCGCCCTGCGTCGCACCGGCTCCCGATGGCGCCTGGCCGGAGCCGGGCTCGGGCCCCTGCTGGGGACGGAGATCGCACCCTACCGGGCCCCCGGCCTGGGTGTGGTCGAGCCCGTCGGGCCGGCCGCCGACGCATGGAGCCTGGGGATGGTCCTCCACGAGCTGGCCACCGGCCGCATCCTGCGCCCGGGCGAGCGGCCTCAGCTCTCGGCCTCCCTCGAGTTGGGCGAGATCATCGACCAGCTGGTCGACGCGTCGCCGGGCAACCGGCTCGCCGCTGGTGAGGCCGCCCGCCAGCTGCGGGGTGGCCCGGCTCCATCCCCCCGATCGGGCCCGAGCGTGCCGGCCGGCCCGCCAGGTGCGCCGGGTGATTCGGGGGCTCCTCCGACCGCGGTGACGATCCTCACCCCGCAGGTGCCCGTCGGCCGGGCCGCGGCCGAGCCAACCGGCAGGCCGCCCGCCCGCCGGTGGCGTCTCCTCGTGGCCGCCGGTGTGGCCGGTCTCATGGTGGCCGCCGGTCTCGGGTACGCCGGGCTGCAGTCGCTCGGCGATGGCGGCGGTACCGCCACCGGGTCGTCGGCTATCGCCGGGGCCGATGCCGAATCGGCGTCGGCATCGTCGGACGGGTCCACCTCGGCCGGGGTCCCACCGGCCGCACCATCGACAAGCGAGACAATCTCGGGCCCGGTTGCCGGCGCCCCCGGCCCCGTCGCCCTGACCGATCTCGCCGTGGGCGACTGCGGGCGCTTCGGCCTCGGCCTGGTCATCATCGATCAGGGTGAGCGGCTCCCGTGCGACGAGGACCACGAGGCCGAGGTGATCGCCATCGACACCCGGGCCGAGGCCGAGCTGGGAGACGCCTATCCGGGCCGCCAGGTACTGCTCGACCGGGGCCAGGACCTCTGCGACCAGGCCTACGACCAGTACGTGGGGGGTCAGATCGTCGTCTCCCAGCTGGCGGCCGATGTGATCGTGCCCACGTTCGCCGAATGGCAGGGCCTCATCCGCCGCAGCATCATCTGCGTCGTCCACCGCTATGACGGCGGTGACCTCGACGGGTCCGTGGCGGGGGCCGAGCCGCGGTTCCGCATCACCAACGGCGACCCCGCCCCCTTGGGTCGGCTGGCCGGAATCCTGTGCTTCGACCCGGCCAACGGGGTGGCGGCGGCGGGCAAGCGTCAGCTCGTCGTTGCCCGCGCCTGCCAGGCCCTGCACCGCTCCGAGCTGTACACCTTCGGCGATCTGCCGCCGGAGCTCGTCGACCCTCCTCCGGCCGCGGTCGACGCCGGGGTGCTGCAAGGTTGGTTGGAGTCGGTGCAAGGCACCTGCGAGCAAGCCTGGGATGAGCTGCTGAAGCCGGCGGCGGTGCCGGCACCCGCCATCCAGGCGGTAGTACCCGAAGACTATGATTGGCAGCTCGGGGACCGGGGCTACCTCTGTGTTGCGTCGTGGGACGAACCCCGGGTCGGCTCGGTGGCGCAGTTCGACTTTCAGGCGACGGGGTCGCCGACCAACGCCGGTACATCGACTACCGGAGCAGGGTGAGCGGGTGCTGAGATCGCTCCCTCCCGGCTTCGGGGGGAGGACGGAGCCATGACGGACCGCGCAGTGGAGGTGGGCCGAGTCATCGGCGACCGGTGGCGGATCGAACGGTTCATCGCTGCCGGTGGTTTCGGCCAGGTGTTCGCCGCCCGCGACGTCTCCAGTGCCGCCATCGGGTCGGTGGCCCTCAAGGTGCTGTTCGACGGTGCCTCGACCGCCGAGCGGCGGGCCTTCGTGGCTGAGGTCAGCCACATCGCCGCCCTCCGCCATCCCAACATCGTGGGGTACATAGATGCCGGGCTGACCGAGGCCGGGGGCCAGGGGGCGGTCTACGTCGTGACCGAGCTGTGCGACGAGTCCCTGGCCGACTACGTCGCCCACCGGCCCGGCCGTACGATGCCGGCCGAGCTGATAGGGCCCCTCCTCGACGACATCCGAGCCGGTCTGCAGCATCTGCATGCCACCGGGCGGGTCCACCGCGACCTCAAGCCGGCCAACATCCTGCGAAGCGCCGACACCTGGAAGCTGGCCGACTTCGGGTTGGTGCGGGACCTGACCGGGTCCGGGGTGTACCACGTGGGCCAGCTCGTAGGCACACCGCGCTTCATGGCGCCCGAGTTCTTTCTTCCCGACGCCACGATCGGCCCGCCGGCCGACATCTGGAGTGTCGGCGTACTGCTGCACGATGTCTGTGCCGGGCGCCCGGTCCTGAGTGGAGACGGGATGGCACTCATGCTCGCCATCATGAACGGTGAGGTCCGCATCGATCCCGAGCTCGATCCGGCCGTGGCCGGTCTGATCGCCCGTTGCCTCGATCCCGATCCGCTCCGGCGTCCCTCGGCGGCGGAGTTGTCGGTGGCCTCCGCCCCCGCCGGCCCAGGCGCCACGACGGTGGCGGTGGCACCACCGGTCCGGCCTGTCCGGGCCGAACCGGCCTCGGAGTCGGCGGCGGGCCCGGTGACCTGCCCGGTCGACCCGCCGAGCGCGGCCCCGGTGACATCCATGCCCGCCGCCGCCGCCGCCGGTGCCGGTCCCGGCCCGACAACCGCTCATCTGGTGGGGATGGCCCCGGAGCCGGCCGTGACCGGTGGGGTGCAGACGCCTCCGCC
>CADEDH010000001.1:144694-149653 GCA_902826025.1 uncultured Actinomycetes bacterium
CGGCGGTGGCCCGTCCTGGCCGCGATCGGCGCGGTGGTCATGGCTGTGGCCCTGATCGGGTTCGCCCTGCAACGCACCGGTCGCGGCGCCGGCAACGAGGCCACGTCCAACACCTCGGCCGATGGTGACACGGCAACACCGGTCGGCGGCACCTCGCCGGCGCCCACGGCTACGGGCACTGACCCGAGCGCGATAGCCGGCCCGTCCACGAGCACGGAGGCGGTGGGCGGCGGGCCGGCGCTGGGCCAGCGGCGGGCCGGCGATTGCGTCGAACCCGACCTGCAGAACGACCGGCTGGTGCTCGCGACCAAGGTGGACTGCGACCAGCCTCACGTCTACGAGGTCTACGGCGTGATCGAGTCGTCGGCGGCCGGCGGGCCCTTTCCCGGTGCCGACGCGCTGGGCAGCCAGGCCGGCATCGGCTGCCAGGAAGCCTTCATCGCCAGGTTCGGCCTCGAACCCCAACAGACGCGGCTCCAGCCGGCGGCATTCGCTCCCATCGAGGAGGAATGGGCGGCCGACGTGTTCAACATCGTGTGCGTGGTCAGCCTCCCGACGCTCGAGCCCTTCGACGGGCCGATCGGCACCAACGCCGGCCCCTGGCTGCTGCGCACCGGCGATACCCTCTCCTACCTCGCCATGCCCGGGGGGGCCTGCTTCGACACCGCCGGGTCCTACTCGGCCGACGCCGGCCTGGGACAGTTCGGCGTCTACTCGCTGTGCACCGACCCCCACGACGGTGAGCTGTACGCCACGTTGCTGGTGGGTGACCTCGGACCGGACTATCCAGCCGAGCTGGCGTCCGAAGCCGCCGCCCGGTGTCACCAGTCGCTCCACGAGCGTTTCGGCGAGGGGCATAGGCAGAGCGGCATAACCAGCACCGCCCTGTATCCCTCGATGCAGGAGTGGGACAGCGTCGGTCTGAAGCTGGTGAAGTGCGCCGTGCTGTTCGACCCGCCCGTCAACCGGACGCTGCTCGACATCGCCGGCGCCTAGCCATCGGCCCCGCTGTGGCGGTATCTGTGGGGTATGTGTCATTGACGCCATAGCCCATCAGGGGTGATGCTGCAGCCATGACCGACCGGGTGGTGGCGATCGTGGGGTTCGACGGCATGCAGTCGCTCGACGCCACCGGCCCGTTCGAGGTCTTCGCCGGCGCCAACCAGGTGGCCGACGGCCTGGGCCGGACCGACCCCCGCTACCTCCCCTACCTCGTCGCTCTGGGGCAGAGCACGGCACCCGTGGTGGCCGAGAGCGGGCTGACGTTCTCGCCCACCGCCTCGTTGACGAGCATCACCGCCATCGACACCCTGGTGATCCCCGGCGGCGACGGGGTGTACGCCTTGGCCGCCGACCCCGACGCCTGCCTGGCCGTGGCCGACGCCGCCGCCCGGGCCCGCCGGGTGGCCACGGTGTGCACCGGCGCCTTCCTCGGTGCCGCCGCCGGCCTGTTCGAGCCGGGCCAGCGGGTGGCCACCCACTGGGCCCGGGCCGGCCGGCTGGCCCACCGCCACCCCGAGCTCGACGTCGACCCCGACGCCCTCTGGGTCCGCCACGACCGGTGCTGGACTTCGGCCGGCGTCACCGCCGGCATCGACCTGGCACTGGCCCTGGTGGAGGACGACATGGGGGCCGAGGTGGCCCAGACCGTGGCCCGCTGGCTCGTGGTGTTCCTTCGCCGCCCCGGCGGTCAGAGCCAGTTCGCCGCCCCCGTGTGGTCGGCCCCGGCCGAGCGCCAGCCGATCCGGGCCGCCGTCGACCTGATCCACGCCGACCCGTCCCGCCCCCTCGACGTGCCGGCCCTGGCCGCCCACGGCGGGGTGTCGGAGCGCCACTTCCTCCGGCTCTTCCGCCAGGAGCTGGGCACCACGCCGGCCCGTTACGTGGAGAAGGTCCGCATCGAGGCCGCCCGCCGCCTGCTGGAGACCGAGGACAGCGGGCTGGCCGCGGTGGCCGAGCGGTGCGGGTTCGGCACGGCCGAGACGCTACGCCGGTCGTTCCACCGCTGCGTGGGCGTGGCCCCCGACCACTACCGCCAACGCTTTCGCGCCTGACCAAGGAGACCAACCCCATGCGCATCGCCATCCCCCTGTTCGACCGGCTCACCGCCCTCGACGGCATCGGCCCCTACGAGGTGCTGCAGCGCCTGCCCGACGCCACCGTCACCTTCGTGGGTGAGCGCACGGGCGAGATCCGCACCGAGAACGGCTTCCTGGGCCTCACCGTCGACGCCACGCTCGACGAGTTGCCCGACCCCGACGTGATCGTGGTCCCCGGGGGCGTCGGCACCCTGACCCTCGACGCCGACCACCCCATCACCCGCTGGGTGGCCGCCGCCCACCCCGGTACCCGCTACACCACCTCGGTGTGCACCGGCTCCCTGGTGCTGGGAGCGGCCGGCCTGCTCGACGGGCTAACGGCCACCACCCACTGGTCGGCTTACGACCTCCTGCGCAAGCACGGTGCCGAGCCCACGGGCGATCGGGTGGTGGAGCACCTCGATCGTCGCATCATCACCGCCGCCGGCGTCAGTTCGGGCATCGACATGGCCATCCGGCTGGCCGCGTTGCTGGTGGACGACGTGGCGGCCAAGGCCATGCAGCTGATGATCGAGTACGACCCCCAGCCCCCGTTCGACGCCGGCAACCTGGAGGCCGCCGGCGACGAGGTGGTCACCCGGGCCATCGAGTACTTCGCCGTCAAGTCCTAGGCCACCGCCCGCCCGCTACCACCGCCCGCCCGCTACCACCCGACCGCCCGCCCGCCCCGACCGCCCGCCCGTTCTGCGCGACGGAACCGCGACATGCCGACGAACTGCGTCGCGAAACCTCCGGAATCCGTCGAAAAGGTCGCGCAGAAGGCGGGGCGGGCGCGATTTCCGTCGCGCAGAACGGGCGGCAGCCGGCCGGCAGCGTTTTGCGTCGGGGGGCCGCGACGGCCTGAAGTGGGCCGATGGGACGCACCTTCTCGCTGCGCCAGGGCCGGGCTGGCGCATCCCCGGCACCGCCCGCCTCCACCCCGACGGCGGCCACGGCTTCGGCGGCCACCGCCATGGCGGTGCCGGTGGTGGTGGACCGGGCGGCCTGGCTGGCCCTGGCCACCGGGTCGCTGGCCTTCGTGTTGGGCACGATCAACGTCACCGTAACGAACGTGGCCTTCACCGAGATCCTGGCCTCGTTCCCCGGGGCCAGCCCGTCGCTCACCGGCTGGATCCTCACCGGCTACGCCCTCAGCTTCGCCACCATGATGCTGGCCGCCGGACGGCTGGCCGACCGCTACGGCCGGCTCCGGGTGTTCCGCCTCGGCCTGGCCGGCCTGGCCGTCAGCTCGATGGCTGCCGGCATGGCCCCGTCGGTGCCGCTGCTGGTGCTGGCCCGGGTGGTCCAGGGGATCTGCGGGGCCATGGCCGTTCCCGCCTCCCTCGGCCTCGTGCTGCCCCGCTTCCCCCAGGCCAAGCAGGCCACGGTGGTGGGCATCTGGGCCTCGGTGGGCATGGCGGCGTCGGGCCTGGCCCCGGTGCTGGCCGCCCTGGCCCTCAAGCTCGCCAGCTGGCGGTGGATGTATCTCGTCCTGGTGCCCATCGCCGCTCTCGGGCTGGTGGGGGCGAAGCTGTTCATGGATGAGACGGCCACCACCGACCGCTCCCGCCGCCTCGACCTGCTGGGCATGGTGCTCGGCTCCGGCTCGGTCTTCCTCGTGGTCTTCGCCACCCTCCGGGGGCCGGTGGCGGGGTGGGGATCGCCGGCTGTGGTCGGCGGTTTCGTGGCCGCCGTGGTGCTGTTGCCCCTGTTCCTCGTCCGGTCGTCCCGCCATCCCGAGCCCCTGTTCGACCCCCGCCTGTTCCGCATCCGCAGCTTCGCCGTGGCCAACGCCGCCGTGGCCCTGTCGATGGTGGGGGCGTTCACCAGCTGGGTGCTGTGGCCCATCTTCCTCAAGAACGTGTGGGGCTACAGCGTGTGGCAGGTGGGCCTGGCTTTCACCGTCAGCCCGCTGGTGTCGGGGGCCATGGCCATCGGCGGCGGGCGGTGGGCCGACACGAGGGGCTACCGGTCGCTGTTGGCGATGGCGGCTGTGGTGTCGGCCCTGGGCCAGCTGTGGGCCATCGCCTTCCTGGGCGAGGAGCCCCGGTACTGGCTGGCCTTCTTCCCCGTCACCTTGTTGTTCGGCCTGGGCATGGGGCCGCTGGCCAGCCTGCTCAACGCCGCCGCCCTGGCCGACATCGAGAGCCGGGCCATCGCCACCGCCAACGGGGTGCATCAGAGCCTGCGGTACGCCGTGGGCGGCATGGGCACCGCCATGGCCCTGGCCATCCTCAACGGCCAGCACGACATCTGGCGCTACAACCTGCTGTGGGCCATCCTCGGCGGCTGCCAGATCCTGGTGGCCCCGCTCCTGCTGCTGTTCTACCCCCGCTCCGGCACCCGCCTGGCCCGCTGACCGTTCTGGTGCGTCTAGGTCGCGCTCAGCGCGACCTCGGCGCACCAGAATCGGCGGCCCGGTACTCCTCCAGCAGGTTGCGGGTCCACGGGCCCCGGCGGGTGTCCAACGTGAGCTGGTACACACCGGCCAGGCGG
Source organism: uncultured Actinomycetes bacterium (assembly GCA_902826025.1). Taxonomy (GTDB): domain Bacteria; phylum Actinomycetota; class Acidimicrobiia; order Acidimicrobiales; family SZUA-35; genus CADEDH01. Next base: position 149,269 of record CADEDH010000001.1, read on the forward strand.
CTGAAGTACTCGGCCACCGTGAACCCCTCGGGCCCGGCCACATGAGGGCCGTACAGCTCGTCGGGGGCGGCCCGCATCACGTCGCCGGCCTCGAGCTGCAGGCCGGGTTCCTCGGGGCTGCGGACCTCCATCGAGCCCTGCATGATCACCTCGAAGCGCTCGCAGGGGTGCGAGTGGCGGGGCAGCACCTCGCCCGGGCCCATGCGGAACACGGCGAAGGCGGGGGTCTCGGGATCGTGGGGATCGCCCACGGCGAAGATCGACAGCGGCACGCCGTCGGCCTCGCTCCGCTCGATCAGAGGCCGCAGGTAGTCGGCCGGACACTGGCCCCAGAACCCGGGGTCGTCGATCTTGAAGTGCATGCTGGTTCCCCCCTGGAGCCGGC
>CADEDH010000001.1:149753-174932 GCA_902826025.1 uncultured Actinomycetes bacterium
CTGGAGCCGGCCGGACTGGCTCAGATGTCGATCTTGAACAGTTCGGTGGCGTTGCCGCCCAGGAACCTGGCCCGGCTCGCCTCCGACAGGGGCTTCACGTTCGACTCCAGATCGAGGATGTAGCCCGGGGTGTGGTCGGGGTGGGGGAAGTCCGACGCCCACAGGAAGCGGTCGCCGAACCGCTCGACCAGGTGGGGGATCGACTTCTCGTCGGGATCGCAGGAGATCCAGATCTGATCGGCCAGGTATTCACTGGGCAGCTTCTTGAGCCGGATGCGGGCCCCCACCGGGGTGTGGGCGTAGACGGCGTCCATCCGGTCGAAGTAGTACGGGGCCCACGAGCCGCCCGATTCCAGCACCAGCACCTTGAGGTCGGGGAACCGGTCGAACACGCAGAAGTCGAGCAGGGTGGCGAACTGGTGGCGCACCCCGTCGGATGCCGTGATCAGCGGCAGCAGGGTGAGCTGGCGCACGTACTCCCACGGGCCCATCCGGGTGCCCTTGGTCCACTGGGGCTCGAAGGTGGGGTGGATGGCGAAGGGGACGTCGAGCTCCTGGCAGGCGGCGAACAGGGGATCGTGGTCGGGGTGGCCGAGGGGCTTGGCGTCGTGGGTGAAGGGGGCGACGAAGCACCCGCGGGCGCCGGCATTCACCGCCCGGCGCAGCTCGGCCGCCGCCGCCACCGGGTCCGACAGCGACACGTGGGCCGAGGCGATCAGGCGCCCTTCACCGCCGGCGCAGAACTCGGTGACCCACCGGTTGTAGGCGGTGCAGTGGGCCTGGGTCAGCTCCACATCGGTCATGTCCGACTCCCACAGCAGGCCCACCGTGGTGTAGATCACGGCCGCCTTCATGTTCTCGGCGTCGAGGACCTGGAGCCGTTCCTTGGGGTCCTGGGTGCCGTAGGGGCGCACCTTCTCGTAGGTGTTCTCCGGGTCGAACTGGATGGCCCGCAGGTCGGGGGCGCCCATGGCGCCGAGGGTGGACACCATGCCCTTGCCCGACAGGAACGGCCGCTTGTTGTCGACCACGAGATACTCGAGGCCGTCGTCGGTGTCGACCTCCACCCGCAGCGCCCGGTCCCGGAACTTGGGGTCGATGTAGTTCTGCCACAGGTCGAGCGGCTCCAGGATGTGACCGTCGGCGTCGACGCCCCCGTCGTAGGGCAGCGAGTACGTCTCGTGGATCTGGGTCGTGTCGGTCATGGCAGGCGATTCCCCCGGCGGTGCTCTGGCGAGCGGTGCGATGTGAGCGTCCAGTCTCCCACCCGCTTCCGGAGCGACTCAACCTGGCGTCACCGGTCGCCGGTGCCGCTGTGCGTCGCCGCCTCTCCGGAGGCCGGCACCGTTCGACGGGACCGGCCGCTGTCTGATAGCACGGGCGGCCACACGTCCCCGGTCTCCGGGTGACACCACGAGGAGGACCGCCATGCTGTTCGAGCTCCGCCAGTACCGCTGCCACGAGGGCCAGCGCGACAATTGGGTGCGCTACATGGAGGAGGTGATCATCCCGTTCCAGGTGAGCAAGGGGATGGTCATCGCCGGCAGCTTCACCGGCGAGGAGGAGGACGACCTCTACGTCTGGATCCGCCGCTTCGCCTCCGAGGAGGAGCGGGCCGCCCAGTACGAGGCCGTCTACAAGAGCGACACCTGGCTGAACGAGATCGCGCCGAAGATTCCCGAGATGCTGGACCGGGAGCAGATCGAGGTCACCCGCCTCACGCCCACCGCCAAGTCCATCATCAGCTGATGGCGGCGGTCGGCCCTGACGGGGACAGGCCGGGCTGGTCGCCCGCCGACCTGTCCCCGCAACCGGCGGCTCAGCCGGCGATCTCGGCCCGGTACATCCAGGGGAGCGACATGGCGTCGAACGGCATCGTCTTCACCCGGGGACCCACGTACCAGGGCGAGGCGACGAACGACAGCGGGGCACCGACGAGCTCGTCGGACAGGGCCGTCTGGGCCGCCGTCAGCGCTTCGAGGCGGCTGGCGGCATCGGTACCGGTGAGCGAGGACTCGATCAGCGACACCGTGTCGGTGGACGGTGGGCCGAAGATCCGGCTCATCGCCGCCGCCAGGTAGCTGCCCGTGGCCGGGTAGTCGGGGAACCAGCCGGCCAGCACGGCGTGGGCGCCGGTGGGGTCGCCGCCCGAGTCGTCGACCGTGACGGTCACCCCGAGCACGTCGCGCCACATCTGGGCCACCGCCTCGCCCCGGCGGTCCTCGAAGGACGCCAGCTCGATCGTCACCGTCGCCGGGTCGATGCCTGAGCGGGCCAGCTCGGCCTTGGCCGCCTCGGCGTCGGCCACGCAGGCGTCACACGCTGCGGGTTGCACGCCCTCCCACAGGGGCGGGGCCCAGCCGGTGGCCGCGGTGGCCCCGGGGCCGTCGAGGGCCAGGAGCGCGGTCCGGTCGATGGCCAGCGACAGCGCCCGGCGGAAGCTGGGGTTGTCGGTGGGCGCCTTGGTTTGGTTGAAGTCGACGAACGTGATCACCGGCGCACCTCCGGTGGCCACCAGCTCGGGAGCGAGCCCGAGCTCGGCCACCTGGGTGGGCGTGAGCGGGCTGAAGTCGACCTCGCCGCTGGTGATGGCGGCCCGGTAGGCGTCGCCGTCGGGATAGACCCGGCTCTCCAGGCTCTCCGGCCCGGAAGGCTCACCCTGGTAGTTGCCGTTCCGCTCGGCCACGATGGCCAGGCCCGACTGCGACACCACCTGATAGGGCCCGTTCTGGGGTGGCGTGGGGTCGTCGGCCGATGAAACGGGCCGGGGGCTGAACACCACGTTGGCCAGGACCTCGGGTAGGAGCGGGAACGGGTCCTCGGTGGTCACCTCCAGGGTGAGGTCGTCGATGGCCCGCAGGCCGGGAGCGTCGGTGCCCCAGCCGATGATGGGCTCGCCCAGGTAGTGCAGCGGGGCGTCGGGGTGCTGGGAGAAACGGCTGATCGCCCAGACGAAGTCGGCTGCGGTCACCGCCGTACCGTCGTGATAGCGGGCGTCGGGGTCGAGCTCGAAGACCCATACCCGCTGGTCGTCGCTCGACCAGGCGGTGGCCACGGAGGGCTGGGCCCGGCCGTCGGCGTCGACCACGGTGAGGCTGTCCCACAGGGCGTCGGCCAAGACGGTGGCGATGTCGTAGCCGGCGTCGATCGGGTCGAAGCCGATGATCTCGGTCACCTCGGGGGGATAGCCGGAGCCGTCGATGCCGAACACGAGGGCGGGCCCTTCGCCGGTTGCGGACCCGGTCGGGCCCTGGTTGGTGGCGGCCGCGGTGGCACCGGAGGGGGTGCTGGCGTCGGGCGCCGCGGCCGGCGCGTCGTCGGCGCCGCTGGAGCCGCATGACGCAGCCAGGAGGAGGGACGTGGCGGTGAGCCACAGGGGGAACCGTCTCATGTGACTAGGTCTCGATTCTCTGCTGCTGGTCGGGTGTGCCACTGACCGGGCTTGCGGTCGACGGGGCAGACCCGCCGACCGCAACCCGATCAGCTCCCCGAGCAGAACCCGGCCGCGTTACACCGGCGCTACGGGCTGCAACTGCAGGGCCAGCAGGGGTGAGGTGGCGGCGGCCGGGGAGGCGGCGGCCGCCATCAGCAGCGTCCGGGCCCGGTCACGGCCGGGCCCGTCGCCCTCGAGATCGAGCAGGCTGGCCAGGTCGAGCGCACAACGGGCCGCCCACACCTCGGCCCCGGCTTCGGTGGCGATGCTGAGGGCCGCCTCGGCCAGGGCGATGGCCTCGGCCCGCTGGTCGGCGGCCTCGGCGCAATGGGCCAGGTAGCGGTCGACCGGGCCCAGGGTGAGGGTGGCGACGCCGAGCGCGGTGAACCGCCCGGTCAATCGGGTGAGGGCCTGGCGGCCCAGGGCCAACACCGGGAGATGCCGGCACCGGGCGGCGGCCTCCACCGCCAGGCACGTCATGATCGGGAAGAACGGCGAGGCCGCCTCGCCCGGCGCGGCGTCGAGCCACTGATCCAACGCCGTCCGGCTGGCGTCGGTGTCACCGGCTGCTGCGGTGGTGACGGCGACGATGGCCAGGCTGGCTGCGCCGCCGGGCCCGGCGCCGGTGCCGAGCAGCTGGAGGAGGTCGTCGAAGCGGGCCGACTCCAGCAGCACCAGCGCCTGCTGGCTGACGGCCGCGTTCAGGGCCGAGCCCACGCCGAGCCGGCCAGCCAGATCGAAGGTGACGTCGATGTGGGCCTGGGCGTCGGCCACCTGGCCCCGGGCCAGCAACAGACCGGCCCGCACGAGCGACGGCCGGGTGGCGGCGAAGGGCAGCAGAGACGCCCGCCCGACCTCCTCGAACCGGGCGAGCCCGGCCTCGATGCCCCTCAGGTCGCCGGCCTCCAGCCGGACCTGGAGATCGAGGTAGCGGGCGGCCAGGGCCAGGCGGGGATCGTCCCCGTCGTCGGTCGCCGCGACGGCCGCCGCGATCAGAGGTAACCGGACCTCCGGTGCCTCCCCCCGAGCGTCGTCGGCGACGGCCTGGCCCATGTGGGCCAGAGCCCGGGCCCGGGGGGAGGCCAGGGTGCTGGCCAGCGAGGCGGCCTCCTGGTGGAGCCGGTGCGCTTCACTGCCGCCCGAGCTGTGGAGCAGGACGAACATGGCGGCACAGAGGAGCTCGATCCGCTCCGGGCGCTGGGAGCCGAGCAGCGTCAACGGCTCCAGCAGGGCGGCCAGCAGGTCCTGGCTCTCCTCGTCCGAGGCGCCGATGCCGTGGCCGAACCGCACCAGCGCCACCCGGGCCAACAGCGGGCCGTCGCCCAGCCGGCGGGCCAGCAGCACCGCCTCGGCCAGGTTGTCCGCTGCCTCGGCCAGTCGACTCTGCGCCGTCGCGATCTCGGCCCGGATCACCAGGGCGGTGGCCCGGCCGGCCTCGGACACCGCCAGTTGGACGGCCCGGTCGGCTTGGCGGGCCGCCTCGTCCAGGACGCCCCGACCAGCCAGGTAGCGGGCCGCCCGCCGAGCGGTGACCGACGGGTCGGCCTCGGCGAACAGTTCCGGGCGCGACCGTCCGTCCGAACTGCCGTCGTCGTCCCGGATGCGGAGATCGAGCCGGCGGATCGAGGCCGACGGGGCGATCCCCAGCTCGTCGTGCAGCGCCGCCTCGTGGCGGCGGAAGGCGAGGAGGGCATCGGCTGTCCGCCCTGCCCGGTGGAAGGCGACCATCAGGGCGGCCCACCGGCGTTCGCGGGTGGGGGCGGCCGCAGCCGCCTCGGCCAGCTCGGGGATGGCGTCGTCGGGGCGCCGGGCGGCCAGCAGCGCCTCGGCCCGGGCGTCGAGCGCCTTCTCCCGTAGCTCGACCAACCGTTGGGTCTCGGGCCACAGCCACTCGGCGTCCTCCAGGCCCTCGAAGGGCCTCCCCCGCCAGAGCCCGAGCGCCGCGTCCAATGTGGCCAGCGCCTCGGGAGGGGCCTGGTCGGCGGCCGCGTCGAGCAGCGATTCGAAGCGGGTGGCGTCGACATCGAGAAGGGCCGATCGGAGCACCCAGCCGCCCCGCTCGATCCGTTCCACCACTCGGGAGTCGGTCCCGGCCAGGGCGGCGCGCAGACGGTGCACGGTGACCCGGACGATCGAGGGGCTGGTTGGCGTGTCCTCCCAGACGTCGGCCCGCAACTGCTCGGCGCTGATCGGTCGGCCGGCGGCGACGAGCAGACGGCTGCACAGGCGGGCCACCGGGCCGTCGCCCAGCGGAGCCGGGCCGGGTCCGCCGGCCAGGGGGCCGAGCACACCGAGCCACACCCCGTCGGGTCGCGCGCTCATAGACATCGGTCCGCACCTCGTTCTCACCCCGATCGCGTTCTGCCCGCCCGGGCCGGGGCCGCCCGGGCCGCCTGGCAATCATAACAGGCTGCGATCAGGGCACCGGTGCGATCCGGGCGACCACCCGTCGGCCCCCGCCGACTGCGCGGCGGAGGCGTCGGGAGCGGGGCGCCGGAGCGTCGCTCAGGCCAGAGCGGCGATGGCGTCGGCCACGGCCAGGGTGCGGCGGGCCGTGTCTCGGTGGAGGTTCTCGACCATCCGGCCGTTGACCGTGACCACGCCCTTGCCTTCGGCCTCGGCCGCGGTGAAGGCCTCGATGATGGCTCGGGCCTCGTCGACCTCGGCCTCCGACGGGGCCCACACCGTGTTGGCCATGTCGACCTGCCCGGGGTGGATGAGTGTCTTGCCGTCGAAACCGAGGTCGGCCCCCTGGCGGCACTCGGCCTCGAATCCCTCGGCGTTGGTGATGTCGTTGAACACCCCGTCGAGGATCACCTTGCCCGCCTCCCGGGCCGCCAGTACGGCGGTGGCCAGGTGGGGGAGGATCGGCGCCCGGCCGGGCACGGGGCGGGCCCGCAGCTCCTTGACCAGGTCGTTGTTGCCCATCACCAGCACCGCCACCCGGTCGACCGCCGCGATCTGGCGCACGTCGAAGATGGCGGTGGGGGTCTCGATCATGGCCCACACCCGCAGCGAGTCGGGGGCCCCGGCCGCCTCCAGCCGCTTGATCACCTCGGCCAGATAGGCCGTGCTCGACACCTTGGGGATCACCACCGCCGCCGGGCCGGCGGCGGCCGCCGCGGCCAGGTCGTCGGCCCCCCACGGGGTGTCGAGGCCGTTGCAGCGGATGGTGAGCTCCCGCCGGCCGTACTCGCCCGACGAGGCGGCGGCCGCCGCCGACTCCCGGGCCGCCGGCTTGGCGTCCGGCGCCACGGCGTCCTCCAGGTCGAAGATGAGGGCGTCGGCCGGGATGGTCTTCGCCTTCTCCAGGGCCTTGGCGTTGGCCGCCGGCATGTACAGCACGCTGCGGCGGGGGCGGAAGTCGTCGCTCATCGGTTGCTCCTCAGCACTGGAACGGGAACTCAGAAACCGTAGATCGACGCCAGCTCGGGGTCGCGATCGGACAGCTGGCGGGCCAGCCCCACCACCACCTTGCACTGCTTGACAGAGGCGTCGTCTTCCATCTTGCCGTCGAGCATGATGGCGCCGGTGCCGTCGCCCATGGCGTCGATCACCCGCTGGGCCCGGGCCACGTCGGCCGGGTCGGGGCTGAACACCTTCTTGGCGATGGCGATCTGGCTCGGATGCAGGCTCCAGGCCCCCACGCAGCCCAGCAGGTAGGCGTTGCGGAACTGGTCTTCGCAGGCCACCGTGTCGGCGATGTCGCCGAACGGGCCGTAGAACGGGAGGATCCCGTGCATCACGCAGGCGTCGACCATGCGGGCCATCGTGTAGTGCCACAGGTCCTGCTGGTAGGTGATGCGGGGGGCGTCGGGATCGGCCGGATCGGGATCGTGGCGGACCAGGTAGCCGGGGTGGCCGCCGCCCACCCGGGTGGTCTTCATCCGGCGGTTGGCGGCCAGGTCGGCCGGCCCCAGCGACAGGCCCTGCATGCGGGGCGAGGCGGCGCAGATCTCCTCCACGTTGGCCACGCCCCGGGCCGTCTCCAGGATGGCGTGCACCAGCAGGGGCTCGGTGAGCCCGGCCTTCGCCTCCAGCTGGGCCAGCAGGCGGTCCACGTAGTGGATGTCCTCCGGGCCCTCGACCTTGGGCACCATCACCACGTCGAGCTGGTCGCCGATCTCGCCCACCAGGGTGGTCAGGTCGTCGAGGCACCACGGCGAATCGAGCGAGTTGATCCGGGTCCACAGCTGGGTGGTCCCCATGTCGACGGTCTTGCCCACCTCCACCAGCCCGGCCCTGGCCGCCTCCTTGTCGGAGGCGGGAACACCGTCTTCCAGGTTGCCGAGCAGGATGTCCACCGTCGGTGCGATCTCGGGCACCTTGGCCACCATCTTGGCGTTCGACGGCGGGAAGAAATGGATCATCCGGCTGGGCCGGAACGGGATGTCACGCACCGGTTCGGGGGCCCCGACGGCCAGTGGCTTGAAGAAGTCCTTGGCGCTACGCACGACATCAGACGCTATCTGGCGCGAGCACCCTGAGTCGAGTCAGCTATCGCTTCTGTCGATGGTTGGCGTCGGGCTCTGGCCGATGACTCCGGTTGTCACCAGGCCGTCGATTTCGGCCGGTTCGTAGCCCGCTTCGGTCAGAAGATCCCGGGAGTGCTCGCCCAGCTCGGGGGCCCGGCCCCGAACGGCCACGTCGGCCCCGTGGACGTGGAAGGGGGCGGCGATCGTCTGGAACGGACCGGTGGGATGGTCTTCCACCAGCACCAGGCCGCCCAGGGCGTGCAGGGCCGGATCATCCACCAGGTCCTCGGCCGACTGCACCGGGGCCCAGGTGAGCCCGGCGTCGTCCAACCGGTCGGCCCAGACGGCCCGGGAGGCGGTGGCGAACACCTCGTCGCAGGCGGCGATCAGCTCGACGGCATTGTCGCGTCGGGCATCGGCGGTGGCGTAGCGGGGGTCGTCGACCCAGTCGGGGCGGCCAACGCAGGCGGCGAAGGCGGGCCAGAAGTCACGGGGGCCGGGCATGCACAGCGCCACCCACCGGTCGTCGGCGCAGCGGAACCGGCAGGTGAGGGGCGAGGGCCACTGGGCCCGGGGCCGCCGCTCGGGCCCGGCGCCGGTGACGAGCGTGACCGACAGGTCGCTGGCCAGCGTCCAGCTCGCCACCTGGAGGAGTGCCACCTCCACCGGGTGGACCTGGCCCGTGGCGTCGCGCAGGCGCAGGGCGGCCAGGGTGGCCGACAGCAGGGCCAGAGCCGAGGTGTGGTCGCCCTGGCCCGGGCGGAAGGCCGGGGGCGGCCCGCCGGGATCGCTCACCAGGCCCTGCACCCCGCCCCGGGCGAAGAACGCGGTCATGTCGTAGGCCAGCCGACTGGCCTCGGGCCCGACGGTGCCGTAGCCGGAGAACGAGGCGTGGATGCAGCGGGGGGCCACCGTTGCGATGTCGGCCGCCGTGAGCCGGAACCGGGTCATGCGGTCCACGGTGAAGTTGGTGACGAACACGTCGGCCGTGGCCGCCAGCCGATGGACCACCGCCACCCCGTCGGGGTGCGACAGGTCCACGGCGATACCCCGTTTGCCCCGGTTGTCGAGCTCCCAGTAGGGGTCGGGCACGTCGGGATCGTTCTGGACCGACTGGCGCAGGATGTCACCGGTGAGGGGCTCGACCTTGATCACGTCGGCCCCCAGGTCGGCCATGAGGGCGGCCATCGACGGGGCGGCGATCATGTTGGCCACGTCGAGCACCCTCACCCCGGCCAGCGGGGCGAGCGGGCCAGGGGCGCCGGCGGTCGGTGCCGGTGTCATCAGCGGCCGGTCCAGCGGGGCGGGCGCTTCTCGGCGAAGGCCAGCGGGCCCTCCTTGGCGTCGTCGCTCGCCCGGCGGCGGGCCTCCCACGGTGCCACGTACCGGTTGGCCTCGGCCAGCGACAGGTGGAGGGCGCCGACGGCCGACTGTTTGGTGGCCCGCACGGCGATGGGGGAGCAGGCCAGGATGTCGGCGATCCAGGCGTCCACCGCCGCGTCGAGATCGGCCAGAGGCACCACCTCGTTCACCAGGCCCAGCTCGTAGGCCCGGGCCGGAGTCATGGGCCGGCCGGTCAGCAGGTGCCCCATGGCCACGTGGTAGGGGATGTGGCGGGGCAGGCGGTGCACACCCATGGCCCCGGCGATCAGGCCCCGACGAGGCTCGGGCAGGCCGAGCTGCACGTGATCGGCGGCCACGATGATGTCGCAGGCCAGGGCGAGCTCCAGCCCGCCGCCCAGGGCGTGGCCGTTGACCCGGGCGACGAACGGCTTGGTCAGGTCGAAGCGATCCTGGAGGCGGGTGGCCGCCGCCATCCGGGCGGCCGAGGCGGCCTGGGCCTCGGGCCCTGCCGCGTTCAGCTCGGCCGTCCACCGCAGGTCCCGCCCGGCCGAGAAGGCCCGGTCGCCGGCCCCGGTGATCACGGCCACCCAGATGTCGTCGTCGGCTTCCACCCGGTCGACCGCCGCGCTGAAGGCCACGTGGGTGAGGTCGTCGAAGGCGTTCATCCGTTCCGGCCGGTCGATCGTGATCCGGGCCACATGGTCGGCCACGTCCATCCGTATCGGGCTCGCGCTGCTCATGCCCGATTGTGACACCTGCCCCGCCCCGACGAAATTACGCGTCCAAACTGCGCTCAGCGCTGTCTGGACGCGTCAGAACGCTCAGCTCAGGCCGCCGATGAACTCGATGAGGAGCTGGCTCACCTCGGCCGGCCGCTCCTGCTGGGTCCAGTGGCCGCAGCCGGGCAGGATGTGGCTGCCTCGCAAGTTCGGCAGGGTGCTGTCGAAACGCTCGATGGCCCGGCGGCCGAGGATGGTGGGGCCGTCCTTCTCGCCCCCGACGAACAGCGACGGCACGGTGATCGGGGCGAAACGCCAGGGGGCCAGCTCGGTCCAGTCCCGGGTGATGTTGCGGTACCGGTTGAAGCCGCCGGTGAGCCCGGTGCGCTCGAACTCGCCAACGAAATAGGCGAAGTCGTCGTCGGGGAGCCACGCCATCTGATCCGGCTGCGGGTACTGGAACCGGTCCTTCATCAGCGTGCCCCGGGGGAAGACGAAGGCTGAGGGCGCGCTCAGGTCGGCCTCACCGGAGATGCTGAAGTAGATCCCCTTGAGCCAGTGCTCCAGGTCGGGTTCGACTTCGGCCTCGGGCCGACCCGGCTCCTGGAAATAGTCGATGTAGAACCAATCGGCCCCGGCCAGGGCCCGCATCCCGTCGAGCGGCCGCACGTCGCCCCGCGGGTTGTAGGGGACCGACAGCCCGGCCACGCCCCGCACCCGGTCGGGCCGCAGCAGGGCCGTGTTCCAGGCGATGGGGGCGCCCCAGTCGTGGCCCACCACCACTGCCGGCTCGGGGCCGGCATCGTCGATGACGGCGATCACGTCGCCCACCAGGGCGGTCATGGCGTAGTCCTCGATGTCGGCCGGTGAGGCCGAGCGGCCGTAACCCCGCACGTCGAGGGCCGCCGCCCGGTAACCGGCATCGGCCAGGTCGGCCAGCTGGTGGCGCCACGAGTACCAGCTCTCGGGGAAGCCGTGGATCAGCACCACGAGCGGCCCGTCGCCCGCCTCCGCCACATGGATGCGGTGGCCCGACGACGAGATGGAGCGGTGATCGACGTTTCCGTTCATGGCCAGAGCATGCCCGCCTCCGGCGGCCGGGGCCACTACCGCCGTCGGCGGCCGGGGCCTGCCCCGCCTCCGGCGAATACCATCCGGGCATGACCGACACTGTGCCCTCCCCGGCCGAGCCGGTACCGTCCGTGGCCGATCTCGTGGCCCGCCGCTACGCCTTCGCCGAACCCGACCCGGCCCACACCGCGGCGCTGGCCGCAGCCCGGGAGCGCTCGGGCGCCACCGGGCCGGGCACGATCGAGGCGATGCTCGGCCACCGGAGCTGCCGCCGTTTCACCGGTGAACCGGTGGACGACGCCCTGCTCGACGTGCTGCTGGCCGCCGCCTTCTCTGCCCCGTCGAAGTCCGACCTCCAGCAGTGCAGCGTGATCGTGGTGGACGACCCCGAGCGGCGGCAGGCCATCGCCGACCTCATCCCCACCATGCCCTGGATCCAGGAGTGTGGTCGGTTCCTCCTGTTCTGCGCCGACAGCGGCCGCATCCGCCGGGTGGCACAGCAGGCCGGGACGCCGTTCGCCAACGATCACCTCGACGCCGTGCTCAACGCCGCCGCCGACGCCGCCATCCACCTGGCCAGCTTCATCTGGGCGGCCGAGAGCCTGGGCCTGGGCACCTGCCCCATCAGCGTGGTCCGCAACCACATCGAGGCCGTGGCCACCGCCGTTGAGCTGCCGGAGCAGGTGTTCCCCCTGGCCGGGATGTGCGTGGGATGGCCCGAGCGGCTGCTGCCGTTCTCGCCCCGGCTTCCCCCCACCGTGACCGTGCACCGTGACCGCTACCAGCCCGACCAAGTAGCCGAGACCGAGGCGGTGGCGAGCTACAGCCGACGTCGCACCGCCGCCGGCCGCCCGGTGCCGCCCGACCAGCAGCTCGACGTCGACCGCTGGGGTGTTGCCGACCCCTACGGCTGGGCCGAGGAGAAGGCTCGCATGGTGGCCCGCCGGGAACGGGACCAGCTGGCCCGCTTCCTGGCCGACCAGGGCTTCGGTCTGGGCTGAGCCGGCCGGCGGCGGCTGGTGCCACCGGCCGAAGGAGAGGTCAGGTCTCGACCTTGTAGGCCAGCGTGGCCTGACCGTTCACCACCTGGTGGATGTAGATCGGCTTGGTCGGCGCCCCGGAGTTGCCGTAGGAGAGCTCCCCGGTGACGCCCTGCACGCCGGAGCTGTTGGCGATGGACCGCCCCAGCATCTCCGGGTCGGTGGAGTTGACCCGGAGATAGGCGTCGGCGATGACAGCGATGGCGTCGCCGGTGAGCGCCACCATCGACGGGGCGCCGGGTCGGGGCGAGCCGGTGGCCGCGGTGTAGCTGGCGATCAGCTTCTCCAACCGGGATTCGGCAGCGGGGTCGGCGTGGGTGACGTGGTAGATGCCGTCGATGTTCGGCAGTTGGTAGCCGAACGAGGCCTCGAAGGCGTCGCTGCCCACCAGCTCGACATCGTCCAGCCCCGCCTTCTCCAGCTGGCCCTTCAGCGCCACCAGCTGCTCGGCCAGCATGGGGGTGTAGATCATGTCGGGCGGGTTCTGGGCGATCTGGGCCACGGCGTCGGCGAAGTCGGTCTGCTCTCCCGGCACGAACGGCAGGTCGGCCAGGACCTGGCCCCCGGCGCTGGTGAAGGCGCTGGTGAAGACCCGCACGTTGTAGCCGAAGTAGGGCCCGGGGCTCGACAGGGTGACGGCCGTCCTCCAGTTGCGGGCCTGGGCGAACTGGGCCGCCGCCGACGCCCCCTGGGTGTCGTTGAAGGCCACCAGGTACGACAGCTCGGTGCTGTCGGCCAGGGCCGGCTCGGTGGAGCCGGTGAAGATCACCGGCGTGCGGCCCTGGGTGGCCTGCAGCACCCGGAACCCGGGGTCGGGGAACGGAGGCCCGAGCAGCACGTGGGCCCCGCCCTGGAGCAGGCCGAGCACGGCGGACCGGCTGTCGGTGGGGGTGCCGGAGATGTCGGCCACCTCCACCCGCACGGCTCGGCCGGCGATGCCGCCCGAGCAGTTGATCAGCTTGGCCAGATGCCGGGCCGTCTCCGACGCCGGGCCGTCGGCGAAGCCGCCCAGATCGCCCAGGTCGGCGGCGTAGCCGATCACCAGGGGATCGGCCGACAGGGGGTTGGGGCAGTTCGGGTCGGCGGCCAGCGCGGCGTCGATGTCCCACCGGGGGCCGGTGGCGGGTGTCGTCGTCTGGCCGGGCTGGCCCGGCTGGCCGGTCGGCCCGACGGTGACGGCTCCGGTCGGCGCCGAGGTGGACGCCGGGCCGGGGAGGGTCTGATCGTTGCCGCTGGTGCAGGCGGCCAGGAGCAGGAAGGAGGCGGTGAGCAGGGCCGGGCCACGGCGGGTCATGACCGGCCTCCCAGGCTTGCGTCGGAGATGAGGAAGTTCTTGAACTGGATCTCGGTGCGGCGGTTGGCGTTGCGGCCCTCCGCCGTCTGGTTGTCGGCCAGCGGATCGTCTTCCCCGGCCGCCGCCACCACCAGCTGGCCCGGCACCACCCCCTTGCCCACCAGGTAGTCGACCACGGCCGCCGCCCGGGTGGAGGCCAACTCGGCGTTGACCGCCTCGTCGCCCTGGTCGTCGGTGTGCCCGATCACCACGGCGAACACGGTGGGGTGGGCCACCATGATCTGGGCCGCCAGATCGAGCACGGGGAACGAGCCGGGATCGATCTCCGCCCCGCCGGGGGCGAAGGTGGCCGCTCCGGTCATGACGACCTCGCCCGACTGGGTTTCGGCCGGGGCGTCGGGATGCCAGGTGACGAGGTTGTCGACGGCGCCGGGCCCGCCCGGCAGCTTCTCCGCTGCGTACTGGGCGATCTTGGTGGCCACACCCCAGTTGGGGGCCGAGCCGGTGAGCTGGAGCCGGCCGTCGGCCCCCAGCGTGGCCCGCCGAGGAGGCGGATCCCCGGCCGGCACCGGGCCCGGGCCCCCGGGCCAGTCGGCTCCCGACCGGTCCACGTCGGTCCGGGCCGGGCCGGGGGCCACCACGGCTGAGCTGGCGGTCGTGCTGCCCCCGTCGTTTGCCGGGGCCGTCGGGTCGGTGGCCCCGGCCAACTCCGATCCCCCGTCACCGTCGGCGAACGGCAGCAGATCCCGCTTGGCCAGGTTCAACCCCACCAGGACCAGGTTCACCGTCAACAGGGCCGCCACCACCGGGCGCCGGTGCCGGGACCGGGCGCGGCGCCGGCTCACGGCGGTCATGGCAGCACCAGGGCGACGACGAGCAGGAGTGTCAGCATCAGGAGCGCTCCAATGAGCATGTCGGTGGACAGGCGGCTGGCGGGTTCGGGCGGGACACGGCGGGCGGTGGGTGACGACGCGGCTCGGGGGTCGCCGCCGGCCCGGAGCCGATCGGGCCCAGGATCGGGGTTGGGCATGGCCGCCCGGGGACGGGGGCCGCTGGCGCCGCGGCCGGTGACGGGTCGGGGGGCGGGAATCGGTGAGCGGGGCGGAGGCGCAGCGGGCCCGGGGTCGGCCCCGGCCCGGCGCCCGGCAGCGTCCACGAGCCGCCCGTCGAGGAGGTTCTGCGTCGGTGGGTTGAGCAGGGCCAGGGCAACCCCGACGGCCGGGGCCAGCAGCCCCGGAGAGAGCCCCCGCTCGTGGCACAGCGTCTCGTCGATGAACACGCCGTCGAGGGCCTGGACGGGCCGGGCCCCGTCGTTGGCGACAACGTGCAGCGCGTCGTCGACGGGCCCGCCGCTCACCTCGAAGGCCTCCATCATCTCGCCCTCGAGGATCCGGGCCGACCAGGCGATCCCCGACCCGAGCGTCAGCGTGCCCGATCGAAGCAGACCCAGGGTGCGCCCGGCGGCCACCGGAGCCAGCTCCACCCGGTCGAGCCGCATCGATATCGAGTTGAACACCTGGTCGACGTAGTCGAGGCAGTGCACCGGGGCGTAGGAGATGCCGTGATCGCCGTTGCACACCACCGCCTCGCCCAGCTCCCGGCTCAACTCGACGATCCACTCCGGCAGGGCAGGCCCGCTGCCCACGCCGCAGTGGGGGAACCCGATCGTCGCCGCCACCTGCACCGGCGTGGTGGCGTTGAGGCCGAGACGGTCGACACCGGCAACGATCGCCCGGCTGGTGGCCCCCGCCATCAGCTCGATCACATCCTCGCCGCCGGCGATCGGGGCCTCGGCGGCGTCGTGGACCACCCTGCCCTCGGGATCGAGCAGGGCGAGCCGCACCCGGTGGCGGCCGATCTCGACGCCCAGGAGCAGCGGAGGCGGCCCGGCGGCCATCCGCCCGCCGCTCAACGCCTCACCCTTCGCACCGTGCGCCCCGTTCGCACCGTTCGCACGGGGGCTCGCCGGGGCGCGATGAGCCGCCGTCTGCCATGCAGTTCTCGAATCCGCCCGTTCGCGTCACAACCGTCGGAGGCCTCCGCCGTCTCGGCCAACCGTGCTCGGCAGACAGTAGTCGGTTGAAATCGGGAACGTCCGCACCTCGGCAGATCGGCGCCGGGGAGGGGCCGGCCGGGTCGGGCGCGCCACCCGCCCCGGGGCTCAGTTCAGGTCGGGGGTGGCCCCGAGGCGGTAGCTCGAGGAGCTCAGGCGGCCCATGAAGTTGTCTTCGTGGTACACCCGCACGGCGTCCTCCGTCTCGGCCGCGCCCACCGCCACCATGAGGGGCAACAGGTGCTCCTCCCGGGGGTGGCAGGCCCGAGCGGCGGGGGCCCGCTCCCAGTCGATCAGGCGCCGGGTCCGGTCGTCGGTCGACGAACCCAGCATGGTGTCGGCCAGCCAGTCGTCGAACAGCCGGGAGGGCTCGGCGGCGGCCGGACTGAAGAACTGGCCGAGGTTGTGGTAGCTGAAGCCGCTCCCCAGGATCAGCACGTTCTCGTCGCGCAGGGGGGCCAGGGCCCGGCCGGCGGCCAGGTGCGCCTCGGGGTCGAGGTTGTGCCGCAGCGACAGTTGCAGGATCGGCACGTCGGCCTCGGGGTACGACACGTACAGCGGGCAGAAGGTGCCGTGGTCGTAGCCCCGCCGGCCGTCGAAGCCCACCGGGATCCCGGCGCCCGACAGCAACTCGCCCACCCGTTCTGCCACCTCGGGCGAGCCGGGGGCCGGGTACTGGATGCGGTAGGTGAAGTCGGGGAATCCGCCGTAGTCGTACAACATCGGGGGATTGGGGCTGGTCTGCACGGTGAACTCGGCCTCCTCCCAGTGGGCCGACACACACAGGATGGCCCGGGGGGTTCGGCCCAGATCGGCCGGTAGGGCGGCCAGCGACTCGTGCAGGCGTTCCCAGCCCGGCATCTGGTCCATCATCCAGGGCCACGGCCCACCGCCGTGGGACACGAAGTAGGTGGGGAGTCGATCACTCGCGGGGACGGCCATGGCCGGCTCCTCTCTAGAGGGCGTAGGGGCCGAAGCGGCCCCAGGCGACGAATAGCGACAGTAGACCGAGCACGATGGCGGGGGCGGCGCCGGCCACACCGTCGCCCCGGCGCAGGTGCACCGCCACCGCGCCGGCCATGGTGAGGGCGAGCCCGACGGCGGCCAGGGGCGTCAGGGCCGGGGCGATGTCGAGCGCAGCGGGAAGGATCAGGCCCAGGGCGCCCAGCACCTCGAGCCCGCCGATCGCCTTCACCTGGCTGTCGGTGACGTCGGCCACCCACGCCATCTTCGGCTCCAGCTGCTTGCGCGGTGTGGCCAGCTTCATGCCGCCAGCGGCGGCGAAGGCTGCCGCCAGCACGCCGGCCACGATCCACAGTGCGATGTTCATGGTGTCTCCCTTTGAGTTGAATGTTCAAGTGAATGCTAGCGAAACTACTTGAACGTTCAAGTCATTCCTGACCGTATGCTGGCCTCATGGCCGACGAGGTGCACGCCGACGAGGTGCCGTGGCTCGACCACGAGGAGCTCCACGCCTGGATGCACCTGGTCGCTCTGGTCGAGGCGTTGCCGGCGGCGCTCGATGCCCAGCTCAAGCGGGACGCCGGGATCAACCGCTTCGAGTACATGATCCTGGTGGGCCTGTCCGAATCGCCCGACCGCACGATGGCCATGAGCCAGCTGGCCCTGGCCGCCACTGGCTCGCTGTCGAGGATGTCCCACGCCGTCAGTCGGCTGGCGTCGAAGGGGTGGGTGGAACGGCGGGCGGCCGGCACCGGCCGCCAGATGGACGTCCGGCTCACCGACACCGGCTTCGCCCGCTTGGAGGAGATCGCCCCCGGCCACGTGCGGGAGGCCCGGCGCCTCGTGGTTGACGTGTTGGGACGGGACGATCTGCTGGCCCTGGGGCGCTCGGCCCGGTCGGTCCTGCAGACCGTCAGCCCCGGCTTCGCCGAGGCGCTGGAGGAGGCGCACCAGCGGGTGGCTGGCGGCGGCCACCCCGGCGCCTGAACCGCCGGACATCGGTGGTGGCGGCGATGGGGGGCGGCGATGGGGGCCGGCGATGGGGCGGGCCTCGGCCCGATCGCTTCGTACGCGCCTGGTGGCTCCACTAGGGTCGGCGCCGATGACGGCCGCTGGAGGGTGGGACGAGGCATTGGCGGCGTTGGCCGCCCGCCGGGAGGCGGGCCGCCAGCTCGGCGGCCCGGCCGCCATCGAGCGTCTGCACGCCAGGGGCAAGCTCACGGCCCGCGAACGCATCGACCTCCTGTTCGACCCCGGTACCTTCCGGGAACTGGGCGAGCTGGTCACGGGCATCGTGGAGGTACCGGGCCGGCCCGACCGGGAGGCGGCGGCCGACGGCGTGGTCACCGGCTGGGGCCGGGTGGCGGGCCGCACGGTGTTCGTGGTGGCCGACGACGGCACGATCACGGCCGGGGCCCGGGGCCCGGGCGGCAACCGCAAGGCGGCCCGCATCCGGGAGTTGGCCGCCCAGAACGGCTACCCCCTGGTACTCCTGCTCGAGTCGTCGGCCAACCGGTTCCAGTCGATGATGGGGGCCCAGTTCGCCGGGGCCAGCGGAGGGGGGTCGGCCGGCACGTCGCCTCCCGTCGCTCCCTGGCAGAGCACTGGCCGCACCCCGGTGGTGTGCGCCGTGCTCGGCACCGCTCTGGGCGCCGCCTCGTTCCAGACGATGGACGCCGAGTTCTCCACCCTGGCCGACGGCACCGCCGCCATGGCCCTGGCCGGTCCGCCGGTGGTGCAGGGTGGTATCGGGGTGGAGGCCACACCCCAGGACCTCGGCTCGGGCGACGTCCACGCCACCGCCACCGGATTCATCGACCACGTGGCCCCCGACGAGGCTGACGCCATCGCCTCCGTCCGCCGCTTCCTCGGCTTCTTCCCGTCGAGCTCGTGGGAGCTGCCGCCCCGGGTCGTCACCGGCGACCCGGCCGACCGGGCCGCTCCCGAGCTGGCCGACCTCGTGCCCCTCGACCATCGCAAGCCCTACGACATGGGCCGGCTGGTACGCACGATCGTCGACCACGGCGACCTGTTGGAGCTCCGCCCCCGCTACGCCCGCAACATCATCACGGGCTACGCCCGGATCGACGGCTGGACGGTGGGGATCATCGCCAACCAGCCCCGGCACCTGGGTGGGATCGTGGACGTGAAGGCCGTGATCAAGGCCGTCCGCTTCGCCCAGATCTGCAACGCCTACAACATCCCCCTCGTGTTCCTCCAGGACCAGCCGGGTTTCATCGTGGGGCCCGACTCGGAGCGGGAGGGGGCGCTGCGCCAGGTGGTGCGGCTGATGAACACGGCCTACGGCGCCACCGTGCCCATGGTGACAGTGCTGGTGCGCAAGGCCTACGGCTTCTCCACCTGGCTGCTCGGCGGCCGGGCGGTGGGGGCCGACCATGTGGTGGCCTGGCCCTCGGGCGCCATCAGCCTGGCCGCCCCCGAGATCGGGGTGGCCACCCTGCTGCGCAACGAGCTGGCTCAGGGCGAGCTGAGCGAGGAGCGTCAGCTGGAGCTGTACGCCAGCTACCGCAAGATGTCACAGGCCCGCTGGGCGGCCTACGACTTCCGCATCGACGACGTGATCGACCCGGCCGACACCCGGGCCCACCTGGCCGGAGCGCTGGCCATGGTCGAGGGGCGGCGCCGGGACCACCTGCGCACCCGGAGGAGCTTCGACACGGCATGACCGTCCCGTCCCCCGCCTCCTCCGGCTCCGCCGCCTCCCCGGGCTCCGGCCCCGCCGGGCTCGACCCGGCCCGGTTGCTCGACGCCCTCGGCCTGCCCGTGCCCCCACCGGGCGGTGGGCTGCCGATGGCCCGTCTCGACGGCACCGGTCGCCCGGTAACGGTGGCCCAGGCGCTCACCGCGGAGGCCCGGGCCGTGGCCGCCCAACGGGGAACCCCGCTGCTCGTCGTCGTCGGCCCGCCAGGACCCGCTGATCGATCGGCGCCCGGTGCGCCGGGCGCCACCGGTGGGGCGGTGGTCCGCCCGTGGCCGGTGGTGGTGGCCGCCAGCTCGCCCTGGGCCCTGACCGGAGCCGACCTCGGCCTGCTGGTGGGCGACGCGGGACCAGCCGATCACGACGAGCTCGACGAGGCCGCCGCCGCCGATCTCGTCCGCCGCTTCCTCGACCTCTGCTCCGACAGCCTGCCCGAGGGCCAACCCCACGACCCGGCCCCGCCCGCCGCCGATGATCAGGCCGGCCGCGATAAGGCGGGCAGTGATCAGGCGGGCAGCATCGACGCCCTCGCAGGACCGTCCCTCATCGACGTCGTGCCGTTCGCCATCGACGGCGCCTACGACCCTCGGGCGGTGCTGGCCGCCGTGGTCGACGGCGGCCGATGGGTGGAGCTGGCCGCCGGCGCCGCCCCCGAGGTGCTCACCGCCGTGGCCCGGCTTGGCGGCCGCTCGGTCGGCCTCACCGTTTCGTGCCCCGACGGCAACGGTGGCCGCCTCACCCCGGCCGGCTGTGCCCGGGTGGAACGTCTGCTCGACTGGTGCGAGCGGGGCGGGCGGCCCTGGGTGTCGTTGGTCGACACCGCCGGGGTGGCCATCCCGGCTCAGGCCGCCAGCCGGGAGACCCTGCGGCGGGCGGCGGCCCGGGCCCGACGGGCCGAGGTGACCAAGCTGGCCGTGGTGGTGGGGCGGGCCGTGGGCCTGGGCGCCACCGTGCTCGGTGCCGTCGGCGCCCGGGCCGATCTGGTGCTGCCCTGGCCCCGGGCCCAGCTCTCGCTCACCCCGCCTCCGCCCGATCTTCCTCCGGTCGAGATCGCCCGCCTGGCCGCCGCTCTGCGGGCCGCCACCGAGGGCGACCTCCTCGACGTGATCCACCCCGACGAGACCCGGGCCCGCCTGATCGAGGCGCTCGAGCTGCTCCGGGGTCGGCGGGCCTACGGCACGGGCCAGGAGGTGGCGGCCCGGTGAGCGGGCAGACCCTGCCCGGCGAGGGGGCCGGGATGGCGCCCCGGCGGCCGGTGGTGCTGCGCCACGTCGACGACTGGGGCGAGCTGGCCGGCCAGATCGACGCCGACCGGGCCGTCGGCCTCAGCCCCAGCCCGGTGCGCGACGCCGTGGCTGCCTGGCTCGACCCGGGCTCGTTCACCGAGACCGGCACCCTGGCCCGCAGGGCCGGCACCTCCTATCGGGGAGGCGACACCATCGACGACGCCGCCCCCGACACCATCCCGGCCGACGGCCTGGTGGCCGGGTGGGGCCGGCGGCGGGGCCGGCTGGTATTCGTGGCCGCCGACGATCCGACCCTGGGCAGCCCGGTGCGGGGCGGTGCGGGATCGGCCAAGGCGGGCCGCATGCGTCACCACGCCCTGGCCCAGGGCGCCCCGATCGTGCAGGTGCTGGGGGCGAACCGACTGGAGGTCGGCACCTTCGTCGGCGCCGAGGCGGTGCGGTTCGGCTACGGGCTCGATCTCGACTTCGAGGTCGAGTCGGCCGAGCGGATCCTGAAGGTCGCCATCGTCACCCACCCTCTGGTCGATCAAGCCGCGCTGGAGGCCGGCTGGTGCCATCTGGTGCTGCTGGCCGGCCCCGATGCCGCCATCGACGGCCTGGCCGGCGACGACGCCCTGGCCGCCGGGCTGGCCGATGCCCACTGCCCCGACCTGCCGACCGCCCTGGCCGAGGTGGGCCGAGCCCTGGACCGGCTCCCGGCGAGCTGGACCGACGAGCTGCCGGCCCCCGGCGGGGGAGCGGAGCCCTGGTCGTTCGGGTTGTGGCCCCGCTGGCACTCATCGGTGTCGACCGTCCTGGCGCCGCCGCCCCCTGCCGGCGGTGCGGGGTCGCCCAGCGGGCTGGCTGCCGGCGTGGTGGGGTGGGCCGAGCTGGCCGACGGCACGGTGCTGGACGCCGCCGCCGCCACCAAGCTGGGGCGACTGGCCCGCTTCTGCGCCGCCTTCGGGCTCCCCGTGGCGGTCACCCACGCCGGTTGGCGCCTGCCGGCCCACCCCGGCACCGACGACGTCGACGCCGTTTACCGCCTGGGCGGGATCCTGGCCCGGTGCCCGGCCGTGGTGGAGATGGCTCTCCACCGGCCGATGCTCGAGCCGCTGTGGTCGCTGCGCCCCACGGTGGCCCTGGTCAGCCGGGCCGCCGGCGGCCCGGCCGCCCATGGAAGCGACGGTCTGGTGCCCGACGGGCTGACGGCCGAGGGTGAGGCGTCGGCCGCCGCGGCCGCCTACCTCGCCGGGATCGCCATCGGCCGACCCCGGCCCCACGAAGATCCCCGGTTGCGCCACCGTCTGCCCCGCCGCCTCCAGTCAGGCTGAGGCCAGCCGGGCCCTCGGCCCTGGTCCTGCCCCGCCGGTGGGTTGCCGCGCGCACCGAGTCGGCGTCCAACCCGAATGAGATCGGGGCCAGCGCACCGGGCCGAACCCAGGTGCTGTAGCGAACAGGGATGCGGCGCCTTGCCTGGACCCTCCGTACAGCGTAAGGTGGGCCGAACGCCACCACGTGGAAGGCGGGCCAGCGGGGACCCGTCGCCGATCCATTCAGGAGCAGCCGCCATGGCCCTCACCGACGAGCACCTCGAACTCCTGGCGGTGAGCAACGCCGACCGGAGCGCCGCCATCCGCCAGGTCGAGAACAACGCCGACACCATCTTCACCTGGGACTACAACAAGGGCGCCCGCCCCGCCCTCACCAAGCTGTACGAGAAGGCCAAGCACTCCCAGTGGGACGGCGAGACCGACCTCGACTGGTCGATCGACGTGGACCAGGAGGCCCTGGTGCGCCAGGCCGGCATCCCCAACCGGGAGCTGCTCCTGCAGCTCGGGGTGGACATCACAGGCACCAGCTTCGAGCGCTGGGGCGAGCGGGAGTGGCTGAACCTGGAGATCGAGACGTCGAACTGGGTGCTCAGCCAGTTCCTCCACGGCGAGCAGGGGGCGCTGGTGTGCACGGCCAAGATCGTGGAGACCGTGCCCTGGATCGACGCCAAGTTCTACGCCGCCACCCAGGTGATGGACGAAGCCCGCCACGTCGAGGTGTTCGCCCGCTACCTCGACACCAAGCTGTCGGGTTGGTATCCGGTCAACACCCATCTCCAGGCCCTGCTCGACGACATCATCAACGATCACCGTTGGGACATGACCTATCTCGGCATGCAGGTGATGGTGGAGGGTCTGGCCCTGGCCGCCTTCGGCAACATGGCCAACCAGACCTTCGACCCCCTGCTGCGCCAGCTCCTGCGCTACGTGATGAGCGACGAGGCCCGCCACGTGGCCTTCGGCCTCATCAGCCTGAAGGAGCTGTACGGCGAGCTCACCGAGGCCGAGCTGTTCGAGCGCCAGGAGTTCGCCTACGACGCTGCCATACGCATGCGAGACCGGTTCCAGCGCCAGGAGGTGTGGGAGCGGGTGGGGGTGGACGTGAAGGAGGCGATCCGCACCTTCACCGCCGCCGACCCCAACGACGATCCCTTCCAGCAGCTCCTGTTCGCCAAGATCGTGCCCAACTGCAAGCGCCTCGGCCTCCTCGATGCCAACAACGGCTGGCTCCGTCAGCGGTTCGAGGAGATGCGGGTGATCCAGTTCGAGGACGCCATGGACACCGAGGCCGAGTACGAGCTGCTCGACGCCGTGGCCCACGATCGGGCGGCGGCGTCGGCTGAGGGCTGAGGGCAGCCGATCGGGGGCGGGCTTGAAGGCTGGCTCCCGACCGACGGGTTACCGGCGGCCTATCCTCGGCCGTGGTGGTGAGCTCCATTCCGATTGAGATCAGCCTCGACGCCGTCATCGTGGCCGTCACCGACGACGCGCCCCGCCTGCTCACCATCGACGGCCCGGCCGGCATGCCGGCCCTGCCCTCGGGCCCGTTCCAATCCCGAGACCGCACGCTGGAGATGGCGCTGCGCCGCTGGGTCCTCGACCAGACCGGCCTCGACGTGGGCTACGTGGAACAGCTCTACACCTTCGGCGACCGGGAACGGGGCCCCGGCAGCCTCGGCAGCGCCGACGGCGTTGGCTCCGACGACGAGGTGCGCCAGCTGTCGATCGCCTACCTGGCCCTGGTGCGGGAGGGCAGCCCGTCGGCCGGCGCCTCCTGGCGTGACGTGTACGACTTCTTCCCCTGGGAAGACCACCGCGACGGCCGCCCGGCCATGATCGACGAGGTCATCCTGCCCGCCCTCCAGCGCTTCGTCGACGCCGGGGGCGACGAGAGCCGCTTCCGGGCCGAGCGGGTGCGGATGGCGTTCGGCGGCCCCCGCCTCCCCTTCGACGGGGTCCGGGCCCTGGAGCGCTACGAGCTGTTGTACGAGGTGGGCCTGCTGTTCGAGTCGGCCGAGACGCGGTGGCGTCCCGACGGCGGGGAGGCGCCGGGCGTGGCGTCGCGCCCGATGTACCTCGACCACCGCCGTATCGCCGCCACCGCCCTGGGCCGCCTCCGGGGCAAGCTGACCTACCGGCCGGTGGTGTTCGAGCTCCTACCCGCCCGCTTCACCCTGCTCCAGCTGCAGCAGGTGGTGGAGGCCCTGGCCGGGATCCGGCTCCACAAGGGCAACTTCCGCCGCCTGGTGGAGGGGGCCGGGCTGGTGGAGGGCACGGGCGAGCTGGCCCGCACCGGCGGCCGCCCGGCCGAGCTGTTCCGCTTCCGGCGTGAGGTGCTGGGCGAGCGGCCCCGGCCCGGCGTCGGCACCCCCTGGGTCCGGGCCTGATCCTCGCTCCTCGACCCGGAACTCTGACGTGGCGTACCGGCTGGCGGCCTGCCATGTCAGAGTTCCGGGTCGGGGTGGGGGGCGTGTCAGGGCTGGACGGTCCAGGCCGGGTTGCGGCCGTTGTAGGCAACGGAGCGGTCGATGACGGGAGCGTCGTCGGCCACCGGCACCGGCTCGGCGAACGGCAGCTCGAAGTCGGCCATCTCCGGCGGCATCTCGGCTCGCATGGCCTCGAACCCGGCGGTGCGGCCGGCGCCGGGGAGCACGGCCTGTAGTGCGGCGAGGCCCACGGCCACCGCCTCGTCGTCCCAGGCCACGTCCTGGCCGGTGGCCCGGGCCAGGTCCCAGGTGTGCACGGTGACCTCGTTGACGTAACCGGCCAGGGCATCGGCCCCGGTGCCCTGCATCCAGGGCAGCACCACCGGCTCGGTGAGGCGCTGGTCGGTCCAGGCGGCGGTGATGGCATCGCCGGCCTCGCTCCACCAGCGGGTGTTGTCGCCGTCGGCCGGGGGCGGCGGCTCGGTGACGTGGTCGAACAGCTCCTCGCTGCGGACCATGCGGGCCACCCGATCGGCCACCATCCGCAGATGGCTGAGCAGCTGGGCCACGTCCAGGTCATCGCACGGGGTGGGGAGCGCCAACTGGTCGGCCCGGATGCCGGCGATCACCTTGCCGGCGGTGGCAAAGGCGGAGGCGAACTGGGGACGGGGGTCGGCGGGGAGGGTCTGGGGGATCTGCTGAGTGGTCATGCCGTCGACACTGACACTCATAACCGGTCACCTGTTGACCGGTTTATCTGAGAAACTCGGATTCATGCGAGCCGATCGGTTGGTGGCGGTGCTGCTGCTCCTGCAGCGCAAGGGCAAGGTGACGGCGGCCGAGGTGGCCGACGAGCTGGAGGTGAGCGAGCGCACGGCCCGGCGTGACCTGGAGTCGCTGTCGATGGCCGGCCTGCCGGTGTATTCCACCCAGGGCCGGGGCGGGGGCTGGCACCTGCTGGGCGACGGCAAAACCGACCTGTCGGGCCTGTCGGCTACCGAGACCCGGGCCCTGTTCGTGCTGGCCGGGCCGCGGGCCGCCACCCCCGAGCTGCGGGCCGCCCTGCGCAAGCTGGTGCGGGC
>CADEDH010000001.1:175032-178404 GCA_902826025.1 uncultured Actinomycetes bacterium
TTCGACCTGGCCGAGGCGTGGGCCGCCATCACCGCCGACGTC
Organism: uncultured Actinomycetes bacterium; assembly: GCA_902826025.1. GTDB lineage: Bacteria > Actinomycetota > Acidimicrobiia > Acidimicrobiales > SZUA-35 > CADEDH01. Next base: position 175,075 of record CADEDH010000001.1, read on the forward strand.
GACGAGATCCGCCTCCCGGTCCAGGCCCGGGCCCTGGTCGAGCCGTCGATGATGGGCATACTGCGACGCATCCTGGGCGACCGGGTACGGGTAGGGGCGGCCGGGCCCGACGGCCGGGCCGAGCTGGAGATCCGGGCCTGGAACGAGTACTCGTTGGCGGCCGAGATCGCCGGGTTCGGCCGGGCCGTGGAGGTGCTGTCGCCCCCCGGGGTGCGCCTGCATCTGGCCCGCATCGCCGGGGAGCTGGCCGCCGTCTACGCCTCCTGAACGGGAGGTGACCGCCGGGTGTCCGGAACCCCTTGCACTTGTGCTCAGGATGAGTATTATTATGCTCAAGTCGAGCATAAGGAAGCTCGCTCGTCGTCGACAGGACGGAGCACCCAATGACCGCCACCGGTTCGCCGAAGTCACCGTCGGCCCGCATCAAGCTCGAGGTATCGGCCGAACCGGCCCTCAGGCAGATACCGGCCGAGGAGCTGGCGGCGCTCCAGCCCACGATCGAGGCCATCAACGCCCTCAAGATCGAGCGCAACGCCATCGTGCTGGCCCACAACTACATGACGCCCGACATCTACCACACGGTGGCCGACATCACCGGCGACTCCCTGGCCCTGGCCCAGGAGGCGGCCCGCACCGACGCCGACGTGATCGTTCTGGCCGGCGTCCACTTCATGGCCGAGACGGCCAAGATCACCTGCCCCGACAAGACCGTCCTCATCCCCGATCCCGAGGCCGGCTGCTCGCTGGCCGAGTCGATCACCGCCGCCGACATCCGGCTGCTGCGCCAGCGCTATCCCGGGGTGCCGGTGGTCTGCTACGTCAACACCACGGCCGAGGTGAAGGCCGAGGTCGATATCTGCTGCACCTCGTCCAACGCCCTGCAGGTGGTGGAGTCGCTTCCCGGCGACCGGGTGATCTTCCTGCCCGACCAGTACCTCGGGGCCTGGGTGGCCACCCAGACCACCAAGCAGGTGATCCGGTGGCAGGGGGCGTGCGAGGTGCACGAGCGCTTCACCGGGGCCGAGCTGCGCGACTACCGGGCCCAGTTCGAGGGCATCTCGATCATCGCCCACCCCGAGTGCCCGCCCGACGTGCTGGCCGAGGCCGACTACGTCGGCTCCACCTCGGGGATGATCAACTGGGTGAAGGGCAACCGCCCCAACCGGGTGGTGATGGTCACCGAGTGCTCGATGTCCGACAACGTGGCCGTCGAGGTGCCCGACGTCGAGTTCATCCGGCCCTGCAACCTGTGCCCCCACATGAAGCGGATCACGCTCGACAAGATCCGCCGGTCGCTGGAGACCATGACCACCGAGGTGCTGGTGCCGGCCGACGTGGCCGCCCGGGCCCGCCGCTCGGTGGACCGGATGCTCGAGATCTCGGCCGCCCCGTCCGTCACTGCGGTGGGCGCCCCGGTGGCCCGGTGACCGGGGGCAGCGGGCTGCCGTTCGGCCCGGCGGGTCGCCTGCGGCTGGAGACGGCGGGGGAGTCGCTCCCGGTTCGCCGGGTTCCGGCCGTGGTGCTGGGAGCCGGGGTGGCCGGGTTGTCGGCCGCCCTCGGGCTCGACGCCCACGGCGTCGGCTGCGTGGTGGTGACCGAGGGCCGGGTGGGTGCCGCCGGCTCCAGCCCTCTGGCCCAGGGCGGCGTGGCCGCCGCCATCGGGGCCGACGACCATCCGTCGCTCCACGCCGACGACACGGTGGCGGTGGCCGCCGGTATCGGCGACCCCCGCCTGGCCCGCATCCTGGCCGACGGTGGGCCCGACGTGATCGACACGCTGGTGGCCCTGGGCATCGGGTTCGACCGGGCCGGCGACGGCGCCCTGGCCCTGGGGCGGGAGGCCGGCCACTCGCGGCGCCGCATCGTCCACGCCAACGGCGACGCCACCGGGGCGGCCGTGGTGGCCACGCTGGCCGCCGCCGTGCGGGCCCGAGCCGGCATCGAGCGGGCCGAGCACACCACCGCCCTCGACCTGATCCGGGGCGGCCCCGGCGGCGAGCGGGTGGTGGGGGTGGTGGTGGCCGGGCCCGACGGCCGGCGCCAGGCCCTGCTGGCCCCGGCCGTGATCCTGGCCACCGGCGGCTACGGCCACTGCTTCGCCCGCACCACCGTGCCGGCCGACGTGATCGGGGCCGGTATCGCCCTGGCCGCCCGGGCCGGGGTCACCGTGGCCGACCTGGAGCTCGTCCAGTTCCATCCCACCGCCCTCGATGTCACCCGGGCCGCCTCCGGCGCCGCTGCTGATGTTGCCTGGGCGGCCCGGCTGCCCCTCCTCACCGAGGCCCTGCGGGGCGAGGGTGCGGTGCTGGTGAACAGCCGGGGTGAGCGGTACATGGTGGGCGAGCACCCCGACGCCGAGCTGGCCCCTCGGGACGTGGTGGCCCGGGCCAACTACCGCCAGCTCCAGGACGGCCTGGCGCCGTGCCTCGACGCCCGCTCGGCCGTCGGCGATGCCTTCCCCCTCCGGTTCCCGACAGTGTTCGCCCTGGCCATGGAGCATGGGCTGGATCCTCGGGTCGACCTGTTGCCGGTCACACCGGCCGCCCATTACTGCATGGGCGGGGTGGCGGTGGACGACCGGGGCCGCACCTCCCGGCCCGGCCTGTGGGCCGCCGGCGAGGTCGCATCGTCGGGGCTGCACGGCGGGAACCGCCTGGCTTCCAATTCGCTGCTCGAGGGGCTGGTCATGGGCCGCCGGGTGGCCGATGCAGTGGCCACCGGAGACGCCCGCTCAGCCGACGGCCCGCTCTGGCTCCCCGCCGACTCGGCCGTGTCCCCGGGCGGCTCCGCTGTGTCGTCGGGCGGCTCTGCCGTGTCCCCGGGCGGCTCGGCTGTGTTGCCGGGCGGCTCCGCCGCTGGTGCGGGGTCGGTGCTCGACCTGGTCCGGGCCGCTCTGTGGGACGGGGCCGGCGTGGTCCGCCACCGGGACGGCATGGAGGCGGCGCTCGACGCCCTGGCCGGACTCGACGGCGAAGCCGCCGCCGACCCCCGGGCCCGATCGGCCCTGACCGTGGCCCGGCTGGTGCTGTCGTCCGGGCTGGCCCGCTCCGAGAGCCGGGGGGCCCACTTCCGGTCCGACCATCCCCACCTCGACCCGGCCCAGGCCGCCCGCCGGCTGGTGTCGCCGCCGCCCGCTCCGGCCCGGGTGTGGCGCCTGGCCGCCTCGGCCGCTCCCGCCGTCGCTCTCGCCGGCTGACCCCGCCCCACCCCCACGCCGTCGAACTGCGCGACGAATCCGCGACACGGCACCGTTCCGCGTCACGAAAACCCCCGTTTTAAGGGGTTTTCGCGACGCAGAAGGTGCACGGGGCGCGAGTTCCGTCGCGCAGT
>CADEDH010000001.1:178504-182294 GCA_902826025.1 uncultured Actinomycetes bacterium
GGGCCCGGGCCGCCCCCACAGCGCCCGGCTCGGGCGGCCGGTGACCCTGGGTGACCTGACGGTGGGGGAGCGGGTGGTGATGCTGCCGGTGGCGGGGCCTACAGGCTCCACTCGATGAGTCGGCTGGCCACGTCGTCGTTCGCCCCCAGGGCGGCGATCAGGGCCAGCACGGCCAGCACGGTGCCGCCGGTCCACGACTGGGCCAGTTTGATCCGGCCCACCACGCCGCTCAGCGGGCCGGGGGCCTTGCGACCCACCCAGGCCTGCGCCCCGAGCACCACGGCCAGGGCGATGAGCCACCACAGCACGCCGAGCAGGTAGGCCGCCAGGTTGAAGGCACCGGGGAAGCCCCGGCCCTTCAGGTCCACCAGCAACAGGCCCAGGTGCCGGCCCACCAACGGTTGCCACAGCAGGGCCCCGGCGGCGCCGGCGAGGGTGCCGCCGATCGAGCCCACCACCCGGCCGGTGTCGACCCGGGCCGCCATCAGCACCACGCCGGCGGCGGCCAGGGCCAGCGCCACCCCGAGCAGCGGCCAGGAGCCGACGATCCCGGTGAAGCGGAGCCAACTCACCACGCCGGCGGCCAAGGCGTAGCCCAGCCAGGTGTTGGAGAACCGCTCCTGGGCCGCCAGCAGCGCGGCGACGCCAGGAATGATCAGGAGCAGCGACGACGGCAGCCACGACGCCCGGAACCCCTCGACCAGCAGATCGATCAGCATGTCGCTCCCTTTCCCGGCAGGGCCGGCTGGTTGAGGTCCCCCGGCTCCGCCTTCGGGCCGATGGGCCGGGCCGGGCGGTGCATGGGCACATGGGGAACGCCGTCGTCGAGGAACTCAGGCCCGGTGACGGCGTAGCCGAAGCCTTCGTACCACGGCTGCAGTCGGGTCTGGGCCGCCAGCACCGTGGGGTGGCCGGCGGCGTCGGTACCGGTCAGGACGTCGTCCAGGAGCCGGGCGGCCAGGCCCTCGCCCCGGCGGTCGGCCCGGGTCACCACCCGCCCGATGCGGACGGCTCCGCCGTAGTCCGGCTCGTGGAGGGTGCGCAGGTAGCAGACGATGCCGGCGTGGTCGGCCAGCCACCGGTGGCCGGTGTCGGCGTCGAGGTCGCGCCCGTCCACCTCGGGATAGGGGCAGGCCTGCTCCACCACGAACACGGACACCCGGAGGGCCAGAACGGCGTGGAGTTCCGCGGCGGTCAGCTCGGGCCCGAGCCGATGATGGAACACCATGGCCGCATCGTAACCCGCTGGCACCGGGCGCTCGAAGGACAGTCTCCACGTTCCCCTCGGGGAGAACGGGAACCCGGCAGGCGCTACCGTCGTCCAAGAGAGATGATGACACGATTCCACCTGGTGGCCGGTGCCGCCTCATTGCTTATCAGCCTCGCCTTCGCCGCATGCGGATCCGACAGCGAGCCAACGAACGCCGGTACCGGTGCCGGCGGTACGGACCCCGCTGGTACCCAACCCGGGGCGGACGGTCCTCTCGGCGGAGGTGTGGGGGCCATCGGCACGATCGAGATCGAGATCACCCGGCCCGACGCCGATCCCGTGAGCTACACCATCGGCTGCATGGGCGACACGTTCCCCGTCACCCCCGAGGTCGACGGCGTCGACGGCGCCGCGGCCTGCACCCAGCTGGGCGAGGCCGACGTCCTGGAGCGGCTGACCACTGGGGCCCCGGCCGGCCAGGCCTGCACCGACATCTACGGTGGGCCCGACGTGGCCACGATCACGGGCGAGATCAACGGCGAGACCGTCGACACCACGGTCGACCGGGCCGACGGCTGTGGCATCGCCGACTGGGACACGCTGCTGGCCGACGTGCTGCCTCCGTCGAAGGGTGCCGCCTGACCGTGGCGCGCGGAGCTTGCCCGGAGGCGGGCGGGCCGCCAAGCTGGCGCCAGCAGACCCACGAGCCGGAGGTGCCGCTCATGGCCGCCCGTCCCACCACCGTCGACTTCCACTTCGACGTCATGTGCCCATTCGCCTACCAGACGTCGCTGTGGATGCGCGAGGTGCGGGACCACGTGGGGCTCACCGTGAACTGGCGGTTCTTCTCACTGGAGGAGATCAACCGCCAGGAGAGCAAGAAGCATCCGTGGGAACGGGAGTGGAGCTACGGCTGGTCGATGATGCGTATCGGGGCCCTGCTGCGGCGCATGGACATGGACCACCTCGACCGCTGGTACGCCGTCACCGGCAAGGCCCTGCACGAGGACGGGCACAAGCCCCACGAGCCGGCGGTGGCCCGCCACCTGTTGGCCGAGCTGGGGCTCGATCCCGATCTGGTCGAGGCCTCGATCGCCGATCCCACCACTCACGACGAGGTGAGGACCGAGCACGACAAGGTGGTGGCAGCCGGAGGCTTCGGCGTGCCGACCCTGTTCTTCCCGGCCGCTGGTGAGGCCGCCGGCGCCGGGGCCGGTGACGAGCAGTGCCTGTTCGGTCCCGTGCTCATCGACCCGCCCCGGGGGGAGGCGGCCCTGCGGTTGTGGGACGCGGTGTGTGGGTGGTTGGAGTTCCCCCACCTGTACGAGCTGCAGCGGCCGAAGACGGCCCGCGACCAGCGCCTGATAACCGACACGTTCCGGCCCTACCTGGAGGCCCGTGACTGGGTGAGCATCAACCGGGGCAAGGTCGTCAGCTTCGAGAAACGCTGACGGCCCGAGCGTCCGGGTCTGGCCTCCGCGCCGCCGGCTCGAACCGGTGGGGTGGGGGCCGGTAGGGTGCGGCCGATGCGAGCACTCGAGATCCAGGCCCTGAGCGGGCCCGACGGCGTGGCCCTGGTGGAACGACCGGAGCCCAACGACGACGGCAGCCGCGTGATCGTCGACGTGGTGACGGCCGGCGTGTCGTTCCCCGACCTCCTCCAGAGCCGGGGGCTGTACCAGATCCGTCCCGACCCGCCGTTCGTGCCCGGCCTGGAGATGGCGGGCGTGGTCCGCTCGGCCCCGGCCGGCAGCGGCCTCGCCCCCGGCGACCGGGTGGCGGCCTGGACCCGGGCCGCGCTGGCCGAGGTGGTGGCCTGCCGCCCGTCCGACGTGTTCCCCCTGCCCGATGAACTGAGCTGGGAGGAGGGGGCGGCCCTGGTGCTCAACTACCAGACCGCGGTGTTCTGCATGCTCCACCGGGGTGGCCTGAAGGCGGGGGAGACCGTGCTGGTGCTCGGCGCCTCCGGCGGAGTCGGCACCTCCGGCATCCAGATCGCCAAGGCGTCGGGGGCGGCCCAGGTGATCGGCCTGGTGTCGACGGAGGCCAAGGGCGACGTGGCCCGGGCCGCCGGGGCCGACGACGTGGTGGTGGTGTCCGACACCTGGAAGGACGAGGTGCTGGCGCTCACCGACGGCAAGGGGGTCGACCTGGTATACGACCCGGTCGGTGGCGACCGATTCCTCGACGGCATCCGTTCCCTGGCCCGCTTCGGCCGCCTGGTGGTGGTGGGTTTCGCCGCCGGCACCATCCCCGAGATCCGGGTCAACCGGCTCCTGTTGCGCAATGTGTCGGTGGTGGGGGCGGCCTGGGGTGAGGCGGTGGCCGAAGACCCCGATCTGCCCCGCCGCATCCACGCCGACCTCCTGCCCCTGATCGCCAGCGGAGCGGTGAAACCCCCGGTGGGGGCGGTGCTTCCCTTCGAGCAGGGAGCGGAGGCCTATCGCCTGCTCGACGAGCGGGAGGCCGTGGGCAAGGTCGTGCTCCGGGTCCGGGAGAACCCTTCGGGTTCCGGCGAACATCGGGGCTGACTGGTGCAGCTCACCGAAGATCAGGCCCGCATCCGGGATACCGCCCGGA
>CADEDH010000001.1:182394-209809 GCA_902826025.1 uncultured Actinomycetes bacterium
TCCGACGCGGCGGCCATCACCACCCGGGCCGTGCGCGACGGCGACAGCTACGTGATCACCGGCACCAAGGCCTTCATCACCGCCGGGGCCACGGCCGATGTGGCCATGATCATCGCCGTCACCGACCCCGAGGCCGGCCGGCGGGGGATGACGGCCTTCATCACCCCCACCGACAACCCCGGCTACCGGGTGATCGCCAAAGAGCGGAAGCTCGGCCACCGCACCAACGACACCTGCCAGGTGGCGTTCGACGAGATGCGGGTGCCGGCGTCCGACGTGCTGGGTGAGCCGGGCCGGGGCCTGGGCATCGCCCTGGCCAACCTGTCGATCGGGCGCATCGGGGTGGCGGCCCAGAGCGTGGGTGGAGCCCGGGCCGCCCTGGCTGCCGCCCGTCGCTACGCCCGGGAACGGGTGACGTTCGGCAAGCCGATCATCGAGCACCAGGCCATCGCCTTCGACCTGGCCGACATGGCCACCCGGGTCGAGGCCGCTCGCCAGCTCTACCTCCACGCCGCCAGCGCCCACGATCTGGGGCTCGACGTGGCCCGGGAGGCGTCGATGGCCAAGCTCTTCGCCTCCGAGATGGCCGAGCGGGTGGCATCGAAGGCCATCCAGATTCATGGTGGCTACGGGTTCCTCAACGACTACCCGGTGGAGAAGATCTACCGGGACGTGCGGGTGTACCAGATCTACGAGGGCACCAGCGAGGTGCAGAAGATCCTGATCTCCCGCCTCCTGGACGGGATCGACGGCCTGGACTGACGCAACCCGCGAACTGTGGCGTCAGCGCGCAAAATACAGCACCACGCGCCACAGTTCGGCCAGTGGGAGGTGTGTCAGAAGGCGGCCACCAGCTCGGCCTGGGCCCCCGACTCGGGCCCGGCCATCGGGCGGTGGGCGGCCACGTGGGTGACGGCGTCGGCCGCGGTGGAGCCCAGGGCGATCAGCACGCACACGGCCAGCGTCGGGGCCCGGCCGATGCCGCCCCCGCAGTGGATGATGATGCCCTGGCCTTGATCCAGCCGCTCCACCAACTCGCCCACCCACTGGCGGGCGTCCTCCATCGACGGGGCGTGGAGGTCGTGCACCGGCCACCACAGGGCCCGCCCGCCGTGGTTGGCCCGTAGCCACGCCGTGTAGTCGGGAAAGCGGGACTCGATCTCGTGGACCTGGCTGAGGCACACGATCACCTCGGCCCCGCCCGCCCGTTCGAGGGCCGCCTCGGGGTCGGGCCCCACGACGTGCTTGCCGCACAGCCACAGGGCCCCGGGCCGCCCGGAGGGCAGCAGCGGGACCTGATCGAGCCCGCCGTCGATCGAGCGGGGACCGAACCCGGGAAGCGACGTCACGGGTCTCGACGGTACCGATCCGGCGTCGACGACGTCGAACCCTATCGGCCGACGAGTACCCGGTCGTCCCCGTCGACGACGTTGGCGGCGGGGACGGGAGCCGAGGCGGGAGTGGACGGCATCGGGGCCGGCCCGGTGCTGCCCGGCGCGGTGGTCAGGCGGGGACGCCAGGACCACCAACGGCGCCGGGCGCCGCCGGCGGTGGCCGCCAGCCGCAGCCGCGCGGCGTCGGCCTGCCGCTCGGCCTGCTCGATCTTCAACGTGGGATGGTGGACGGGGTACATGGTCTCTCTCCTTCGCCCCATGAGAGGCTCGGTTGAGCCCGGGGATGCGGGTCGTCGGTCACGTGTGACCACCGCCGCACCGCTCACCCTGATCCCGGCCGCTGACTGCCCTCTGTCACGCCGCCTGCCGGCCGCTGACGGGCCGCAGGTGGCGGCCCGCCCTCCGGGGCTGCTTCACTGGCCCGGGCGCTCGACCAGATCGATCCGGATCGACCGAGCCCGAGACCGGAGGACAGCCGTGGCCGACCTGACCGAATCCGTGAAGCTGGAGCTCGACGGCGACGTGGCCGTGGTCGTGGTGGACAACCCGCCGGTCAACGCCCTCAGCCACCACGTCCGCCAGGGCATCCTCGACGGCATGACCCAGGCCGCGGCCGACCCGGCGGTGACCGCCATCGTGCTGATCTGCGAGGGTCGGACCTTCATCGCCGGGGCCGACATCACCGAGTTCGGCGGCGCCCCCAAGCCGCCGAGCCTCCAGGCGGCCCAGGACGCCATGGAGAGCTGCCCCAAGCCGGTGGTGGCCGCCGTGCACGGCACCGCCCTCGGCGGTGGGCTCGAGGTGGCCATGTGCGCCCACTACCGGGTGGCCGATGCCCGGGCCCGGTTCGGTCTGCCCGAGGTGAAGCTCGGCCTCCTTCCCGGGGCCGGCGGCACCCAGCGTCTCCCCCGGGTCACCGGCGTGCCCAAGGCGCTGGAGATGATGACCAGCGGCGAGCCCATCGGGGCCGACGAGGCGCTGGAGTGCGGCCTCATCGACGAGATCGTCACCGACCTGCGGGGCGGGGCCGTGGCCTTCGCCCGCCGGGTGGTGGCCGAGGGTCGGCCCCTGCTCAAGATCCGGGACCGGGCCGACAAGGTAACCGGCGTCGATCCCCAGGTGTTCGCCGACTTCCGGGCCTCGATCGCCCGCCGCACCCGGGGCTTCCTGGCCCCCGAGTACAACATCCGCTGCATCGAGGCCGCCGCCACCAAGCCCTTCGACGAGGGCCTGGCCGTAGAGCGCCAGCTGTTCGGCGAGCTGATGTCGGGCACCCAGTCGAAGGCCCAGCAGTACTATTTCTTCGCCGAGCGGGAAGCGGCCAAGGTGCCCGACCTGCCGAAGGACACCCCCGTCCTCGCGGTCAACCGGGTCGGTGTGCTCGGAGCCGGCACCATGGGCGGCGGGATCGCCATGAACTTCGCCAACGTCGGCATCCCCGTCACGCTGGTGGAGCGGGACGAGGCGGCGCTGGAGCGGGGCCTGGGTGTGATCCGCTCCAACTACGAACGCACGGCGGCCCGGGGCGGGATCAGCTCCGACGACGTGGTCACCCGCATGGGCCTGATCACCGGCTCGCTCGACCAGGGCGACTTCGCCGAGGCCGACATGGTGGTGGAGGCGGTGTTCGAGGACATGGAGCTCAAGAAGTCGGTGTTCGCCGCCCTCGACACGATCTGCCGGCCCGGCGCCATCCTCGCCTCCAACACCTCGGCCCTGAACGTCAACGAGATCGCCTCGGCCACGTCACGGCCCGAGGCCGTGATCGGCACCCACTTCTTCTCCCCGGCCAACGTGATGAAGCTGCTCGAGGTGGTGCGGGGCGACGCCACCGCCCCCGAGGTCATCTCCACCACCATGGCCGTGGCCAAACAGATCGCCAAGATCCCGGTGTTGGTGGGCGTGTGCCACGGTTTCGTGGGCAACCGCATGCTGGCCATGCGCCGCATCGAGGCCGACAAGATGGTGCTGGAGGGGGCCACCCCGGCCCAGATCGACCGGGTGATCTTCGACTTCGGCTTTCCCATGGGCCCCTACGCCATGAGCGACCTGGCCGGGCTCGACATCGGCTGGAAGGCCGAGACCTCGTCGGGCTCCACCATCCGGGAGATCATGTGCGAGAGCGGCCGCCGGGGCCAGAAGAACGGGCGGGGCTACTACACCTACGACCCCGAAACCCGGGCCGCCACCCCCGACCCCGAGGTGGAGCAGATGCTGCGCGACTTCGGCGCCCGCCAAGGGGTGGCCCAGCGGGAGATCTCGGATCAGGAGGTGCTGGAGCGCTGCCTCTACCCGATGGTGAACGAGGGGGCCAAGATCCTGACCGAACGCATCGCCATCCGGGGCAGTGACATCGACGTGGTGTGGATCAACGGCTACGGCTGGCCGGTCTACACCGGCGGCCCGATGTTCTGGGCCGACACGGTGGGTCTGGCCGAGGTGGCGGGGAAGATCGCCGGCTACCACGACAGCCTCGGGGGCGAGCACTGGAACCCGTCGCCCCTGCTGGCCCGACTGGCGGCCGAGGGCGGGGGCCTCCACACCCACCGCAGCTGACCCGGCGGCCCGGGGCGGCCTATTCGATCAGGTGCACGGGGTCGCCCACCAGGGTGACGCCCCACGTCGTGGTCTCGTTGGCGTTGGCGTCGGTGTCTTCGTACTCCACCTTCCACCAGCAGTTGTCGGGCTGCCCGGCGGTCGAGAGGCAGGTGTAGTCGGCCGGCAGCGGTATCGAGATCCGGATCGTGCGGTCCTGGAACGAGATGCCCGTCTCCTGCTTCAGGCAGGGGACTCCGGTGCAGGTCTGGTGGATGAGCGAGCTCGGCGATCCGAGATCGCCCCGGCCGCACTGGTAGCTGTAGACCAGGCAGTCGATCGTGTGCCACGAGAAGTCGACGCGAGTCCCTTTGGGGTCCACGATCTTCACGTTGTCGATGCCGTCGGCCGGGTCGAACAGCTCCACCTGCATCGTCTTGCCGGCGTGCTCGGCCGTGATCTCGGCCAGGTAGAGCTGGGCCTGGCCGATCGCTCCGGTGGGAAACATCTGGCCGTGGGTGTAGGCCGTCAGGTAGTCCTTGGCGAAGAGGTTGGGGCACCCGCTGCTCCCCGTGGCTCCGATGCGGGTGCAGGTGGACGACTGGCCGTGGGGCACCACCCGCAGGGAGTACAGGCTGCGGATGTTGGCGTTGTAGCCGGGGTTCTTGGCCTGGAGCACGTAGCGGCCCGTCCTGTCCACCGTCCCGATCGTCACCCAGGGGGCCGGGTCGGCCGCGCGCGACCAACCTGATCCGTTGAGGGGGCAGAAGGCCACGGACGGGCGGGGCACGGTGACCTCGGTCAGCGGCGTCGCCAGCACGTTGTCGTTGTCGTCGAGCGGGGTGTCGTCGGTGTCGAACAGGCGGAAGCGCATGGAGGCATTGGCCTGATCGCCCCCGAACTCGGCGCAGGTGGTCCGGGCCTGGATGTCGTAGCTGACGCCGTCGAGCGGCACGTCGACGATGAACGTGTGGCCCTCGTCGCGGTGGTTGGGGTTGGTGTTGGTGGGGCAGGCTCCACCGGCTCCCACGAAGTCGCCGGTGGAGCGGGACTCGCATTCGGTCATGGCCCGGAGCCAGAAGTTGGACACGAACCCGCCGGCGGCGGTCTCGGTACCCATGCCGAGGGTGGATGTCGGGTTGCCCAGCGGCACGGGCAGCACGTACTCGGCCACCGCGTTGCGCCACATCTTCACCCCGTCGTCCAGGACGACACCGCCGAAGAAGACCTCACCCCGGGTGAACACGTCCACCCGGAGCTGTTGGGCCCCGGCCCGGGTCACGACCACCTGGGGGAAGGCGGTGGGCTGGCAGGCGTCGGGTGTGCCGTCGCAGCCGGCCTGATCCACGAACCCGTTGCGGGCGGCGGCGTCCTTGGCGATCTGGGTGGCCTTGGTGATGTCGGGCATCCACACCACGCCGGCCAGAGCGGCGGCGTCGGCCGCCTTCTGGGCTCGGTCGGCCTTCACGTACCAGGCGCCGACGTCCACCGCCAGGGCGGCGAAGATCATCAGTGGGACGAGCAGCAGCGCCGTCATCGGCATGACGTAGCCACGCTCGCCGGCCTCAGGGCGTCGTCTCCGCCAACGGCTGCAGGACATCATCGCATCCCGGTCGGCTGATCCGATCGGGTGATGAAGGGTAGGGCCGGCGATGGGTCGGGGGACCCAGGCCCAGCGAGGGCGAGCCGGGATCCTGGTTCGACCTAGGGCGAATCCTGGGAGCAGGACGAATCGAGTTGGACCCCGAGATGGGTGGCCACCGGGCGCTGCCGGCCCGGCAGCCGCTGCTGGCTGGGTCGGCTGAGCACGTCCACCCGCCCGTCCACCGTGGCCGTCAACGTGGCCGAGCCGCCGCCGTCGAGCTCGACCGCCTCGTCGACCCCTCGGGCGATGAGGAACCGGGCCGCCTCGTCGTAGGTGGAGCCCTCGGCGTAGCCGGGCTGTTTGCCGTCCGACACCAGCAGGTACAGGTGGTTGGTGTCGAGGTCGACGCCGGCGATGGCGCGGGGGTAGGGGGTGGAGGCGGGCCCCACGGCCTCGCCTCCCGCCACCAGGATGTGGCGGGCCGGCACCATCAGCTCGGCGTCGTCCCGGGCGGCGCCGGCGTGGCCCCGGCCGTCGACCACGGTGAGGGCCCGGTGCAGGGGCGGGTCGGCCGGGCGCCCGTAGCGCTGCCCGTCAGCGATCACGAGCCCGATGGCGGTCACCGGGTCGCCCGAGCGGGGGTACGCCTCCCAGTAGGGGTACTCCCGGATGGGGTAGAAGTAGGCGACGTTGATGGCCAGCAGGGCGCCGGTACGGGCCACGAACTCGGTTCCCGTCTCGGCGGTGACCGTCCCGTCGGCCGCCGGCTTGGTGGTGTCGAGGCGGAGGCAGGGCTGGTCGAGGTCAACGACGGCCAGGTGGAGGACCTGGGGCCGGGGCTCGTCGATCGGTATCCGCTCGTAGGACACGCCGGGGGCCAGCGTCACGGCTGCTGGCGATCGGTCGCCGTTCGCGGTGACGAGGGCGTAGGCCGTCATCAGCAGCCCGGCGGCCAGGATCGGGGTGGCTCCGCCGGTTCCCGCCCACCGAAGCCACCGGCGCCGCTGGCGCCGCGCCGCCCACACCAGGGCCCCGCCCGCCCCGAGCAGAGCGAAGCCGTAGACGGCCCACACGGTGATGCGCATGGAGCGAACCGTAGTGGTCGGCGCCCGCTCGCCGGTCGCGGCTCCCGGTGGGGCCCCGATGCCGGACCAGGCGCCGGGGCTGACCGGCGGAGGACCGCTCAGCTGGGGGCCTGCTCACCCCGCCGGCGGCAGATGTTGGCCGCTGTCTGGGCGGTGAAGCCGGCGGCCTCGGCGATCTCGGCGTAGGACGCCCCCACCTCCCGGGCCAGGAGCACCAAGGTGTCCCGGTTGTCCTGCAGGCGCATCAGCCGGGCCGACTGCCGACGCAGCACGTTGAGCGCCGCCACCCGGGGTGTGGCGCCGAGATCGCCCAGATCCACCTCGTCGAGCAGTTCGGTGATGTTCACAGTGCCCTCCCCGTCACAGCGCCCGGCCCACGGCTTCGGTCAACTTCTGGATGACGTCCTGGATCGAGCTGGCCAACGTGAGGTTGGCCGTCTCGGTCTCTATGCGCTCGCGGTAGTGGTCGAGCACTTCCAAGGTCAGAGCCACCTCGGCCGGCGAGAGCTCCATCTCGATCTTCATGACTGTAGACCCTAACGATTAGGTGTGACAACAAACTCGTTGGGGGAAGGCGGGAGCCTGGTTGCGGGTCCTGATCGTGTCAGCGGGGGGAACCGGCGAAGGCTGGTTCGGCGTCGGGCTCGTCGTCGCCCGGTGAATCATCGTCGGCGTCGGGCGGGGCGGTGAGCCACGGCATCCGCCGCTCGGCTATCCGTCGCTCGATGGCCGACCACACCACGAACGCCAGCCCCACGGCGGCCCACCCGGCCAGCACGTCGATCACGTAGTGCTCGGCCAGGTACACCAGCGACAGCAGCATCGACACCGGATAGGCCAGCATCAGATACCGCAGCTCCCGCCGCTTCACGTGGGGCCACAGCCACACCACCACCAGCAGGGCGAACGCCCCGTGGAGGGAGGGCATGGCGGCGGTGCGGTTCACCCAGTCCCGGCCCGTCTCCCAGGCGTGGACGAAGCTGTGCATCCCCATGTGCGTCCACCCCCGGCCGGCGGGCCGGGCCAACGGGGGCAGGGCGTCGAGCTTGTTCGTCGGGTCGCCCCCGGCGGCCATCCACGGGGGCGCGGTGGGCAGCAGCACGTAGCCGATGCAGGCCAGGAGGAGCACGGTGGACGTGCGCCGCATGAGGCGCACCCACTGCCGCCGGTTCCACACCCACAGCGCCGCGATGAGGACGACGATCACCACGAAGTGGGAGAAGTAGACGATCGAGGCAACCACGTCGTACCAGCGCACAACGTCGGCACGGTAGAACTGCTCCTGCAGCACCACGTTGGGCTGGTAGCCGAGGCCGAGCACGCGGTCGATGGTGACGACGGACTGCACCTGCAACGGCAGCCCGATGCCGTCGGCCACGCCCCGGGTCTCGTCGTAGGCCACCCACATGCCGCCGTAGATCACCAGGTCGGCCAGCAGGGTGAGCCACACTCGTAGTGGGCGGCCGAGGTTGACGATCACCATCAGGGTGGCCACCGAGATCGTGACCGAGATCCGGTCGACGATCATGCCCTTGGTGAAGAACCAGGTCAGGTAGCCCAGGAGGTATCCCACCAGGCCGAGGCGACGGGCCAGGCCCCACCGGCTGGTCGGCCGCAGGCGCCGGGCCAGCTCGGCCAGGAACCCCTCCTGTGGCGCGGCGACAGCAACCGATACCGAATCCATGGCCATCGACCGTACCCAAGATCACCCGGAGTTAGCAGGCAGGACATCTGAAAGTCGATGGTTCGTCACCGTCACCCCCGGTCACTACGGTGGTTGGACCACGCATGATCGACCTTCCACCCCGCGGCCAGCCCGCGGCCACCCCTGAGGAGCAGCACCCATGGGACCACTGACCGGTACCACTGTCATCGAGCTGGCCGGGATCGGCCCCGGGCCGTTCTGCGCCATGATGCTGGCCGACATGGGGGCCGACGTGATCCGGATCGACCGCTCGGGCGCCGTCACCGGCGGCGATCCGGCCAGCCCGCCGCTCGACACCCTCACCCGCAACCGGCGCTCGATCGGGGTCGACCTCAAGAACCCCGACGGCGTGGAGGTGGTGCTCAAGCTGGTGGAGCGGGCCGACGCCATCATCGAAGGCTTCCGCCCGGGCGTCACCGAGCGCATGGGCCTCGGCCCGGCCGACTGCCAGGCCCGTAACCCGCGGATCGTCTACGGCCGCATGACGGGCTGGGGTCAGGAAGGCCCCTACGCCCTGGCCGCCGGGCACGACATCAACTACATCGCCCTGGCCGGCGCCCTGGAGCCGATCGGGCGCCGGGGCGAGGCCCCACTCCCGCCGCTCAACCTGGTGGGCGACTTCGGCGGTGGCGGCATGTACCTCGCCTTCGGCGTGGTGTGCGCCATGTTCGAAGCCCAGCGCTCGGGTGTGGGCCAGGTGGTCGATGCGGCCATGGTGGACGGGGCGGCCTCGCTCATGAACATGTTCTGGGCCATGAAGGCGTCGGGCTTCTGGCAGGACGAGCGGGGCACCAACCTGCTCGACACCGGCGCCCACTTCTACGACGTGTACGAGTGCGCCGACGGGAAGTACATCTCGCTGGGTTCGATCGAGCCCCAGTTCTACGCCGAGCTGCTGCGCCTGTCGGGCCTGGGCGAGCAGCCCGACCTCCCCCCGCAGATGGACCGCGACCAGTGGCCGGCCATGAAGGAGCGGGTGGCGGCCCTGTTCGCCACGAAGACGCGGGACGAGTGGAGCGCCATCATGGAGCACAGCGACGTGTGCTTTGCTCCGGTGCTGAGCATGGACGAGGCCACCCGTCACCCCCACAACGTGGAGCGGGGCACGTTCGTGGACGCCTTCGGCCTCATGCAGGCGGCCCCCGCCCCCCGCTTCAGTCGGACCAAGCCGGAGATGACCCGCCCTGCGCCCCATCCCGGCCAGCACACCGACGACGTGCTCAGCGAGGCCGGCCTGTCGGCCGACGACATCGCCAAGCTCCACCAGACGGGCGCCGTCGGTTAGGAGGCTCCCGCCGGCCCCGCGTCAGCCCCAGATCTCCCGGGCCACCGAGACCACCAGCTCCAGCTTGCGCCACTGCTCGTCCTCGGTGAGGAGGTTGCCGAGCTCGGTCGAGGCGAAGCCGCACTGGGGGCTGAGGGCGAGGCGGTCGAGCGGGGCGTGCCGGGTCGCCTCTTCGACGCGGCGCAGGATCTGGTCGTGTGCCTCGAGGTCCCCGGACTTCGTGCTGATGAGCCCGAGCACGGCCACCTTGCCCGCGGGCACGTGGCGGAGCGGCTCGAAACCACCGGCGCGCTCGCTGTCATACTCGAGGAGGAACCGGTCGACCTCGAGCCGGTTGAACACCTGCTCGGCCAGTTCGTCGTAGCCGCCGGCCGCTGTCCACCGGCTGCGGTGGTTGCCCCGGCAGATGTGGATGGCCCGCACCACGGGGGCTCCGGCCGCTTCGACGCCCTGGAGGTGGGCGAACGCAGCGTTCTCGGCCTCGATGGCCCGGTCCAGCGCGCCAGCCGGATCGGGCATCGCCTCCAGCCAGTCGGTGCCGACGAACGGGGTGAAACCCTCGTCGAGCTGGAGGTAGCCGACGCCGTCGGCCGCCAACGCCGCCAGCTCGCCCCCGACGAGGGCGACCACGTCGTCCAGCAGCTCCTGGCGGTCACGGTAGGCCTGATCGGTCGTGCCGTCGGCCCAGCCGGCGCCCGCCACCAGCACCGGTGACGGCATGGTCACCTTGTACAGCCAGCCGGCATGGGCGGCCAGGAAGGCGGCGTCGGTTCCGGCGATCCGGCGCCGAGGCCTGAGCCGCCCGCCGACCATCTTGGAATAGCTGAGCGACTGGGTCACGCTCCCGTCGGCCCCGTGCCAGGTCATGGTCCGCGAGGCGTCGACGAAGCCGTCGACGGCTTCGGAGACGTTGGTCTGCCACGCTGCCCGGCGCATCTCGCCGTCGGTCACTACGTCGATGCCGATCGCCCGCTGGCGATCCAACAGGCGCAGGATCGCCTCGTCCTCGACGGCGCGGAGGCCGTCGGCGTCGAGCTCGCCCGACGCCTGGGCGGCCCGGGCCTGCATCAGAGCAGGGGGCCGGAGCAGGCTGCCGACCTGATCGGTCCGGATCGTCACCGCTCGGTCACCGCGCTCAGTCGCTCAGTCGCTCAGTCGCTCAGGTCGGCCGGGTCGAAGCCGTCGAGGGTGCCGACGCCGCGGAACACGTGCGACTGACCGTCGGAGCGGACGAGGATGGCGGGGCCCCCGAAACGGCCCTCGGGCCCCACCATCTCCAGGTCGTAGGGCTCCTGGCGGAGCCGCCAGTGGTGCGACGACCGGTAGATGAGCTCCCAGTCGACGTCGGTCGTCTCCTCCCGGGTGGCCACCAGCAGGTCGCCGCCGTGGGCCGGGACCGGTAGGCCGGAGGTCCACAGCGACTGGATGTAGTACCGGCGATGGCGCATCGCCCCCACTGTGGCACAGACACCGAAGCGACCCAAACAGCGGGCGGGCCGCGGGCTCGCCGGTGCCGGCCCAACTCAACGGCACGACGGTACAGCTAGCCTCCCCCCGGTGAGCTTCCTCGGCCTGACCTTCCTCGGCCTGCACGACGTCTTCGCCTGGATCATGACCCTCACCAACGCCGCCGCCGGCGTGTGGGCCACCGCCGCCCACCGCAAGGAGCAGCTGCGCCGCCGGGAGCTGTGGTACCTGGTGATCGTGGCCCAGGTGGCGGTGACGATCCAGGTCCTCCTCGGGGTCCTGGTGCTGCAGGTCGACGGGCTCGAGGTGCAGCAGCTCCATGTGGTCTACGGCTTCGTGGCCCTGGCCGCCGTCGGCATCCTCTACAGCTACCGCCAGCAGATCATGCAGTGGCAGTACCTCCTCTACGGCGGGGGCTGCCTGTTCCTCATGGGCATGGGCATCCGGGGCATGTTCCTGGGCACCCCCTGAGGCCAGGCCGACCCGCTGCGAGCCGTAGCGGTCTGCGTTGAAGGTTTGAAGTACTGTCGTCCCCATGGCGACGACGTCGGGGGGCGACCATGGTGCCGGTCCGGGCCCCGAGCCCGACGGCATCGAGCTGTTGACCGACGGGGGCGGCCACGAGCCCGCCCCCGGCATCGTCACCGAGCAGATGGGCCGCCCGGCCGCCCGCTGGCGCACCGGGGCGGCGGTGGGGGTGACGGCCCTGGCCATCGCCGGTGCGGTGGCCGGGCTGAGCCGGGTCGGTGACGGTGGCCCGACACCCACCACGCTGGCTCCGGCCACCACCCTGGCCCCGCCGCCGGGGGCGGCCGAGTTGAGCCCGTTCTCCGACCTCCCGGCCGACCTGCCGCCGGAGCTGCCCGGGCTGCTCGTCGCCTTCGACAGCCTGGGCTCGCTGGTGGTGGTGGACCGGGCCGACGATCAGCCGGCCGAGGTCCGCCTCGGCCTCATCCCCGACGAGGGCGGCGTCCACGGCCTGGGCCTGGCCGGGGCCGAGCCCCTGTGGTTCGCCCAGGACTTCTCTCGCGGGTCGCTGCTCGGCGCGGTGGGCCCGTCGGGCGACCCGCTGGCCGAGACGGTCGACCTGCGCCGCCTCGGGTCGGGGAGCGAGGTGCTGGTGGTCGAGCGGTCGCCGGGGGTGCTGGACGCGGCCGTGGTGCCCATCGACTTCCTCGGCACCAGGGAGAACAACGACCTTCGATGGGCCCTCGCGCCGGAGGGCGTACGCATTCTCGGCGTGTGGAACGGCCAGCTCCTCGTCACCCAGGGGGCCGCCACCTGGCTGCTGGCAACCAGCGGCTCAGGGCCGTCGCCGTCCCCGGTGGCGGTGGGGCCGGGCGAAGTGGTCGGCTTCGACGGGCGCTGGCTGGTACGCCGCACCTGCCCCGAGCCCGGCGTCTGCGGCCTCACCGTCGGCCCTCCCGGCCAGCCCGACCAGTTCCAGGTGCCGCCGCCGGTGGTGACGGTGCCCCAGGGCGTGGCCCCCAGCGCCGGGCCCGGGGCGGGCGCGCCCGGCGCCACCACCTCGCCGTCGACTACCCCGGCGCCGCCCGAGACCCAGGTCGGCTCGTGGACCGGTCCGGTGGCGGTGTCGCCCGACGGTGCCCGCCTCGCCGCCGCCGTCCGCTTCGGCGACCTGATCTGGCTCACCGTGGTCGACCTGGCCACCGGGGCGGTGGAGCGCTACGACAGCTCGCTCTCGCCCGGCGCCCTGATGGCCTGGGCCCCGGACGGCGAGTGGCTCGCCTTCCAGACCGGACGCGACCTGCAGATCCGCCGCCAGCGAGATGGTCGCACCTGGATCCTCGGGCTCGACCGGGACCTCGTCACCCTCCGCTGGTCTCCCCGCCCCGCCGGCTGACCCGCAGTGCCCGGGGTCAGGGCCCGGGCCTGTGGTCAGGGGCCGGTCGGCGGCGGCAGGGCGGGGGCGTGGGCCGCCGGCGGCGGGGGGATCGACGGCGGGGGCGGCATCACCAGCAGGTGGTACTGGCTGAAGAACCGGCGGGCCTGCAGGCCGACGGCCCGGGTGAGCGCCCAGTTGGCCGACCCGCCGACCACGGCCCCGATCCCGAACGGCAGCAGCTTGCCCACGCTCTCGGCCCCGGCCCGGGTGCCCCAGCGCTCGGTGACGCGCACGGCGAGCGAGGCATTGAGCTTGCGCATGGCGTCGATGGTGGCCACGTCTCCCCCCGCAGCCCCGGCCACCAGGGCGCCCAGCCGCTCGCTGCCCGTTGTGGCCGGAGCGCCGGCGACGCCCCCGAGCTCGGCGGCCAGGGCGGCGAACTCCTTCGCCGCGTTCTCCCCGAAGGCGAGGACAGCCAGCACCCAGGCCCGACGCTCCTCGGGCGAGGCGTCGGTGCGGCCGTGGACGGCCCCGATCGTCATGATCAGATCGGTGGTGCGCAGGGCGAACCACCCCATGTCGGCCACCATCACCGAGGCGGCGCTGGCCGTGCCCAGCCCGGGGGCAGCGGCGGTGGCGCCGGTGGCGGCCCCGAGCGACGTCAGCTCCCGGATGAACGAGCGGGTGACCCACTTGGCCCGGGCATCCACCGTGTCACCCTCGGCCTTGGCCGCCTTGTCGAGGGCCCGCTCCCACCGGGTGGTGACGGCCTTGTCGATCCCCTTGAGCATGGCCTTGCCCAGGGCGTCGACGACGGGGGCCGGTAGTTTCTGGGCCACCTTCTCCGTGGCCTTGCGCTGGAGGTACTCCTTGGGGTTGGGCACGGCACCAGTCTGGCAGGTGCGACCCCCGAGCGGTGCCTCGGCCGTCGGGAGCCCGGGGAGGTGCCCTACAGCCCTGCGGCCAGGGAGGCGAGGTGGTCGAGGCGGGCCTGGAGGTCGGACGGCACCCGGAGCCCGGTGGTCTCGAACACGGTGCGCCAGCGGTGGCCCCAGTCATTGGCCGTGAGGGCCAGGTGCACGTGGTGGCGGCGCAGGTCGTCGTTGGGCTGGCGGACCAGCTCGTCGATGGCTTCCACCGCCAGGTGGGGGTCCCGGGGCAGGTCCACCACCACCTCGGCGCCGGGGAACCGGCGCTGCAGCTCGGGCCGCGGTGGCATGCCGGCCATCACCACGCCGGAGGCCAGGCCCTCCCACAACCGCCCCGGGTTCTCCCGTTGGTCGCCGATCTCGTCGGGGCGGTCGAACTTGGCGTGGTGGGTGATGGCCAGCTTGGAGCGGTGGTAGGTGGCGGCCAGGTTCTCCCGGTGGGCGGCCACGTCGTCCACCAACCCACCCGAGATCGTGTCGTACAGGTAGTGGCGGCCGGTCTTGGCCGCCCAGTCGAGGAGGGCGTCGTGGAGGGCCGGCAGGCGCCGGCCTATGCCGAGCACATCGATGGGGCGGGGCCGTGCTGGATCGAGGGCGGCGAACCGCATGGTGTCGACTGCCATCGGCAGGTAGCGGACGGGACGGCCGAGCAGATCCGACAGGATCGGAGCGGCGTCGGCCACGCCAACGAAGATGTCATCGGCCAGGGCGAACGGCTCCAGCGCCAGGCGGGGATCGGCCAGCTCCACGGGCCACACCTCGGGGAACCACACCGCCACCCGGTCGGCCCGGCGGCGGGCGTCGAGCACCCGCTCCAGCAGGGGCAGGTCCCACACGGTGATGGCCACGAACACGGCCAGGTCGTAGTGACGCCGTAGGGGGCCGTCGCTGTCGTAGCCGAACCCGGCCCGGCCGTGGGCCATGAACCCCGGCAGATCCCGGGACCGTCCGGTCAGGCGCCGGTACTGGCGGCCGGCGACCCGCCGCACCCGGAGCATCCGAGCCTCGGGGCTGACGTTCAGGTGGGCCCAGTCGGCCCCGCTCACGGCGGCCAGCACGTCCTCGGCCTCGCCGAACCCGACGTAGCCGGGTTGGCGGCCGTAGCCGTCGGGGCGGTATCGGTGGCTGAAGACCAGCACCCGAGGATCGTCTGTGTGGGCGACCACGACAAGCAACGCTAGCCACGCCAGGCAGCCTGCGCCCGGGCAGTTCAACCCAGGACGCAGGCTGCTCAAGTACGTATCGGTGTGTCGTAGCCCCTGGTCACGGCGCCGGCCCCGGCTCCCGAAGCCCGGTGTTCGCCGAAGGCGAACCCGAGGCGCCCGTAGGGCGCACGTTCCGGTGTTCGCCGAAGGCGAACCCGAGGCGCCCGTAGGGCGCACGTTCCGGTGTTCGCCGAAGGCGAACCCGAGGCGCCCGTAGGGCGCACGTCAGGCCAAGCGGCGCTCGAGGTCGGCCAGCTGGCTGGTCAGGGTGCCCGGGAGGCGGTCGCCGAAGATGGCGTAGTGGTCGCGGATCAGGTCGAGCTCGGCCTTCCAGGCCGCCGGATCAACCTCGGCCAGGGCGGCCATCGTGGCCTCATCGACGTCGAGGCCGCTCACGTCGACGCTGCCCGCCGCCGGCACGAAGCCGATGGGGGTGTCGACGGCGTCGGCCGTGCCGTCGAGGCGCTCCAGCACCCACTTCAGCACTCGGGCGTTGTCGCCGAACCCGGGCCACAGGAACGAGCGGTCTTCGGCCCGGCGGAACCAGTTGACCCAGAACAGCTGGGGCAGCTTCGAGCGGTCGGCCTTGGCTCCGATCGACATCCAGTGGGCGAAGTAGTCGGCCATGTTGTAGCCGCAGAACGGGAGCATGGCGAAGGGATCGAAGCGAACCTCGCCCGTGGCGCCGGCCTTGGCCGCCGTGGTCTCCGAGCTCATGATCGAGCCCAGGAACACACCGTGCTCCCAGCTCCGGGCCTGGGTGACCAGAGGGACGTTGGTGGCCCGGCGGCCGCCGAACAGGATGGCCGAGATCGGCACCCCCTGGGGGTCCTCCCACTCGGGGGCGATCGAGGGGCACTGGCTGGCCGGGGCGGTGAACCGGGCGTTGGGGTGGGCGGCCGGGGTGGTCGACTCCGGTGTCCACGGCTGGCCCCGCCAGTCGGTCAGGCGGGCCGGCTTCTCGTCGGTCATGTCTTCCCACCACACCGTGTTGTCGGGGGTGTGGGCCACGTTGGTGAACACGCAGTTGCCCGACAGCGTCTCGATGGCATTGGGGTTGGTCTTGCGGGAGGTGCCGGGGGCCACGCCGAAGAAGCCGGCTTCGGGGTTGATGGCGTAGAGCTGGCCGTCGGGCCCGAACTTCATCCAGGCGATGTCGTCGCCGACCGTCTCCACCTTCCAGCCCGGCAGCGACGGGATCATCATGGCCATGTTCGTCTTGCCGCAGGCCGAGGGGAAGGCGGCGGCCACGTAGCGCTTCTCGCCGTTGGGGGGCGTGATGCCGATGATCAGCATGTGCTCGGCCAGCCAGCCGTTGTCGCGGGCCATGGTGGAGGCGATGCGCAGGGCGAAGCACTTCTTGCCCAGCAGGGCGTTGCCGCCGTAGCCCGAGCCGTAGCTCCAGATCTCCGAGGTCTGGGGGAAGTGCACGATGTACTTGTTGTCGCCGTTGCAGGGCCACGGCACGTCGGCCCGGCCGTCGGTTAGGGGGTAGCCCACCGAGTGCACGCAGGGGACCCACTGGCCGTCGCCCAGCACCTCGAGGGCGCCGGCCCCCATGCGGGTCATGATCTTCATCGAGGCGGCCACGTAGGCCGAGTCGGTGAGCTGCACGCCGATGTGGGCGATGGGCGAGCCCAGGGGGCCCATCGAGAACGGCACCACGTACATGGTGCGGCCCCGCATCGCCCCCTGGTAGAGGCCCAGCATCTCGGCCCGCATCTCGTCGGGGTGGCGCCAGTTGTTGGTGGGGCCCACCTCGTCGGCGTTCGGGGTGCAGATGAACGTGCGCTCCTCCACCCGGGCCACGTCGGCGGGATCCGACAGGGCGAGGTAGCTGTTGGGCAGCTGGTCCTCGTTGAGCTTGGTGAAGGTGCCGGAGGCCACGAGCTGATCGGCCAGCCGCTGATACTCCTCGTCGGAGCCGTCGCACCAGTAGATGTCGTCTGGTTCGAGGACCTCCGCCCATTCGCTCACCCAGCTGAGCAGCTTGGTGTTGGTGGTCGGCGTCGCGATGATGGTCATGGCCGGTCTGACTCCCGATGTGGCGAGTCGGTCGGGTGGCCCGGGTCGGTATCCCTACAGATGCGGGAGGGCCCCGTTGCCCGTCCGAAGTCGCTGACTGGTGTAAGTAGGGGACGCGTGGGCCGAGCAGGCCGGCGGCGTCGCGGCGTGCTGGTTAACTCTCGGGGTCCAGCCAGGCTGGCGTGCCCATGTCGACCTCTGAGCCGAAGCGGAGCCGGGTGGCCCGATTCGAATCGTCGAGATCGAAAACGACGCGTTGACCAGGACGCAGCATGCGGAACGCGGAACCTTCGAGGGCATCGGGGGCGAGGTCGAACTCGTTCAGCCCGACATCGGTGAGGACGACACCGTCCCTCGTTGCCGGATCGTAGAGCTTCACTACACCTTGCACCCGTTACTCCCCTTGGTCGGCTGCGTGCCTGAGGCTGCCTGTAGGCCAATGCTACTGTGACCAAAACTACACCACCCATCGCCAGTAGAGAAATTGACGGCGCCTCGAATCGCAAATAGGCATAGCCCATCGGTGCCAGGTATCCGAGCGGATAGGGGAGGAACGATGGCATCCGAGCCCAGACCTCCGATCACGCTGGCCGAGCTGGCGCAGAAGCCGGTCACCGACCTCAAGGGTGTCGGCGACCGCAAGGCCAAGGCGCTGGCCGAGGGCGAGGTCCAGAACCTGCTCGACCTGATCACGTACTACCCCCGCCGCTACATAGACCGAACCAACCAGGCCCTGATCTCCGAACTCATGGCGGGCGACGAGGCCAGTGTGCTGGTGACGGTGGACCGGTGCACGTCGCGCCGGGTGAAGGGCGGCCGGGTGCTGGTCAATGCCGTGGTTGGCGACCAGAGCGGCCGGATGCAGCTCGTGTTCTTCAACCAGGCGTGGCGGGAGCGCCAGCTCGTCTCGGGCAAGGAGGCCGTGGTCTACGGCAAGATGGAGCTGTTCCGGGGCCAGCGCCAGATGACGAACCCGGTGGTGGACCTGGTGGGCGACCAGACGGGGCGGATCGTGCCCGTGTACGCCCAGTCGGAGAAGAGTGGGATCTACACCGGCGACGTGGCCCGCTGGGTGGCCGAGACCCTGCGCCGCACCCTGCCCGCCCATGGTGGCCGGGGCCTGGCCGATCCCGTGCCCCGGGGTCTCCTGCGCCGTCACGACCTCACCGGGCGGGAGGAGGCGCTGCGCCTCATCCACCAGCCCGACTCGATGGCCGAGGTGATGACGGCCCGGCGCCGGCTGGTGTTCGACGAGCTGCTGCGGATGCAGCTGGCCCTGGTGTTGCGCAAGCGGGCCATCGAGCGGACGTCGAAGGGGATCGTGCACATCACCGGCGGGCCCCTCGTCACCCAGCTCCACGCCAAGCTCCCGTTCCCTCTCACCGGGGCCCAGCACCGGGCCATCGACGAGATCGCCGCCGACCTGCGCCGCACCGTGCCCATGCACCGCCTGCTCCAGGGCGACGTGGGCGCCGGCAAGACGCTGGTGGCGGTGGCCACCATGCTGGCCGCCATCGACGGGGGCCACCAGGCCGCCATCATGGCCCCCACCGAGGTGCTGGCCGAGCAGCACTGGCTCGGCATCCGCTCCCTGCTGGAGGGGCTGACGGTGGAGTCGAAGGCGTCGCTGTTCGCCGAGCGGCCGCTCCGCGTCGAGCTGCTGACCAACCGCCTCACGGCGGCCGAGCGGCGGCGGGTGCTGGCCGACCTGCAGGCGGGCGAGATCGACATCGCCGTGGGCACCCACGCCCTGATCCAGGAGGGTGTGGTGTTCGGTTCGCTTGGCGTGGCCGTGATCGACGAGCAGCACCGCTTCGGGGTCGAGCAGCGGGCGGCGCTGCGGGAGCGGAGCCGGGGCGACGCCCAGCCCGACGTGCTGGTGATGACGGCCACCCCCATCCCCCGCACCGCAGCCATGACCGTCTACGGCGACCTCGACGTCTCCGTGCTCGACGAGTTGCCCCCCGGCCGCACCCCGATCGTCACCCGCTGGGTCAAGGCGTCGGGCACGCTCGACGAGGGGCCCGAAGATCTGGAGTCGGCGGCCAACTTGGAGGCCATGTGGGCCGAGATCCGGGCCCAGATCGGCGAGGGCCGCCAGGTGTACGTGGTGTGCCCTCTGATCGATCTGTCGGAGAAGCTGGAGGTCGCCTCGGCCGAGGAGACCTTCGACCGGCTCCTGAACGTGGAGCTCGAGGGGTTCCGCCTCGGCCTGCTCCACGGCCGGCTCACCCCGGCCGAGAAAGACCAGACGATGGAGCTGTTCCGTTCCGGCCGCCTCGACGTGCTGGTGGCCACGACGGTGATCGAGGTGGGTGTCGACGTCCCCAACGCCACGGTGATGGTGATCCTCGACGCCGACCGGTTCGGCATCGCCCAGCTCCACCAGCTCCGGGGCCGGGTGGGGCGGGGGGCCCACGCCTCAACCTGTTGGCTGGTGGGCGAGGCCGGCACCCCCGACGGTGAGGCCCGGCTCCAGGCCCTGGTCGACTCGACCGACGGGTTCGAGCTGGCCGAGGTGGACCTCGACCTGCGGGGCGAGGGCACGATCCTGGGCGAGCGGCAGAAGGGACGCAACGACCTGAAGTTGGCGTCGCTGCGCCGGGATCGGGAGGTCGTGGGCCAGGCCCGTCAGGCCGCCATCGAGCTGGTCGACGACGACCCGCTGCTGGCCGCCCACCCCGAGCTGGCGGCCGAGCTGGAGCTGTTCATGGAGCCGGCCGACGCCGAGTTCCTCCTCAAGGGCTAGCCCCGCCCCTCGTCCCCGCCCCGCCCCCGGCCCGGCCCGGCCCGCCCGTTCTGCGTCACGGAAATCGCGCCCGGTCCGCGTTCCGCGTCGCGAAATCTACGGAATCCGTCGAGAACGTCGCGCAGAACGCAGACGTGTCGCGGTTTTCGTGACGCAGAAGAGAGCGGGTGGCGTCACTCAGACCTTGAGGAAGATGCGGCGGCGGTAGAGGACCAACAGGAACACCCACTCGACGACGATGAAGCCGATCCAGAACACCACGGCCCCGGCGTCTTCGCTCAGGTTACGGAGCAGGCCGCCGAGGAAGAAGTCGACCGGGCGGCCGAAGTCGATCAGGCGTCCGGCCAGGTAGATCAGGATCGAGTTGGCCCCGATCACCTGGAGGGGGAAGGCCCACCGCTTCCAGCCCCGGCCGTCGATCAGGTAGTAGAAGACAGCCAGCAGCAGTATCGACAGGCCCGCCGTGACCAGCACGAACGAGCTGGTCCACAGGTTCTTGTTGACGGGGAACCAGGGGTGCCAGGCGGCGCCGGCCGCTACCGAGGCGGCGCCCGCTCCCAGCAGGGCCAGGGTCTTGCGCTCGGGCGACCAGTCGGGCCGTCGCAGGAGGTGGCCGCACAGGGCGCCGGCCAGGGCCGAGGCGATGGCGGGCAGGGTCGACAGGAGGCCCTCGGGATCGTGGTCGCCCAGGAACAGTTGGCCCGGCACGAGGGCCCGGTCCACCCAGCCGGCCAGGCTGCCCTCCTGGGTCAGGTGGCCGGCCCCGATGCCGCCGGGTACCGGTATGAAGCGGAGGGCCAGCCAGTAGCCCACCAGCAGCCCCACCAGCGAGCGGACCTGCCCCTTCACGCCGGTGAACAGCACGATCACAGCGGCGCCGGTGTAGGCCAGGCCGATGCGGCCCAGCACGCTGGGATAGCGCATCTCCCCCAGGCCCATCTGGAACAGCCCGTTGTTGTAGATCACGCCCAGCGCCACCAGGATCAGGCCCCGCTTGACGGCGTGGAGCACGAGGGCCTGCCGGTTGTCGCCCCGCTCCACCCGGCGGCTGAGCGAGAACGGCATGGCCACGCCCGACAGGAACACGAACAGGGGGAAGATCAGGTCGTAGAGGTGGAACCCGTCCCAGGCGACGTGCTCCATCTGGCCGGCGGCCCAGTTCGCCGTTCGCCATTGGGTGAGGTTGGCCCACGACACCACGAGGGCGTCGCCCCCGATGATCCAGAACATGTCGAAGCCCCGCAGGGCGTCGAGCGACGCCAGGCGGGTGGTGACGGGTCGGGAAGCCGACCCGACGGTGATCTTCTGCTCGGGAGCGTCGCCCGTGACGGTCTGGGCCACCGGATCGAGGTTAGGCCTTCGGGCCCGGGGGCGGGGGTCAGCGTGGATGGAGCGGGTCGGCGTTGACGGGGGCCACCAGCGACTCCCACGACGCCAGGTCCATCTCGGTGAGCTGCTCCATGAGCTCGAGCGCGTCGTCCACCGTGCCGTTCACCGACAGCGTGACCGCCAGCTGGAGGCTCGGGTCGTAGCGAACCACAGTGGACCTGAGGGCCGGCGTCGCTCCGTTCACCAGGACCGTCGAGGCGGTGGAACCGGCACCCGCCACCTTGGCCTGGTCGTAGGTGGTGGCCAGAGCGAGGTACCGCCCCCGGCCGGCGCTGCTCAGCACCGTGTCGGCCGAACCCGTGAGCGCCAGGTCCTGCTGGAGCTGACCGAGCGTCACGCGCTCGACCTTGACCGTCGGGCCGCTGCCCTCGCCGGCGGGGCCGCGCCAGGCCCCGGCCCAGAAGCGCAACGGGTTCCAGACGGGGACCTCATCGGCGTCGAGGTCGTAGACCTCCTGGTAGCCCGACGACGGGGGAAGCGAGAAGCCGGCGGCCGGGCCGCCGTCGCCCACCGAGAGGCTCTGGGCAAAGGCCCGGACCTCGGCCGATGTCATCTTGGTGGTGCGTATCGACACCGCCACCTGCGCCCCTGCCAGCTCGATGCCGGCCCCCCATCCGTGCACGGTGCCCTCGGGGTAGATCGTCCCCTGGAGCCCGGCCACGGTGATGGGCTCGCTTGCGGACTCGGCGAAGGGGCCGGGGCTGCCCTCACCGTCGAAGGCGGCCACCTCGAGGGTCACCTCGGGCACGGCGATCGGGAGGTCGGGCGAGGACCGGGCGCGGAACCCCTGGGCCCGTACGGTCCCGGCCGTCGTGGCCCCGGCCGGGGTGTTCGCCTCCGCCAGCGCCTGGCGTTGGGCCCGCTGCTCGGGGGTCCAGATGCCCATGTCGGTCACCCACTCGAACGTCCAGGGCGCCGGCAGTACGTAGCGGGGCAGCGGCTCGGCGCCAGCGGCGTCGTCGACCGGATCGACGTCGGCCGCCGCCACCACCTCGCCCAGGGTGGCGTCGATGCCGGCGACGGCCCGGCGCCAATCCTCGGCCGAGACAGGCTGCGTGGAGGCGAGCAGGGCCGGCAGGTCGACGTCGGGGGCGGTGGTGGACCAGTTGACCACCCAGCCGTCGATCGCAACCAGGGCGTAGCCGACATCGGGCCCGTCGATGACGAAGCCGGGCCGGCCGGCGATGGTCGTCTCTGTCACGTCGCCCGCCCCACTGGCCTCGTGCAGCTCCCGGAAGAGGTCGGCCGCCGAACCGGGCCGCGTCATCGACTGCACCTGGCTGGTCAGCACGGGCACACCGGCGCCGTCACGGGGCACCAATGTGAGCTGCTCGGTGACACCGGTCTCGCCCGGTCCCGCCGCCTCGCCGGCCACGGGGCTGGCACCCGGCAGGTCCCAGCCGTCGCCGGTCCGGGCCAGGGTGGCCAGCGTCGCCCGCAGCGCGGCCTCGTCGACACCGATGCCCTGGAGATCGAAGCCGACGCCGCCGTCGGTCCAGCTCAGTGATGTCCGATCGTTCGACACGTCGACCGTCGCCTCACTCCGTGGCACCGCCCGGTCCACGAACACGCCCTCACTCAAGGTGATCAGGCGCCCGTCGAGACGCCAGACCCAGATCCCGCCCTGGTCGGTGGGCGGGCCGGTGGGATCGGCGCTGTGGTCGGTCACGGCCCAGGCCGACAGATCGGGTAGCAGGTGCACACCGGCCTCTCCGGCCACGGCGGTGGTGGCGACCGGATCGGCGGTGCCGGTCGTCGTGGAAGCCGGGTCGTCGGTGCTGACCGCCGACGTGTTGCGGCTGGCCGCCCACCAGCCGACCGCCCCCAGGGCGATCACGGCGGCGGCCACGGCTGCGGCCGTCAGCCGGGCCGGACGGTGCCGCTTCCCTCGGCCGTCTGTTGTCCGGAGCCCGACGATGTCGACCACGGGGGCCGAAGCGGCAGTGGCCTGTGCCGTCTCGCTCCGGGTGGCGGCCAGCGCCTGGGCGTAGGCCTGCAGCTGGGACGCCAGCTCGAAGTCGGACGGTACCGGTGTCGGCTCGAAGCCTTCGTGGTCATCCATTGACCGGCGCCTCCAGTCGCTTGCGGAGGGCCGCCATTGCCCGGCTGGTGTGGGTGCCCACGGTTGAACGGCCGATTTCCAAGGCCTCGGCCACCTCGGCGTAGCTCCAGCCGCAACCGTGGACGAGCCACACGGCGGCCCGTTGCGAGGCCGGGAGCGCCAGCAGCGCCGGCAGCAGACCGGGCTCGATGTGGGGCATCCCCACCTCGGCCGGGGCCGGCAGCTCCGGATCGGGTCGGGCGGCGGAGCTACGGGTCAGGCCGACCCGGTAGAGGTAGCCGATCGGGTTGGTCATCGACGCCAACCGGTCCCGGTGCTCCCAGGCCCAGGCGAGGGCCTCCGAGACGGCTTCGTCGGCCCCGTCCAACCCCCGCAGAGGGGCGTAGGCCTGCCACAGGCGGGGGCGAGCGTCGGCCACCAGCCGCTCGAACGCCCGGTCCTCCTCCGATCCCATACCTGATAGACACCACCGGGCGCCGATCGCGCTACACGCGATCTTGCATCGAACCGTGCAACGAAAATCGCGACATCGCCACCAACTGTGTCGCGATTTGCACGGAATCCGGAGGTTTCGTGACGTAGATCGGCTGATGGGCGCGGTTTCGTCGCGCAGTTCGGAGCCGAGCGTCAGCGGCGGGCCGCGACCACCTGGTCGACGATGGCGTTGGCCACCTCGGCCGCCGCCGTCACCGCCGCCGACAGCTCGGTGGGCAGGGAGGCGGCGTCGACGAAGGCATCGGCCGTGACGGGCCAGCGGGAACGGCCGTCGGTGAGCACGCCTCGCACGCCGCCGCCCTCGGTGGGCTCGGCCTCCACCAACTGGAGGCCGTCGTACACGGTGGTGTTCATGTCGGCCACGCAATGGTGCTTGAGCACCTCTTCGAAGGCGGCCGGCTCGATGGCCACCGGGTGGTGGGAGGCCAGGTAGGGGCGGAGCACGTCGAACACGCCGTGGGGGGTGAGGATGGCCACTGCCTCGTCGCTGAGCGGGGCCGGATCGTCGTCGCCCATGATCTCGTGCCCGGCAATCACGCTGCCCAGGCCCCGGCCGCTGGCCAGCTTGCCTACCAGTAGTGCGCCGGGGCCCGTGCCGACGACGAGGAGCGCGGTGTCGATCTGCATCGGAGGCCGGCCGGCTAGAAGATGGCCAGCGGGTTCACCGGCGAGCCGGTGACGCCCACGAAGCGGATGGGGGCCAGGGCGAAGTGGAACTCCCAGCGGTTGCGCTGATTGCACGCCGAGGCCAGGTCTTCCAGCTGGCAGTTGTCGATCAGCCACAGGCCCATGGCCACGATGCCCACCATGTGGACCGGCATCGTGCACGCCCGATAGCCGGTGGGCGTGGGGTCCTGGGCCACGTCGGAGCCGATCATGGCCACGCCCCGCTCGTGGAGCCAGGGCAGGCAGGCCGCCTGGTAGCCGGAGCGGGGCTTGTTCATGTTGTAGTTGCGGCGCTCGGCCCGACGGGCGAAACCCTCGCCGGTGCGCACGAACAACACGTCGCCCGGCTCCACCCGGATCCCGGCTGCCTCCTCGGCCGCCTCCAGATCTTCGGGGTAGATGTGGTCGTCGGCGGCCAGCACGTCGACACCCCGCAGTTTGGCGATGTCGAGCAGCACGCCCCGGGTGGTCACGCCGGTGGACACGGCCAGCACGTCGTGCATGAGCGCGCCCTGGCGGTCCGACACCATCGAGGCCGGTGCCCCGCCGTACATCTTGCCGTCCCAGAACAGGTGGGCCAGGGAGTCGAGGTGGGTGACGTCGAGCCCGTGGAACACCATGCCGATGTACTCCTGGGCCCCGCCGGCCCGGCCCCCGTCGAGCAGGCCCCGGCGGCCCTCGTCGTTCAGGCCGAGGCCGGTGGACAGCATGTAGCGCTGCGACTCCACCGTGGCCCCGGGCTGGCGGCCGGTGCGGATCTCCCAGCTCAGCGAGACCGACGTGCCCTCCTGCACCAGGCCGGCGGCCGCCACCCGCTTCTCCGGCGTGAGGTGGTTGAGCGTGCCCAGCACGTCGTCTTTGCCCCACCGGCCCCAGTTGGACAGCTCGTCCATCCAGCCGATGACGGTCTCTTCCGAAGGTGGCGTGGGCATCGCAGTTCCCCCTGTTGGCAGTCGCTGGCAGCACCCTACCGGCCGGGCCTCCGACGCTCCAGCCCGCCCGACCCACCACCCGCGAACTGTGGCGCCAGCGTGCAGAATCCAGCATCTCGCGCCACAGATCGCAGCGTTGGCACCTACACCGGCAGGTTGAAGACCTTGGCCGTGTTGTCGTGGACGGCCCGGTCGCGCTGCTCGGGCGTCAGGTGGGCCGTGTGGTCGGCCAGCACCTCGCTCGACAGGGGCCAGGTGGAGTCGGTATGGGGGAAGTCGCTGGCCCACATCAGGCACTCGGAGTCGACCAGCGCCTGGTTCTGGTAGGCGGTGGCGTCGTCCTGGAACGTGAAGTGGCAGTTGGACAGCACGTACTCGCTCGGCTTGCGGGAAATCGTGCGATCCATGGCCCGGCCCCAGCGCATGGCGGCGTGGTCGCTGCGGTACATCCAGTGGGGCACCCAACCGGCGTCGGCCTCGGCCACCACCATGTGCAGGTCGGGGTGGCGCTCGAACACGCCGCCGAACACGAACAGCCCCAGGATGTCCTGCACCCCGCGCACCAGGTTCATGAAGGCGTTGGCCTGGTGGCCCCGGGGGCTCTTGAGGGCGGTGGCGGCGTCGTAGTCGTTCGAGGTGAGGATGTGGAAGGCGATCGGCAGGTTCAGGTCCACCGCGCACTCCCACAGGGCGTCGTAGTCGCGGTGGTCGTAGTCTTCGTGCTGGGGGTTGCCGGTGACCATCATGCCCACCATCCCCATCTCCTTGGCCGCCACGAAATCCTCGATGGCCTGGTCGACCGAGGAGACCGCCGTCTGGGCCAGGCCGAACAGCCGGGTGGGCTGGGCGGCACAGAACTCGGCCAGCCAACGGTTGTAGGCCGTCATGCAGGCCCGCTTGTACTCGTAGTCGGGGTGCGAGCACAGCACCATGCCCACCGAGGCGAAGATCACCTCGCCGCCAACGCCGTCGCGGTCCTGCGATTCGATGCGGGCGTCGGGGCTCCAGGCGGCGGGGGTGATGTCGGCGAAGTCGTTGCCCCGGGCCACCTTGACCTCGTCTGGCGTCTTGCCGGCGGCGGCCAGCATCCCGATCGGTACCGGGTTGGTGAGACCCTCGATCACGAAGTTCTCGATGCCCTTCGAGTTGCGCTCGATGTGGGGCGCCCGGGCCCGGAAGGCGGGGTCGATGTAGTCGGTGTAGCAGTTGGGCGGCTCCACGATGTGGGAGTCGGCGGAGATCGGGAGCTTGGTGGCGGTGGCCATGGCGTGGGTCCCCCCTTAGGACGCAGGCGTGCGGTTCTGTGCCCCTCCACTACACCGCAATCCGAACTGTGGCGCCAGGTGCTGGATTCTGCGCGCTGGCGCCACAGATCGCCGTGGTTCAGGGCTCGGCGTCGATGGCCGTCATGTTGTCGAGCAGCTCCAGTAGGTAGTGCAACGTGTGGGTGAGGTCGTCTTCGCTGAAGCCGTCGACCGCCCGCCCGTAGTAGTGATGGATCTGAGGCAGCGCCCGCTGCTCCCACACCTCGCGGCCCCACGGCGTCATCGTGATGCGACGGACCCGCTTGTCTCGCTCGTCGGTCGCCCCGGCCACATGCCCGTTGGCCTCCATCCGCCGCAGCACGCCCGACAGGTTCTGTCGGCTCACCATCAGGTAGCGGGCCAGCTCGTTGACCGTCATCCCGCCGCCCGCCTCGGGCCGGGACAGGGCCCCCAGCACCGCCCACTGCTGGGTGGTGAGCCCGTCGGCCTCCAGCGCCCGGCTGCCGGTCTTGTGCAACATATTGGCGCACTGGTAGAGGCGAAAGAACAGGCGGTTGGCCAGCGCCATCCGTACGGGATCCTGGTCATCAGGCACGAACTCGATCGTCGGGGGACTTGTCGGCTGGGCCATGGCCGCCTATATTACGTCAATATATTGACGTTTGTCAGCACAGATCTTCGGGAGTGGCACGATGGCAGAGCGGTTCGAGGGACGCACGGTGGTGGTGACCGGGGGCGGGGGCGGCATCGGCGGCGCCATCTGCCGCCGCTTCGCCGGCGAAGGAGCCAAGGTGGC
>CADEDH010000001.1:209909-212003 GCA_902826025.1 uncultured Actinomycetes bacterium
TCGATCCCGCTGGGCCGCATCGGCTCGCCCGAGGATCTGCCCGGTGCTGTGCTGTTCTTCGCCAGCGACGACGCCGCCTTCGTCACCGGCCAGGTGATCAGCGTCTCCGGCGGCCTCACCATGGCCGGCTGAAAGCCGGCCCATGACACAGCCGGGTGACGAACGTTGACAACAGATCGAGAAGGAGACAGGACATGAGCGACTACACCGACGTCATCTACGAGGTCCGCAACCGGGTGGCGTGGATCACGATCAACCGGCCCGACGTGATGAACGCCTTCCGGGCCCGCACCTGCGACGAGTTGATCCACTGCTTCAACAAGGCCGGGTTCGACAAAGAGATCGGGGCCATCGTGCTCGCCGGCGCCGGCGACCGGGCCTTCTGCACCGGGGGAGACCAGTCGGCCCACGACGGCAACTACGACGGCCGGGGCCTCATCGGCCTGCCGGTGGAGGAGCTGCACGCCATCATCCGTGACGTGCCCAAGCCGGTGATCGCCCGGGTCCAGGGCTACGCCATCGGCGGCGGCAACGTGCTGGCCACCATCTGCGACATCACCATGTGCTCCGACAAGGCCATCTTCGGCCAGGTGGGCCCGAAGATGGGCTCGGTCGACCCCGGCTACGGTACCGCCTACCTGGCCCGGGTGGTGGGGGAGAAGAAGGCCCGGGAGATCTGGTACTTCTGCCGCCGCTACTCGGGAGAGGAGGCGGTGGCCATGGGGCTGGCCAACGTGTGCGTGCCGGCCGACGAGCTCGACGCCACCGTGCAGGCCTGGGCCGAGGAGCTGTGTGAGCGCAGCCCCACGGCGCTGGCCATCGCCAAGCGGTCGTTCAACATGGACACCGCCCACCAGGCCGGGATCGCCGGCATGGGCCTCATGGCGCTCAAGCTCTACTACGACACCGACGAGAGCCGCGAAGGGGTCAACGCCCTGCAGGAGAAGCGCCAGCCCGACTTCCGCCGCTACGCCAAGTAGGGCACGGTGTGCCGATGAGCCCTGCTCCCAACCCCTATCTCGACGACGACCTGGTGGCCCTGGGCGAGATGGTCGATCGGTTCGCCGCCGACCGCATCGCCCCCGGCTTCACCGAGCGGGACCAGACCCGGGTGCTCGACCCGTCCCTGATGGCCGAGATGGGCCAGCTCGGCCTGATCGCCCCCGAGCTGCCCGAGGTGGTGGGCGGCCAGGCCGCCAGCCGGGTGGCGGCCGGCGTGATCACCGAGGCCATCGCCGCCGCCGACCTGTCGATGTCGTACATCAACCTGCTGGGCTCGCTCAACGCCCAGATCCTCCTGGAGCACGGCGATCCCACCGTGGCCACCCCCTGGCTGCAGCGGCTCACGGCGGGCGAGGTGATCCTGGCGCTGGCCCTCACCGAGCCCGGTGGCGGGTCCGACGCCGCCCGCCTGTCGATGAAGGCCACCGCCTCGGGAGACCACTACGTGCTATCGGGGGAGAAGACGTCGATCTCGGCTGCCGACCAGGCCGCTGCCGCTGTACTGTTCGCCCGCACCGGCACTGCGGAGGAGGGGGCCCGGGGCGTCACCGCCTTCCTCGTCCCGCTCGACCTGCCCGGCATCACCACCAGCCGCTTCGACTGTCACGGACAGCGGGCCATCGGGCGGGGCTCGCTGTTCTTCGACGATGTGCACCTGCCGGCCGACCACCGCCTGGGCGGCGAGGGACTGGGGTTCGTGTCGGTCATGCAGGGCTTCGACTTCTCCCGGGCCCTGATCGGGCTCCAGGTGCTGGCCGTGGCCCGGGCCGCCCTCGACGACGCCTGGCGCTACTCCACCGAGCGGACCGCCTTCGGCCAGCCCCTGTCGGCGTTCCAGGGCGTGTCGCACCGCCTGGCCGAGCTCGACACCCAGGTCGAGGCGGCCCGCCTGCTGTGCTATCAGGCCCTGTGGGCCAAGGACCGGGGCCTGCCCCACACGGCCGAGGCGGCGATGTGCAAGTGGTGGGCCCCCAAGCTGGCCTACGACACGGTGCACGAGTGCCTGCTCGTGCTGGGCCACGGCGGCTACGACCGGGGCGTGATGGAGCAGCGCCTGCGCGACGTCCTCGGCTTCCAGATCGGCGACGGCAC
>CADEDH010000001.1:212103-255618 GCA_902826025.1 uncultured Actinomycetes bacterium
GCGTGATGGAGCAGCGCCTGCGCGACGTCCTCGGCTTCCAGATCGGCGACGGCACCGCCCAGATCATGAAGACGATCATCGCCCGGACAAGGGTCGGCCGCCGCAACGTCCCCGCCTGATCTGCGCGACGGAAACCGCGCCCCCCGGCCGATCTGCGTACCGTTCTCTGCGAAATCCGCAGACTCCGCGACCCCAATCGCGGGCGGGGCGCGATATCCGTCGCGCGGTTCGAGGGTGAACGGCCCCGGGCGGCCTCGCTCGGGGTGGCCCGGGCGGCGTCGATCGGCCAGGATGGCAGGTCGGAGACCGACCCGACCGAGGAGCAGCCGTCATGGCCGACGACGAAAAGCCCATCCGCCGCCTGCAGCGGGAGAAGAAGCCGGCCCCGTCCCAGTGGTTCGTGGGCGACGTCGAGATCGAGGCCATCCACGGCAACGCCGAGATCGGCCTCAACCAGGGCCGGGTCCACTTCCACAACGGCGCCCGCACGAAGTGGCACATCCACCTGGGAGACCAGGTGCTGTACTTCGTCGACGGCAAGGGCATGGCCGAAGACCACGGCGGCACCCGCATCGACTGCGACCCGGGCGACATCGTCCACGTGCCCAACGGCACCCGCCACATCCACGGCGCCCGCCCCGGCGAGGACGCCACCCACATCGCCATCACCCACGGGGCGGCGATCTGGGAGGACGACCCCGAGTACCCCAAGGACTGAGCGCATCATGAACCGGATCTACACCGACGATCACGAGCTGTTTCGCCAGAGCTTCCGCTCCTTCCTGGTGGCCGAGGTGATGCCCCGGTTCGAGGAGTTCGAGCATGACGGCGTCATGGACCGCCAGATCTACGCCGAGGCCGGCAAGCACGGCTTCGTCGGGTTCAACGTGCCCGAGGCCTACGGCGGCGGCGGGTCCGACGACTTCCGGTTCAACGCCATCATCGCCGAGGAGTTGGCGGCGGTGGGGGCCGGGGGCGGCGGGCTCGGCCTCACCCTCCACAACGACATCGTGTCGCCCTATTTCGTCACCTACTGCAACGACGAGCAGGCGGCCCGGTGGCTGCCCGGGATCGCGTCGGGTGAGCTGATCACGGCCATCGCCATGACCGAGCCCGGCACCGGCTCCGACCTGGCCGGGGTGCAGACCACGGCGGTGCGCGACGGCGACGAGTGGGTGCTCAACGGGGCCAAGACGTTCATCACCAACGGCATCAATTCCGACCTGGTGATCGTGGTCTGCCGCACCGACCCGGCGGCCGGCCGGGCCGGGATCTCGCTGCTGGTGGTGGAGCGGGGCATGCCCGGCTTCGAGCGGGGCCGCAACCTCGACAAGATCGGCCAGAAGTCGGCCGACACCGCCGAGCTGTTCTTCTCCGACGTGCGGGTGCCGGCGGCCAACGTGCTGGGCGAGGAGGGCAAAGGGTTCCAGTACCTCGGGTTCAACCTGGCCCAGGAGCGGTTGTCGATCGGCCTGTACGGTCTGGCGGCAGCGAGGGCGGCGCTGAACTGGACGGTCGACTACACCCGGGAGCGGGTGGCGTTCGGCCAGCCCATCGCCGCGTTTCAGAACACCAAGTTCGTGCTGGCTGAGGTGGCCACCGAGCTGGCCGTCACCGAGCCCTTCATCGACCAGTGCGTGACGAAGCACAACACCCAGGAGCTGTCGCCGGCCGAAGCGGCCATGGCCAAGCTGTGGGGCACCGAGCTCCAGAAGCGCACGGTCGACCGGTGCCTCCAGTTCTTCGGCGGCTACGGCTACATGGCCGAGTACCCCATCGCCCGGGCCTACGCCGAGGCCCGGGTGGCCACCATCTACGGCGGCACCAGCGAGATCATGAAGACGATCATCGCCAAAGAGGTACTGGGCTGAGGCTGGCCGGCCTCAGGACGACGAGGCCGGATCCCACACGTGTATGGCGCCCGACCCATCGGCCGAGGCGATCCGCCCGTCGGTCAACCGGGTCGCCGAGGTCACGGGTCGCTCGTGCCCCCGGTACGAGGCGATGGGCTCCATGCGCTCGTCCATCACGACCAGGCCGTCGGGCTCGCTCAGGAGGATCCGGCCATCGGCGAGGGGAATGACGTGCGGCTGCGACGGTCGGTCAACCGTGACCGGAGGGCCGCCGGTGTCCGGATCGACCACACTGACCCACGCGTCTCCGACGACGACCACCCGCCCGTCGGCGGTCACCGCCAGCGCCGACGCCTCGTTGTGACGACCGCGCAGGGGTACCGGGTCCGGGTCGGTAGCGGGGTTCCACAGGACGACCTGCCCGGCCACAACCGCCACCACCCGCCCGTCGGGCAGGACGGCCAGGTCGGTGCCGGCCAGCCCGAACTGGGGGGTGAGCTGCCGGGTGAAGATGAGCTGAGGCAGGGAACGGCCGACCGGCGTCGGTCGGACCTCGTCGACGCTCCAGAGCCACAGCTCGACGAAGGTGGTGGCGGCGATCGTGCCGTCGGCCAGTTCGAGCAGTCCCAGCACGTGCGCGGATTCGGCCCAGGCCGGCCGGGGGATCTCGACCGGCCCCTTCCCGGGGTCGCTCGGATCCCATATCTGCAAGGGCCCGGTATGGCCGATCAGGGCCACTCGACCGTCCGACAGGGCAGCGACGGCCTCCACCGGGGTCGAGGGGTCGAGCTCGATCGACCGGGGGGTCACGTCGGGTCGGTCGGGGTCCCAGATCAGGAGCGTGTCGTCGTCGGTTCGGGCCGATGCCAGCCGGCCGTCGCCCAGCGCCACGACCATGACGCCGGCGCCGCGATGGCCGAGGAAGATCACCGCTCCCCGCTCGGTGGTCGTGAACAGGTCGGCCCGGGCGACAACCGTTGTCAGACCCCAACCGGCGCACCCGCCGCCCAGTACGACCGCCACGGCCACTGCGGCCCACCGCACCTGGTGGTGGGCCAGTCGCCTGACCAGCGCGGCCACGCCCGGGCCGGGACGCCTCGACCAGGGTGCGGGCAGCGGGGTCGGCGCGGGCGCCGCCGGGCGGGGAGCGCCAACCGGTGGTGCTGGGCGCCGCATTGCCGGGGTGGGCGGTGTGCGCGTCGGCGGAATGGGCCTGCTCCCGCTGGCTGGCGTGGCTCTATTGCCCGGTGGTGTCGTTGTCGGGGGCGAGACGTTCGTGGGGGAGGGAATGTCTCGTAGCCCCGCCAGCCGTTGGCCGAAGTCGGCAGCCGACGCGGGGCGAGCATCGGGCGACCGACTCAGAGCGGCGGCGATGGCGTCGGCGAAGGCCGGTGGGGCCACGGAGGGACCGAGAGGAGGGGGCCGGCCGCTCCCGATTCGGAGCAGGGCCGTTGCGGTATCGTCGCCCGGCCGTACCAACGGCGGCGCACCGGTGAGCAGCTCGTAGCAGGTCGAGGCGAGGGAGTAGATGTCGGACCGGGCGTCGGGTTCGGCTCCAGTCACGATCTCGGGCGCGACGTGGGCGAGGCTGACGGTCAGGTAGCCGTCGTCGGGTTCGGCCTGTTCCGCCCCGGCGACCTCGGCAATGCCGAAGTCGGCCAGCAGCGGCTCATCGTGGTTGGACATGAGGATGTTGGCCGGCTTGAGGTCCCGGTGCACGATGCCGGCTCGGTGAGCGGTGTCGAGGGCGTCGCACATCTCGATGGCGACGTCGAGCACCTTCCTCCAGACGAGCGGCCCTCGGGCGCTGAGCTCATCGGCCAGCGAACCCTGCCGACAGTACTCCATCACCAGGTACGGCCGGTCATCGGTGGTTCGTCCGGTGCGATAGACGGTCACGATGTTCGGGTGGTCGCTCACCGCGGCCAGCGTCCGCCGCTCGCGGTCGAAGCGCTCCCAGTCGTGCTCGTGACGCGGTGGTTGCAGCACCTTGACGGCCACGGTTCGGCCGAGCTCGGTCTCGGTGGCCCGATAAACGATGCCGAATCCACCCCGGCCGATTTCGGTCTCATCGGTCAGGCCCGGCACACCCGACGACGGCTTCATCGACATGCTCCTCCCGCGCGCCCAGAGCCCGGTGAGCAACGCCGTTCTCCGGATCACGGTAGTCGGGGCGGTCCCGGCCGGCCCTCGAGTTTCACCCGGCCGGTTTCGCCCGTGGGAACTCCTTCGCACCGGGCAGAGCGATGGGCCAGGATAGGTTGTGCACCACTGGCCCCTCACCGCCCGGCGCGGCCAGATCCAGGAGCTGGCCGACTGGTACGCCGATCCCGGCGTGGGCGGCTGCCTGATCACCGGCCCGGCCGGCGTGGGCAAGACCCGGCTGGCCGAGGAGACCCTGCGCCAGGCGGCCGACAGTGGCCGCCCCACCGGGCGGGCCCTCGGCCACCCGGCCACTCGGGCCATCCCGCTCGGCGCCCTGGCCCATCTCCTGCCCGTCGGCATCGGCGACGTGGGCCTGGGGCCCGACGGGCGGGCCGCGCTGTTCCACGCCGCCCGGGCGGCGCTGGCCGCCAGCACCGGTGAGCAGCGCCTGCTGCTGGTGGTGGACGACGTCGATCAGGTCGATGACCTGTCGCTCGCCCTCCTGCTCCCGCTGGTGCTCCAGCAGAAGGTTTTCGTGGTGGCCACCATGCGTACTGGGCGGGAGCTGCCCGGCCCGGTGGCCACGCTGGTGGCCGACGGCCTCCTGGCCCGCATGGAGCTGGGCTCGCTGACCGACGCCGAGGTGGCCACCCTGCTGCACCGGGTGCTCGACGGCCCGCTCGAACCCGTCGGTTTGGCCCGTTTCCAGCACCTGGCCGCCGGCAACCTGCAACTGCTGCGGGAGCTCCTGCGCAGCGCCCGGGACCAGGGGGTCCTGCGGCGGGGCGACGACAGCTGGCAGCTCACCGGCTCCATCGACACCGCCGCCCTGGAAGACCTGGTGCTGGGGCGGGTGGGCCGACTCGACGAGCCAGACCGGCGGGCGCTGGAGCTGGTGGCGGTGGCCGGCCGGCTCGGGCTGGCCGACCTGGAGGCCCTGTGCGGCGCCGAGGTACTGGACCGCCTCGACCAGCGGGAGCTGATCGCCGTCCGCCGCCTCGACCGCCGGGTGGAGGTGTCTCTCGCCCATCCGCTCTACGGCGAGGCCCTGGCGGGTCGGCTGTCGGTCCTCCGCCAGCGGGCCCTGCACCGGGACCTGGCCGATCGGTTGGCCGTCCACGGGGCCCGCCGCCGGGAAGACGCCCTCCGCCTCGCCCTGTGGCGGCTCGACGCCGGCGGCGACCTCGACCCCACCCTGCTGGTGCGGGCCGGCCGGCTGGCCCTGGTGGCCCGCGACCAGGCCCTGGCCCTGCGCTTCGCCCGGGCCCTGGCCTCCCAAGGGCATCCGGCGGCGGCCACCATGGAGGTGGAGGCCCACCTGCTGACTGGTCAGGTGGAGGCGGCCCTGACCGCCATCGCCGAGGCCTGGGACGGGCCGGCCCCACCGGGCGACGTCGAGATCGAACACCTGGCCCGCCGGGGCGCCGACCTCCGCTTCGCCTTGTCCGACCTCGACGGGGCGCTCGCCCTCAACCAGGCCGGCCAGGACAGGATCGCCACCCCGGTGCTGCGGGCGTCGCTCCAGGCCCACCGGGCCGCCCTGCTGGCCACCGCCGCCCACCCCATACGGGCCCTGGCCGAGGCCGAGGGGAGCCAGGCCGCCGCGCCCGCCGACCCCCGGCTGCGGATCGAGGTGTCGATCGCCCGATCGGTGGCGTTCACCTGCCTCGGCCGCTTCGACGAGGCGGCCGAGGCGGCCCGGGCCGGGATGGCGGCCCAGCAGGAGCTGCCGTCGTGGCTGGTCAACCGGGGCATGGCCACCCAACTGGTCAACGAGGCCCACGCCCTGGCCTACGCCGGCCACTACGGCCAGGCCCGGGACGTGATGCTGGCGGCCCGGGACCGGGCCGAGGTGGCCCAGGCCCCCGGCGCCGCCCTGTGGTTCGAGCTGGTGCTGGCCGAGATCGCCCGCGACACGGGTCGGGCCGACGAGGCCGTCCGCCGCTTCGGTGTTGTGGCGGGGCAGGCCCGGTGCGCCGGCTGGCCCGCCCTCCAGGTGTGGGCCGACGTGGGGGTGGCCCAGGGCCATCTCCTGGCCGGCCGGATCGACGAGGGCCGAGCCGCCCTGGCCGCGGCCGACGCCGCCGGCCATAGCCCGGTCGCCACCTCCGATCACACCCGGGAGCGGACCCGGGCCTGGCTCCTGGCGGCCGAGGGCGATCTGCCCGCGGCCCGGGAGCTGCTGGGCCGCACCGCCGATCAGATGGCCGACGCCGAGGTGTTCGCCTTCGAGGCGTCGCTACGCCACGACCTCGTGCGCTTCGGTGACCCGGCCCGCTCCTGGGCGCGGCTCGACGAGCTGGCGGGCATGGTGACCGGACCCCTGGTGCAAGGCTTCGCCCTGCACGCTCGGGCCGCCGCCGAACGTGACCCCGTTGGCCTGGGGGCGGCGCTCGACCTGTTCGACCGCATCGACTCGGCCCTGCTGGCGGCGGAGGTGGCGGCCGAGCTGGCCGACCTCCGCCGGCGGGCCGGCGACCAGCGGGCGGCGGCGGCCGCCACCCACCGTCTCGGCGGCCTGGTGGACCGGTGCGGCGAGGTGCGCACACCGCCGCTGGCGCTGGCCCTGGCGGCCGGATCGGCGGTGGAGCCGCTCACGGCCCGGGAGCGGGAGGTGGCACTGCTGGCGGCGGCAGGGTTGCCGTCGCGTCAGATCGCCGAGCAGCTGTACGTGTCGAAGCGCACCGTCGACACCCACCTCGACCGGATCTACCGCAAGCTGGGGGTGTCCGGCCGGTCGGGGCTGGCGGCGGTGCTGGGACCGGCCGAGCGGGCCTGACAGCACCCGGGCGGCGCTCACGGCACCACCAACCGGGAGCGCTCCACCGCCGGGCCCCGGCGCAGCCGCCCCTCCACCGTGTCGCCGTCGAGGGCGAGGGTGAAGCCGGCCCGTCGGGCCAGGCGCACGGCCAGGGTGTTGGTGGCGAGGATGCTCACCACCACGTCGTGGTGGCGGCCGTCGGGGTCGGCCAGCAGCAGCTGGCCCAGGCGGCGGCCGACGCCCTGGCGCTGGAAGGTGTCGGCCACGGCCATGGCCACGTGGAGCTCCCCGACCCGATCCTGCACCAGGCGGGCCTCGCCAACGCAGCGGCCGCCGACGTGGGCCAACCACACCGGCCCCCGGGACAGATCGGCGATCTCCCGCTGACGCTGCCCGGTGAGCCGGGGCGTGGCCTGGCAGTAGCGGGTGTAGCGGGACTGGGGAGACAGGCCCTCGTACAGCTCGACCATGGCGTTCTCGTCGCCGGCCCCGGCCCGGCGGAACCGGACCGGGGAGCCGTCGGCCAGGGCCAGCGGCGTCGGGCCGGGTCGGCCCGACACGGCGGGATGATGGCGCGACGCCGAGGGTCGGTCTGTCCGGGGACGGGGGCTGAGCATGGGGCGGCTCGGGCGGGTGGGGTGGGTCGGTTGGGTGGCGTCGGCGGTGGTCATGATCGCTCCGGTGTGAGTGGTAGGGGGGATCCGTGCTGGAGGGAGGGCAGGCGGCGGCGGGCGGCGGCCAGGGGTGCGGGGGCCCACCAGTTGGCCCGTCCGGCCAGGCGCATGAGCGCGGGCACGAGGGTGGCCCGCACGGCGAAGGCGTCCACCAGCACCGCCACGGTGAGGCCGACGCCCAGCATCTTGGCCGTCGCCACCCGGGACAGGGTGAGGGCGGTGACGGCCACCGCCAGCAGCCCGGCGGCGGCGGTGACGGTGCGCCCGGTGCGGGCCAGGCCCTCCACCACCGCCGATGCGGTGTCGCCGGTGCGGCGGTGGCTCTCGGTGATGCGGGCCAGGAGGAACACCTGGTAGTCCATCGACAGCCCGAAGGCGATGCAGAACACGAGCACGGGGGTGAACACGTCGATTCGGCCGGTGGCCGTCACCCCCAGCAGGGAACCGAGGTGCCCGTCCTGGAACACCAGCACCAGCACGCCGAAGGTGCAGGTCAGGCTGAGCAGGTTGAGCG
Organism: uncultured Actinomycetes bacterium; assembly: GCA_902826025.1. Classification (GTDB taxonomy): domain Bacteria; phylum Actinomycetota; class Acidimicrobiia; order Acidimicrobiales; family SZUA-35; genus CADEDH01. The sequence continues at coordinate 220,051 of CADEDH010000001.1, forward strand.
CCAGGCCCTTGACCGCCAGCAGTACGCCGCCGGTGAGGGCGAACAGCAGCACCAGGGTGGTGGCGGCGATGAGCCCGGCCGCCACCGGCAGGCGATCGGTGACGGTGTCCACGGCGTCGAGCACGGCGGCGGTGGTGCCGCCCACCCGGGCCTCGGGATGGCGGGCCCGGATCGATCGCACCACGTCCTCGGCCGCCGCCGTCTCCGGGCCGTGGACGCTCACCACGCTGAACCAGGTGCCGCCGCCGATGGTGGGGCGGAAGCGCTCGTTGTAGCGGGTCGGGGGGATCGTGCCGGCCGGGGTGGTGAAGCCGGCGGCCGAGTCGACCCGGCGGACCCCGTCGACGGCCAGCAGGTCCCGGCTGAACGCCTCCACCGCCTCGGTATCACCGGCCTCGATGCCGGGCACGAGCACGGTCAGAGGGCTCAGCTCAGCGGGGTTGAGGCTGGCTCGCAGCTCGTCGGCCCCCACCCGGGCCGCGGCCCCGGCGGGGAGGGCCCGGTCGTCGATGCGGCTGGCGTCGAAGCGCAGGAAGGGGAGCCCGGCCGTCACCAGCACGGCGGTCACCAACGCCGCCCACCAGCCGGCCCGGGCCATCACCCGGGTGGCCTGGCGGCCCCAGAACCCCGACCCCCCGCTCGACGATCCGGTGGGGGCGGACGGAGCGGACGGGGCCGGGGCGATCCGGTGGCCGGCGGCCATGAGGGCGGCCGGCACCACGGTGAGGGTGCCGAGGGCGGCGGTCGTCACCACCAGCACACCGGCCACGGCGAACGAGCGGAGGTAGGGGACGGGGAAGGCCAGCAGGGCGGCCAGGCACAGCGCCACGGTGGCGGCGCTGGCCACCACGGTGGGGCCGGCGGTGCGGGCGGCCTGGGTGGCCGCCGCCCGCACCTCGGCCCCCGCCTCCCGCTCCTCCCGGAACCGGGCCACCACCAGGAGGCAGTAGTCGACGCTCAGGCCGAGGCCGAGCAGGGAGCTGAAGTTGAGCGAGAACACCGACAGGGTGGTGAACCGGCCGATCAGGTGGAGGCCGGCGAAGGTGGCCAGCACGGTGAGGGCCGCCACCAGCAGGGGCAGCAGCGCCGCCCGCCAGCCTCGGAACAACAGGAGGAGGCCGATCAGGGTGAGGGGCGCGGCCAGCAGCTCACCCCGCACCAGATCGCCCCGCACCGCGTCGGCCGCCTCCCGGCTGATCTCGGCCGGGCCGGTGGGGGTGAGGGTGAACGGGCCCCGGGGCCCGGCGTAGCGGGCCAGGCGGTCGGCCGTGGCCCTCTGTTCGTCCTCGTCGCCGGCCAGGCGCAGGGCCACAGCGGCGGTGCCGCCCCGCTCGGCCACCAGCGGGTTGGTGACACCCGGCGGCAGCGTCCCGAACGTCCAGGGGGCCACCACGTCGGCCACACCCGGCTCCCGCCGGAGCTGGTCCACCAGCTCGGTGCCGGCCGCCGTGTGCTCGGCGTCGCTCACGAAACCCCGGTCGGTCGTGGCCACGAGCACGTAGTTGGGGGCGGCGGTGGCGAACCGGGCTTCCAATTCGCGGGCCACCGCGGTCGACTGGGCGTCGGACGCGGTGAACCCACCGACCGACAGCGTCCCTTCGGCTCCGCCGGCGGCCACGGCCAGCAGCGGGAGGCAGAGGACGGCCAGGATCAGCACCAGCCGGGGCCGACGCAGGGCCAGCGACGACAACCTCCCGGTCACGGCCGTCCCCCCTGAGTCAGACCCTGGGGACCGAGGGCGGCGGCCCCTTCGGCGGCGGGTGGGTTGAAGGGGCGGAGCACCAGCTGGGCCAGGATCTCGTGGAACAGGTCGAGGGCGGCCCGCCACGCCGCCCCGGTCTCGTCCGGGAGGGGCCCGAGCGCGGCGGCGAGGCCGTGGAGGAGAGCCGCCTCGGTTTCGGCCCGCCGGTCGAGCGTCCACTGCGCCCACTCGCCGACCAGGGCCCCCGTCTCCCGCTCCAGCTCGGCCGGGTAGGCCAGCAGCAGGTGGAGCCGGTCGACGGCATGCAGGATGCGGGCGGCCCGGGCCGCCCGCTCCTCTCCGTCGTCCGCCGTCAGGGCGGCGGCGACGGCGCCGCTCATGAGGGGGCGCTGATTCTGGCCGCGTCGCCAGGTGGCGGTCACGAGCGCGATCTGGGTCGGGGTCATACCCGCAGCATCCGCCCGCTGACGATGCGGGGCATCGGTACGGACTACGTAGCGCGCTACGTATCGGCGAGCCCGGGCTGCGGTAGGGCCGGGGGCCCGGCCCGGCCTCCGGTTGGTCGGCCCGGTACACTTGGTGGGCCATGAGCCGGATCCTGGCCCACTATGACGTCGCTGCTCCGGCGGCCGAGATCGAGGCCCGGGCGGCGGCGCTGGCCCTCGAGCAGAGCATCGAGATGCCGCTCGACGCTGTCACCAGCGATCTCGTCCGGCGCGAGGTGGTGGCCTCGGTGGAGCGGATCGAGGGCCTCGGGCCGAACCGGCACCGGGTGGTGCTGGGCCTCGCCCCGGCCACGATGGTGCGGGCCGACGGCACGGCCGAGATCGGCCAGCTCGTCAACATGGCCTTCGGCAACTGCTCGCTGCAGGACGACGTGACCCTGGTCGACATCGACCTCCCGGCCGAACTCCTCACTGCCTGGCCGGGTCCCCGGTTCGGGCTCGACGGCCTGCGGGAGCAGGTGGGGGCGGCGGGGGAGCGACGGGCGCTCACGATGACGGCCCTCAAGCCCCAGGGGCTCCCGCCAACCGAGCTGGCCACCCTGGCCGCCACCTTCGCCCGGGCCGGGCTCGACATCGTGAAGGACGACCACGGCATCGCCGACCAGGGCGCTGCGCCGTTCGCCGCCCGGGTGGCGGCCTGCCAGCGGGCGATCAGCGAGGCCAACGCCGCCACCGGCGGCCACACGGTCTACGCCCCGTCGCTGTCGGGCGGGCCCCGCCAGCTGGCCGAGCAGGCCCGCATCGTCCGGGAGGAAGGGGTGGGCATGGTGCTGGCCTGCCCCATGCTCATGGGCCTGCCCACGTTCGACGAGCTGGTGCGCCACGAGCTCTCGTGCCCGGTGGTGGCCCACCCCGCCTTCGGCGGCGCTGGCCGGATGGCTGCGCCGCTCCTGTTGGGCCGCCTGTTCCGCCTGTTGGGGGCGGACGCCACGATCTTCCCCAACCACGGTGGCCGGTTCAGCTACAGCCCCGCCGCCTGCGCCCGGCTGGCCGAGGTGGCCCGGGAGCCGTGGGGCCACCTGCTGCCCTGCGCCCCGGTGCCGGCGGGAGGGATGACGGTGGACCGGGTGCCCGAGATGCTCGACTTCTACGGGCCCGATGTGATCCTGCTCATCGGCGGAGGCCTGTTGTCGGCCGGAGCCGAGCTGGAAGCCCGGGCCCGCCAGTTCGCCGCCCGCGTCGCCAGCCTGGAGGTGCCCGTCCCGTGAGCCCCCACCGCCCCCACCGGCCGCCCGACGAGGGCGGGTTCGGCTGGGACGAGGTCGACGTGATGGCCTACAAGCAGGAGGGCGAGGCCCCCTTCCGCCATGTCACCCGCCAGGTTCTGTTCGATCACCCCGAGCTGGCCTGCCAGCTGCGCTATTTCGAGGTGGCCCCCGGCGGGCACACCACGCTGGAGCGTCACGAGCACGTGCACGCCGTGATGGTGGTGCGGGGTCGGGGCCGGGCCTTGGTGGGCGACGCCGTCCACGAACTGGCGCTCAACGACCTGGTGCAGGTGCCGGCGTCGACGTGGCACCAGTTCCGGGCCCCCGACGACGAGCCCCTCGGGTTCCTGTGCCTCGTCAACGCCGAGCGTGACCGCCCCCAGCTACCCGGGGTCAGCGACCTCGCCGCGCTCCGCTCGGACCCCGAGCGAGCCCGCTTCATCCGCCACTGACCCCCCAACCCCGGAACTCTGACACGGGGTCCCGGTTTCGGCCCGACCACGTCAGAGTTCGCCGTTCGGGGTGGGGTGGTCTAGTCGGCCAGGGCCACCGGGTAGCCGGGCAGGGCCCCGGCGTCGGCCAGCTCGTCGATGGCGGCCCGGTCGAAACCCAGCTCGGCCAGCACCTCGTCGGTGTGCTGGCCCAGCATCGGGGCGGCCCGGCGCAGCCCGTTGGGCCGGTTGCGGAAGCGCCACGGGATACCGGGGATCACCCGGGCTCCGGTGAGCGGGTGCTCGGGCCGCTCCAGCATGCCGATGGCCCGCATCTGGTCGTTGCCGGGGCCGACGTCACCGCCCCACAGCTCGATCGGGGTCAGCGAGGCCGACGCCGGCACCCCGGCCGCCGCCAGGGCGTCGACCACGGTGGCCCGATCGGCCCCGTCGAACCAGTTCGCCAGGATCGAGTCGAGCTCGTCCTCGGCCGCCTTACGACCGGGGGCGGTGGCGAAGCGGGCATCGGCCAGCTGGGCCGCCACCGCCGCCGGGGCCACACCCACCAGGGCCCGGTACTCGGCGTCGGTGGTGCAGGCCACGGCCAGCCACTCCTCGCCCGAGGCGTCGTCGGTGGTGCGGTACACGTTGTGGGGGGCCCACTGGGGGTCCCGGTTGCCGAGGGGGCCGGGTGACTGGCCGGTGGCCTGGTACTGCATCCACAGCTCGCCCACGGTGGAGGCGATGGCTTCCACCATGGCCACGTCGACCCGGGCCGGGGCTTCGCCCCGGTTGCGGGCGGCCAGCGCCGCCATCGTGGCCCAGGCGCCGGTGAGGCCGGTGGCCGGGTCGCCGATGGCGATGCCGGTCTCCATCGGCATGCCGCCCTCGTAGCCGTTGGCGGCGTACAGCCCGGCGAAGGCGCCGCCGCAGGGGCCGTAGGCCATGTAGTCGGCGTAGGGCCCGTCCTGGCCGTAGCCGGTGAGCGAGACGATCACGGCATCGGGGTTAAGGGCCCGGATGGCCTCGTCGGAGTAGCCCAGGGAGGCCAGGGTGCCGGCGGCGAAGTTGTCGATCACCACGTCGGAGGAGGCGATCATACGGTCGATGACCTGGCGGGTCTCGGGGTGCCGGAGGTCGAGGCCGATGCTGCGCTTGTCGTTGTTGTAGATGTGGAACATGCCCGAGGTGTCGGGCGACGGTTCGACGCCTGTCGGGTGGAAGGGCAGCCGGCGCAGGAGGCACAGGTGCTCGGGCGACTCGATCCGCACCACCTCGGCCCCCAGATGGGCCAGGAGCTGGGTGCAGTGGGGCCCGGCCCAGATCCAGGTGAAGTCGCACACCCGGATTCCCTCCAGCGGCCGCCCGGCCGGTGGGCCGCCGTTGGTGGCGGGGTTGCTGGGGGTACCGGTGTTCGCTGGCGGCGCATCGGCGCCGTCGCCGGAGCGGGGCCGCCAGGTCTCGCCGTCGTGGGCTCCGGCCACCGGGGCGGCGTGGTGGAGGCCCCACCATGGCTGGTCGAAGCGGTAGCCAGGGCCGGGCAGGGTGAGGCCGTCGGGGTCGGCCACGAAGAAGCCCCGGGCGGCGAGCTGGTTGTCCTCGGCCAGCTCGTCCATTCGGTAGACGGGGCACATGCACAGGCGGCGGGCCTGGCCCTCGATGAACAGCTCGGCGGCCGACTGCTCCGCCATCCACTCGGAAAGGTACAGCTCGATGAGGTCGGCGTTCTCCTGGCGGCCGGCGTTCGTGTCGAACAGGTCGAGCTGGGCCCATTCGGGGTCGCCCATCATCTCCTTGAGGGCCCGCCACTGGGAGTCCTCGACGCAGATGTACTGGATGAGACCGTCGCGGGTCTGGTAGATCGACCACGGCACGAGCGTGCGGACGCCGATGCGGGAGGCGTTCTCCCCCAGGTAGGCCACGGTGGCCGGCGACGTCTCGCACAGCTTGGCCCCGGCGGCGAACGCGGCGAAGTCCACGTGGTCGCCCACACCGGTGCGGCGGGCGGCGTCGGCCGCAGCCAGGAAGGCGGTGGCGGCCACGGTGGCCGTGAGCAGGGTGCCGTGGTGGCCCGGGGGCTTGACCGGCGGCTGGTCGGGGTCGGTGGCCGCCGCCGGCGACAGGTTGGCCCACGTGTTGGCGTGCATCATCGTCAGCTCGGTGGCCGGGCGGCCGGCCCACGGGCCGACGGTGCCGTAGGGGCTGAGCGTGCCCACCACCAGCGACGGATGGGCCGCCAGCAGCGCCTCGGGGTCGACGCCGGGATGGGTGCCGTCGTGGATCAGCAGGTCGGCGCCGGGGAGCAGGCGGGTGCGCCAGCCGGTGCTGCCGGGCGGCTCCACCTGGGAGCGCTTGGAGGTGTTGAGCCAGCGGTCGATGCCGAACGGGCGGCTCCGCACCACGTCGTCGGGTGGTTCCACCCGCACCACATCGGCCCCCAGGTCGGCCAGTAGCTTGGCGGCATAGGCCACCCCGATACCGCCGGCCAGCTCGATTACACGGAAGTCAGACAGTCCCCCCATGTCCCCAGTGTTACTCTCCCGTCGCCTCCGGGGCCACCAGAGCGAGTGCCCGGCCATCGATCCCGGCAGCTCGATCGTGGAGCCGACCGGCGACAGCTAGCGTCACCCCCATGACCGACGGGACAGGGCCGCCGGCCACCGCCCGGCCGGTGCAGCGGGTGTCGGTGGTGGGCAACAGCGGGTCGGGCAAGTCGACGCTGGCGGCCCGGATCGCGGCGCGCCTCGGGGCAGAGTACGTGGAGATCGACGCCCTGCATCACCTCCCGGGATGGGTGGAGCGGGACCCGGTCGAGCTGCGAGCCGACGTCGAGCAGGTCACGGCCACCGACCGCTGGGTGATCGATGGCAACTACCGCACGGTGGCGGTTGAGGGCCCGGTGTGGGAGCGGGCCGACACCGTGGTGTGGCTGGCCCTGCCCCGATCGGTGGTGATGCGCCAGCTGGTGCGGCGCACCGTCCGCCGCGTCGTCACCCGCCAGGAGCTGTGGAACGGCAACCGGGAATCGCTCACCAACTTCTACCGCTGGGATCCTGAGCACAACATCATCCGCTGGGCCTGGATCAATCACGCAAAGTACGAGGCCCGCTACGGTGCCGCCCTCACCGACCCCCGCTTCGCCCACCTCCGGTTCGTCGTCCTCCGCTCCCACGCCGAAGCCGACGCCTGGCTCCGCTCTCTGCCCCCGGCGTCCGGTCCGGTCGATCAGCCGATCTCGTAGCGGAGCTGGCCGGCGGTCCGGGCGGCCAGGACGGCATCGGCCAAGGCCGCCGGATCGGCGTCGACCGGGCTCGTGATCAGATGGCGAGGATCGAGGTCGGCCCGAGCGAACTCGGCGTGCATTTTGCGGGTGGCCGCCGGATCGTCGAACCCGTGACCGGTCCGCGTGCGAACACGGTGTAGGCACACCTCGACCGTCGGCAACAGGACGGCGTAGTCGAACGAGGCCAACCCCACCATCTCGGCGAACGTTGGCACGAACCACGGGCCGAGGACGCCGTCGAACACCGTGTCGTAGTGGCGGGCGAAATGCCCCGTGGCCCGAGCCATGGCCTCGGTGACGACCTGGTTCTGGGCGGCCGACTCGGGCAGCCAGGGTGGGATGGCACCGGCGGCCAGGAACCCGAAGAAGGCGTCACCCGCCACCAGGACGCTGGGCGACCACCGGTTCGCCAGCTCGGCTGCCACCGTCGACTTCCCGGCCCCCGGCGGTCCCGTCACGATCAACAGCGAGCCCATCGCCCCAGTCTGCCGTCCACCTGAGCGGCCGGCAGGGCATTCTGCGTGACGGAATCGCGCCCGGCGGCGAACCGGGGGCGCGGAATCGACGAAATACGGAGGTTTCGCGACGCAGAATGCGACAGGGGCGCGGTTTTCGCGACGCAGAACGGGTTGGGGCAGGGCTAGACGACGTCTGTCGGTCCGGTGGTCGGAGGGGCTGCGGCGGCGGCTGGGACCAGCGAGATAGCGGGGGCGGGGCGGCGGGCGTAGAGCCGGAGGGGGATGAGGCCGGCCAGGGCGCACAGCCCGCCGACGGCGAAGGCCACCCGCTCGCCGGCGGCGCCGACGATGAGCCCCATCACCACGGCGCCCACGGCGAAGGCCACGTCGAAGAACACCGACAGGCTGGCCACGGCGAAGGCCCGCTCACCGGGCGCCGACCGGTTCACCACCACCGCCAGGAGGGCCGGGAAGTTCATGGCCATCCCCGACGCGAACACCACGACGCCGGCGAACAGACCGACCGGTGTGGCCACCGCCGCCACCAGCAGCAGGCCCGCCCCCAAGGCCACCAACGACAGCGACCCGATCCGTAGCGCCCCGTAGCGGTCGGGCACCTTGGCCCCCACCACCCGGGCCGCCATGATCAGCCCGGCGTACAGGGTGAACACCAGCCCGGCGTTGGCCAGCCCGATCGAGCGGGCGTACACCGCAACGAACGACACGAACCCGGCGTAGCCGAACAGGCCGCCGGTGAGGGCCAGACCGGGCAGGAGGGCCTCCCGGTGGATCAGACCTGGCTGGGTCCGGGCCTCGCCCGTGGTCCCCACCGGCGTGACCAGCCCCAGCACCGCACCGCCCAGCACGAACAGCGAGGCCACGATCCACACCCGGTCATAGTTGCCTCCGGCGAACAGCCACTCGCCCAGCGGCGGGCCGGCCGCCACCCCGCCGTACACGGCGAACGAGAAGTAGTTCGCCGCCTCCCCCCGTCGGTCGTCGCTGGCCATGTCCTGGGCGGCGGTGGCCAGCCCCACGAAGGCGAAGGCCTCACCCACCCCGAACAGCAGGCGCAGACCGATCACGGCCGGGATCGAGGTGGCGGCCAGGTAGCCGAGCAGGGCGACGGCCACTACCAGCATGCCCCCCACCACCAGCACCCGGCGGCCGTAGCGGTCGCCCACCCGACCCGCCACCGGTCGCAGCAGGGCGGCGGTGATCCCGAACGAGCCGACGGCCAGGCCTACCTCGGCCCCCGTGCCGCCCAGTTCGTCCTCCACGAAGCGGGGCAGCACCGGGTACAGGATCGTCCAGCCCACGAAGTAGCCGAGCCCGGCCACCGTCACGGCCACGAACTGCCAGGTCAGCAATCGGCTCCCGGTCTCCGTCACCGGGCCACGGTATGCGATCGCCGGCCATGGCCCCGAACTGGTGGCGCTGTCCCCGAACGGCTGGTGCGGAGCGCCCCGGTGGGGTTGGGGCCCCGACGGTGGTGGGGGAGGTTGAGCGGAGCGAGACCGTCGGGGGCGCTGCCGCCGAACGGCTGGTGCGGAGCGCCCCGGTGGGGTTGGGGCCCCGACGGTGGTGGGGGAGGTTGAGCGGAGCGAGACCGTCGGGGGCGCTGCCCCCGAACGACTACGCTCGTGGCATGAGCGGCGACGACAAGATCCAGGGCTTCGGCGGCTTCGACCTGAACCTGGGCAAGATGAAGGACGCCGTCGCTTCGGCGGCCGGCCACACCGACGATGTCACGGCCGCCGTGGTGTTCGTGCGAGACCATGGCGACGAGCTGGTCGATCTGGTCCGCAAGCTGCCCGAGCTGCTGGCCTCGGCCGCTGGCGCCCTCACCGGCGCCTCGAACGACGTGGGCGCCGCCGCCAACTTCCTCACCGGCGCACCGGGCAGCGGGCCCGGGGTGAAGTCGTTGGCCGGGTTGGCCAGCGACGCCCTCGACATCTGCCGCACCGAACTGGGTGACGCCCGCCAACTGCTCGACGCCGTGGCCAGTGCCTTCAGCCGGCTCCCCATCCCCGACGGTGGCATCGGCGACCGGGTGGGCGACGCCGCCCAGCGGTTCGAGGTGGTGGGCGACAAGCTGGCCGAGGTGGCTGCCCAGCTCCGCCACCTGGGCGACGCCGTCGACTCCGCCGGCCATGGCCTGTCGGCCACCGCCACCAAGCTCCAGGCCGGTGGCGCCGCCCTGAACAAGCTCTCGTCCTGAGCGCCGCCGGCCGGTGGCCCGCCGCCGACGCTACTTGTCAGGGTAGGAACGAACGTGAGGCTGCCATCGGTGTGGGCCCGCTAGGGCACCAGTCGTAGGAATTCCTCGTCGAGCCTCGTCTCGACCTCAGCGTCGAGCTCACCCCAGGTGAAGAGACGGTTGCGGTCGGCGGCGTCGGGAAACAGCAGCTTGTTGTCAGCCAGTAGTGCATTCTCATCGCCCAACGCCCGAAGAGCGTCCTGGGTTCCGAGCACGGGTGAGTTGGTTCCCATGTAGGCGGTAATGCGGGCGGCGTTCGCAGGGTCGTAGACGAAGTTCATGAACCGACCGGCGGCGGCAACGTTGGCGGCCCCCTTCGGGATCACCATCGTGTCGAACCACCGGATCGCTCCCTCGGCCGGGATGATGAACTGGATGTCGGGCCTCTTGGTCTGGAGAAGCCAGGCGTCTCCTGCCCATGCCATGGCCGCCGCCAGCTCACCGGTCTCGAGCTTGTCGGCGAAGTCCTCGTAGGTGATGACAGCCTGGCCGGTCTGGACCGCGTCCTTTACCAGGGCCAAACCCGCTTGGGCTGTCCGGGTGGTCGGCCGCGACGGGTCGTCGCCGTTGGCGAGCATGGCCAGGGCCACCGACTCGCGCATCTCGCCGATGATGCCCACCCGCCCCTTGAGCCGGGGGTCGAACAAGTCGGCGATCGACGTGATCGGGCGGCCCGTGAGCTTCGGGTCGTAGGCGATGCCGGTTACGCCCGCCTGCCACGGCATCTGATAGCGCGAGCCCCGGTCCCAACTGTTGGTCATGTAGGCGGGGTCGAGGTTCACGTGATTGGGCACCAGTTCGAGTGGCACCGGCTCGGCCCAACCGTTTCTGATCATCTCGGCGGCTCGCCAGAACACCGGAACGACGATGTCGTAGGCGGGGCTGTTCTGGTTGACCGCTCGATCGAGAATGAGTTGGTAGCCCTCGTAGCTGTCCGTGTAGTCCGTGCTGTACTCGACCTGGACCCCCTGCTCGGCCCGGATCCGGTCGATGGTGCCCAGCGATGTGCCGTCGTCGCTGGTGAGGTCGATGTAGTCGCTCCAGTTCAGCATCCGCAGCTGGGTGGATCCGCCGAGGTCATCAGCACTGCTGTTGCCGCCGAGGCTGCAGCCTGAGAGGCCGAGGACGCTCATGGCCCCCAACCCCACGCCGCCCCGCAGGAAGCTCCGGCGGCTCAGCCCCCGACGCCTAGGGATAGTGCCTGTGAGGCTGAGACCAGCCGGCTGCTGGGCCGGCGGGCCGGCCGAAGAAGCGAACGTTGCCATCGGCGTAACATCTTATGGGGCAGCGCTGGCCGAGCGTGGCCCTCATTCCACAAACACGTGGCTTGAGGGCGCCGGCCTGCGGAGTCTGCGATCGGGTTCAGGCCTCTCGTGTCTCGGGCCCGTAGAGGTAGTCGTCGAGGCCCTCGGGTCGGTCTTGCGGGACACCAGACAGCCAGTAGTTCGCCACCAGGCACAGTCGGGGGCGAGACGACAGGTTGGGTGACACGGCGTGTGCCCAGTCCTGGCCAGTGAAGACCGCCATGAGATACTCGACGGGAAATATCCGGAGAAGGCTCGGGGGGTCCGCGCTCTCGAGCTCGAGCGCACCACCGTCGGACACGCTCCGGGTGTCGAAATAGAGGACCGAAGTGAACGAGGAGTCATCAACATGACGCTCATATCGTTCTCCTAGACCACCGATCTCATTCAACGAGATCGCGCCTCGAAGGTGATCCTGTGGAACGAGGCTCTCGCCCGTAATGGATTGAACGATTTCGAGCAGAGCAGTTCGATAGAGTTCGATCACCTCGGGCAGGTATCTCTCAAGTCGATGGCCATCGATAACGCGGTAGCGAAGGCCTGAACCTGTGTCTTCCAAGGTTGTTGAAGGCAGACTGTCCGACCTTGATCGATCAATATCAATGCCGTACTCGTGTAGGGCACTAGCGACAGATTTGGGGGTCAGGCCGAAGCGTTCGCACTCCGCTTTCACGGAGACGACTCCGAGTGTGCGACGCATTTCGTTATTCGCCATGGGGCCCTATTCTAGGGTACGAACTCCCTGATCCGCAGGCCTACGAGCGGTGCTGGCCAGGTTGAGAGCCGCGGCACCTCACCGCTGGCGCTACCGGTCGGCCAGGCCCCAGGCGATCCCATTGCGCACGATCTGGCGGAACTCCCCGGTCTCCCACACCCCGCGGAACGTGGTCGGCGTGACCCCGTCGGGCGTGACCGAACGGTCGACGAACGGCTGGCCGTTGGTGGCAGGGGAGTGGGCGTGGCCCAGCGCCACATAGGCCACCGCTCCGTCACCCACGGCGTGCACGTAGCCGAGGGCCCGGGTGCCGCGCTCGTCGAGCACGGAGGTGTCTTCGTCGTACGCGAAACCGAAGCCGGGAGGTGACGGGTCGGCCGCCAGTTCGGTGGTGAGCAGCACCTCGATGTGCTCGCGATCCTGGAGCTCGATCAGGTAGAGCTCGTCGACCGCCTCGAAGCTCGCCGGCAACCCCGCCACCAGTGGGTGGGCCGACCCGGCCGCCACCGCCACCGTGAACCGCTGCACCGGCGGGTGGTTGAGGAAGAATCCGCCCAGCGTGGTGTGGTGGGGCTGGCGCACCATCATCCGCCGGGTCCGGCCGTCACGCTCCACCTTGGCCGCCCGGCCTCCGCTCGATCCGTGGAGGGCGAGCCATCGACCGCCGGCCTCCAGCCAGCTCCGCAGCGCAGCGTGTTCGTCGTCGGTGGGTACCGGGCCGGCGGCGTAGGTGACGAGCAGTGATGCCGGTGCCAGCCAGCGGTCGAGGCCGCCGTAGTCGGACGAAACCGTGGTGTGGCGCCCCTCGGCCGCCGGAGAATCCGCCAGTTCGCCCAGCAGCTGCAGCCGTACGTAGTCCATGTCGTGGGCAGCCGGGCTGCCCGGCGGATACCCGCCAACGATCAGGTGCACTCCTACACCGATTCCCGCCTTCTGGCTCATCTCGCTTCCCCCTTGTCCGAGCTCGATGCCATCATGGCATCCATGGGTTTCGTGCACATCGACCACGTGGGGATCGTCGCCTACACCATCGCCGAGGCCCAGGAGATCCTGGGCGACGCCCTCGGGCTCGAGCTCGACCAGCCCCGCTCCCAGTGGCCCACCGGCAGCTACTTCCCGCCGGAACAGACGTACAACTTCTTCTTCCAGGTCGGGGGAGGCCAGACCCAGGTGGAAGTCCTCATCCCCGAGGTCGGGGCGACCTCGGGTGCCGCCCGCTTCCTGGAGAAGCGGGGCCCCGGCCTGCACCACCTGTGTTACGCCTGCGAAGACGTGCACGACGAAGCCGAACGCCTGCTGGCCAACGGCCTCCAGGAGATCGACATTCCCCGCAACCCCGACGGCCGCCGCAACGTGGCCTTCTTCCACCCCCGCGGCACCGGGGGCATCCTGACCGAGCTCGTGCCGGCCCGGGCCGAGCTGCTCGACCGGCCCCGGGTGCACCGGCCATGAGCGCCGCCGGGGGCCCGGGCGGAGGGGCCGTGGAGCGTTGGGGTTCGGGTGGGCCGTGGGAGGAGATCGTGGGCTACAGCCGCGTGGTCCGAGCCGGCGACCACATCCACGTGGCCGGCACCACGGCCACCGTCGACGGCGTGGTGGTGGGGGTGGGTGACGTGGCCGAACAGGCCCGGGTGGCGCTGTCCATCATCGCCCGGGCCCTGGCCGAGGCCGGCGCCTCCCTGGCCGACGTGGTCCGCACCCGGATCTTCGTCACCGACATCACCCACTGGGAGGCGGTTGGCCGGGTCCACGGCGAGGTGTTCGGAGCGGTGAAGCCGGTGGCCACCATGGTGGAGGTGTCCCGGCTGATCGACCCCGACCACCTGATCGAGATCGAGGTCGACGCGTTCAGCCCGGTGCGTTAGGCCAGCGAGTCGATGATCACGGCCACATCTTCCACGCTCGTGCGGGGGTTGACGAAGCAGAAGCGCAGCACCGGCCGCCCGTCGTGGATCGACGGGACCACGAATGCCGTGCCGTCGTGGAGGGCCTTCACCGTCCACGCCTGGTAGTCGTCGGCTTCCCACCCGATCCGTTCGAACACCACGATGCTGAGCGCCCGGGGCCACACCAGGTGGAGGTGCGGGGACTCCTCGATCATGGCCGCTGCCTTGTCCGCCACGGTGACGGTGGCCCGCACCGCGTTGGTGTAGGCGTCGGTGCCGTAGGTGGCCAGTGAGAACCAGAACGGCAGGCCCCGGGCCCGCCGGGTGAGATGGATGGCGAAGTCGCTCGGATTCCAGCCGCCGTGGTCGTTCAGGAAGTCGAGGTAGCCGGCGTGCTGGGTGTGCACCGCCCGGGCGTGGTCGGGGTCCCGCCACAGCAGGGCGCAGCAGTCGAACGGGGAGAACAGCCACTTGTGGGGGTCGATGATCACCGAGTCGGCCAGCTCTATCCCGGCGAAGTGGGGCCGTAGCTCGGGCAGCGTCAGGGCGGCACCGCCATAGGCGGCGTCGACGTGGAGGAAGACCTCCCGCCGGCGGCACACCTCGCCCACCGAGGCCAGATCGTCGACCACACCCAGGTTGGTGGTGCCGGCCGTGGCCACCACCCCCACCACCCGATCGCCGAGGCGGTCTATCGCCGCTTCCACCGCCGGGCCCCGGAGCCGTCGGTCCTCGTCGCAGGGGACGACCTCCACGTCGACGTCCATCACCCGGGCCGCCGCCGACACCGAGGAGTGGGCGGCCGACGACGTGAGCAGGATCCACCGGTGGGGGCGGGGCCGGCCCAGCCGGCCGAGCCGCGCCTCGGCCGCCCCCCGGGCCCCCACCAGGGCCGAGAGGTTCCCCATGGTGCCGCCGGCCACGAACACCCCGCCGCTCTGAGGAGGCAGGCCGCAGAGGTCGGTCAACCACCGGAGGGCTTCGTTCTCGGCGTGGATGGCGCCCGCTCCCTCCAGCCAGGAGCCGCCGTAGATCGAGAACGAGCCGACGATCAGATCGAACAGGACGGCGGCTTCGGTGGGGGCGTTGGGCACGAATGACAGGTAGCGGCGGTGGTCGATCGAGAGGCAGGCCGGGGCCAGTTCCTCGGCGAAGAGTTGCAGGGCCCGCTGGCCGCCGATGCCCTCGGGGGTCACGGTGGGGCCGCAGGCCGCTTCCAGCTCGGCCTCGGTACGGGGCCGGCCGAGCGGGACCGGATCGAGCCGGGCCCGCCAGCGGGCGAACCGGACGACGGCGTCGGCCAAGGAGTCGATCTCCTCGGAGAAGACGTGCATCCGCTCCGGCATCAGGAAACCGAGCCCTGACTCACTTGTAGTCCCCCAGCCGTCGTTGGGCGCCCACCAATACACCGACGATCCCGACCAAAGGGGCGATGACAGCGAGCCAGGGCAGCCATCGCATCGGACGGGCCGCGTCGTCGACGCCGGTCCTGAACTGGCTCCGGTTGTCGAGGAGCACGCTCTCGATCGTTGTGTTGAACCCGTCGAAAGCCGGGAGGGCCGAACTCTGGAACTCGCCGATCGTGGCTGGCGTCGCCGCCCCCTTGCCCTCCACGAGCGGGGCGGTGGCCTGCTGATACCGGTCCCATCGGATGCCCAACTCGGAGATGGCGGCTTGTTCGCGTTTGCTGTCGGCCATCGACGACAGGGCGGCGAGGTTGCTGTTGATGCTGCCGGTCAGCTGGAGGCGACGAACCTCTGAGTCTTCGGATTGGCCCGAGAGCAGATCGAGGCTCAGCTGAGACTGGAGCTGGAAGGCCGAGCGCTGGAGGAGTGAGGTGGCCTGGATGGCCCGGTAACCCTCGTCGTCAGCGCGGCCAAGGGCTGTGGAGCGCACGACACCGGCGTAGCCCAGCATCAGCAGCTCGAGCGCAACCAGTACGGTGGCGGCCGCCATCGGGAGGTTGACGATGCGGTTGCTGCGAGCCAGCGTGCCCGCCTGCAGCCGGAGCAGGGCGGCCAGGGCGACGAGCGCACAGAAGGCGGCGACGAGGGTGATGATGCGGCCCTCCTGACGCTCCTCGTCGAAGCGGTCTTGGCTACGTTCGGTGACCGTGTCCACCGCACCGGCCATGTCCTTGGTCGCCAGATCGAGGGCCGTGCGAAGTTCGGTCTCGGCCTCGCTGCCCCGAAGTGCATTCTCCCGCCTCGAGGCTTCCACGTGACCGCTGTAGGTGGTGAGCGCCACCGCGATCTGCTTGAGAGCGTCCCGTGACGTAGCGTCGTCGCCGACGAGAGTGCTGAGTTCCTCGTTCTGGGCCGAGGCCCGGTTCAGGGCTTCGACATACAGGTTGCGGCGTGACCGGTCTTCGGTGCCGGTGGCCCCCGACAGCACCACGGCGGTGGCCGACGCATTGGCTTCCGACACGCTGCCGAACAGGTCCTGGGAGCCGAGGAGCGCAGGGGCCGTGTCGGTCTGGATCCGGGTGGTGGCTCCGGCCGAGCGGATGGCGGCGGCGCTACCGACAGCGCACAGGACGGCCAGCGCGACGGCGGTGAGGACAGCCCACACCCGGTACCAACCAGGGGAGTTGGAGCGAGACCATCGGCGGGGCTCGACCTCGCGTTGAACCAGTTCGCGAGCTCGGGATCGGGACGGCCGAGCCGCTGGTGCGGTCGGCGCCGAATTCGCCGCCGGGGCGTGGGGCGGTCGGGGCGGGGAGGTGATCGTCACCATCGGCTCTGAAGCCTAGAGGGATCTGAACTACCTTGATCACGTTTGTCGCAACAGATCCCCCATTCGGGGAGCAGAACGGCGCATTTTCGTCGCTGCTCATAGCCTCTGGTCGGGAGTGTGAGCTGGCTACGGGGCCGCCGGCTCCGTAGGCTCGAGCCCATGGTGAAAGCCGATGAGGTCCGAGACGAAGCCCGCACCTGGCTCGAGGAGAATTGGGATCCCGACCGTCCCCTGATCGAGTGGCGAAATCTCCTGGCCGACACCGGGTGGGGCACACCGTCGTGGCCCCGGGAGTGGCACGGCCGGGGGCTCCCGGTCTCGTTGGATTCGGTTGTCGCTGGCGAGTTTTCCCAGGTGGGGGCGGTAGGAGTGGCGTCGGGCGTGTCGATGTACCTGGTGGCGCCCACCCTGTTGGCCCACGGGTCGGACGACATCAAGCGCCGGTTCCTGCGCCCCATCCTCACCGGTGAGCACAAATGGTGCCAGCTGTTCTCGGAGCCCGGTAGCGGCTCCGATCTGGGGGGTCTCACCACCCGAGCCGACCGTGACGGCGATGAATGGATCGTGAACGGCCAGAAGGTGTGGAACTCGGGCGCTCACAAGGCGGCGTTCGGGATCCTCATGGCCCGGACCGACTGGGATGTTCCCAAGCACCGCGGAATCTCCTATTTCTGCTTCCCGATGGACCAGCCGGGGGTGGAGGTGCGGCCGCTGCGCCAGATGAACGGGCACGCCTCGTTCAACGAGGTGTTCTTCAACGATGCCCGGGTGTCGCACGAGAACATGGTGGGGGAGCCGGGCGAAGGTTGGCGGGTGGCCACCACCACGCTGATGCACGAGCGGTCGGCGGTGGCCACCAAGCGGCCCCGATTCGCCCGTGACGGCGGCCCCATGGTGGACCAGGCCCGACGGGAGGCCGATGAATACTTCGCCACCTACAAGTGGTACCCGCAGCGGGCGGGGCGTTCGAACCTGGTGCGACCGGAGGCGGCCCGCACCGGTCGGGACCAGGACCCCCTGGTGCGCCAGATGCTGGCCCGGGTGGAGACGGTGCGCAAGATCTCCGACTGGACGTTGAGCCGGGCCAGGGCGGCCCGCAGCGCGGGCAAGGAACCGGGACCGGAGGGGTCGCTGGCCAAGCTGAACATGAGCCTGATGTCCCGGTTGTGCAACACCACGCACACCGCCATCCAGCAGGCCCACGGGATGCTGAGCGGGCCCGACACGGCGGCCGAGGGCATGGTGGCGGAGGTGCTGATCTCCACGCCGGCCATGTCGATCGCCGGCGGCACCGACGAGATCCAGCACAACATCATCGGCGAACGGGTGCTCGGCCTGCCCAAGGAACCCGACGACAGCCGGGATATCGCCTACAAGGACGCCCGCCGCAATTGACAGGTGCCGTGGGGCATCCTGGACACGGGGGCGGGTCATCCCGTCTCCGACTCTCGGTGCCACACGCAGCCCTGGCCGCAGCCCTCTTCGCCGTGGAGGTGGCTATCGCCTTGTTCGTGCGCGACGACTTCGTCCGTCCCTACGTCGGCGACGTGCTCGTGGTGCTCCTCATCCACCACGCCGTGCTGGCGGTGATGGACCTGCCCACCCCTGCCGCCGCCCTGGCCACCCTGGTGTTGGCCTACGCCGTCGAAGGCGCCCAGTACCTCGGCGTCGGCCACCACCTCGAGGGTCATCCGATCCTGCAGACCGTGGTCGGCACCACGTTCCAGTGGGGCGACCTCCTCGCCTACGCCGTCGGCGCCTTGGTGGCGGTCCTGACCGGCACGGTCGTCGGACGACGACGGGACACCGGATCCCGACGCCCAGCTGGGTCACCTACGGCGAGGTGACTGCGGAGCGCAACACGCAGAACTCGTTCCCCTCCGGATCGGCCAGCACGACCCACGAGACGTCACCCTGCCCGATGTCGACGGGGGTGGCGCCGAGCGCAGTGAGCCGCTCCACCTCGGCCTTCTGATCGTCGGGCCGGAAGTCGAGGTGGAGGCGGTTCTTGACCCGTTTGTCCTCGTCAACGCCCAGGAAGAGCAGGCCCGGCAGCCGATCAGCCGTCGGGCGGATCTCGAACTCGGCGGGATCGTCGTTGACGATCACCCACCCGAGCGCTTCCCGCCACCACTGGCCGAGCAGCACGGGATCCCGGGCCCCGACGACGACCTGTTCCCATTCGAGGCTCATGGAACCAGGGTACGCCGTCGACGCCCGGCGAATTCTGCCGCCGGTGGGTCAGCCCACCGAGGCCCCCTCGGCGGCGTAGGCCGTCTCGGCGTGCTCCCGCAGATCGATCCCCATGGCTTCCACCTCGTCGTCGACCCGGAGGCCGACGGTCAGGTCCAACGCCTTGGCGATGGCGTAGGTGACGACGAACGAGAACACGATGGTCACCCCGTTGGCCAGGAACTGCTCGCCCAGGAGCCGGAGCCCACCGCCGTAGAACAGGCCGGAGCGGAACTCGGCCAACTCCGGGTTGATGGCGGCGAACGCATCGAAGTCGGCGAACAGTCCGATGAGGATCGACCCCACCAGGCCGCCCACGAAATGCACACCCACCACGTCGAGGGCGTCGTCGTAGCCGACCTTCAACTTGAGCCCCACCGCCAGGGCGCAGACGATGCCGGCCACCATCCCGATCACGATGGCCGACCCTCCGGTCACGAAACCGCAGCCCGGGGTGATCGCCACCAGCCCGGCCACGATGCCCGAGGCGATCCCGAGGTTGGTGAAGTGGCCGTCGCGCACCCGTTCGGTGGCGCCCCAGGCCAGGCCGCCGGCCGAGGCCGCCAGCATGGTGTTGATGAACGCCTGCACGGCCCGCCCGTCGGCGGCCAGGGCCGAGCCGGCGTTGAACCCGAACCAGCCGAACCACAGGATCCCCGTGCCGAGCATCACGAGCGGCATCGAATGGGGCGGCGACAGCTTCGTCGGCCAGCCGGTGCGCTTGCCCAGCACCAGCACCACGGCCAGAGCGGCGATGCCAGCGTTGACGTGGATGGCGGTGCCGCCGGCGAAGTCGAGCGAGCCCCGGGTCAGGAACCAGCCATTGGCCGAGAACACCCAGTACGTCACCGGCACGTACACCAGCAGGCTCCACAGGGGCACGAAGATGGCCCAGGCCGAGAACTTCATCCGATCGGCCACCGCTCCCGATATCAGCGCCGGGGTGATGGCGGCGAACGTTGCCAGGAAGATGAACACCGCCGGCTCCAGGGTGGAGAAGTCGAGGTTGCGCATGAACGTCTTGTCGAAGTTGCCGACGAACCGGCTGCTGCCGCTGAAAGCCAGCGAGTAGCCGACCACCGCCCACACCAGGGGCACCACCAGCAGGCACCAGAAGTTCATCATGAGCATGTTGAGCACGCTCCGGGAGCGGACCATGCCTCCGTAGAAGAAGGCCAGGCCCGGCGTCATGAACAGGACCATGGCTGCTCCGATGAGCACCCACGCCACATTGCCGCTTTCCATCAGGAGTTCTCTTTCGTGTGCGGGCGCGTGCCCGACGGTCATGGGGGAGGGCCGGCGGCGAGCAGGCCGCGCCAGCTCCGGCAGTCACGACCGGGCACCGTTCGACGGCCCGGTTCAGGCAGGGACAGGGCGCCGGCGGTGAACGCGGCGCAGGAGTGGGGTCAGCCCGCCACGGCGGGCGAGATGGGGGCCGCCACGGCGGGCGGGCCCCGAGGTCGGCGCCGGTTGCCGTTCAGGCGGGATCGTCCCCCCGTCCCGGCGATCAGGAGCGACCCGAGCAGAGCGGTCACCAGCGGCGCCGGCGTTGCTGAGGCCCTCGCCAGGGGGGCGGCGTAGCCGATCAGCCGGTGCGCGGTGTGGACCGTGCCGACCGCCGGCGATGCCGGCCGGGCCGACGTTGTGGGAAATGCCCTGACCGTCACGACCTGGAAGGCCGTCCTCGGGTCGGCGCCGCCGGACAATACCGACGCGGCCGGCGGCAACAGGATGGCGCCTAGGGCCAGAGCCAGGCCGAGAAGCGCGAGTGCGGCCCGGTGCCCGGCCCGATCCTGCATCCCGCCTCCCTTCGATCCTGACGCGTAGGTGAACGCCAGTTTCGAGAACGAGGGTTGCCGGTCTGGGTCGGCCGTGTTTCCGCTGCGTTAAACCGGGCGGGTGCCGCTCACTCCGCCGCTATCGGGCCCACTGGGCCGGTCGGTTCAGACCGCCCCGTTGGGAGGCGGCACCACGGCGTCCTGGCGCAGACCTTCGCAGGTGCCGAGCTGGCCCAGATCGATCGTCTCGGCCACCTGGCCGGTGACGGTGTCGAAGCGGACCACTGCGCTCCCAGCGGCGTCGGCCACCCAGACCGTCGTGCCGTCCACGGCCATGTCGATCGAGGTGAACGAGGCGTCGCTCACCCTCGTGGCCAGGTTGGTGGCCGGGTCGATCCGCCACAGGTCGGGGCCGTCGGAGCCCACCCACACCTGTCCGGAGGCGAAGGCCAGGGCGTGGGGGAAGACGCCCACGGGTATCACGGCCTCTACCGCTCCGGTCACGGCGTTGAGTCGGTGCACCGTGCCGTCGCCGCCGTTGGTCACCCAGGCGCTGTCGGCACCGAGGGCCACGTGGAGCGGCCCGCTGCCCACGGTGACCTCGAGGTCCGCCACCGGCGCCGCCCCGCTGGCGTCGATTCGGGAAACCGTGTCGGCCCCGTTGTTGGTCACCCACACCTGGTCGCCTTCGACCACGACGTGGTGGGGCGACGCCCCCACCGTCGTCGAGTCGAGGTAGTTGCCGGTGGTGGCGTCGATCCGGTCGACGCTGCTGGTCTCGTAGTCGGCCGTCCACACCTCACCGCCGGCCGAGGCCAGTCCGAGGGCGTTGCCGGGGACGGTTGCGGTCTTGTCGATCACGATCCGGTCGGGGTCGAGCCCGACCACCCGGGAGTTGCTGCGGTTCCCCACCCACACCGAACCGCCCTCGACCGTCACCCCCGAGGCCGACCCGCCCACGTCGACGATCCCGGCCACCTCGTTGGTGGCCTTATCGATATGGATCACCAGCCCGCAGGAGGAGTCCGACACCCAGGCCGAGCGCTCGTCGACGTCGATGCTGTCGGGCTGGAGGAGAGCACTGCCGCTCCCGCCGGGCCCGAACAGGCCTCCGCCCGAGCCGTCACCCGACGGGTCGCCGCCGCCGAAGGGATTGCCGCCGGGCCCGCCCAGCGTGCTGGCCGGCCCGGCCAACGGATCCCGATCGCTGTCGGGGAGCGCGGCGAAGGCCAGCAGAGCGGCGATGAGAGCGATGGCGGCGGCGGCCGCGATCCAGATGAGGGTCCGCCCGCTGCTGCCCCGTTGGACCGTGCCCGACGTGGTGGTGCCGCTGGTCCACGGCGACGGCGCCGGGGGCCACTGGCTCCCCGCCGGCGGAGGTTGGCCCGGCGCCAGCGGACTCCCGCTGGCTGGGGCCTGGGGCCACGACGCGGGGGCCGGGGCCTGGGGCCAGCTGGCGGCGGGCGCCTGGGGCCACGAGGCAGGGGCCGGGGCCTGAGGCCAGCCAACGGGGTTGTCGGCTGGGCTGTCGGCGGGGGGCGGGCCGCTCGGGGGTGCGAACGGCTCGGGTTGGCCCGATCCCGCCTCCGAGCCCGGTTCGGAGGCCGTCATCGGAGGGAAGCCGGTCGTCGGTGCGCCGGGATTGTTCGGTGGGGTCGCCGCTCAGCCACTGCCAACCACGCTAACGCCGCTGCGGCCCCCGCGGTCGGCGCCCCCGGGCGGCGCTCAGCCCGGCCCCGGCTCGGGATGCTCGGCCCGCCAGGCGGCGGCCAGCCGCTTGGGTGCCTGGGCCAGCCAGGCCTCGGTGATCAGCTCCTCCAGCAATCCCTGGTCGGCGTCGTCGAGACGCACCAGAACCGAGGGGTACCCGTCGAAATGGGGGGTCGTGAACACCACCGGGCCCTCGGCGTCGAGCAGTTCGGCCTTGGCGTCGAGATCCGACGTGCGCACGCCCAACACCGGCCCGGCGGGAGCGGACGGCCCGAGGTGGGCCAGATCCCCTTTGCGCAGGGGACGGGCCCACACCACCAGCTTCCGACGGACCCGCCAACTCGGCTGGTCGCCGCCCTCCTCGGTCGTCTCAGGTAGCGCCAGCGCCAATCGCCGGACGTCGTCCCAGCTCGCCATCGTCGGCGGCTCCCCCTTCATCTCGGCGGTCAGGGCTCGATGACCACCTTGCCCACGGCCTTGCGGTCCATGAGGGACCGGAGCGCCTCGCCCGCCTTCTCCAGCGGGTAGCGGCCCGAGATGTGCGGCTTGAGCTGCCCCGACGCCGTCAATTCGATCAGCTCGCCCATCACCGCGTCGCGCAGCTCGGGGTCCCGGGCCGTCATGGCCCCGAAGAACACGCCCACGATCTGGCAGCTCTTCAGCAGCGTGAGGTTCAGCGGGATGGAGGGGATGCCGGCGGTGAAGCCGATCACCAGGAACCGGCCCTCCCAGGCCACGGCCCGCAGCGCCGACTCGGCGTACTCGCCGCCGACACAGTCGTAGATGACGTCCACGCCCTCGCCGCCGGTGAGCTCCTTGGCCCGGTCCTTCAGGTTCTCGGTGGCGTAGTTGATCGTCTCGTCGGCGCCCCGCTCCCGGCACAGGTCGAGCTTCTCCTCCGAGGAGGCGGCGGCGATCACCCGGGCCCCCATGAGCTTGCCCAGCTCCACCGCCGTCATGCCCACCTGGCCCCCGGCGCCCAGCACCAGCAGGCTCTCGCCCGCCTTCAGGTTCCCCCGGTACTTGAGGCCATACAGCGTGGTGCCGTAGGCGTAGCCGAGACCGGTCGACTCGGCGAAGCCGACCGAATCGGGCAGCTGACGGGATCCGGCCGCCGTCACCACGGCCCGCTCGGCGAAGCCGCCGGTGGTGCCCAGACCGCCCACGATCCGGTCGCCCACGGCGAAGCCGTCGACGCCGTCGCCCAGGGCCGCCACCAGGCCGGCCACCTCACCGCCCGGGGTGTACGGGGGCGGGGCCTTGAACTGGTACTTGTCTACCAGCATGAGGGTGTCGGGGAAGGTGACGGTGGCCGCCTTCACGTCCACCAGCAACTGGCCCGGGCCGGGTGTCGGCTCCGGCACCTCTTCCACCACCAGGTTCTCGGGAGGCCCGTAGGCCTTGCACACCACGGCTCGCATGGGCCGAGACTAGTCGCCGGCTCGAGGGTCACACCCGCTGGGCGATGATGATGTGGGAGCGGCCGTAGCGACGGCGGCGCAGCTCGGTCCACTCCGGGGTGAGGTCCACCGGCGTCTCGGCGTGGCCCACCAGCACACCGGCCCGGATGCGGGGGAGGAGGGCGGGCCACGGATCGAGGGCGTAGGGCGGGTCGCAGAAGGCGAGGTCGGCCTCGGGCAGGCGGTCGAGCATCCGCTCCACGGGGCCCACCGCCAGCTCGGCCCTGTCCCGGAAGCCGAGCCGGTCCAGGTTGGCTTCGATGGTGGCCGCCGCCGGCCGGGCCTGCTCCACGAACGTGACCCGCCTGGCCCCCCGGCTCAGGCACTCGATGCCGAACGAGCCGCTGCCGGCGAACAGATCCACCACCTCGGCCCCGTCGAGCACGTCGAGGGCCCGCAGCATGTTGAAGATGGCCTCTTTGGCCCGGTCGCTAATGGGCCGGGTGGACAGCCCGGCCGGAGCCACCAGCTTGCGCCCTCTAGCCGTTCCGGCGATCACCCGCACGCGCGCAGGGTACCGTCGAGGGATGCCGCTGCCCGACCTGACCATCACCTGCGTCGACTGCGGGGGCGTGTGCTATCCCCTGGGCTGGCACCCCGAGGACGGTGAGGTCGACGACGGCGAGGTCGTCCCGTACCGCTGCCGGGACTGCAACGACCGTTGGGATGTTGTCATCTCCGACGAGGACGCCAGCGCCCCCGATTACTGAGTCCCGACCCCACGACCCCTGCCGACCTGCCCGTTCACGGGCTGCCGGTGAGGGGGTGCTAAGGTTTCCGAAAGGCGGACGTTTGGGAACTTGTCGCGGCGGGCTGAGCAAACCGCGAGGGAGACGTTGAAGGACAAGCGATGGCTGTGGCGCTCTATCCCGGGTCGTTCGATCCCGTTCACAATGGCCACGTGGCGGTGATCGCCATGGCTGCCGCCGTCTTCGACGAGGTGATCGTGGGCGTTGGCCACAACCCGGAGAAGCCGTCGGGCATGTTCGGGGTCGACGAACGGATGGAGATGATCGCCGACGCAGTGGCCCACCTGCCCAACGTCCGGGTCACCAAGTTCGCCGGGCTGGTCACGGCGGCGGCCGCCGACCTCGGCGTCACCTGCCTGGTCAAGGGCCTGCGCAGCGCCACCGACCTCGACACCGAGATGCTCCAGGCCCAGATGAACTCGGCCACCGGCAACGGTCTGCCCACGGTGTTCCTGCCCGGCATGGGAGACAGCGCATTGGTGTCGTCGCGCTACGTCCGGGAGATCGCGGCCGCTGGGGGAGACGTGTCGAAGGTCGTTCCGGCGGGTGTGATGAGGCAGTTGGAGGCCCGTAAGTGAGCGATGACGACGAGGAGTTCGACGACGAGGTCGACGCCGAGTTCGACGAAGACGACGAGGAGTTGCCCAACCCGTACGCCATCCCCGAGGTGGAAGCCCTGCTCGACGAGGCCATCGAGATGCTGGCCGAGAGCCGGCCGCTGCCCATGTCGAACACGGTCAAGGTCAACCGCGACGAGCTCCTCCACCTTCTGGAGCAGATCCAGGACCAGCTCCCCGAAGAGGTCCGGGCCGCTCGCTGGCTGCTCAAGGAGCGGGAGGAGTTCATCGCCAAGGCCCGCCGGGAACACCAGGCTCTGATCGACGAGGGCCGGGCCCAGGTGAGCCGCATGGTGGAGCGCCAGCAGGTGGTGAAGGAGGCCGAGGCCCGGGCCCGAAAGATCCTCGACGACGCCCAGCGGGAGGCCACCACCATGAAACGCCAGGTCGAGGAGTACTGCGACCGCAAGCTGGCCCGGTTCGAGGCCGTGCTGACCCACACCACCGAGGTGGTGCAGCGGGGCCGCCAGAAGCTGCTCGGCCTGTCCGACGGGGCGGGCAACCGCGCCGCCGACTTCGCCGGTGACGACGGCTGGGTGGGCCCCAACGGCAACGGCCATCACGACGTCGATCTGCGCGCCCCGGCCGCCGAGCTGGAGGGCGACCGGAGCTGATGGCGAGCGGCGGGACGTCCGGCGGGGCGGGCGAGGCGCAGGTCGAGACCTGGCCCAGCCGACCCCCTCACCTCATCGTGAACGTCACCGACCTGCGCAAACGGCTCGGCCAGCGCCGGGAGGTGGCGATCGAGGCCACGCTGGCCCGCCAGCAGGTGCTCGACACCCACACGGTGCGCACACCGGTGCGGGGCGAGATCATGGTGGAGTCGATCGAACGGGGGGTGTCGCTCCATGGTCACGTGTCGTTCGACTGGGAGGGAGACTGCCGCCGC
Source organism: uncultured Actinomycetes bacterium (assembly GCA_902826025.1). Taxonomy (GTDB): domain Bacteria; phylum Actinomycetota; class Acidimicrobiia; order Acidimicrobiales; family SZUA-35; genus CADEDH01. The sequence continues at coordinate 245,975 of CADEDH010000001.1, forward strand.
TGCCTGGAGCCGGTGCGGGGCACCACCGAGATCGAGATCGACGAGATCTGTCAGGTCCACGCCCCGCCCGACGCCGACATCGTCGACTTCGACGGCGAGAAGATCGACCTGCTGCCCCTGATCAGGGACGCCGTTGGCCTCTCGCTGCCGCTGGCTCCGCTGTGCCGGGAAGACTGCCCCGGCCCCGACCCCGATCGCTACCCGGCCCTCACCGAAGACGAGTTGGAGGAGGCGGACCAGGCACCGGCCCCCGATCCCCGCTGGGCCGCCCTCGACGGCCTCGATCTGAACTGATGGCCTCCGACCCGTCCCTGGCCGGCCTCGAAGGCAGCCGGACCCAGGACAACCTGAAGACGGCCTTCGCCCGCGAGTCGGAGGCCAACCGCCGGTACCTGTGGTTCGCCGAGAAGGCCGACGTCGACGGCTTCCCCCACATCGCCGCCCTGTTCCGGGCGGTGGCCGAGGGCGAGACCGGCCATGCCCACGGCCACCTCGAGTACCTGGCTCTCCTGGGCGACCCGGCCACCGGAGAGCCCATCGGCGACACCGGAGACAACCTGCGCTCGGCCATCGCCAGCGAGACCTACGAGTCGGCCGAGATGTACCCCGCCTTCGCCCGGACCGCCCGCGAAGAGGGCTTCGACGAGATCGCCGAGTGGATGGAGACGCTGGCCCGGGCGGAGAAGGGCCAGGCCGACCGCCTGGCCCAGGGGCTCGATCAGCTCGATTGAGCGGAGCCGGGCCCCGGGCCCAGACGGTTACTGGAGCGGGAAGTACTCGCAGATCTTGTAATCGCCGCTCTCCCGCTGGAGGCCGAAGGTGGTGGCCACTGGGGCCCCATCGATGTCCACCGTGCCCTCCACCCGGGTGAGCTGGCCGGTCTCGGCTGCCACCGAGGCGAAGGTGTAGCCCGAGATCCGGGGGGCGGCGGAGTTGTCATCCTGGAACTCCTGGAGGGTCACGATCTGGCGGGTGGTCTCGCACAGGCTGTTGTAGGCGTCGGAGTACCGGCCCTCGTCGAGGGCGGCCACGTAGGTGTTCACGGCTTCGATCGGGCCCCTGGCCAACGAGTAGACCCAGTACGAGCAGCCCCCGATGAGGAGCAGGAACAGCCCGAGGAAACCGAGCAGCCAGGGCCAGACGCGGGGTCGGGTGCGGCCACGGGGGGGTGGGCCCGACGGGGCCTGAGGCGGTACGTAGATCGGGGTCGGGGCGCCGTAGGGGCTGGGCTGGGGGGCCGTCGGCGGGGCGCCGTAGGGGCCGCCTGGCGGGGGCCCGTATGGGCTGCTCGGTTGGGGGGCATACGGGCCGCCCGGTTGGGGGGCGTAGGGCCCGGGCCCGGCCGGCGGGCCGCCGTAGCCGGGTTCGGAGGCCGGGGGGGGAGGAGTGGGCCCGGGCGGTGGGTAGCTCTGGGGCGGGGGCTGGTTGGCCGGGGTCGACGGGTAGTCCTGCGGGGGGAAGTTCTGGGGAGGCTGGTTGCCCCAGTCCGACGGATAGTCGCTCATCTCTGTGGCCTCCGGTGGCGGGTGGGCGGCTGGGCGCCGGAGGATGCCGGTGACCCGTGTCGGGGAGGTTAGTGGACTCCCGAGGTCGGCCGGCAGGGTGGGTCGGCGACAGCAGCCCGGTAGCATGCACTGCTCGGGCTCACGCCTCGCCTGCGCCCATTCACGCCCATCACCAGGATCTCTCCCAATGGCTGTTCCCAAGAAGAAGAAGTCGCGGTCGAAGACTCACAGCCGGAGGGCTGCTGCCTGGACCCTGGCCGTCCCGTCCCGGAGCGATTGCCCCCGCTGCGGCTCGGCCAAGCTGCCGCACCGGGTGTGCGGGGCCTGCGGTTGGTACCACGGCCGCCAGGCGGTCGACGTCTCCTGATCCCCGGGCCCGGCCTCTTTCGGTTGCGAGCCCTTGCGGTGTTCCCGTGGTGATGCCGAGTCCCGTTGCCCCTGTCCCGGCGACGATTCTCCGCCATGGCTGACCGCCTACCGGTGGCGGTCGATGCCATGGGGGGCGATGACGCGCCGAAGGTGGTGGTGGAAGGCGCCCGGATCGCGGCCGAGCGCTATGGGCTGCCCGTGCTCCTGGTCGGCGATCCCGAGCGGATGGGCGACACCGGCGACCTGCCGGTGATGGCGGCCACTCAGGTGGTGGAGATGGGGGCCGAGCCGGCCTCCAGCGTTCGGGCCCTGAAGGACTCCTCGATCGTGCGGGCGGCCGAAGCGGTACGTGACGGGGCGGCGTCGGCCCTGCTCAGCGCAGGCAACACGGGGGCCGCCATGGCCGCCTCGCTGCTCCGCCTGGGCCGGATCAAGGGCGTGTCCCGTCCGGCCATCGCCGTGCCGTTCCCGGTTCGGGGTTCCACGCCGTGCATCCTGCTCGACTGCGGGGCCAACGCCGATTGCCGGCCCGAGTGGCTGGTGCAGTTCGCCGTGCTCGGCACCGTCTACTCCCGGGAGCGCTACGGCGTGGCCCGGCCCCGGGTGGGTCTGCTGACCATCGGCGAGGAGGCGGGGAAGGGCAACAGCCTGGTCAAGGAGGCCTGCGAGCTGCTCGAAGAGGGTGGTTGGGCCGAGCGATGCGGGGCCCGTTACCTGGGCAACGTGGAAGGCCGGGACCTGCTCACGGGCGTGGCCGACGTGATCGTGACCGACGGCTTCACCGGTAACGTCGTGCTCAAGTCGATGGAGGGCGGCTACGCCATCTTCGAAGCGGCGGTGCGTGAGACGCTGCGGTCCACCCCCGAGGTGGCGGCCACCGCCCCCGTCGTCGATGCCGTGCTCGACCCGCTGTTCGAGGGATTTGACCCGGTACGCACCGGTGGTGCGCTATTGTTGGGCACCCGCGGGGTTAGCCTGATCGCCCACGGATCATCGTCTGCGATAGCGATTGCCAACGCCATCGCAACAGCCGATGAGCTGGTGGCGATCGACATCGTGGGAAGCCTTCGAGCGTCGATCGCCAACGACATCGAGGCGAACACGGACCCCGGTTCCTAAGCCGAGCTTTCCTGGCCGGCACGTTGTGGTCAGGTTGCAGTTTTCCCTCGTCCCGGCTATGGGTGCTCCGTGGGCTACGCTGGATTTCCCACTGAAGCCTTGCGATTGGGACAATTTGGTACTACCGGGCGCGGTCGTGCCCGGAGATGGACGGCCCGTGGGGTCGGTCTGCGAGTTGGAGGAGTAGGAATGCCGGCAGAGACGCATATGGAGCGCAGCCCGCTTTCGCGTGACGAGATCGTCACGCTGGTCCGCGATCGCCTGTCCGACATCCTGGAGATCGAACCGGAGCAGATCAAGGAGGGAGACTCCTTCTCCGACGATCTCGACGCCGATTCGCTGGCCCTGATCGAGCTGGTCGAGGCGCTTGAAGAGGAACTGGCCGATCGAACGGTGGGCTTCCGCATCGAGGACGAGGATCTTCAGGATCTGAAGACCGTCCGTGATGCGGTCGACTACGTTCACAGCAGGGTTGGGGATTGACCTGAGCGACGAGGGGCAGCTCGACGAATTCTGTGATCGCCTGGGTCACCACTTCGCCGACCCGGGCTTGTTGACGCTCGCCCTCACCCACCGTAGCTTCTGCGCCGAGCACCCCTCGAACAGCCCCAACGAGCGCCTCGAGTTCCTCGGAGACTCGGTGCTCGGGTTGGTGGTGACCGACCACATCTACCGCAATTACCCTGAGCTGCCCGAGGGGCAGCTGGCCAAGCTCCGGGCGTCGGTGGTGAACACCGCCACGTTGGCTGAGCTGGGGCGTCGCCTCCGGGTGGGCCCTCTGCTCCGGTTGGGCAAGGGGGAAGACCAGTCGGGCGGCCGGGACAAGGAATCGATCCTGGCCGATGCCCTCGAAGCCCTGTTCGGGGCGGTCTACGTCGACGGGGGATGGGACGCCGCCCAGTCGGTGATCCTCACCCTCACCGCCGAGGCCATTCTCGAAGCAGCCGAGCAGCCCGGCAAGAAAGACTACAAGACCCAGCTCCAGGAGCTGACGGCCCGCCTCGCCCTCGGTACCCCGGTGTACCAGATCGACGGCTCCGGCCCCGACCACGACAAGCGGTTCACCGCCGTCACCCTGATCGACGGGGTGCCTCGCGGTCACGGTGCCGGCACGTCCAAGAAGCGAGCCGAGCAGGTGGCCGCCCGCTCCGCCTACTCGGCCGTTCTCACATCGGTTGCCAAAGAGGATGGGAGCAATGGTCAGACTTGAGCTGCCCGAGATCGAGACGCTGCGGCGGGACCTGGAGCGTGAGGCGGTCGGCAAGAAGATCAAGTCGGCGGAAGCCCTGGTCCTCAAGTCGTTGCCGCGCCACAAGACGCGCAAGAGCTTCGAAGACAGCCTGGTCGGGGCGAAGATCCTGTCGTCCGAACGGCTGGGCCTGCTGATCCTGCTCCGGCTCGACAACGACCGCACGTTGGTCATCTCGCTTGGCGAGAACGGCCGGATCCTGCGAGCGGCCACCAAAGACAAGCACACCGACGACACGGTGGCCGTCATCTCGCTCGACAAAGCCGGTGACCTGCGGATCCTCGACTCGAACGGCACCAGCGCCATCCACGCTGTCCCCAACGAAGACCTGGCCTCAGTGCTCCCCGACCCCAGCCACATGGGCCTCGACCTGCACACCAAACCGGTGTCGTGGGTGGAGTTCGGGCGGTGGGTGCTGAGCAAGCGCATGCCGCTCAAGCTCCTGCTGACCGACGAGAGCGTGTTCGTCGGCATCGGCGAGATCTACTCCAACGAGATCCTGTTCGACGCCGGCCTCCGCCACGACCGGATGTGCACCGAGTTGTCGACCCAGGAGATCCGCCGGCTCTACCGGGCCGTGGTGGGGATCCTGCACGATGCCATCAAGTACGGGGGCACCTCGCTGGCCGATCGGCCGTTCATGGACCTCACCGGCAAGGCCGGCGAGTACAACGAGCACCTGAGCGTCTACGGCCGGGCCGGCGAGCTGAGCCCCCGCAGCCGGGTGCCCATCCAGAAGACGAGCTTCAAGCACCAGGTCGTCTACTACTGCAACACCCAGGTCTGAGCTGAACCGACGGAATATTTACCGAGAATATTGCTTGCCAGCAATATTCCCAGTGGGTAATGTGAGGGCATGTCGACGTTCGCCGTGCTGGCCGAACCGAACCGGAGGCTGATCCTCGATCTCCTCCGTTCGGGCGACCGCACCGTCACCGACCTCGTGGCCGCCCTGCCGTTGGCCCAGCCCACGGTGTCCAAGCACCTGAAGCTGCTGCGGGAGGCGGGCCTGGTGCAGGTACAGCCCGATGCCCAACGGCGGGTGTACCGGCTCCGGGCCGAAGGTCTCCAGGAGGTCGACGCCTGGCTGGCGCCCTATCGGAGGTTCTGGGCCCAGCGGCTCGACGCTCTGGAGGCCCGCCTGGACGCGATCGAAGACGACGGGAGCGGCGCCGACCAAGGAGAACAGATCTGATGACCGTGGATGCCACCCAACGGATGGGCGAACTGCTGCGAGACGGAGACCGCGTCGGCCTCCGCTTCGTCAGGACCCTGCGGCACCCGCCGGAGAAGGTGTGGCGGGCCCTGACCGAGGCCGACCAGCTGGCCCATTGGATGCCGGTATACCTCGATGGCGAGCTGGGCCCGGGGGCCGAGATCCAGGCCGTGTTCTGGCCCGAGGTGGTGGCCCGATACGGCATCGACGAGGCGGCGCTACCGGCCGAGATCCTGGTGTGGGACCCGCCCCGGGTGCTGGAGTGGCGTTGGGACACCGACGTGCTCCGCTGGGAGTTGGCCCTGGTCGGCGGGGGTACGGAGCTCACCCTGGTCACCTGGATCGCCCGCTCGGGCCCGCCGCCCTACCAGGTCGGCGCCGGCTACCACCTGTGCCTGTCGCACCTGGTGGAGCTGGTCGACACCGGCACGGCCACCTCGGTGGCGGCTGACGATCCCGCCCCCTACGAGGAGCGCTACGCCGAGGCCTGGGGTACCACCTGGGACCCGTCGTGAGCGGAGGCACCCCGTCGGGGACGGCGCGGTAGGGGAACCGCCGGGCATTAGACTCCTGCGTCAGCTTGCCCTTCGGGGCTCGCGCCCCCGAAAGGCATTGCGTGTACCTCAAAGCGCTGACGATCAAGGGATTCAAATCGTTCGCCGACCCGGCCACCCTGGCCCTGGAGCCGGGGATCACCGTGGTCGTGGGGCCGAATGGCAGCGGCAAGTCGAACGTGGTCGATGCCATGGCCTGGGTGTTGGGGGCTCAGGCCCCCACCGCCGTGCGGTCCCAGAAGATGGACGACGTGATCTTCGCCGGCACCGCCTCCCGCAAGGCGCTGGGCCGGGCCGAGGTGGCGCTCACCATCGACAACGCCGATGGCCAGCTCCCGATCGAGTTCAACGAGGTCACGATCTCCCGCACCCTGTTCCGTTCGGGCGACAGCGACTACCAGATCAACGGCGTGTCGTGCCGCCTGCTCGACATCCAGGAGCTCCTGAGCGACTCCGGGGTCGGCCGCCAACAGCACATCATCGTGAGCCAGGGACGCATCGACGACGTCCTCAACGCCAAGCCCGAGGAGCGGCGCTCGATCATCGAGGAGGCGGCCGGCGTCCTCAAGTACCGCAAGCGCAAGGAGCGGGCCGAGCGGCGCCTCACCGCCACCGAGGAGAACCTCCACCGCCTGCAGGACCTGCTGCGCGAGGTCCGCCGCCAGGTCCGCCCGCTGGAGAAGCAGGCCGCCGCCGCCCGCCGCCACGACTCGCTGGTGACCGAGCTGACCACGCTCAAGATCCACCTGGCCGGCCGGGAGCTGCGCTCCCTGCGGGCCCAGCTGGAGACGGCCCACCGCCAGCGGCTGGAGGCCAACGACCGGGAGCGTACGATCACCAGCCAGCTGGCCTCGCTCGACGCCGCCGTGCTGCGCGACGAGGCCCGCCTGGCCGCCCTCGGGGCGTCCGACATCGCCGACGTGGCCAGCCGGGCCCGCGCCCTGCGGGAGCGGATCAAGGGCCAGCACAACGTGATCGGGGAGCGCCGGCGCCGCCTGGAGGGTGAGCTCCAGGCCGCCGTCGACGACGGGCTGGTGTCGAACCTGGAGGCCGAGTCGGCCCGGCTGGCCCAGGAGCTGCTGACGGCCGAGGCCGACGCCCGCCGGCTGAAGCCCGAGTTCGAGCGCCTGGCCCAGGCCGAGACCCTGCTCTCGTCCGAGCAGCTCACGTTCGACACCGAATGGGGCGACGAGCTGGCCCCCAAGCCCACCCGGGCCCCCGAGCTGCGGGCCGAGCTGGCCGCCCTGGGCAAGGCCGGGCAGCGGAGCCAGGCCGAGCTGCAGCGCCTGGGCTCCGAGCTGCAGGCGTCGGCCGCCCGGCGCCAGCGGGTGGAGGCCGAGGCGGCTCAGGCCACTCAGACTCTGGCCCAGTTGGCCACCGAGCGCCCGGAGCTCGACCGCCAGGCCGCCGCCGCCCAGCAGGAGCGGCGAACGGCCGAGACGTCGGTCACCGAGCTGACCGAGCAGCGGCGGGAAGCCGACGCCGAAGCCCACCGGTGGGCCGCCCGGCGCGATGCCCTCCGCCAGGCCCTCGACGCCGCCCGCTCCGCCGCCGGCGCCACCGCCCTGGCCGACCAGGCCGGATTCCTGGGCGTGCTGCTGGATCTGGTGGCCATCGATGAGGGTTGGGAGTCGGCGGTGGAAGCGGCCGCGGGCGAGGCCCTCCAGGCCGTCGTGATCGACAATCCCCGCAACGGGGCGGCTGCCCTGGCCGCCCTGGAGGCCAATGACCTGGCCGGCGCCGTGCTGGCTCTGGGCCGGGGCAGCGGATCAGTTCCCCCGGTCGCCGCCCCCCAGGGGGCCGTCCGCCTCCGGGACCGGGTCCGGGCCCGGCGTGACGATGTGAACGGGCTGCTCGACGCCCTGTTCGCCTCGGCCGTGGTGGCCGATGGCACCTGGCGCCAGGCCATGGAGGTGGCCATGGGCCACCCCGAGCTGGTGGTCGTCACCCGCCACGGCGACCGCTTCGGCCCTGCCGGCTGGCGGATCGGGCTGTCGGGCACGGGGGCCACCGGCGCCGCCCTGGAGGAGGCCGACGGCAAGGCCACCTTCGCCAAGGGTGAGGCCGAGCGGGTGGCCGCCGCCCTGCAGGCGGCCCAGGCCGCCGCCCGCGACGCCGTCAACCGCAGCCGCTCGATCGAAGACCGGCGCCGCCAGGCAGCCCAGGCCCAGGAGCGGGCCGCCGGCCTGCGAGACCGGAGCACGGCCCAGCTGCGCGACTTCGCCGGCGACACCACCCGGCTGGAGGAGCGGCGGGCCGAGCTGGCGGCCCAGGCCCGGGCCGACGAGGACCGGGCGGCCCGGCTGCGGGCCGAGCTGCCGGCGGTGGAGAACGAGGAGGCCGAGTACCTCAAGCGGGTGGAGGCCCTGAGCCACTCCCGCACCTCGCTGGAGGAACGCACCCGGGGCCTGGCCCAGGCCCGCCGCGACCTGGAGGTCAAGGCGGCATCGATCGACGCCCGCCAGGAGCAGCTGGCCAACCGCCGGGCCGAGACCGAGACCCGCCTGGAGCGCCTGGTGGGGGAGCGGGAGCGGGCCCGGATCCGTCGGGAGGCGCTGGAGGCGGCGCTGGGGGCCGTCGACGCCCTGGCCCAGCGCCTGAGCGGCCTCGGCGCCCGGGTGGCGGCCTGGATCGAGGTGCTGGAAGCCGAGCACCGGGCCCAGTCGGAGGCGGCCCGCCAGGTGTCGGCCGAGCTGACGGCCCAGCGCAGCGAGCGCCAGGCCGCCGAAAAGGAGCTGGTGGAGGTACGGGAGCGGCGGAGCCGGGTGGAGCTGGGCGAGGCCGAGAACCGGGTGAAGCTGGAGGCCATAACCGAGGCCCTGCGCCGCGAGCTCGACACCGAGCCGGCCGTGGCCCTGGCCACCGAGCTACCCGAGATCGAGAACGGGGCCAGCCCCGAGGCCCGGGTGCGCGACCTGGAACGGGAGCTCAAGCTGCTCGGCCCGATCAACCCGCTGGCCCTGGAGGAGTTCGAGGCGCTCAAGGAGCGTCACGACTTCCTCGACGCCCAGCTCGACGACGTGAAGACCGCCCGGCGCGACCTGAACCAGCTGATCCGCTCGATCGACGAGGAGATAGTCCAGGTCTTCTCGGCCGCCTTCGCCGACGTGTCGCAGAACTTCGTGTTCCTGTTCAGCGGGCTGTTCCCCGGGGGCAAGGGCGGGATCACGCTCACCAACCCCGACGACCTGCTCAACTGCGGCGTCGAGGTGGAAGCCAAGCCGTCGGGCAAGAACGTGAAGAAGCTGTCGCTGCTGTCGGGCGGGGAGCGGAGCCTGGTGGCTCTGGCCTTCCTGTTCGCCGTGTTCCGGTCCCGCCCGTCGCCGTTCTACGTGATGGACGAGGTGGAGGCGGCCCTCGACGACGTGAACCTCAGCCGCTTCCTGGCCCTGCTGGAAGAGTTCCGCAAGGAGGCCCAGCTGATCGTCGTGAGCCACCAGAAGCGGACGATGGAAGCGGCCGACGTGCTCTATGGCGTGTCGATGAAGCCCGGCGGTTCGTCCAAGGTGGTCAGCGAGAAGGTCCAGGTGCGCAAGCCGGTCGACCGCCCGATGATCGACCTGCGCGACGACCACGTCGGCCCCGTGGCCCTGGCCGACAACACCGACACCCCGGCCGACGAGGCCGCCGCC
>CADEDH010000002.1:0-4911 GCA_902826025.1 uncultured Actinomycetes bacterium
CGGCCAACCGTCCGCGTTCACCTCGGGCGGGCCGCGGCGTCGGCGCCCGACCGGGGGGCCTCGGCTAACGCGTGGCTAACCCGCCCCAACGAAGCTTGGGCAAGCCTCGAAAAGCAGGAACCATCATGCCCGACGTAGTCATTCACGCCATCGATTGCAGGTCGGCGGCCACCGGCGTTGACCGTGCGGCCATCGAGGCGCTGGCCCGGAGCGTGGCCGCGGCCGCCGACGTCGGCGCCGCCTCCACCGCGTTTCTCGGCCCGACCGGTGCCGCCGTCGGCGCTGCCCTGCAGGCGGCCAAGGAGGTAGTGGGCTTGATCCCGGGCCTGGTCGCCGCCATCGATGAGGCGCGAGCCGATCCCGACCAGCTCTATCTGAGCCTCTCCAGTCAGGAGCGGGACCGGAAGATCTGGCCGATCAGCGGAGACGTCGTAGAGATCAACGGCGGTCAGATCGTGCGGCCCAACCTCCGGGTGCCGTTCAACGAAGTCGTCGACATCAACTTCTGGGAGTGGGATGGCGGCAGCGACGACGACTTCTTGGGCCGACTGACTGTTGACCTCACTCACGTCGGCGGCGTGCGCTTCCAGGTCGTGTCGAACCCGGCCGAGGGCAACGTCTACGTCGTGGCCTACTCCGTGGAGGGCGTCCCGTCCGGGCCGCCGCCTGACACTCCTCCCCCCTCCGATGCACCCGGCGTGTTGTACGCCATCGAGCAGATCGCCCTCGATCCGGTCACCGGACGCCGGGGCGGAGGCCGGCTGCTGTGGTTCCGCCACGACGGCGGTCCCGGCCCGCTCGGTGCCGTCGCTGGGGCTCCGGTCGGCAAGAGCTGGGAGTTCGCCCATGTCACTTCGGGTGGTGACGGGGTGATCTACACCGTCACCGACGACGGCCGCCTCCTGTGGTACCGCCACGACGGCCACCGGGACGGCCAACCGACCTGGGCCGATGGTGGGTCGCCGCGCCCGGTTGGTCGCCACTGGGACTTCACCCACGTCTCAGCCGGCCGTGATGGCGCCATCTACGCCGTCACTGCCGAGGGCCGGCTCCTCTGGTATCAGCACGACGGTCGACACGACGGTACCGAGAACTGGAGAGCGGGCGCCGGGCAAGAGATCGCCCACGGCTGGTCGTACGCCCATGTATTCGCCGGCTGACGCCGCTGGCGAGCGAATCCCGATCGGCCCGACACCGATCAATGCAGCCGACGAGCAGAAGGAACCACATCGTGATCTACCAGTTCAGCACCCTCGAAGCGCACTACCCCGCTGACCCCCCAGTGGCGGAACCGCTCGACATCTACTGGGACAGCGAATCGGGCGAGGTGCTCGGCTTTCTGTGGGCCCACGCCGCGCAGCCAGCCGCCTCCATCCCGACCGGGGCACGGTGACTTCCGACGGCTACATCTACTTCGCTCTCGATATCAGGATGACCGACATCGTGAACATGCCTATCGCCTTCCTGCTCCGCGGCCTGGTCTCGATCGACTTCAACCATCTCCCCAATGGCGCCCGGATGGCGGCGATCGAAGAAGGCTCGGGCACCGCGTGGCTGGCGGCCACCGGCACGATCACGGTCGCTTCGTCAGTACCCGACGAGGCGCTCCCGCTGCCAGGGTGAGGTGCCTCATGCGTTGGTGAGTGAGCCGCCACCTCATCGACGGGTGCTCGCACCACGGCAGAAACGCGGCCCGGGAACCCGAACCCGGTGCTACGGTCCGTTAGGGCCGGGCCGGGCCGGGGCCCGGGGTCAGGGCCGGGGAGGGCGGAGGGTGGACAACGCCGAGCAGCGGGGGCCAGCACCGAACCCGTGGGTGCCGCGACCGGGCCTGGCGATACGCCGTCCCCGTGTCGTCAGCCTGTTGAGGGGACGGTTCGACCATCGTCTGACCACGGTCACCGGCCCGGGGGGAGCCGGAAAGACGACCTCACTCGCCCTGGCCATGGAGGAGAATCGGATAGATCCGTTCGGCATCGACCTGTGGTACGCCGCCAGCCGCCACGACAAGCACCCCAACCACCTCGTCGCCGGCCTTCTCCGCACAGCCGGCTCGACACCGACGGCAACGGTGGACGACAACCTTACCGCTCTGCGGGAAGCGGTGCTCGCCCATGCACCTCGGGAGGTGGTTGTCATCGTCGATGACGCCCACCTGTTGGGCGCAGGCCCGAGCACGGACGTGCTGGCCGCCATCCTCGACCAGCTGCCCGCCAATGGACATCTGCTGCTGTCCGGACGGGTCCAGCCGCCCCTCGGCACCGGCCGCCTGCGGGCGCTCGGTCACCTCCTCGAGATCGTCGAGCCCGACCTCGCCTTCGACGACGACGAGCTCGCCGAGTTGATCCGCCGGCGTCTGTCGTCGGCCCGACATCCGACCTCGATGGTGACGGACGCCTCGGCCCGGGCCATCGACCTTCCCCGCCTGGCGGCCATGGCCGATCTCCGGTTGCGGGCCCGCCCCGGGGCCGACACCGACTTCCTGTGGGAGGAGGTGCTGGCCGAGCTGGGATCCGACCGGCTGAGCGTGCTCATCCGGTCCAGCGTCCTGGCGACGCTCGACGACGAGCTGGTCGGTGCCGTGTCGGGGGGCACCTGGAGAGCGGAGGACCTCGTCGCCGGGTTGCCGATGGTCGAGCTGCTCGACGACGGCACCTACCGCCTCCATCTGGTGGTACGCGACGCCCTACGGGGCCGCGCACAGTCCTCGGAACTGCAGCGGGGAGCTCGCCTGGCCGCCGAGGCCGAGCTGGCCCGGGGCCATCTCCGGGCCGCAGCCGAGCTCTTCGTCTCCGCCGGCGACAGGCCGGCCGCCACCGCCGTGATCCGCCGGTACGCCATGTCGGCTGGTCTACGGCGCAACGCCCAGGATCAGGTGGTCATGCAGGCGTTGGCCGAGGAGCTGTTTCCGGGGTCCGCTCTGGCCCAGCTGCTCCGGGTGGAGATGATGAGCGGTGAGCTCAGCGTCGCCACCGACGTCACCCGGATCGCCGACGACGCCTGGAGGATCGCTGCCCTCGCTCAGGCCGACGGTGACGGTGAGCTGGAGGCGGCCGCTCTCTACCGGGCGATCGTGTGGGTGAGCCTCGACCACCCCGTACCCGGCCAGTGGGTCGATCGGCTGGTGGCGCTGGCGGCCACCGTCCCGTTCGCCGCCCAGACCGCCCGCTACGTGCTGGCGGAGCGGGCGATGTTCGACGGCGAGCCCGAGCAGGCCCTGGGGCTCCTCCAGGCGGGAGCGGTCGTCGACGCCGAGCTCGACTTCGTCGACCGCTCCGGGCTGTTGTGCAGCCTGGGCCGGCCCGAGGAGGTGGGCCTCGGGCTCACCACGGCCGATCTGGCCGGCATGCCCGACGGCGCCGAGTTGTACGTGGGCTTCGCGCTGTGGAACCGGGGCCAGCTGACTCCCGAGGTCGCACTGCCGATCGCCTTGTCGATGACGGCCCAGACGTTGTCCCGGGGCCTGGTCCACCCCATCGTCGCCATTCTCGGCGTCACGTCGTTCATGGCCCTCGGCGGGGGCGACATCGACACCGCGGTTCGCCACGTCGCCCAGGCTCGCGACGAGGAACGATTCGGATGCTCGGCCCACCTTCGGGCCTTCACCACGATGGCCGAGGCAGCTACGGCCCTGGTCCGCGACGGTGAGGCGGAGGCCGCCCGGATCCTCGACGGCCTCCTCGAGGAGCTCCCCCTGGTCCACTGGCCGATCAGGGCCCACCTGCTCGGCCTGCCCATGCTCTACGTGCTGTGCCCCCTGACCCGTCCGATTCTCGACCGTTGCCGGTTCGGCCCGGCCCTCGATCTGGCCTGCCGGGCCGCACGGGCGCTGGTCCGGCTGCGGGAGACCGGTGACGTCCGGTCGGTGGCCGAGCTGCCGTGGGAGAACGACGCCGGGCTCCGGGCCCACGTTCTGCCGCCCCATCTGTGCGAGCTGGCCCTCGCTGGCACCCTGGCCAACCGGGCCGGAGCCGAGCGGTTGCTGGGCCAGCTCCCCGACCTGCGGACCAACCTCGGGCGGGTGGAGGAGATCGGTGTCGCCGCCGTGGCCCGGGCCGCCCGCCAGCGTCTGCGGACCATACCGCCCCGGCCCCGGCAGCACACGAGGATCGTCGCCCTCGGCTCGCTGCAGGTCGTGGTGGGTGACGCAGCCGTGGACCACCCCGACTGGGTACGCCGGGCGCGGGTCCGCGATCTCATGGCCCTACTGATCGAGGAGCGGCGCCTCACCCGGGCCCGGGCCGCCGACGCGTTGTGGCCCGATCTCGGGGAGGCCGCTGCGGCCCGGAACCTGCGGGTCACGCTGAGCTACCTGCAGAAGGCGCTCGAGCCCAGTCGGGCCCCCCGCTCGGCGGCGGGCATCGTGCACGCCACCGGGGAGCATCTGAGCCTCGATACCGAGGTGGAGATCGACGCCGACGACTTTGCGGCCGACATGCACCGGGCGACCGAGCTCGACCGGGCCGGCGCCCCCACCTCCGCCCTGGCTCTGTACGGCTCGGCGCTGGACCGCTATGGAGGCCGGTATCTGGCCGACGTGACAGCCAGCTGGGCTGAGGCCACCCAGGCCCGCCTTCACCTTCTGGCCGTGGGCGGGATGCTGCGGGCCGGCGAGCTGGAGCTGGCCACCGGCGAGCCGGAGCGAGCCATCGCCTGGGCCACCCGGGCCAGCCTGGCCAGCGAGGGCAACGAGCGCGCCGCCCGCCTCCATGCCTCGTGCCTGGCCGGCATCGGCGATCGGCTCGGCGCCGTGCGGGTGCTGAGAGCCGTGGTGGAACGCTTGGCCGACGAAGCCGTCGAGCCGGAGCTGGAGACGGCGCAGCTCCTGCGCCGCCTGCTCGCCCGCCAGGCAACCGGTGTCGACGGGATCCGCCGATCGACGGCCGGCTGACGCCGCTCCGGTGGGTGAAC
>CADEDH010000002.1:5011-50583 GCA_902826025.1 uncultured Actinomycetes bacterium
TCCTGGAAGGTGACCGATCCGCACAACCCCGACACCGACGGTGACGGGTTGACCGATGCCGACGAGGTTCGGCTGACCTTTACCGATCCCGCCGTCTTCGACAGCGACGCTGACGGGTTGAGCGACAGCGACGAATGGTCGCGGGGGACGAACCCGCGCAGTCGTGACACCGACCGCGATCAGCTCAGCGACGGCGAGGAGGTGGACGGGTTCGGGTCTGACCCCCTGCGGGCCGACAGTGACGGCGATGGCCTGTCCGACTACGACGAGGTCGTCGCCGGCTCCAGCCCCACCGCGGTCGACACCGACGGCGACGGGCTGACCGACTTCGACGAGCTGCGGACCTACGGCACCGACCCGACGCTGCGGGACACCGACGGGGACGGTTGGTCGGATCGCCAGGAGACCACGGGCGCCACCCGGGACGAAGCCCTGGAAGGGCCACAGGGCTACACCCCCAACCCGCTCGCCCCCGAGGAAGGGCCGAAGGTCGCCGCCGGCCCACCACCCCCGATACTGGTCGAGCTGAACGAGCTGCCACCCGAAGCGGAGGACGGGGCGATGCTGGCGTTCGAACCGCCGGAGGCCAACGCGGCGTCGCCGCTCGAGTACGAGGCGGCGTCGCCGCTCGAGTACGAGCAGCCGACCGACGACCCAGACCCGTTCGAGGAGTCGCCCTACGAGCAGGATGGGTGGGCGTCGGCACCTCTGGATGACCCGGCCTACGCCGAGCTCGACGTCGACCACTTCGCCGACCTCGACCACCTGTGACGATGCCCGACGACCGGATCCTCGTGCAGGGGGTGCCACGGGTGGCGTCTACGCCACCGGCGTCACAGGATCCCAACGGCGGCGGCGACAGCGACGGCGACGGGGTGACCAACTCGGGCGAGCTGGCGCTCGGCACCGACCCCCACGACTGGGACAGCGACGACGATGCGCTGAGCGACGGGCAGGAAACGGTGGCTGGCCTCGCCGCCCCCGGACGCTTTCCCCAGCGCTGGGAGCGCACCGACCCGAACAACGCCGACAGTGACGACGACGGCCTCCCCGACGGGATCGAGGTGCTGCAGGCCTACGAGACCGGCGACGGCCGCCACGTGACCAACCCCAACCGCTGGGACAGCGACGGTGACGGGCTGGGAGACGGAGACGAGCTGGCGATCGGCCTGGCGCCGGGCACCCCGGACAGCGACGACGACGGCATCGACGACGGCGACGAGCTCCGCCTCGGCACCGATCCGCTGGTGCGCGACTCCGATCAGGATGGGCTGTGGGACGGTGTCGAGACCCGCTACACCGGCACCGACCCCCTGAATCCCGACACCGACGGCGACCGGGCCCTCGATGGCTACGAGGAGTTCGTGTCGGGGACCGATCCGACCGTCTTCGATCCCGGCTTCGAGGACCTCGGTTACGGCAGGGTCGACCCGCTGACCCCTGAACCCGATCCGTACACCGGGCCTGACATGGAAGTCGAGCACTACGAATGAGCACGTCCGAGCGTTACGATTCGACCTCCGAGTACGGCGGTGCGGCTCCTGATCCTGATCCCGATCGTGACGGACTCAACACCGAGGACGAGCTGAAGATCGGGACCGATCCCTATGATGCCGACACCGACGATGACGGGTTGGTCGACGGTGTGGAGGCCGGCTTCGGCTGGAACCCGTTGAAGGCCGACACCGACGGCGACGGCCTGTCCGACAGTCGGGAGTACGGGCGCACCAGCCCCAAGGACCCGGACACCGACGACGACGGTGTCGGCGACAAGAGCGACACCGACTCGTACCGGATCGACGACCAGGACGAGGTGAGGGCCATCGACGCCCGGCAACTGCCCGGCTTGGACCACGCTGAGATCGGCGACGGGTACCGCGCCACGGGGGTCGACAACGCGTTCGAACCGGCCTACGAGGAGGTCGGCCCCAGCGACGACCAGCAGCCCATGGCGACCTTGGACGCCCAGGAAGACCTTCCGCCGTCGCCCCCCGGCCCGAGATCCATCGGCTACGGCCGCGACGAACCGACCGAAACCGACTGGGACGGAGACCGGCTCAACAACGAGATCGAAGGCCTGATCGGTACCGACCCCAACGATTTCGACACCGACAACGACGGCATCCCCGATGGCATGGAGATCTCCAACCGCACCGATCCGCACGACGCCGACACCGACGGGGACGGCCTGACCGACGGGGCCGAGATATTCAACCACCCCACCAAACCCCTGCTGTGGGACACCGACGGCGACGGCATCGGCGACGGGGCCGACGTCGACAGCTACACCGTCAAGTCCAACCACCTGGCGCCCGGCCCCTCGGCCGTGCCGGAGCCGGCCTCAGCCACGGACTTCGGCCACCCCGAGATCGTGGCGGTCTCGACCGACGAGGCGGGCGGAGCCGACCCGGCACCAATCGACGAGATCGACGGTTTCGAACCGATCGCCGAGATCGGCCTCGGCGAGCCCGAGGACCCGACCTCGTTCACCGACCCCTATGAGCCCGAGGCCGAGCTGTCGTACGGCCTCCTCGAACCGGCCGATGCCGTCGATCCCGCGTTCGACGCCGGCGAAGAGCTTCTCGACCTGGGTTGAGTCGGCGGGAGCCGCTGCCGCTGCCTCCCGCTAACGCGTGGCTAGCGTGGCGGTGCGACGGTACATGGCATGCCTACCACTGTCGTTCGGCGGTCACTGTTCCGGCTCGCGCTACCGGTCTGCGCCGCGCTGCTGGCGTCCTGCGCCAGCTCCGGTCCGGACAGCACCCAGACGGGAGCCATCGCCAACGAGCCGGCCGATCCGACGCCCGCCTCCGCCGCTGCCCCCACCTCGCCCCCCGACGACGCCTCACCAGCCGACGCCGGTGGCGGCAGTGCCGAAGCGGCGACATTCGTGTGTGACACGATCCAGAGCCTGCGGTCCGACTACGCCGGCGTCGAGGACGACCTCACGACCGGCGCGTGGATCAATGGGTTCATCGCCGCGCTCAGCGATGCGCCGGAGCAGGGGACATACAGCGAGATCGTCGAAGGGCGGGCCGACGCCGCCTCCTCGGCCCGCTGCCCGGCCGACTGGGCGGAGTTCCTGGCGCGGGCCGACATCACGACCCTCGAGGGGATCGACCGCTGACCCGACGCCCCAGTGGGGCTAGGCTCCGGCCGATCGGAGGTGCACGGTGCGCTTCACCCTGTTCGAGCCCACGGCACTGAGCCCGCACCACCTGGTGCATCTCGCCCGGGAGGCGGAGGCCGGCGGGTTCGACGCCGTCGCCCTCAACGACGGCACGTTCCAGCTGCGGACCAGCCGGGGGGTGTACCCGTACTCGGCCGACCACCGGCCCAACTGGGATCCGGAGGCACCGTTCTACGAGCCGTTGACTCTGCTGCCGGCGGTGGCCCTGGCCGTGCCCCGGATCCGCCTGCTGACGGCGGTGGTCAAGTTGCCGCTCCACCACCCGCTCACACTGGCCAAGCAGGTGGCCACCGCCGCCGTCATGAGCGGCGACCGGTTCGTACTCGGTGTCGGGGCCAGCTGGGCGCCGGAGGAGTACGAGTTCTGCGGGGTCGACTGGGCGACGCGGGGCACCCGGATGCGGGAGACGGTGGAGGCCCTGCGCCTGCTCCTCAGCGGCGAGTGGGTGAGCTACCACGGCCGCACGATCAGCTTCGACGAGGTGGTGTGCCGCCCCGCTCCCCGTGCGCTGCCGCCGATCCTGTTCGGCGGGCACCACGAGGCCAGCCTGCGCCGGGCGGCCACGCTGGGCGACGGCTGGATCGCCGGGCCCATCGCCTCCTTCGACGAGCTGGCGGCGCTGATCGGCCGGTTGCGGCAACTGGTGGACGAGGCGGGCCGGAGCTGGGAGCGCTTCGAGGTCCATGCGCCCACTCCGCCCGGCGCCCTCGACGTCGCCGCCCACCGTCGCCTGGAGGAGCTCGGGGTCACCGACGCCATGGTGCTGCCGATCAACGCCGGGGGTGAGCTGTCGATCGACGAGCCGACACGGCAGCGCCTCAGGGGCCAGCCGATGGCCGCCGCCGCCGACCCCGCCGCCCTCTACGACACGGCGCCGCCGGAGCTCAAGATGGACGCGGTGCGTCGGTTCGCCGAGCGGGTGATCGCCGCCTGGCACTAGACGCGGTGGGGTCAGGCGGTGAAGGCCTGGATGAGCGACGTCAGATGGGCGGTCAGCACCCGGCGGGCGGCGCTCAGAGCACCGGGCAGGTCGTCGCAGGTGGAATCGGCGGCGGCGTGGGCCGCCATCGCCCCCAGGTGGGCGGCCCGGAGATCGGCGTTGACGTTGAGCTTGGCCACCCCGAGGGCCACGGCGGCCGAGATCACCTCGTTCGGCACCCCCGAGGCACCGTGCAGCACCAACGGCACCGGCGTGACAGCGGCGATCCGCTCCAGTCGGCCGAGGTCGAGGGCCACCGGCCTCGTCGTGCGGCCGTGGACGTTGCCGATGCACACGGCCAGGGCGTCGATCCCGGTGTCGGCCACGAACCGGGCCGCCTCGTCGGGATCGGTGGGTTCGCCCGCCCCGGCCCCGGTGGAGCGGTCCTCGTCGCCGCTCAGGTGGCCCAGCTCGGCCTCCACCCAGGCCCCGTAGGGTCGGGCCGCCTCGACGGCCCGAGCCGTCAGCTCGGTGTTGGCGCCGAGGCTCAGCCGTGAGCCGTCGATCATGACCGAGGTGTAGCCGGCGTCGAGGCAGCGGCGGATCTCGTCGAGATCACGACTGTGGTCGAGGTGGAGCCCAACGGGCACGGCGGCGCCGACGGCCACGGCCCGGGCGGCGGCGATGAGACCCGGCCCGTGGACCAGGCCGAAGGCCGACGAGCCGACCTGGGCGATCACCGGACAGCCGGTGGCCTCACCGGCGGCGGCGATGGCCTCCAGCGTTACCAGGTCGTAGGCCACGGCGGCCAGCACTGCCCGACGGGTGGCGTGCAGGGCCCGCAGCAACTCCCGTTCGACGCCCAGCGTCATGCGCCCACCAGGCGGGCCACCACCTGGGCCAGCGTGCGCTCGTCGCCCACGTTGCCGGGGAAGATCACATAGGGCCGCAGGTCGCCGTCGGGGCCGAGGGGAATCCGCAACACCGGGATGATGCCGGGCAGGGCCTGGCCCGACACCTCGGCCGAACGAACGCCGAAGGCCCGAGCCAGCAGGTCGTGGGATGTGATCCCGCCCTTGGCCACCACCCAGGCCGGCGGGGCTTGGCTGGCAACCTGGCGCACGGTGGCCGTGAGGGCATCGGCCACCCGCCGACTGATCTCGAGCGGGGTCAGGTCGGGGTGTTCGGTGATCAGCACCCGGCTGGTGCGCAGCAGGGTGGCCTGCTGGCCGAGCGAGGCGACCACGGCAGCGGCCACCTGGGCCATGTGGGCGTCGGCCCGGGCCGGGTCGAGCACGGCGGCGGCATCGAGCTCGATCACGTCGAGGCCCTGGGCCCCCACCGCCGCCTCCATCTGTGCCGTGGTGAGCGCAGTGTGGGAGCCGACCACCACCAGCCCGTGACGGCCGCCGCCCGGAGCGCTGCCCGCCGCCGGGCCCAGATCGGCCACCACGGGGCGACCGAGGCCGGCCGCGGCCCGCACGTAGGACGGGCCGGTGCGGTACACGATCGAGGTGCCGGCCGCTTCGGCGCGACGAGCGGCGGCGTCGAAGGTGGCCAGCTGTCCGTAGTTCGTGGCGTTGAGCACCACGGCCTGCCCGCCCCGGGCCGCTCGCAACGCCGCCACCACCGCGTGCTCGTCGCCCCGGGCCAGGGTGGCCAGACCCACGTCGATCACGTCGGGTGGGGCGCCCCGGGCCCGGGCCCAATCGGCCAGGGTCAGCTCGGTGAAGCCGAAGGTGGCGTCCCGGGCGAACTCGGTCTCGCACGCCGGAATCAGCTCGCCGCCCAGGTGGACCCAGTGGATGCCGTCGGCTGTGAACCGACCGGCTTCGAAGAAGGCCGGGCACAGTACCACCGCGTCGGGAACGATCCCGGCTCCGGCCACGAGGGCGTCGACCTCGGCCGGGTAGTGGCCGCGAAGCGTGGAGTCGCTGCGGCTGATCAGGCGGAGCCTGACGCCCACCTCGGCTGCGGCGGCCGCCAACGCACCGCCGACCTCCCGGTTCACAGCCACCGCCTCGTCGGCCGGCAGCGACCGGCTGTTGGTGAGCACGAACGTCACCGGGGCCCGTCGCCGGGCCGCCACCACCAGGGTGTCGTGGTCCCAGGCGGTGAGGAGGGGCACACCCGAGACGGACTGGCATCCGGTGGGATCGTCGTCCACCGCCACCAGCCACGCCCCGTCGTGTTCCACCCCCAAGAACCTAGCGCGGCCGCCGGGCCGGGAGCCGCTGTCCGACCCGGCGGCCGTTTCGCCGGCCGGAGTGGATCAGTCGTCCACCTCGCTGGCGGCGAACCAGGCCGTTCCTGCGGCGTTGGTGACCAGGGCGATCGGATCACTGCAAGCTGACGGCAGCACGATGGTGGTCCGGGCCTCGGCGTCTCCCCCAGGATCGGTGGCAGTGGCCACGGTGACGGGGAACGGGGCGCTGGTGGCCCGCACCACGGCCCCGGTGCTGTCGAGACAGGTGAGGACGACGGCCATGGTGGGCACCGTGTTCCGGCCCACGTTCGGGCCGGCCAGGAACACCAGGTCCTGGAACTCCACGTCCACCCGACCCGAGGGTCGCACCTTCACCTCGGCCTCGCCGATGCCCCAGGGCAGCCCGCCGCCGTTCACGCCCCGGATGGCCCCGGCCTCCCGTAGCTGGTCGGCGGCCACCCCGACGAAGTCCTCGAACTCCAGCTTGCCGCCGCCATCGTCGGCGCCGGCCGGCACCGTCCCCGCCCCGAGACCGAGCGCGGCCACCACCGCCCCCGCCAGAACCCGTCGCATCTTCATCGCTTCCTCCCCTTCTGCCGCCGCGGGACCGATCCCCCGGTCGCTGTCACTTCTACGGATGGAAGCGCCATCGGGATTGC
Source organism: uncultured Actinomycetes bacterium (assembly GCA_902826025.1). Taxonomy (GTDB): domain Bacteria; phylum Actinomycetota; class Acidimicrobiia; order Acidimicrobiales; family SZUA-35; genus CADEDH01. The sequence continues at coordinate 11,986 of CADEDH010000002.1, forward strand.
GGTGCGCCGAGCAATCCCTGTGGGGCCCGGCCACGTACAGTGAGATGATGCGTCACCTCAACCGGCTTTCAGACGAAGCGCTGCTGGCCGCCGTGGCGCTCGACGAGCGGGACGCGCTCGCCGTGTTCGTCCGCCGGTTCCAGCGCCGCGTGTTCGGCCTGGCGATGACGATGACGGGGGACGTCACGCTGGCCGACGACATCAGCCAACTGGCCTTCGAGCGGGCCTGGCGTCACGCCGGCAGCTACGACGCCCGCCGGGCCGCCGTCGCCACCTGGTTGCTCACCATCACCCGCAACCTGGCCATCGACGCCCTACGGGTACGGCGCGACGTACCTCGGGACCCGTGGAGCATGGGGGACGTGACCGGTCCGTCCCAGGCTTCCGACGCCGACGATCCCCTCCAGGCCGCCCTGGCCACCGACCAGCTCGGCCGTCTGGCCCCCCACCTCGCCGCCTTGTCCCCGGAGCAGCGCCGGGCCGTGCTGCTGGCCACGATCGGCGGCCGCACCGCGGCCGAGATCGCCACGATCGAAGGCATCCCTGTGGGAACGGCCAAGACCCGGATCCGCAACGGGCTTCGGCGCCTGCGGGCGGGCGCGGCGGAGGTGTCCCAGTGAGTGGGAACACCCCTGGCGGTGGGGCCGACGTGACCTGCGAGGTGTTCGACAGCCACGCCGACGAGCTGGCCCTCGGCCTTCTGGGTGAGCCGCAGCGGACGGGCCTTCTGGCCCACGCGGCGCGCTGCCCGGCCTGCCGGGCACTGCTCGACGACCTGGCGGCGGTGGGCGACCGCCTGCTCCTGGCCGCCCCCGAGTTGGAGCCACCGGCCGGTTTCGAGAGTCGGGTGCTCGATCGGCTGCCGGCGCCCACGGGCGCTGGCGACACGGGGGCCAGCGCCACGTCCGGCCACCGGCGGGCGCCCGCCTGGGCCAGGGGCGGGCGGCGACACCGGCCCGGCTGGCGGGCGACAGCGGCGGCCGGCGTCGCCCTGGTGGTCGGCGCCGTGGCCGCCACCGTGATCGTGACCGGGCGGGAGACGGGTGATGTCGATGCCGAGGGGGCGATCGTGACCGCCAGCGGACAGGAGGTGGGCGAGATCAGGCTGCTCACAAAGCCCGTGCCCCACCTCCTGATCACGGTCCCCAACCCCCAGGGGGCACCGGGAGTGCGGTTCTGCGAGCTTCAGCGGCCCGACGGCTCGTGGGTGCGGGTGGGGTCGTGGGAGGCCGTCGATATCGCCAGCGGGGTGTGGGCGGCCGGGATCGACCCCTCCCTGCTCGACGCCAGCGCCATGCGGGTGGTGACCGACCAGGGTGTGCTCCTGGCCACCGCCACCCTGCGCTGACGCTCAGGCCGGCTGGGAGGCGGCCACCGCGCAGGCGTCGTCGATGAGCGTGACGAGCCGGTCCACCTCGCCCATGATCGAGATGTGGTTGAGGCGGGGCCACACGACCAGGCGTCCGTCGGCGGTGGCGGCCAACCATCGCCGTTCTCCGCCCCGGAACTGGTCGAACCCGCCGTTCACCAGCCACAGAGGACCGGGATAGCGGGCCAATTCGGCCGGCCAGTCGACCCTGGTCACCTCGTCGGCCACGGCGGTGACCGGCTCACCGTACAGGCCGCCGGCGATGGTGGCCCGGGCCACCTCCGGAGGCAGCAGCCGGTGGAACAGCCACTCGGTCGCCCGATCGGCAGTGGTGCCCGGCCGACCGACCCAGGCGCCGAACGCCCGGTAGAGCTTGGCTCCCGCCGCGGCGCTGCGGCCTGCGGGGAAGGTGCACCCGATTCCGATCACGCCAGCGACGGCATCAGGATGGCGGCCGGCCGTGGCCGTGGCCACACCACCGCCGAGGCTGTGGCCCACCACCAGAGCCCGACCCCCGACCTCGTCGATGGCGGCCATCACCACGGCGACGGCCCCGTCGAGCGTGAAGGGCTCGCTCCGCCGGCTGCCGTGGCCCGGCAGGTCGGGGACGACGACGGCCCGGCCGGGGCGGAGGCGGTCGGCCACGGGACCCCACATCGCTCCGCTCACCCGCATGCCGTGCACGAGGACCACGGGCAGGCCGGTCAGTGGTCGGGATGTCTCGTCCATCGGACACCATCATCGCCGACGCCCGGGCTCAGCGGGCCTCGTCACCCGCCCGGCGGGCGGCGATGAGGGGGGTGTCCCACACCGGCGAGAAGGGTGGGGCGTAGCCCAGGTCGAGTTGGGCGAAGTCGTCGGCCGTCATACCGTTCCAGATGGCGACGGCCAAGGCGTCGATCCGCTTGGCCGACTCGGCGCCGCCCACGATCTGGGCCCCCAGGAGCCGACCGCTCCCCCGTTCGGCCAGCACCTTCACCGCCATCGACGAGCCACCCGGGTAGTAGTGGGCCCGGCTGGTGCCTTCGATCACCTCGGCCACGGCGTCGAGATCGGCGGCCGCCGCCTCCCGCTCGCTGAGGCCGGTGCGACCGATCTCGACACCCTCCACCTTGGTCACGGCGGTACCGATCACGCCCGGGAAACGGGCCTCGGTGCCGCTCACGTTCAGGCCGACGACCCGCCCCTGCTTGTTGGCATGGGTGCCCAGCGCCACCCAGGTGGGCCGCTGGCTCACGCGGTGCAGCGACTGGGCGCAGTCGCCGGCGGCCCAGATCCCGGGGACAGGGGTGGCCATGCGGGCATCGGTGACGATCGCACCCCGCTCCCCCACCGGGATGCCGGCGTCGGCCGCCAGTTGGCTGTTGGGCCGTACCCCGAGCCCGAGGACCACCAGATCGGCTGGGATCTCGCCGCTGTCGGTGGCGACGCTCCGCACCCAGCCGTCGGCGCCCGGTTCGAAGCCCGCCACGCCCACCCCGAGGCGCAACTCGACGCCGAGTTGACGCAAGCCGTCGGCCACCCGCGCCCCCATGTCGGGATCGATGGTGGCCATCGGCTGGTCGAGCTTCTCTACCAGGGTGACGGCGATCCCCCGTCGCAGGAGGGCCTCCACCATCTCGAGGCCGATGTACCCGCCGCCGACGACCACGGCCCGCCGGGGGGAACGGTCCCGGATGGCGGCGTCGAGGGCCACCGCATCGGGGATGGTGTGGAGGGCGGCTATGCCGTTGGTGTCGATGTTGGGCAACGGCGGCCGGATCGGCACGGCGCCGGTGGCGATCACCAGGTCGTCGAAGGGCTGGCGGAGGGTGTGGCCGTCGGCCAGCGAACGGGCCTCGACGGTCCGGCCCGCCACGTCGATGGCGGTCACCTCGTGGCCGGTGCGAACGTCGATCCCGTTGGCCCGGTGCTGTTCTGGCGTTCGGGCCACGAGGCGGCCGGCGTCGGCCACCACGCCACCCACCAGGTAGGGAAGGCCGCAGGCGGCGTAGGAGGTGTACTCCCCCTTCTCGAACACCACCAGCTCCACGGGCTCGGCCCCCCGGCTGGCTTGGGCGGCGGCCGACATCCCGGCAGCGTCACCGCCGATCACCACGACTCGTCTCATCGTCTCTCCTCGTGTCGAGGCTGACCGTCCGGCTGGACTGGACGATACCGCCAAAGGCGTCGGGAGCCCGAGGCGGGCCTGCCGATGGAGTCGGGATTCGGACCCTGGGATGCGAGGTGCTGGAATGGGGTCAAGACCTGACCCGATACCCGGAGGAGATGCCGTGTACGCCCTACCCCACCAGGTGGAGTATCTGAGCGATGGGTGGCTGGGGGCGACTGAACGGTACCTGCAGCGTGAGCTGGCGGCCGGGCGGCTGGCCCCCGTCGGGCCGTTCGCGGTGTGCCAACGCACCACCGACGCCCCACCCCACCTGGGGTTCGCCGGTGGGAAGACCGCCTGGAACGTCCGGTTCGACGGAGAGCGGCTGACGGTGGAGCGGGCCGACGACCCCGACGCCGATCTCGTGATCGAGGGCGACTACCAGGCCTTCGTGACCTTCGCCCAGCGGGTCGGCTTCGCTTCGGCCGCCGTCCGCCGGGCAGCGGAAGACGAGGTGGCGCACCTGTACGGCAAGGACGCCATCCGGGTACGGGGGCAGGCCCATCCGGCCCTGGAGGCGTTGCTGGCCGGACTGCACGATCACCTGGGCCGGCGGACGGTGGAGAACCCCGACCTGGCCCACCGGGCCCGGCGCCAGGGCCTGGCCGGCCACGTGGCCGATCTGGAGGCCAACGGTTTCACCGTGCTGAAGCGGGCCATCACCGACGACGTGGCCGACGAGATCCGCCAGACCACCGTGCGGGTCCTGGCCGACCACGGGGTCAGCTCGCTCAACTGGATGCTCTACCAGGGGGGATGCTTCGAGCTCCTGGCCCAGCAGCCGACGCTGATGACGCTGGTCGACGCCTCCCTGGGCCGAGGGGCCGTGATCGGGTCGTTCAGCGCCATCCAGCGCGGCCCGGGGCCGGGCACGATCCCCCTCCACACCGACTACGCCCACGTGCCCGAGCCGTACCCCGAGTGGGCCGTCACCGGTGTGGGCGTGTGGGCCTTCGAGGACTGGACGGAGGCGTCGGGGCCGACCTGGGTGATGCCCGGGTCCCACCGGCGGCGCCGGCCGCCGCGACGGGGCGAGGAACCCGAGGGGGGTGTGGCCGTCGAGATGCCGAAGGGGTCGGTGGTGTTCTTCACCGACGGCCTGTGGCACTGGCAGGGCGACCGGACCCAACCCGACGATCGGATCACCCTGCACTGGCACTTCAACCGGGGCATCTTCCGCAGCCTGGAGCCGAAGAAGGTCGATCCCCAGATGCTGCACCGCAACGCCCCCCGGCTGGGCGAGATGCTGGGCGAGGACGACTGGTTCGACAAGATGCACGGCATCGGGCGGGACCACACCCGCTTCGCCCACATGCAGCGCCTCCACCGCTTCACCGAACGCCAGAAGGCGGCCCTGCTCACTCCGGACCGGTGATCCCGGCCTCGCCCGCCAGCTCCGCCGCCAGACGGCAGGCACCAACGTGGGCACAGCCCGGGCACCGGTCTGGTTCGACCCGCCGTAGCCACCCGAGCTCGGGGTGCCAGCAACTCCCGCAGGTGAGGCACAGGAAGTTCACCAGCTCACCGTCGCTGGTGGAGACGAGCTGCCCCTCGTGGCCGCAAGTCGGACATTGAAACGGGGGGCTCAGTGGATGCCCGCTCATGACGCCGTCCCCGATCGGGCCAGCCCAGGATCGTGACGAACCGGAGCAACAGTCACACGACTTCTCCTTGTCTCGGGCGCCCCGGCCCCATCGCCCTCAACCAGGCGCAGCCGCACTGTCATGGTGCGCCCTCCAGCCACCGGGCGGCAGGGGCCAAGGGCCCGGCCCGGCGGGCCGGTGATCTCGACCCTCAGCCGACCGAGACGAGCAGCACGGGGACGTGGCTGTGACGCAGGATCCGCCGGGCCACCGCACCCCGACCGGGGTCGCGGGGCCAGCCCAGGGCGAGGAGGTCGACCGGGCGCTCCTGGGCCAGGCGGATGATCTCGTCTGCGGGGTCGCCGACCCGGAGCTCGAGGCGGGCCGGGCCTGCGCCCGGCAGGAAGCGGGCGAGGAACTCATCGGCGTAAGCCCGCGTCTCGTGGGCTTCCTGATCGGAGAAGCTGGGGATCGACTGCTCGTCGTCGACGTGGACCACCACGATGTCGAGGTCGGCGGCGGCCGCCACCGAGATGACGCGACCCAGACTCCGGGCCTTGGCCGGCGTCGCCTCCAGGGCGATCACCACGTTCTGCATCCGATCCATGGGCCGGGTCTCGGGGGGAACCACGACCACCGGCTTGTCCAGGTGCTCGGCGATCTGGCTGGCCAGGTGGCCCAGGTCGGCCGCTTGCAGGCGGCGGCGGGCACCGACCACCACGAGCGTGACATCGGCTCCGGCCGCGTGGCCGAGGATGGCGGGCAGGGGGTCGTCGCCCGGCAGCACCTGGTACGGGACCCCCATGCTGGCCGCCACGGCCGCCGCGGTGTCGCCCTCGTCGTCGGCCACGTGCACCGCCTCCACCTCCGCCCCCAGCACGGGACCCAGAGCCAGCGCCACCGACAGGACCGGCCGGGCGGCGGGCGAGTTGTCGATGGCGGCCACGATACGGCTCATCGGTCGATCCTCCAGTGTCGGCCCCGGCGGGTCAGCTCCAGGGTGTGGGGGCCGATCTCGTAGGCCACGTCGTCGATCTCGACCGGCGTGGGCCCGTCGGCCGTCAGCTGCAGCCAGTCGTGCCCCACTGTGACCACCAGCCGTTGGCCCCGGAACCGGACCCTGATCTCCAGGCTGCCCCAGCTCGGTGGGAGCCGGGGGTCGATGCCGAGGCGCCCCTGGCGGGGACGGAGGCCAGCGAAGCCAAAAGCCACGGCCTGCCACAGGCTGCCCATGGTGGCCAGATGCAGGCCGCCGGACGTGGTGCCGGTGAGATCGTCAAGGTCCATTCGGGCCGCCAGGCGCAGCGAGTCGAGCGCCGGCCCGTAGTGCCGGTCCCGGGCGAGCAGGGCGGCGTGCACGCCGGGCGACAGCGAGCTGCCGTGGGCGGTGCGGGGCTCGTAGTGCCGCAGGTTCGGGCCCAGGCTGTCCGGTTCCATCTCGTCGGGTATGAGGAGGTGGGCCATCAGCACGTCGGCCTGCTTCAGCACCTGGGCCCGGCTGACCCGCTCCGCCCCCAGCAGGAGGTCGGCGGCGATCGGCCGGCGGGGAGCCACCTCGCTGATCAGGAGCGGCTCCAGCTGGTGGAAGCCGGCGAACTGCTCGTAGATGGCGGTGTCGGGGTCGTAGCCGTCCACCAGCGCCTCGGCCAGGGCCCGCCATCGCCCCAGCTCCCCTGGGCTGTCCTCGTCGCCTTCGCCCTGTTCGGAACGGCCACCGGGGTGATCATCGGCCCAGCCGTAGACGTCCACCGCAGCCGCCGCCCGCCGCAGGTTCCAGCGGGCCATCAGGTTGGTGAAGGCGTTGTCGTCGACCGGCTCGTGATACTCGTCGGGGCCGATGACCCCGTAGATGTGGGCCAGACCCCCCTCGTCGTAGCGGATCCTCGAGGCCCAGTAGCGAGCCGTGGACACCAACAGATCGCGACCAGGGCCGCCGGCGAACGCCTCGTCCCCCGTCCAGTCCGTGTAGCAGGAGGCGGCCCACGCCACCTCGGCCACGATGTGTTCCTCGAGTTGGCCGGTGCGGATCGGCACCAGTTGCCCCGTGCGGTTCCGGGCCGACAGCGGTGTGACGTCCCGCCCCGAGCCGGCCGACTCCCAGGGGAACCTGGCCCCGGCCCGACCGAGCCGGCGGGCCGCGTCCAGCGCCGGCTGCAGCCGGTTCAACCGGTAGGCGATCATGGCCCGGGCCGCCTCCGGGTGGGTGGCGGCCAGGAACGGCAACACGAAGGTGTCGGCATCCCAGAACACGTGACCCCGGTAGCCGGGGCCGCTCAGGCCCCGAGCCCCCACCGCCGCCTCGCCGTCGTCGGCGACGCTGGCCATCAGATGGAACAGGGCGAAGCGGACGCCGATCTGCAGCTCGTCGTCGCCCTCGATCACGATGTCGGCGTCGTGCCACCGCCGGGCCCAGGCCCGACGGTGCCCGGCCAGGAGCTGGTCGAAGCCGGTGTCGGAGGCGGCCCGCACGGCGGCCGCGGCCTCCGCGGGGTCGGGCCGGCTGTCGGGATCGGCCCGGTAGACGACGATCCGGTCGAGGGTGTCGCCATGGTCGATGTCGACGGCGGCGGCCACGATGCCGCCCGCCGCGCCATCACCCGTGGCGGCCACCGCCATCCAGACGGTGTCGCCGACCTCGCCGCCGCGCAGATCGGTCTCGTCGTCGGGGCCGACCAGGCGGGGGCCGGACGGGCACGGGCCGGGCAATCGAGCCCGGAGCACGAGTGTCCCGGGCTGGGCCAGGGAGGCGAACCGGACGCTGGTCAGCGGGCCGTCCGTGGTCAAGACCTCCTCCCACAGCAGGCCCGATCGCAGGTCGAGCACCCGCCGCAGGCCCGGCTCCGAGGCCATGGCGAACGGGAGCTGCGCCGCCACCGGGCCCCCCAGAAGCCGGGTCTCGGCCCCGGAGCCGGTGTAGATACCGTTGGCCAGTACCCATCGCCGCAGCTCGGGGTGGGAGGCCAGGGACGCGCCGCTGATGCCGATTCGGCCGTCGGCCACCGCGAACACGGCACCGTTCACCCGGAGGCGGTCGAGATCGAACCCGTGGCGCTCGACGGCCCAACCGGGCTCCGGTTCCGGCACCCCGGAGCTGGTCGCAGCCACCAGGTCCCGGATGAGCGGGTCGGCTCGTTCCGGCCGAGGACCGACCATCAGAGGTACACGTGGCCGGGGGTAGGGGGAGGTGATGCGGTGCTGGGCACGTTCGTGGACTCCCTGCGTGACAGGCCGGGCCGTGTCGGGCCGACCCGCTGCTCGCCTGCGGTGTCAGGCCGGATCGCTCCCGACGCTTCCACCGTGGGCGGATGGCAAACAACATCAAAGCTGAATCTACGCGCCGACCAACGGCCCCGGCGGAGATGTGGATTGGACTACCCCGGGATCGAACTACTGGAACGTTCGAAGACGAAACCGCGGAAACCGTCGGCGGCAATCTCCTCGATCCGGTCGAAGTACCGTGAACCCATCGTGTGGGCCAGGAACTGGCGAGGCTTCCCCGGGATGTTGGCGCCCGTGTACCACGAGTTGGTGCGGGGGTAGAGGGTCCGGTTGGCCAGGTCGTTGACCTCCTGGTCCCATGCCGCTTCGGCCTCCTCGGTCGCTTCGACGGTACCCATATCGTTCTCGTCGAGGTGGCGGATGCAGGCGTCGATCCACGCCATGTGCCGTTCGCCGCCGAGGGGCATCGTGTACAGCACGCCGGGCGACTGCGGACCGTGGATCATGAACAGGTTGGGGAAGCCGGCGATGGCCATGCCGAGGTAGGTGTCGAACCGTGCCGCCCATTTCTCGCCGAGGCGCACACCGCCCCGGCCCTGGGGGTTGAGCTGCAGCATCGAGCCGCTGACGGCGTCGAAACCGGTAGCCAGCACGAGCATGTCGATCGGGTGCTCGCCGTGCTCGGTCTGCACGCTCGTGGCCGTGAAGGCCGTGATCGGGTCGTCCCGCAGGTCGACCAGTGAGACGTTGCTACGGTTGTACGTCTCGAAGTAGCCGTTGTCGAGGATCAGCCGCTTCGTCCCGAACAGGTAGTCGGGGGTGAGCTTCCGGGCCGTCTCGGGGTCGTCGACGATCTGGCCGATCTTGGCCCGCACGAAGTCGCCCACCTCGGCGTTCAGCTCTTCGTCGGCCAGCACCCCGACGTAGCTGTTGATGGCCAGGTGCAGGCCGCCCTCGGCCCACATCTCCTCGTAGCGGGCCTGACGCTCCTCGGGTGTGTGATCCCACGCCTTGAGACGGGTGGTGGGGAACGGCCAGCCGCCCCGGCGGTACATCGAATCTCGGAGATCCGCCCAGTTGTCTCGGTACTCCTGGAGCTGTTCGGCGGTCAGCGGCCGATTCCGGGCCGGTAGGGCGTACTGCGCAGTCCGTTGGAACACCGTGACGTGTTCGGCCGTCTTGGCGATCTCGGGGATCGCCTGCACCCCGGAAGAGCCGGTCCCGATGACCCCGACGCGCTTGCCCTCGAACGAGACCGGCTCGTGGGGCCAGCGGCCGGTGTGGTACACGGGGCCGGCGAAGTCGTCGATGCCGGGATAGTGGGGCTTGTTGGCCACGAACAACGCTCCGGTGGCACAGATCAGGAACCGGGCCGAGGCCTCGTCACCGTGCGCCGTCTCGATGCTCCACCGTTGGGTTGCCTCGTCCCAACGGGCGTCCGTGACCCTCGTGTCGAACTGGATGTCCTTGCGCAGGTCGAACCGGTCGGCGACGTGGTCGACATAGGCGAGCACATCGGCGCTGGCGCTCTGGGTCTCGGTCCACTCCCACTCGTCGACCAGTTCCTTGCTGAACGTGTAGCCGTAGAACGGCGCGCTCGGCGCGTCCACCCGGGCGCCCGGGTAGCGGTTGTACCACCACGTGCCACCCACCCCGCCGGCGCCGTCGAACGCCCGGACCGACAGCCCCATCTCGTCACGCAGGCGGTGCAGGGCGTACAGCCCGGCAAAGCCGGCTCCGATGACAATGGCGTCGTACTGCATCGTCGGTGTGATCGTGGGTGTGTCGCTCATCTGCGGCTCTCCGGGTTCGTCGTCGACCGCCACCATCTTCGCGTCCCGACCGCTGCAGCGCACCAACTGGATCGTTAGTGTCTTGTCCGTGGCCTTCCCCCTGTTCAGCTACGACACCGCAGCCGTGGCGGTCGACCAGGACATCGCCGACTCCCACCGCTCGGTGTGGGAGCAGCTCGGCGGCACCGGCACCTGGTGGACGGCCGGCGAGCGGCTGGCCATCGCCACCCGGGCCAGGGCCGGTTTCGCCCAACGTCACCAGCCGCCGTGGGCCCGCGGCCTCGAACCGGCAGTCGACGGCTTGCCGGACGAAGCGGTGACTGCGGTCGACCGGTTGGTGTCGAACCCGGGCTCGATCGACCGGGACTGGGTCGACGAACGGGTCGCCGCCCTCGGCGACGGTCGCTACGTCGAGCTGGTCGGCGTGGTTGCCACCATCGTGATGATCGACATGTTCGCCGCCGGGGCCGGGGTCGACGTCACCCCGCTCCCCCGCCCGTCGCCCGGCGACGTGACCCAGCCCAGCGGTGAGCGGCCCGACGGGCTCGGCGACATCGGCGCCTATGTGCCCATGCTCGACCCGTTCTCCTACGCCAACGTGGCCCGCGCCCTGAGCCTCGTCCCCGCCGCCAACAAGCTGTTCCGCACCACCAGCGTGCCGATGTACTCGGCGCCAGGCATGAGCGAGCTCGTGTGGACCACGCCGCTGCAGCGCCCTCAGGTGGAGCTGGTGGCGTCCCGGGTGGCGGCGATGAACGAGTGCTTCTATTGAACGACCGCCCACACCACGCTGCTCCGTGCGAGTAGCGACGCGCTGGGTGTCAATGCCTCGCTTGACGCCGCGATCGGCGCCGCACTGGCCGACGTCGGGGTCCCCCACGGTGAGGTGTTGATCGAGTTCGCCGAGGCCGCGGTCAACGGCGAGCCGCTGGATGACGTGCGCCGCCGGCTGGTCGACGCGGTCGGGCCGGCCGGGGCCGGTCAGGCGGTGGCTACGGTGGCGGCGTTCACCGGGCTGGTCCGGGTGGCCGACGGCACCGGCATACCGATCGACAACGGGCTGGCCGCGGCCAGTGCCGAGATCCGCCAGGACCTCGGCCTCGACGCCTTCCCCGGCGCCGCCAACTCGCCCGTCGACACGGTCGACGCCCGGCCCTTTGCCGACGTCGACGCCCTGTGGGTCAATTAGGCGAGCGTCTCGACGTCGAGAGCCCGACGATGGTCAGGGGCGGGTGCGGCCCAGCCCGTGGATCACCGTGGTCACGAGCATAAAGGAGGCCCGGCGCTCGGTGTGAGAGCCCCGCCGCTCGAGGAACGCGCCGATAGCGGGGGCGGCGTCGGCCACCTGGTCGAGGGAGTCGAACCACAGCTCGGTCACGGCGTCGTAGCCGAACCCGCGGGGTGCTGCGCCCACGGCCACGTTACGGACCCAGCGCCGGAGCCCGGCTGCCAGCAGGGCGTCGTCGTCGGGGTGGCGTTCGAGCGCTCGCAGATGCTCCACCGGATCCACCGTCTCCCGACGCCGGGCGTAGCTGAACACGACCACCTCGGTTTCGGGACCGTCGAGGACCAACTCACTGGCGGCGTAGACAGTCACGTCTTCCACCGCCCGCTCGAACGTACGCAACTCGTCGGCCAGAGCGATGTCGTTGCGGGTGAGCACCGTGTGCATGGACGGGATCGACACCACACTGCGCAGGGCCAGCAGACCCACGCCGTCGTGCTCGTTGGAGGCCCCGGGGAGGACCCCGGCGGGGTCAACGGTGAGGCAGTAGCGCAGGCCGGCGATGGGCTGTGGGCCCCCGGCCATAGACTCTCCCACCCGGCTGTGTTGGAGCCACCGCTCCCGGAACTCGCCGCGGGACAGGCGGGGGTGGCGGTTGGCCAGATAGATCGCCTTGGCCGGATGGTCCACGATGCTCATGCTCAATGCTCCCCTTGCTTGATCGATCGATACTGACTCAGCTGGTGGCCTGATGGAGGGCACTTCGCAGGTCGTCCAGGACCGCCGCATCCGCCGGTCGGACCAGGATGCGGTGGGCCCGGCGCAGGTCGTCACCACGACTGAGCAGAGCCCGGGCGGTGCCCAGATCATCCTGGTTGCGGGCGATGACGGCGAGGAGGTCGAGCGCCCGTGTCTGCTTTCGGACATCGCCGAGTTCGGCGGCGGCGTCAAGGACGCGTGAAAGCTCCGCTTGAGCGCTGGCCGCGTCGCCCTGGCTGACCTGGAGGTGGCTGCGGAGCAGCGCCTCGTCGAGATTGGAGTTGTGCCAGCCGCTGCGGGCGCACGCTTGGGACGCAGCATCGACGAGCGCCGGCGCCGCCGGATCGGCGGTGCGGATCGCCTGCCACGCCTGTTCGAGCGCGACGAGGGCGCAGGCCTGCGCGTAGTCGTCGTTGGCCTTGCCGGCCGGGTTGGCGAGCCCGGCGGCGTGGGCGAGGTAGGCCGAGGCAGCGACTGGATCGCCGGTGTCGAACGCGATGCGGGCGCGGACCATGGGTGCGAACACGGCCAGTAGCGGTAGGAGCTCGCCGAGTGCGTCGGCGCTGTCGAGAGCGTGGCTCGCCTCGTCGTACCGACCGATGCCCCACAAGCCCAGGGCGAGCATGCAGCGTGCCCCGGTGCGTATGCGGAGCTCCCCGAAGTGGTCGCCGAGCTCGATGGTGCTGTGAGCGGCCTCGACCAGGGCCGGCCAGTCCTCGACGGCGCCGAGCATGAGGAGGTAGCCCATCTGGCCGAGGGCCCGGATCGGCGTCGGTTCGGGATGGCGGTCGAGCAGCAGATCGAAGGTGGCGATGGAGTGGGGTAGAAGGCTGTGGTTGGCCCACACCCCGTTCATGACGGCGACAGCGGCGACGCCGAGCGCCTCCGACGCGAGGCCCAGTTGGCTGCTGCGGCCCAGGGCGGCGAGGAACTCGAGTCGGGCATCCACGGCGCGGGAGGAGTCGGGGCCCTGCACAAAACCGGCGACGAGGGCGAAATGGGCCCGGGCGGCGTCGGCCCATGCCCCGCGATCGGCCAGGCGTTCCTCACCCAGCGCCCTGACGGTCGCCAGTAGACGGTACGGGCGCGAGGGCGTGCAGCCCGACCCACCGTGGGCGACGAGCGAGTTGCGGACGAGCTCGTCGATGCGAGCCGCGGTGCCGCCGGGATCGGCGGCCCCCAGCACAACGGCATCGTCGAGGCTGAACGGCCCGGCGAAGACCGACAACCGCTCGAGCAGCTCGGAGGTCGACGGATCGAGCAGTCCCCAGCTCCACTCGAGCGCCGGTCGCAGCGGGCCCCGGTTGTTGGAGCCCCGGCTGGTGCTGGTGAGGGCGGGTAGGTGTTCGGCGATCTGGTCCACCGACATCGACCGGACCCGGGCGGCGGCGATCTCGAGAGCCAGCGGTAGTCCGTCGACGGCGCGGGTGATGGCGCCGACGGTGAGCACCTCATGCTCCAGCGGCCGCCACCGTGGCGACGCAGACCATGCCCGCTGAAGGAACAGCTCCACGGCATCGGCAGCTCGGGTGCGCTCGTAGTCGGCATCGTCGTCGGGTGCGTCGAGTGGGTCGAGAGGCCAGGTTGCGGCGCCCGGAACGTCCAACATGGCTCGGGACGTCACGAGGAACGAGACGTGAGGCGTCGCCGCCAACAGCTCCGAGCACACCGTCACCACCCCCAGGGCGACATGTTCGGCATTGTCCAGCACGATGAGCCCGGGCCGCAGGGCAAGGCGGGCCACGATGGCGGCGAGCGGATCGGTTGCGGTGGCGATCCCAACTGCAGCGGCGACGGTGGCGGCAAGGTCAGCCGGGGTGTCGTCGTCGCCGTCGCCGGGGCGGGCGTCGATCGCAGCGAGATCGACCCACCACACCGGGCCAGCCGAACGGTGGGCCAGCTCGACCGCCAGGCGGGTCTTCCCGCACCCGGGCGGGCCGGCGATGGTGACGGAACGGTGGTTGGCGAGCAGTGTCTGGATCGACTGGAGATCGTCGATCCGACCAACGAGCGTGCTGGTGGGGGTGGGTGCTGTCGAACCGCGCTCGACCGGATGGGTGCGGGCCACGTTGGGAAGCTCGCCCCGTAGGATCTGGCCCTCGAGCTCTGCCAGCTGGCTGCTGAGGTCGAGGCCGACATCGGCGGCCAGCCGTTGGCGGATCTCGCTGACGGCGCGAAGCGCTTCGACCGTTCGGCCGTCGCGATGGAGCGCCTCGATGAGGGCGGCCCACAGGCTCTCCCTCAGCGGGTTCTGGCCGGTGGCGACGCGCAGCTCGATCACCGCGTCACCGCTGCGGCCGTGCTCGACGAGAAGGCGGGCGCGCCGTTCGACGGCGCTCCAACGTAGCTCCTCGAGTTCGGCGATCGCAGGGGTGACGAACGCTGCGTCGCCCAGCCCGGACAGGCACGGTCCGGCCCATAGTGCGAGTGCGACTTCCAGCCGGTCGGGCTCGAGATCCTGTCCGACACCCTCGGAGGGTCGTAGGAGGCGGCGAAACTCGGCCACATCCACGTCGCAATCACCCGAGAACCGGTAGCCGCGGCCGACGTGCTCGACGAGGGCGCCAGCGCCGGCGACTGCCTGGTCGAGGGATTGCCGCAGACGCCAGACGGTGGTGTGCAGTGATCGGCCCGGGTCGTTGAGATCCGCCCGCGCCGGCCAGACCTCGTCGAGCAGCGTCTCGAACGGAACGACATCGGGCGCGCCAAGGGCGAGTCGAGCCACAAGGAGCTTCCGCAGGCCCCGCCCGAGGGGAACATCATGGGTGCCCACCGTGAGCTGAACCGGGCCCAGGATCCGTACTCGGGCACTCAGGTTCCGGCTCTCGCCCTCCTCGAATGGAGTCTGGTCGGGCTCGGCTGACCGGACCATGCAACCACCCTCCCCATCGATGCCACCAGCCGCCATTCGAAGATAGCCCACCCGAGGCTCACGAGATCCTCGTGCCAGGTGACTGACGTCACTCCATCGATCTCAGTACCGGCACGAAAGTGGAGAGCGATCTGGAGAGTCAGCACCGTCAACGTGAGCTGCCATGGCGTTGCTGACCGTGCCCCACGTACTGCTCACCGCACAAGGTGTGCTCCGAGGGGCCGACCGCGACGAGCTGCGCCTTGGTCACAACCGTGTCGCATCAGCCGCGTCGCCGACCCAAGGGGGCGCCGACGCTGACGGCGGGCCGCTCAGCCACCTGGCGTACTCCGCCCTGCCCGAGTCGGCTGCCGAACGACAAGACGCAATCCTGTTCGTCGACGTGTGCGGCGACCGTCCTGGGCCCTACAACGCCGCCGTGGCGGCGGATCTGCTGGATGAGCCCGAGCTCGCGTCCTGGGACCCGGTCGCCGGCTCCTTCGCTTTCGACCTGCCGACACCAGCTCATGCGCCCCGCCGCTACTGCTGCCTGGTGCGGGGCCGGTCCAGCGACAGGGACGAAACGATCTCGGCGCTCAACGGCCGTTTGGCGTCGTCTCTTCGCTACGCCCGTCGCCTCGGGCAGCGCTCCCACCATCTCTATGTCCGCTCCGGCGACCCCGACCCGGCAGCCGAGCTCCTGGCGATGGAGCTGTGGTCCGACCCTGCCGGCCTTCAGCAGTTCCATCGCACGACGACGATCTATGCCCCGTCCCTGACATCGCTCACCACGACCCTGTGGGAACAGGCTCGCGGCGGCAGATGGACGGAATGGTGAGCCAACCCATCCCCACTCGAACAACCGCTACGCCAGGAGGCACCATGCCGTCATCACCCGCAGCCCCGAAGGCCGCGTCCTCGACCACGTCGATGTTCAGCCGGTCCACGACCGTCACGGCCACGATAGGGGCGCCACGCCAGATCGTGTGGGCCTTGCTCACCGACTCAGCCCGGTTTCCGCAATGGAACTCCACCGTCACCAGCATCGACGGACCGATCGAGCTCGGCTCCAAGCTGAAGCTCCGGGTGCCGATCTCGAAACGCACCTTCACCCCGAAGGTGACCACCTTCGACGCCCCTGCCGCCATGACCTGGCGCGACGGTGCCAAACCGATGTTCTGGGGCGTCCGAGACTTCACGCTCGCCGAGATCGGCCTCAACAGCACCCAGTTCACGATGACCGAGACCGTGCGGGGGCTGATGCTGCCCGTGGCAGCCCGGTCACTGCCCGACTTCCGGCCGGTCTTCGACCGCTACGTGCTCGACCTGCAGGCTGCAGCCACAGCCCGCCTCGAAGCCCAGCGATGAACGGGCCTCCCGCCCAGCGAGGCCACACGTTCGCAGCTATCAACCATCATCCGTCCACCAGTACCCAGTGAGGTAACCATGCCCGGCACCGGCACCCAATCAGATCCCTGGCAGCTCAAGACGCCGCCCCTGACCGGCGACTACACGATGCACCGAGACATCAGAGATGATGTCGAGGTGCTGGTCTGCACCGTCGGCAAGACCGTCCTGCTCTACGACGCCCGCTGTCTCGACCATCTCCACCGCATGCTGAAGGACCACGGCGACTGGATGGACCTCGGATCGGCCGACGAACAGAAACCGGCCAAGGACGGCACCGTCGAAGCGTGGGGTCGCTCAGAGAGCAACCCGGTCGGCGGCTGGTACGGACTCAAGAAGGGGCTACGGGGCCGCTTCGGCATGTACATCCCGCCCCTGATGGAGGAGCTCGGCCTGGCCGAGGTCGAGCACAACGCCAGGAACAACCGGATGCGGGCGGTCTGAGCCGAGACGCCGTGGAGAGCGCTCGCACCGGGCCGTGTCGCTCCACGAGCGACACCTGCGGCCGATCGCGACCACCCGCCACTGGATCACGACCGGGCTCAAGGCGGCACCTCCATGGCCTGGCGCTCATGCGAGAAACCCAAGCGTCCCTGCATCGACGCCTGGTAACAGGCTCGGCGGCCCTTGCCGAGGAGGGGCCGGGGATTCGTCCGTTCCTCACGCCTCTGGCAGGCTCTCGTGGTGAGAGGCTTCACTACTTCGGCCCAGAACCGGTCAACGAACGGATCAGCCAGCGATCAGAAGCTGCTGACACCGTCGTTCCTTCTTCTCACCGTCAGCGGGTTCTTCGCCCTTGCCGGGTTCTCATCGACCTTGCCCCTGGTGCCGCGTTACGTCGATGGCGTCCTCGGCGGGTCCAAGGTCGAGATCGGCCTGGCCCTCGGCGTGTTCTCGATCTCGGCTGTCTTCGCCCGACCGATGGTCGGCCGGCTCGGCGACGAGCGAGGGCGCCGGTTCATCATTGTCTGGGGCACCGCTCTCACGGCCGTCACGGTGACTGCTCATGCCCTGGCTTCGTCGATCTGGCTGATGTACCTGGTTCGGCTGGCGATGGGAGCGACCCAGGGAGCGTTCTTCGTCGGCTCGGCCACCATGGTCAACGATCTGGCCCCGGTCGAACGGCGCGGTGAGGCGACCAACTATTTCTCGGTGGCCGTCTATGGAGGTATGGCCATCGGGCCGCTGATGGGCGAGACCGTTCAGAAGGCCACCAGCTTTGGGTGGGCCTTCGCCACCGGTGGACTCTCGTTGGCAATCGCATCCGTGCTTGCCATGTGCCTTCCAAATGACCGGCCCGACCCGGCGGCGCTCGCTAGTCGCGTCACCGATTCGGGCAAGCGAATTCTGCTGCACCGCGCCGCCATCGTGCCCGGACTGATTCTGATGGGTGGCTTGGTGACATTCACCGCCTTGAACGGATTCATGCCGCTGTACATCGAGGAGCTCGACCTGGGCTCCGCCGGCCCCGTGCTTCTGCTGTACGGCCTCCTCGTGTTGCTGATGCGAATAGCCGGCTCCAAAGCCCCCGATCGGTTCGGCACGTTCCGGATGACAGTCGTGTCGCTCATCGGCCAGGCCGCCGGCATGTTCGTGATGGGCATCTGGGCCAGCCAGTACGGATTGTTCGCCGGCGCTGCGGTACTCGCCATTGGCGGATCGTTCCTCTACCCCACCCTCCTCACCGCTGCCGTGTTCGGGGTACCCGACAACGAGCGGGCCCGCGCCGTCAGTACGTTCTCACTGGCGTTCGAACTCTCGGCGGGCCTGGGCGGCCCCATTCTCGGTCTCTCCGCCAAAGAATGGGGTACGCAGGCTGCCTTCTACGGCGCAGCGATCGCTGCTCTGCTCAGCCTTCCCCTCCTCGCCTACTGGGCTGTCGCGAAACCAGATGCACTGGTGCCGCCCCGCTAAACGACGGCCTCTTGGTCCCCGACAAGGGCGTCGTCTCATCGGTCACGATGAAAGACTAGAACTCAGGCCCGATCGCTGGCCCGAACACCAGGCCGGGGATCGGAGGGCACGTCAGCGAATCGATTAGCAAACGACACCCTTGGCGCCATCGGAGCGCCCTGACCAGGTGGTTTGCTGGTGCCGAAGGGGCGATTGCAACCCTAAGCCCACGCAGCCGGAGTCGATGGGTCGCACTCCCGGCTGCCGCCTGACAAAGGCGACCGTCGATCTGGGGCCAGACCACACGAGGATCGTGCCATACAGTCACCTATTCGATACCATATGAGTATGGCATCCAAGACGACGGTCAACTTCGACGACGAGATGGAGGCCGCGCTCGCCGAACTGGTTCAGGTCGACGGAACCAAGACCCTCGCCATCAAGCGGGCCCTGCAGGCGGAGGTGAAGCGACGTCGACGGAGTCGAGCTCTCCTCGACCTGATCGAGTCCTGGGAGGCAGACGTGGCCCCTATCGATCAGACCCACCTCGACTGGGCCGACGAGGTCCTCGATCGACAGGGCACCGGCCGGTGATCATCGACGCCGGCCCCCTGATCGTCGATGGCGAGAACATCAACTCCCGGCTCTGGGCGCTGATCAAGCGGGCAACCGAACGAGGCGAAGACCTCCACACCACCCACCCCGTCCTGGCCCAGGTATGGCGGAACCCGGCCCGGCAGGCCAACCTGGCCCGAGCCATCCGCCACTTCGACGTCCACCCACTCGACAACTCGGTCCCGGTCGGCCGCCGACTCGCCGCCTCCGACACCTCAGATGTGGTCGACGCCCACTTGACCGTGGTGGCCGAGAGCCTCGGCACTTTCATTCTCACCACGGACCCAGACGACATGACCAAACTCGGCGCCAGGTTCGAAACCTACTGACACCAGCCCCGTCGTCGGAGGTTGCCCCGGTGGCCGTGGAAGTTGCCGGATCCGATGACGGAGGAGTCCGTGACCGCGCTGGCCGGCCCTCGGGGCTCGCCACCAGCCCGACCGGATGGCGGTGCGCACGGGACAGAGGCCGGCCCGGTGACCTTGGAAGGTGGGCGGGTCCCGGTCCGACGGCGCAGGGCCCGCACCGGGCCACCGCTGGCACGCGTCGAGCGGCCATTCCCCGCGGGCGA
The DNA here is from genome assembly GCA_902826025.1 of uncultured Actinomycetes bacterium. Lineage (GTDB taxonomy): Bacteria > Actinomycetota > Acidimicrobiia > Acidimicrobiales > SZUA-35 > CADEDH01. The sequence continues at coordinate 31,423 of CADEDH010000002.1, forward strand.
CGGCGTCCGCGGTCCCACCAGGATTGCCGGCTATGGGGCGCTCGAGGTGTCCCCGTGAGTTCTCGTCTACAAGCACAGCCGGACTTCGGTCGCTCGCCCGATACGCGATCTGAAGTGCCGGTCGCGGATCCAGCGATCGATTGACTGATCCAGCATGAAGAAAGGTGGCGGCTGAAAACGAAGGCCGTGCCGGCCTTCCCGAGGAGGTACTCCTCGCCGGGTAGGTGGTCGGCCTTCTGGGAGACGCGCTGCTGGTCGACGCGCCGGTGGCTTCCCGGCACGACACGTGTCGCCCCGTTCTCCTTTGTGAACGGGACGAGCGCCACGATCGCAGTCGCTCCACTGGCGGGGAGATCTGGTTGCAGAAGTGGAGCGTCGTCGGCGTGAAGCTGCTGACCACCTGTGCCTGGTACGGGGCATCGGTAGGCGACCTCAGTCACGGTCCATCCGTCGGGCAGGAGCTGATCGACAACCGGGGCCAAGGCATGAGCGATTGCGCTCGTCTCGGGCAGACGCTCGTCAAGAGCCGTCAGACGCCGAGTCGCCCCGTGGGGCTTGTCGCCACAGCGAACCTCAGTGAGGTGGTCCGCTAGACCGTCGCAAGCAACCACGATGCCGGGCAGCGTCCTCGGGTGCGACGAGACCCTCCACGCGAACCCAGCCGAGGGCATCGTCGTAACGCGGCATGGTACTCACCCGGCGAACGGTAGAGCTCGGTCCGGGTGTCCCGCTACCAGCCGCTGATCCTGGCGCATATCGGCACCTACGAGCGGATGGACGGGGCTCCATCTCGGTAACTGCCCTGCGCTACGGCGGGTCACATGTACCGTTCGAGCAATCGAACACTTGTTCCTGTGTCGGAGGGGGGACTTGAACCCCCACGTCCTTTCGGACACTAGCCCCTCAAGCTAGCGCGTCTGCCTATTCCGCCACTCCGACGTGGCTCAAAGATCGTAGCAAGTCCTGGCCCGGATCCGGCGCCTTTCGCCCCCGTTGACCAACTGCGTCGCGAAATCCCTGAATCCGACGGACTTCGCGACGCAGTTCGGCAACGAGGCTCGAAGGGCGTCGCTCAGCCGCTGAACCGGAAGGCCAGGATCAGGGTCATGAAGGCGAAGATCAGCGACATCAGCACCGTCAGCCGATCGAGGTTGCGCTCGATCGAGGTGGAGCCAGCGGCCGCAGCACCGAGCCCGCCACCGAACATGTCGGAGAGACCGCCACCCCGGCCGCTGTGGAGCAGGACGAGCGTGACCGTCACCAAGCCGATCACAACGTAGACGATCCCAAGCGCGATGTTCACACGGTCATGGTAGCGGCCCGTGACCCGATCCCCGGGCCGCCCGACCCAACCTAGACGAGGGCGACGACCACCTCGGGATAGTGGCACGCCACTGGATGGTCCTCACCCCGGTCGACCAGGGCCGGTTCCTCGGCCGCGCATTTGTCGGTCGCTTTCCAGCAACGGGTCCGAAAGCGACAGCCGCTGGGCGGATCGACGGACGAGGGCACGTCTCCCTCCAACACGATCCGCCGCCGTGACCGCTGCCGCTCCGGATCGGGGATCGGCACCGCCGACAGCAGGCTCTGGGTGTAGGGGTGCTGGGCCCTGGTGTAGATCTGGTTCCGGTCGCCCACCTCCACCACCTTGCCCAGGTACATCACAGCCACCCGGTCGGAGAGGTGGCCCACCACCGACAGGTCGTGGGCGAGGAACACGTACGACAGGTGCCGCACCCGCTGCAGTTCCTGCAGCAGGTTCACCACGCCGGCCTGGACCGACACGTCGAGGGCCGAGACCGGCTCGTCGAGCACGATCAGGCTGGGCTCCAGAGCCAGGGCCCGGGCGATCCCCACCCGTTGGCGCTGCGCCCCGGAGAACTCGCGGGGGAACCGGTTGGCGTGCTCGGCCGACAACCCCACCTGCACGAGCAGATCCTGTACCGCAGCACCGGCCTTGTCGGCCTTCCACCCCAGGTGGACCCGCAGCGGCTCGGCCAGGGTGTCACCGATCTTCATGCGGGGGTTGAGTGAGGCGAACGGATCCTGGAACACGATCTGGAGCCGGCGCCGCTTCTCCTTCATGGCCGCCGGCTTGAGCGCCGACAGGTTCTCACCCTCGAACAGCACCCGGCCCGCAGTCGGCCGCAACAGGTTCACCAGCACCCGCCCCAGGGTCGACTTGCCGCAGCCCGACTCCCCGACCACGCCCACTGTCTCACCCGCCTTCACCTCGATCGACACGGCGGAAACGGCGCTGACCTTGGCCACGGTGCGGGACAGCAGCCCGCCCCGAACCGGGAACTCCTTGACCACGTGTTCAGCCTGTAACAGCACCTCGTCGCTCACGACCGACCTCCCACCACGCTGGCGGTGTCGCCCGAGACCTCGTCGGCATAGAAGCAGGCCGCCGGATGATGCCCCAGCCCGCCCGAGTTCAGGTCGGGCACATCCTTGGAGCACCGCTCCTTGACCAGCGGGCAACGGGGGTGAAAGGAGCAGCCCGACGGAAGCCGCAACAGCGACGGCGGCGCCCCGGTGATCGGGGTCAGCGCGTCGGTGCCCCTATCATCGAGCCGCGGCAACGACCGCAGCAGACTCCGTGTGTAAGGGTGGCGGGTACGGTAGAAGACCTGGTCGGTCGTACCCACCTCGACCTGGCGGCCGGCGTACATCACCATCACCCGGTCGGAGATGCCGGCCACCACCCCCAGGTCGTGGGTGATGAGCATGAGGGCCGAGTTCAGCTCGTCCTTCAGGCGCAGCAGCATCTCCAGCACCTGGGCCTGCACGGTCACATCGAGGGCAGTGGTGGGCTCATCGGCGATCAGCAGATCGGGGCTGCAGGCAATCGCCATGGCGATCATGGCCCGCTGGCGCATACCGCCCGAGAACTCATGGGGGTACATCCCGGCCCGCTTGGCCGGCTGGGGGATGCCCACCAGGTTCAGCATCTCGACGGCGCGGGACGCCGCCTCCTTCTTCGACACCGGCTCGTGGATCAGGATCATCTCGGCGATCTGGCGGCCCACCTTGTGCATCGGGTTGAGCGCCGACAACGGATCCTGGAAGATCATGGCGATCTCGGCCCCTCGGACCTGCCGGATCCGAGCCTCACCGGCGTCGAGCAGAGACTCACCCCGCCACAGCATCTGGTCGGCCTCGATCCGGGCCGTGGGCGGCAGCAACCCCAGGATGCTCATGGCCGTCACCGACTTGCCCGAGCCCGACTCCCCCACCACCGACAGCACCTCCCCTCGGCGGACAGCGAAGCTCACGCCGTTCACGGCCGGCACGTCGCCGCCTTCGGTGACGAACCGGGTACGGAGGTTGCGGACAGACAGGAGTACTTCGCCCTCGGTGTAGGGCGGCGATTCTAGACCTGGGTCGCTCATGACCGGTTCTTCATCTTCGGATCGACGGCGTCGCGCAGGCCGCGGCCGATGAGCCGGAAAACCAGCACGGTGATCACGATCGCCGCCGCCGGGAAGAGCAGCTCGTAGGGGGCCGGCTGCAGCCTGTCCTTCGCTGTGAACACCATGAGCCCCCAGGCCGGCCTCGGATCGGCTGGACCGGCGCCGAGAAACGACAGCGCCGCCTCCGACAAGATGGCGCTGCCTACTGCGATCACCGAGTACACGATCACCGGCTGTAGAACGCTGGGCAGGATGTGGCGCAACATGATCCGCCACCGACCGAAGCCCAGAGCGGTGGCTGCCTCGACGAACTCCAACCCCTTGAGCTGGAGAACGCTCGACCGCACCACCCGCTGAACGGCGAGCCAGCCCGTGAGCCCGAGCACGATGATCACCGTCTTCTCGCTCCGTCCCAGCACGGCCGCCATCGAGACGACCAACACGATGTAGGGGATCGAGAGGAAGATGTCGACGAAGCGGGATATCACCGTGTCGATCCAACCGCCGATGAAGCCCGACACGACGCCCGCCGTCACCCCGATGGCCAGCGAGATGATCGTGGCGAGGATGCCGACGCGCAGGGAGATGCGAGCCCCGTAGATCACTCGACTGAAGATGTCCCGGCCCATCTGGTCGGTGCCGAACAGGTGATCCCACGACGGGGCGGAGGTCTTGCCCACTGGTTGCTCGTCGAAGTGGTACGGCGCGATCTGATCGGCGAACACGGCCAGGATGACAAGCAGGACCAGCAGGACCAGAGCCGCCACCGCCATCCGGTTCTTCCGGTACCGGCGCCAGAACCGGCGCCATGATGAGGTGGCAGCTTCGACATCGGTGCCGCCATCTTCGTCCCCGGCGCCCAGCAGTTCGAGGTCAAGCGTCGGCGGAGCGAGACTCATTTGGCAGTCCCCGCTCGTAGCCGGACCCGAGGGTCGAACCAGGCGTAGCAGATGTCTACGAGCAGGTTGATGAGGCAGTAGGCCAGCACCACAACCGTGGTAAAGCCGAGGAGCACCGGCAGGTCACGGCGACGGACCGATTCGGCGATGTAGAACCCGAGCCCGCCCCAACTGAACGCCGTCTCGGTGAGGACGGCCGCTCCGATCGACGTCCCGAAGTCGAGACCGATCAGGGCTACGACCGGGAGCATGGCGTTGCGCAGCCCGTGCTTGGCCAGCACCTCCCGATCCCGAAGCCCCTTGGCCTTGGCCGTGCGCATGAAGTCAGCTCCCAGCACCTCCAGCATCGACCCCCGGGCCGTGCGGGCCGCCAAGGCGGCGGAAACGCTGGCCAATGTGACGGCCGGCAGCACCAGATACCGCCAGGTGTTCCCTGTGGGGATGAAGAACAGTAACCAGGTGTCGTCGCCCCGGCCGCTCGTCTCGAACCGGAAGAAGTCGGCCCACCCCTGATCCTCGGGGATCACGGCGAACAGGTACTGGAGCACGAACGCCAAGACGAACACCGGGACAGCCGAGGCCATGGCCGTGACCGCGGTGGAGAGCCGATCGATCAGCGAGCTCCGCCGCACTGCCGAGATCAGACCCACGCTGATGCCCACCACGACCTCGATCATGATGGCCCAGATCGATAGCCGGATGCTGCGGGGGGCGGCCTCCAAGAGCAGTGAGGTCACATCCCGCCCCGACTGGTACGACTGGCCCAGGTCACCCTGAACCAGACGCTGCCAATAGCTGGCCAGCTGCGTCGGCAGGGGATCGTCAAGCCCGTACCGGTCCTGTACCTGTCGCACTGTCACCGGGTCCGGCACCCGTCCGTCCCCACCGGCCAGAAGGGTGGCGGCGTCGCCTGGCAGGGCGAAATACAACAGAAACAGGAACGTCAGAGCGAAGAAGATCGTGACAACGACCTGGACAAGTCGCCGGACGATGTACGCCGTCATCCACTCTCACCCACCACCGAGGTGCCCTCTCCTGGGACCAGTACGACAATCGAGTTCGGCCAGGCTGATGCTTCCACATCGAGCCCGACCGCACCGGCATCGGATCGTAGTCTGGGAGGGTCAGCCCTTGGCTGACACCTGGATGTTCACTCCGCTCACCGGCACCTCGGCGTAGTGGCAGGCCACTGGATGCCCGTGGCCGCGGTCGATCAGCGCCGGTTCCTCCACGGCGCAAAGGTCGTTTGCCTTCCAGCACCTGGTCCGGAACCGGCATCCCGAGGGCGGATCGGTTGGGCTGGGAACGTCACCCTCCAGCACAAGGCGGTGCCGGCTGCGCTGCAGGCGAGGATCGGGCACTGGCACGGCCGAAAGCAGCGCCTGGGTGTAGGGGTGGGCCGCCCGGTCGTACAGCTCCTGCGACGGACCCATCTCCATGATCTTGCCCAGGTACATCACTGCGAAGTGATCGGAGATGTGGCGGACCACCCCCAGATCGTGCGAGATGAACACGTACGCCAGACCGAGCTCGTCCTGCAGGTCCTCCAGCAGGTTGATCACACCGGCCTGGATCGACACATCGAGGGCCGACACCGGCTCGTCGAGCACCAGCACCTCAGGGTCGAGCGCCAGGGCCCGGGCGATCCCGATGCGCTGGCGCTGACCGCCCGAGAACTCGTGGGGGAACCGGTTGGCGTGCTCGGGGTTCAGCCCCACCTGGGCCATCAAGGCCTTCACCCTGGTCTCGCCCCCGTTCTGCCACCGGTGGTGGATCCGTAGTGGCTCCCCGATGATCGAGGCCACCGTCATCCGCGGGTTCAACGAAGCGTACGGATCCTGGAACACGAACTGGATCTTCGGTCGCAGCTCCCGGAGTCCGGCGCCCCGGAGGTGGGTCAGGTCCCGACCCCGGTAACGGACGACTCCCGAGGTGGGCTCGAGCAGGCGAACCAGCATGCGCCCGGCAGTCGACTTGCCGCAGCCCGACTCGCCCACCAGCGACAGCGTCTCCCCTGCGTGCACCGCCAGGTCCACGCCCGACACCGCCCGCACGCTGGCCACCTGGCGCCGGAAGACGCCCGCCCTGACGGGGAATTCCTTGACCAGCTGCTCGGCCTCCAGCACCACCTCGGCCCGATCGAAACGCTCAGCCACGGAGGCGACCACGTCCTCGGGCACCTCGTCGGTGCTGTCCTCCCCCGTCGCCGGCAGCTCGTCGCTGCGGACGCAGCTCGACTGGTGCCGCCCGGCGACCGTGTGCAGCTCGATCCGGGCCTGGTCACACCGCCCTGCGACGGCGAAGTCGCACCGGGGGTGGAAGGCGCAGCCCGACGGCAGGTGGATCAGCGACGGCGGTTGCCCTTTGATCCGGTAGAGGCGGCGGCGACGGGACTGACCGTCGAGTCGGGGCAGGGAACCGAGCAGGCCCCGGGTGTATGGGTGGCGGGACTGATAGAAGATCTCGTCGACGCTTCCGACCTCCACCGGCCGCCCGGCGTACATGACCAGCACCCGGTCGGCGGTGCCGGCAACGACGCCGAGATCGTGGGTGATCAGGATCATCGCCGTGTTGGTGCGCTCCTGAATCCGGTCGATCACTTCCAGCACCTGGGCCTGGATCGTGACGTCGAGCGCCGTGGTCGGCTCGTCGGCGATCAACACGTCGGGCTCGTTGGCGATGGCCATGGCGATCATGGCCCGCTGGCGGAGCCCGCCCGACAGCTCGTGGGGATACTGGTCGACCCGTTCGTGGGGGCTGGGGATGCCCACGATGTCGATCAGCTCGACAGCCCGGTCGCGCAGCTCGCTGGCTGGCCGGGCTTCGTGCACCATGATCGCCTCTGCGATCTGGTCGCCGATCGTCAGCACCGGGTTCAGGGCGGCCAGGGCGTCCTGGAACACCATGGCGATGTGGCGCCCCCGGAGGTGCCGCAAGTCGTCCTCGGACTTGCCCAGGAGCTCCTCGCCCCGAAACTTGATCGAGCCGGTGATCCGGGCCCGGGAGGGCAACAGACCCAGCACCGCCATCGAGGTCACGGTCTTGCCGGACCCCGACTCACCGACGATGCCCAGGGTCTCCCCAGCCGACAACTGGTAGCTCACCCCGTCGACGGCCCTCACCAGACCGTCGTCGCTGGGGAACTCGACCCGCAGGTCGCTCACTTCGAGGATCGGGTCGGTCACTTCTTGCTTTCCGGGTCGAAGGCGTCACGCAACCCGTCACCGATGAAGCTGATGGCAAGGACAGCCAGGATGATGAACAGGCAGGGGAAGTACAGTAGATAGGCCTTCGACGTGCCGAGGTAGCCTCGGGTCTGGGCCAGCAGGTTGCCCCAGGAAGTGTCGGGCGGCTGGATCCCGAATCCGAGGAAGGACAAGGTCGACTCGGCCACGATGGCGTTGACCATGGCCAGCGTGGCGTTGACGGCGATGGGGCCCACCATGTTCGGCACCAGATGGCGGACGATGATCCGGGTCGAGGAGGCGCCGGCTATCCGGGCGGCGTCGATGAACTCCAGCTCCCGGATCGTGAGCACCTGACCCCGCACGAGGCGGGCCACCGTCATCCACACCGTGAACGTGAGCACCAGGGCCACGGCGATGTCGGAGTTACCGAACTTCTTGAAGGCCACGGCCAGGATGGCGATGGAGGGCACGAGCAGGAAAGCGTCGGTCACCCGCATGAGGATCCCGTCGGCCAGCTTGCCGAAGTAGCCGGCGATCGCCCCCATGGCCACTCCGAGAGCCGTCGACAGCACCGCCACGGCGATGCCGATCTTGAGTGAGATCTGGCCGGCGTACAGCACCTCGGTGAAGTAGTCGCGGCCGAGCTCGTCCTGGCCGAAGAGGTGGTCCCGACCCGGACCGTCGATGGTCAGATCGGTCAGGTTCTGGGCGTTCTTCGGAAAGGGGGCCACCCACCGGGCACCGAACGACATGACCAGTAGAGCGACGAAGATCAGCACGCCCAGCACAGCCAGCCGGTGACGGAGGAAGCGGCGCAGGAACAGCCGCCACTGGCTGCGGGTGACGCTGCCGGCCTCGGTCTGGTCGACCAGCTCGTCGCCTGCCTCCTCAGAGGTGAGATCGAGCGAGGTCACGCGAGCCGAACCCGGGGATCGAGGACGGCGTAAAGCACGTCGGCGATGAGGTTGAAGGCGATCACGAACATGCCGCTCACGAGCAGCCAGCCCATGACCACGTAGGCGTCGCCGGTCTGGATGGCATTGAAGAACAGCCGGCCCATCCCCGGGATCGAGAACAGCGACTCGGTGATGATCAGGCCTCCGAACAGCAGCGCCGAGTCGACCGCCATCACGGTCACCAGCGGAGTGAGCGAGTTACGGAAGGCGTGGCGGAAGACGACCCGGCGCCGGGGCACGCCCTTGGCCCGCGCCGTGCGCACATAATCGGAACTCATCACGTCGAGCATGGAGGCCCGTTGGAAGCGGGTCCACGACGCCACGATCTGCACGGTGAGCGTCAGGACGGGGAGCACGAGATGGCGCACATAGTCCCAACTGAAGACGCCGGATTCATCGCTGTGGAGCCCGACGAAGAAGAACGCCGGACCGTCGAGCCCGAGCTTGTCGCCCAGCAGCACGCCGAGGATCTGGATGGCGAGCAACCCGAAGACGAAGGGCGGTACGGCGATCCCGAGATAGGACAGCCCGGAGAACACATAATCGCCGACCGAGTACTGCCGGATCGCCGAGTACACCCCGATCAACACGGCGATGATCGCTGAGAACAGCACGCCCCAGAAGATCAGCTGCAACGTGGTACCGAAGGCCCGGGAGATCATCGACCAAACGGACTCTCCGCTGGCGGTGCTCTCACCCCAGTCGCCCTGGACGATGTTCTTCAGCCACCGCCAATACTGCACAGGGATCGGGTCGTCGAGCCCCCACTTCTCCTTGAACCGGGCGTAGGTGGTCGGATCGCGGGACCCGATGAACTTGGCTGCCGGATCAAACGTCGAACGAACGGCCCAGAACAGGACGAACGTCGAGATGAAGAGGGCAGGCATCGAGTAGAGCAGTCGCCTGATGATGTACTTCAGCACGTCTCGCCGTGTTCCGTCGCAGCCACTGGGTCATGAATGCCGAGAGGCCGATCGACGTGGCAGCCGCCGGTCCCCATCGGAACCAGAAGCTACCACGCCGTCTCGACATCGGACTCAACTGACGATCAGTTGAGGCTCCACTGGTACAGGTTGCCGAAGACCGAGGTGATCGGGTTCTCCTCGACATCGCCCTTGATCTTCTTGGAGACCAGGCCGATGTTGGGCAGCGGATCGAGCGGGAGCGAGACCATGTTCTCGGCCTGGATCTTGTCGGCCTCCTTGTTGGCCTTGGCCCGGGCCGCATCGTCGACAGTGGCGTCGACCTCTTCCAGCAGCGGGTCGAGGGCCGGGATGTTGGTCCGGGTCCAGTTCTGACCGGTGTTGCCGTTGGCGTCGGTGGGGATGTTCTTCGAGCAGAACAGGCCGCAGTTCGCCGGTTCGAGGTTCGTGAGCACCTGGGCGTACAGCGCCAGCTGGAAATCGCCGGCCGGGAGCTGCTGACCGAACAGATCGCCGGCCTTCTGGTTGTTGATCGTCAGCTCGAAGCCGGCCGCCTTGGCCTGCTCCTGCACGATCTGCTGGGTCAGCTCACGGCGCTTGTTGCCCGCCGTGGTCTTGAACTCGATGGAGGCCCGCTGGCCGCCCTTGGCCCAGATGCCGTCGGCGCCCTTGGCCCAACCGTCGCCGGTCATGAGCTCGTCGACCTTCGCCAGATCGAGCTTGTAGCCCGACCATGCAGCGTTGTCGGCCAGCGCCGAGAGGATCGGCGGGTTGAGGCTGTTGACCGCCGCCTCCACTCCGATGCCGCCGAACAGTCGCTTCACGATCGCGTCACGGTCGAGGGCGTAGCCGAAGGCCTGGCGCACCGCAACGGAGTCGAACGGCGCCTTGCCGTTGTTCATCCACAGCGCTTCCAGGTTCCCCGTGTCGGCCGAGATCACGCTGGTCACATCGTCGAGCCCGGCGTTGATCTGCTCGATGGCGTCAATCTGGGGCTGGGGGTAGATGGCGAGCACCTCACCCGCTTTGAACGCCTGGAATGCGGCGGCGGTGTCGGGGATCAGCTTGAAGATGACCTTGTCGGGCTTGGCCTTGGGACCCCAGTAGTTCTCGTTCGGCACCAGGGTGATGGCGGTGCCCTTCTCCCACGACTCGAGCTTGAACGGGCCGCCGGAGAACTTGTACCCGTCCTTCATCTCGGCGTTGCGGTCCTTGCCCTCGAGGAGGTGGGCCGGCTGCACGCCGTACAGGCCGCCGAACAGGCTCTTCCAGCCGGCGTACGGCTTGGAGAACGTCACCTTGCAGGTGGTGTCGTCCGTCGCCTCGACGCTGGCGATGTCGACATAGCCCGACGGATCGTAGACGTCCTCACCCTTGGCCACCTGCTCCCAGGTGTAGATGAAGTCCTTGCAGGTGATCGGGGTCTTGTCGTCCCACACGGCGTCGGGATTCAGCTTGTACGTGACGACCTGAGGGTTCGAGGTCACCTCGGGCTCGCCGGCGAGCAGCACCGACGGTTCGTAGACCCAGGCGTCCCCCTCCTTCGCGAAGTCGAAGGCCCGGGGCATGACCTGGTAGTTCACCATCCACGAGCCCCACGAGGACCCTGCGCAGGTGTTGATCCAGTCCATGCAGTCGGGCTCCTGCTCGGCCCCGAGTGTGAGGGTGCCACCGCCGCCGACGGTGTCGGACGCGGCGTCGGTCGTCGGGGTCGACTCATCGGACCCGCCGTCCCCGTTGGTCGCAGCCGACGAGGAGTCGCTCCCCGTACCGCTGTCGTCGCTCCCGCAGCCCGCCGCAATCAGCGCGAACGCAAGGAACAAGGCCATCATGGTCGCCAGTCGGCGCTTGCCTCTCATCAACTGTCCTCCCCAAGATCTGGGTTCGTGAACTGCAGCTGCGGTTCGCAATAGTGGTCGGCACGCCGTAGCTGTCGGCTGGCTTGGTTTCCCCGTCGGGGCCAGCTCGGCCACTCGAGGTGGCGAGACCGTCGCTCCATGGGGAAACCTCCTTCCGGCCACAACGGTGGGCCGCCCTCTCCAGCGACTCACGGTGCATGTGGTGTGCCGACCTTACTCCGTGGTAGCCAGGTCGCCGGTGGAACCATCGCGTAGTCACATGATTGTTAATCGCATGGCCCGTCGGTCACCACGATGAGCGGGTAGCAGCCACTGAACGCGGTCCTAGCCCACCGTTCGCAGGTCACCGGCATTCACAAGGGGCCCGCCCTGCACCAGATCGGGTGCCACACCGGCCGATGCCAGTACCCGGTTGACGTAACCGTAGTAGCGCGGCTTCTGGGTGAGGGGCAGCACGAACAGACCGTCGGTGCCCTTGTCGAGAGTGGTGACGTAGGCGTCGATGTCGTTGTAGCAGGTGGCCCGCTGGGTGTCGTCGACCGTGGTGTCGCAGGCCGCGGCGTCGGCTTCGAAAGTGGCGTTGGAGAAGCCGTAGGGGTTGGCGTCGGACCGGGCCCGGAAGATGCCGCTCACCCCGCCCGGCCACGGTCCGGTGGCCCACGACCACACGGCCATGTCCCACAGCTTCGGGTCGCCGTCCGTGCCCCCCGAAGCCGAGGCGGCCAGGGCGCCGGGCGAGAACGGGCCCTGGTCGTAGAACAATCCCCCGGTGAAGTCGCCGGTCACCACTTCGATGCCGGCCCGACCCAGCTGGGCCTTGATCAGATCCATCTGCTGCTGGCGCAGCGAGTTGCCGGGGGTGGTGCCGATCCGCAGGGTGAGGCGACCGTCGGTGGGGTGGCTGTACACCCCGTCGGCGTCCTTCACGTACCCCGCACCTTCCAGGGCGGCGGCCGCTCCCGCCACGTCGTTGGCCCCGTAGCGCTCCTGGTGATCGGTGTAGCCGGGTTCCATCGGCATCCAGTAGGCGTTGCCCAGGCCGGCGGCGGGGACGCTCTCCTTGAGCAGCGGTGCGTAGACCTGGGCCACGATCTCGGCCTTGTCCAGGGCGTACGCGATGGCCTCCCGCACCGGCGGCTTGGCCAGATGAACATTGAGCAGGTTGAGCCCGAGGTGTTCGAACGTTCCGCCGGGGCGGGAGGCCACGGTGAACGACGGGTCGGCCGAGAGGGCACCGAAGGCGGGGTCGAGGGGCCCCATCACGAGTTGAGCCGTCCCGTCCTGGAGCAGGGCCAACCGCGTCGCCAGGTTCCCCACGAACAGGATCCGAACCCCCTCCACCGCCATCGGACCCTTGTTCTGGGCCTCGGGGCTCACCGAGCCGTGGTAGCGGTCGTTGCGGGCCAGGTCGATGTGGTCTCCCGGCGCCCACTCGGTGAACAGCAGGGGCCCCGACGACGGCAGCGGCCCGGCGTCGGACGCCCAGCGGCGTAGGTTCTGGTCGACGCTGAAGGCGTCGGCCCCGAAGGCATGGGCGGCGAACACGGCGGGGAACAGGTTCCGCCACCCGGCGAAGAAGGCAGCGAAGGAGATCCGGAACGTGGTCGGGCTCGTGACCTCGAACTTCGTGATGAGGTCGTAGCCGATGCGGCTGCCCATCACGTAGTCGCAGCCGTCGTCGGCGCCGTCGGTGAGGGATCCATCGGCCTCGGTGGGGCAGCCCTCGACGAGTACCTTGTGGGTGAAGGCCACGTCCTCGGCCGTCAGGGGCCGACCGTCGGACCAGGTCAGGCCCGACCGCAAGGTGTAGTCGATCGTGACCGACCCGTTGTCGGCCTTCGTCACCACCGGCTGTCCGGCCAGGAGCTCCGGGTAGTAGGCCAGGTTCGAGTCGACCCCGAACAGGCCTTCCAGCAGGCCCTGTTGGATCCACCCGGCCAGGTCGGTGCCGTTCTGGGGGTCGTCGACCTGCAGGTCGGGCGGTTCCCGGTCATGGACCCACACCACCCAGTTGGCCGGAGCCTCGGGGTCGGGCAGCTCGGTGGGGGCCACCGATGGCGGCGGCACCTGCAGGCCGGGGGCGACCACGGGGGCGGTGCGCACCGTGCTCCGGCCGTCGAGGACGGGTTCCTCCCGGCTACAGGCCGTGGTCACCACCAGCGCCAACAGCGACAGGAGGAGCCGATCCAGCCTGCGCCCCGAGCGCACCAGACCTCCTAGTACCTAGTGGAGCCGGTACTGGATGATCCGGGCGAACGACTCCGCCTCGAGGCTGGCTCCGCCCACCAGGGCCCCGTCGATATCGGGTTGGCCCATGAGCTCGGCCGCGTTCTCGCCCTTCACCGATCCGCCGTACTGGACCCGCACGGTGGCGGCTGCGTCGTCTCCGGCCACCCGGGCCACCGTGGCCCGCACGATGGCGCACATGGCCTGGGCATCGTCGGCCGATGCGGTACGGCCGGTACCGATGGCCCAGATCGGCTCGTACGCCACCACCAGACCGGCCACCTGCTCGGCTGCCACCTTGGCCAGCCCGGCCGCCACCTGACGCTCCACCTTGGCCTCGGCCTCGCCCGCCTCCCGCTCGTCGAGGGTCTCCCCCACGCACAGGATCGGGGTCATGCCGTTGGCCAGGATCGCCTTGACCTTCGCGTTGACCAGCTCGTCGGTCTCGCCGAACACTTCCCGGCGCTCGGAGTGGCCGGCGATCACGTAGGCCACGCCCAGCTTGGCCAGCATCCCGGGCGACACCTCACCGGTGAACGCCCCCGACGCCTCGGAATGGCAGTGCTGTGCCCCCAGGGCGAAGGGGATCCGGTCGGACTCGAGCGCGGTCTGCACCGTGCGCAGATCGGTGAACGGGGGGTGGACGGAGATGTCGACCGCCTCCACGTCGTCCTTCGTCACCTCGTAGCTCAGCTGCTGGACCAGCTTCAGAGCCTCGAAGTGGTTGAGGTTCATCTTCCAGTTTCCGCTGATCAGCGGCTTACGGTTGCTCATCTGGCGCTCTGTTCTCCCTGCTCAGCCCCGTCGGGCGGCCGACTCCCGGAGGGCCGCCAGACCGGGCAGGTCGCCCTGCTCGATCAACTCGAGCGAGGCCCCACCACCGGTGGACACATGATCCATGTCGGTGTCGACACCGAACTCCTTGGCCGCCGCGGCCGAGTCTCCCCCGCCCACCACGGTGAAGGCCCGCGTCTCGGCCATGGCGCCGGCGATGGCCCGGGTACCGGCCTCGAACCGGGGATCTTCGAAGACCCCCATCGGGCCGTTCCACAACACCGTGCCGGCGTCCAGGATCACGTCGGTGAAGACGGCGGCTGTGCCCGGCCCGATGTCGACCCCCATCCAGCCGTCGGGCACGTTCACCCCGATCTGGCGCACCTCACCCCCCGCGGCCGGGTCGAACAGCTTGCCCCCCGGGCCGAGCGCTGTGATGTCCTCCGGCAGGTGGATCGTCTTGGGCCCGGCCAGGAGCCGCTGGCAGGTCTCGACCATGTCGGCCTCCAGCAGCGAGGAGCCGGTTCGGTGGCCCTGGGCAGCCAGGAAGGTGAAGGCCATCCCCCCGCCCACCACGATGGCATCGACGATCTCCAACAGGGCCTCGATGACGCCCAGCTTGTCGGACACCTTCGACCCGCCCATGATGGCCACGAACGGCCGGCGGGGGTTGCGGCGCAGCCCGAGCAGCACCTCGGCCTCCCGGGCCAACAACCGACCGGCGGCCGACGGCAGGTGCTCCGGCGGGCCCACGATCGAGGCGTGGGCCCGGTGGGAGGCGCCGAAGGCGTCGTTGACGAACAGGTCGTGGCCTTCGATCAGGCGGGCCACGAAGGCCGGGTCGTTGCCTTCCTCGCCCTTGTCGTAGCGGAGGTTCTCCAACAGCTCGACCTCGGGCGCCAGCTCGGCCAACCGGGCCTTCACCGGGGCCATGGAGGCTGAGGCGTCGTCGGGCCCCTTGGGCCGGCCCAGATGGGAGCAGGCCGTGACCTTGGCGCCGTTGTCGACCAGCCACCGCAGGGTGGGTAGGGCGGCTTTGATGCGCAGATCGTCGGTGATCCGCCCGCCCGAGAGCGGGACGTTGAAGTCGGCCCGGACCAGGACCGACTTGCCGCTCACAGGGCCGAGGTCCTCCAGCTCGGGCAGGCCGTCGATCATCGCTGGTTGGCGGCGCCGACGATCTTGGAGATGTCGACCAGGCGGTTGGAGTAGCCCCACTCGTTGTCGTACCAGCCGAAGATCTTGACCAGCGAGCCCTGGGTCATGGTCATGCCGGCATCCAGGGTGCAGGAGGCGGGCGAGGTGACGATGTCGCTCGACACGATCGGCTCCTCGGTGTACTCGAGCACGTTGGCCAGGCGGCCGCTCTCGGCCGCCTTGGCGAAGGCGGCGTTGACGTCGGCCACCGAGGGCTCGCCGTCGACAACGGCGGTGAAGTCGGTGATGGAGCCGGTGGGGATCGGCACCCGCAGCGAGGTGCCGTCGAGCTTGCCGTTCATGGCCTGGAGCACGAGGCCGGTGGCCCGGGCGGCGCCGGTCGAGGTGGGCACGATGTTGATGGCGGCGCCCCGGGCCCGGCGGAGGTCGCTGTGGGGGCCGTCGACCAGCATCTGGTCGCCGGTGTAGGCGTGGATGGTGGTCATCAAACCCTGCTTGACCCCGAAGGCGTCGTCGAGCACCTTCACCATGGGCACGAAGCAGTTGGTGGTGCACGAGGCGTTCGACACGACCTTGTGGGTCTCGGCGTCGAACGTGTCTTCGTTGACGCCCACTACGAAGGTGGCGTCGGCCCCGCCGCAGGGGGCGGACACGATCACGAACGGGGCGCCCCCGGCCAGGTGGCGGGCAGCGGCGTCACGGTCGGTGAAGATGCCGGTGGACTCGATCACCACGTCGACCCCGAGGTCGCCCCAGGGCAGGTCTTCGGGATTGCGCTCCGACAGGACCTTGAGCACGTCGCCATCGACCGAGATGCCGCCGTCGACGGCCTTGATCTCGTTGGGCAGACGGCCCAGCACCGAGTCGTACTTGAGCAGGTGGGCCATGGTCTTGAGCGAACCCAGATCGTTCACGGCGACGAAATCGATGTCGGCGCCGGACTGCTTGGCGGCCCGGAAGAAGTTGCGCCCGATCCGGCCGAAACCGTTGATGCCAACCCGAATGCTCATGTGCTGTCCTTCTGCTCGCGTTATGTCCTGGGGCCGGGCGCTCCCGGGCATCCCGGAACCGCCGGCAGGCGTCAGGCCTGCGGCTCGTCAGCTGCCCGACGTTCGCCCGGTCGAACCCTAGCGTCGTTCGAGATGGACCTGGTGCAGGACCCGGCCCAGCTTGGCCGGATCGTGGCCCCAGCCGTCACCGGCGGCCACGTCGGCCCGGACCACGGTGGGGCTAACGCCCGTAGCGGGGGGCGCGCTGCTGTCGGCCACCACCACATCGATCTTCACCCCGTGGTCAGCCAGGGCATCGACGTGCTCGGCCAGGCCGAACCCCCGGGCCATGCCCTTCTCGTTGGCCACATTGGCCACGAACACCCGCTGGCCGGTCGACTCCTGGAGAGCGGCCCGTATCCCGGGCACCACGGCGGCGGCCAGCACGCTGGTGAACAGCGAGCCGGGGCCGATGACCACCTGGTCGGCCTCCCGAACCGCCCGGCTGGCACAGTCCGCCACTGGTGGGTCGATGGGGTCGAACCGGAGGTTGCGGATGCCGCTGGCCCGCTCGATCGTGACCTGCCCCACCAGCGTGCCCTGGTCGGAGTCGGCCAGGAGCTGCACCGGCACCATGGTGGCGGGGTAGATCGAGCCCACCGCCCCCACCGCCCGGCACAGCTCGTCGATCGCCTCCTGGAAGTGGCCCGACATCATGGTGAGCCCGGCCAGGAGCAGGTTGCCCACCGGGTGGCCGGTGAGCACGCCCTGCTCGAAGCGGTACTCGAGGGATCGGGCCAGCAGGGTGTCGGTTGTGGCCAGGGCCGAGATGCAACGGCGGACGTCGCCCGGCGGGGCCACCCCGAACTCGGCCCGGAGCCGGCCGCTCGACCCGCCGTCGTCACCCACCGACACCACGCCCGTTATCGACCGGGCGTAGCTGCGGGCGGCCCGGAGCGTGGCCGCCAGCCCGTGACCGCCGCCAAGGGCGACGACAGCCGGGCCCGAACGGTCGGTGCCTACGGAGACGGGGGCCGGGACCGCAGTGCCCTCAGCGTCGTTCTCGGTTGATGTCACGATGGCTCACCCTCGACCGCCAGCCGCGCCCGGCCAGTAGTTGGTTGATCCGCTCGGCCATCGCCACCGACCGGTGACGGCCGCCCGTGCAGCCGAACGCAATGCTCAGGTACGACTTCCCCTCGTCGGCATAGGCCGGGAGCAGGACATCCAACATAGCGGTCAGTGAGTTCACGAACTGTTCAGCTATCGGCCGATCCAGGACGTAGGCCTGGATCTCGGGGTCGAGACCGCTCTGGGGCCGGAGTTCCTCCACCCAGTGGGGGTTCGGCAGGAACCGGCAGTCGAGCACGATGTCGGCGTCGAGCGGCAGGCCGTGTTTGAAACCGAACGACGACAGCATCACCCGCAGGTCGTTGGCCTCGTCGTCGTCGCCGAAGTGGCCGGTGAGGAGGTCGCGAAGCTGGTGCGGGTTGAGGTCGCTGGTGTCGATCACCAGGTCGGCGGCGGCCCGGGCGGCCTGGAGCGACGCCCGCTCGGCCTCGATCGCCTCGACCAGGCTCCTCCCCTCGGCCAGTCGGTGCCGGCGCCGGGTGAGCTCGTAGCGGCGGACGAGCACCTCGGTGGCGGCCTCCAGGAATACCACCGTGACCGCCCCCACCTGGGAACGGAGACTCTCGATCATCGACACCGGCTCGCCGTGGCCACCCATCACCAGCGCCACCCGGTCGTAGCCGCCGGAGGTTGACGAGGCCAGCTCCCCCACCTTCGGAACCAGGTCCGACGGCAGATTGTCGATCACGAACCAGCCCAGATCCTCCAGGGCACCGGCCGCGACCGATCTACCCGCCCCCGACAATCCCGTGAGCACCAGCACCCGAGTCACGGTGCCTGATTGTCCCACAACCGGGTGCCGACGGGCGGGATCACGCTTCAATCACAGCGGAACTCGATCCCGGCGGAACCACAGCGCGAGCAGGCGAGGAACGGTGGCGGCCTCTGTGTACCAGGGGGCCTGGGCCAGGAAGCCGGGCGGCGGCGCAGGCTCGATCATCCGCTCCAGCTGGAGGCCACAGCCGATGGCGGCGTTGAGATAGCGGGACAGGGGCCGGTGCAGGAACCGGATGAAGACGTTCTTCTGCACCTCCTCGATCGTCTCCGCCTCGGGCAGATAGGGGCCGATCCGCCAGTACTGCTCGGGCGGCTCGATCACCTGGTCGTCGATCCAACCGCTGCCCGGGGTCTGGAGCAGGGGGTGGTTGAGGAGGAACAGGAAGCGGCCACCGGGGACCAGCACCCGGGCCACCTCGGCCAGGGCCGCGTCCACGTCGTCGATGTGCTCGAACACCAGGCAGGCCACGGCCCCATCGAAGCTGGCGGGGGCGAACGGCAGCCGTTCGGCCGACGACCGCAGGTACACCGGGCCCCCGGCCCGGGTGACGGCCAGCTCGACCTGGGAACGGATCGGGTCGACCCCCACCACGGTGGCCCCGGCGGCGGCCAGCTCCCGGGCCACCTGACCCTCCCCGGCGCCGACGTCGAGCACCCGGCTGCGGCCGGCCAGCCCCTCGACGATCAGGGGCAGGATCTGCTCGGTGTACTCCGGGTCCACGCCGCCCGTGAACTCCCGCTGCCACCACTCGGCGTGGGCATCCCACAGCTTGTCGGTGGTCATCGTCGGGCGCCTCTGCTGTCGGGGCTGGCCGTCACCGTCGGGCGCCTCTGCTGTCGGGGCTGGCCGTCACCGTCGGGCGCC
>CADEDH010000002.1:50683-179727 GCA_902826025.1 uncultured Actinomycetes bacterium
GGCCGTCACCGTCGGGCGCCTCTGCTGTCGGGGCTGGCCGTCACCGTCGGGCGCCTCTGCTGTCGGGGCTGGCCGTCACCGTCGGGCGCCCTTGTCATCCAGGCCGTGGGTGCGGGCGTAGACGGCCTCGGCCACGGCATCGGGCAGCCAGCTCAGCTCCCGCAGGGTCTCCAGCTCGGCCTGGCGGACCTTGCGGATCCCGCCCAGCTCGGCCACCAGGCGCTTGCGCCGGGTGGGGCCCAGCCCCGGGATCCCGTCGAGCACCGAGGTGGTCATGCGGCGGTTGCGGAGCTGGCGGTGGTAGCCGATGGCAAACCGGTGCGACTCGTCCCGCAGCCGTTGCAGCAGGTAGAGGGCCTCGCTCTGGCGAGGGATCACCACCGGCTCGGAACGGCCCGGCAGGTAGACCTCCTCGAACCGCTTGGCCAGCGAGCACACCGGTATCTCGTCCCGCAGACCCAGAGCCTCGAGCACCCGGACGGCCACGTTGAGCTGGCCCTTGCCGCCGTCCACCATGAGCAGCTGGGGCGGGTACTGGAAACGGCCCCGCTCAGCCACCGGCTTCACCCGGTCGTCCAGGTAGTTGCGTAGGCGGCGGGTGAGCACCTCCTCCATGGCCGCGTAGTCGTCGTTCTGGCCGACCGTGCGCACCTTGAACCGGCGGTACTGGTTCTTGGCCGCCAGCCCGTCCTCCACCACCACCATGGATCCGACATAGTCGGTGCCTTGCAGATGGCTCATGTCGTAACACTCGATCCGCAGGGGGGCAATCGGCAGCTCGAGCCAGTCGCGCAGCTCGTTGAGGGCCCGGGCCCGGGAGTTGTGGTCGGTGGCCCGCCGCAGGCGATGGCGGGTGAACTCCTCCTCGGCGTTGCGGCTCACGGTCTCCAGCAGCTCGCGTTTGGCCCCCCGGGCCGGCACCCGGATCTCCACCCGGGATCCCCGGAGCATCCCGAGCCACTCCTGGTACAGCTCCGGGTCGGACGGCTGCGCCGGCGCCAGCACCGTCTTGGGCATCCCCTGCACCGGCACCTCGTCGTACAGGCCCTCCAGCACCTTGTCGATCACGCGGCTGGGGTCGAGCTCCTCCACCTTGTCGAGCACGAAGCTGCGGCGACCGGTGACCCGGCCCCGGCGCACGAAGAACACGAACACCGCCGCTTCCAGATCGTCCTCGGCCAGGCCCACCACGTCGATGTCCTCGTTGCCCTCGGCCACCATCTGCTGGCGCTCGACAGCCTTGTTGACCGTGGCCAGCCGGTCCCGGATCCGGGCCGCCCGCTCGAATTCCAGCTCGTCCGACGCCACCAGCATCTCGGCCGTGAGCTTGTCGATCACGGGCTGGGTGTCGCCGTCGAGGAAGCGGCACAGGTCCACCACGAGCTGGGCGTAGTCGAGCTTGTCGATCTCGCCCACGCAGGGCCCTGAGCACTTCTCGATGTGGAACAGCAGGCAGGGTTTGCCCAGCTTGACGTGGCGGTCGAACTTGGCGTCGGTGCAGGTGCGGATGGGAAAGGTGCGCAGCAGGTGGTCGAGTGTCTCCCGGATGGCGTAGGCGTGGGCGTAGGGCCCGAAGTAGCGGGTGCCCTTGCGCTTGGTGCCCCGCATCACCCGGGCCCGGGGCCAGGCGTCGTCGAGCGTGACGGCCAGGTAGGGGTAGCTCTTGTCGTCGATCAGGCGGACGTTGAACCGGGGCCGGTGCTCCTTGATCAGGTTGTACTCGAGCATCAGGGCTTCGACGTCGTTGCGGACCTGGATCCATTCGACGCTCTCGGCCGTGGCCACCATCTGGGCGGTGCGGGGGTGGAGGTTGTACGGGTTCTGGAAGTAGTTCGACAGCCGCTGGCGCAGCGACCGGGCCTTGCCCACGTAGATGACCCGGCCGTCGCGGTCCTTGAACTGGTAGGAGCCGGGCGCATCGGGGATGGAGCCGGCCGGCGGGCGGGTGATCACCCTTCCGATCCTAATGGCCGGCCGGGTTGGGCCGACGGGACGGGCCATGGGCGCCTCCTGTCCCCTCATCGACGTCGTGATCCTCACCTGGAACGACGGCCCTCTGCTGGATGCCGCCATCGCTTCGGTGGTGGCCAGCGAGGGGGTGGAGGCCAGGATCGTGGTGGTCGACAACGGCAGCGAGCCGCCGGCCGCCGTTCCCGATGGGGTTCACCTGGTCAGCCTGCCCGAGAACCGCGGGGTGGCGGCCGGGCGCAACGTGGGGATCCGGGCCGGGACAGCCGATCTGGTCTGCCTGCTCGATTCCGACGCCGAGCTCGGCCCCCGGTCGCTGCGCAACCTGGTCGACGGGCTGGCGGAGGCCGGGGCCGATCTGGCCGTGCCCTGTTTCACCGCCCAGGCCCCCACCGCCAGCGCCGGTGCCGCCCCTGATCTCACCGACAAGGCCCGCCGCGTGCTGGGCCGCACGGCCGAGTACCGGCCGCTGGGTGCTGAGCCGGTTCCGTTCGGGACGGCGGGCGGCGCCGGGGCCGCCACCGCCCTGCTGCAGGCCGGGCCCCGCTGGTGGCCGGTCGATTTCGGCATCGGGGCCTGCCAGCTGTTCCGCCGCTCCGCCTGGGAGGCGGTGGGCGGAATCGACGAGAGCTTCTTCTACGGGCCGGAAGACGTCGACTTCTGCCTGCGGATCAAGCAGGCCGGCGGGCTGGTGGTGCAGATCGCCGGCGATCCGGTCCACCACCCGCCCCGGCGGATCCACCGGCGCCCGATCAACCGGCGGGGCGTGGCCCACGCCTGGGCCGTGGCCCGTTACTACCACCGCCACCGGGCGTGGCTCCGCTCCTCCCCCACCGCCCGGCCCTAGCACCTCCACCGGCGAGGTCCCGCCGCCCGAACCGATGGCGCGGTTCTCACGCCACAGGCCGAACTGACGGCGCGAAAACCCCGAAATCCGGGGTTCTCGCGACGCGGAACGGAGTTGGGGCGCGAATTCGTTACGCAGTTCGGGCCAGCGCCGGGGGGCCAGCGGTGGTGGTGTCGGCGGTGGTGGTGTCGGCGGCTCCCAGGCGACCGGCCAACACCGTGGCAACCAGGGCGAGCCCGGCGTTGACCGCCAGGTAGGCGGCGGCCACCGGCCCGGCCCGCCCGGTCACGACAGCCGACGCCATCGTCGCCCCGGTCAGCGCCACGGCGCCGCCGGTTCGAAGCACGAGCAGGGACCGGCGCCGGGCCGCCACCTTGAGTCGGGTGAGACCCCAGGTGGACACGGTCTGGGCCGCCACCGTGGCCCCGATGAGCAGGAGCACCGCCGGCCCGGGCCAGGCCGACCCCAGCGCCGCCGTCCCCCAGTGGCCGGGCACGGCGGCCATCGCCGCCACCACGGCCAGGGCGGAGCCTCCGATCGCCACCACGAGGCGGGCCCGGGCTGGGTGACCGGCCAGGATCTGGGTGGTGAGGGCCATGTTGGCCACCCCGATCGGCCCCAGCAGGGTGATGGCCGCCCGCAGCTCGCCGTACGGCCCCGACGCCATGACCAGGCCGAGCAGGAGTCCTGCCGCCTGGGTGGCCCCCGACTGGAGGGCGAAGTCAGCCAGGAACAGGCCCCGCCCGACGCCGACGGGCGGGGCACTCCCCTGCTCGCCGCTCGGGACGGGATCAGCAGCCGCCGGGCGCCGACCGGGTCCCCCGGCGGCGGGG
This sequence comes from uncultured Actinomycetes bacterium, assembly GCA_902826025.1. Lineage (GTDB taxonomy): Bacteria > Actinomycetota > Acidimicrobiia > Acidimicrobiales > SZUA-35 > CADEDH01. The sequence goes on from CADEDH010000002.1 coordinate 54,332, forward strand.
GGCAGGTTGACGAGCGCCGACGCAGCGGCGCCGAGCGTCCAGAGGCCGAGCACGGCGGTGACGTCGAGGGTCCGGAGCGAACCGATTCCCGGGCCGGCCAGGACGGCGGCGACGACCACCATGGCGGCCACCCACACCGCATCGGACCGTAGGGCGGCGGCGGCCTCCGCCCGGAGCAGTGCCCGGTAACGGAGGCGGTCCTGGAGCACGGCGGCCACCCCGGCCGCCGCCACCACGGCGGTCCCCGGGGCCCGGCCGGTGACTCCGGCCCCGGCCACAAGAGCCGAGGCGGTGATCACCGGCAAGGCCGTGGCCCGGCTCGGAGCGGACGAGGCCCATCGGCGGGCCATCTCGGGCTCCGACCACGCCGCCCGGGCTCCGTTCACCACCACGGACAGACCGAGGAAGGCCAGCATGAACCGGCCGAACCCGGCCGGGGCGACCACCCGGCCGGCCAGCACCACCGCCGCCAGGTTGGAAGCGGCGTAGAGACCCTGGTCGACCAGCAGCAGCCGGTAGCGGGCCGTCACGCCCCAGACCCCGCCCCGGTGCCCAGGGCGATTCGGCGGGCGGCCACCAGCCAGCAGCAGGCCGCCGGGTTGCGGGACGGCAGAAGACCGTTCAGCCGACGATCGGCGGCGCAGAAGGCGTCGGCCAGGCGCCCCGGCCCGATCCGCCGGGTCAGCGGGAGGTAGCCGTAGGTCCGCTCGGCAACGACCTCGAAGCCGTGGTCGGCTAGAAGCTGCCCGAAGTCGGCGGCCGTCAGCACCGAGTCGGCCGGGTGGCCCAATCGGCGCTTGGCCCGGCGCCACAGCCCGAGCGTGCTCCAGGGTTGGGCATGGATGTTGGCCACCAGCAGACCGCCGGGAGCCAGGCACTCCCCTATCCGGTCCAGCACGTCGGCCCGGAGCTCGGGCCCGGCGTTGAGGAAGAATCGGAACGCAGTGACCAGGTCGAACGGCTGACCGAAGCGCATGGTCGAGGCGTCACCCACCACGAAGGCGGCGGCCGGCACCGCAGCCCGGGCGTGAGCCAGCATGTCGTCGGAGATGTCGATGGCGGTGGAGCGGGCGGTGCGGGGCTGCAGCCAGGCCAGCACCCGGCCCGAGCCCGACGCCACGTCGAGGTGGTGCATCTGGTCGAGGGGACGGGAGCTGGCCTCGGCCAACAGGTCGGCCAGGAGGGGCTGTTCCACCGTGGCCCAGTACCGGCCCGGCAGGCGGGCGGTGAAGTCGTCGTGGTAGGCGGCGGCCAGCGCCGCTCCCACGTGCGACCGCCGGTAGTCGGCCGCTCCCGGCCCGGTGTCGCCAGCGATACCGGTGTCGGTTCGGGAGGGAGTGGCAGATGACGGGTTCACGGCATGTTCCTTTCGAGCAGGCGGGCCAGCGGCACCAGCACCTGGGGTCGACCTTTCCCGCACCAGTCGGCGAAGGCCCGGACGGTGGCCCGGGTATAGGCCCGGAGGCGGGCCCGGTCGACCGGATGGGCAGCGCGGCCCTCGTAGCCCTGGAGCAGGGCGGCGAACAGATCGGGGCCGAGCCGGATGGTGCGCCCCATGGCCACCGGCCGCACGGTGCGGCCCACGAAGTTCGACCCGATCAACGCCAGATCGAGCTCCGGATGGTCGACGTTCAGCGCATCGACGGTCACATATCCGTTGGGGGAGGGGTCGATCACCACCAGCTCCCCGGTGGGCCCGAACCGCACGTTCGAGTAGCCGAAATCGCCGTGCTGGAGCACGGCGGGTGATACAGCGCCGTGCTGGAGCACGGCGGGTGACACACCACCGGGCGGCGTCCACCCGGGTCCGAGGGCCCGGGTGAAACGCTCGCTGCGGCGCCCCCGAGGGAACCCGACCGTGGGGAGTGCCCGATGGAGGGCACCCAGCGCTGCTCCGGCCTGCTCCACCTGGGCCAGGATCAGTGCCGGGGTGGCCGAGCGGTCGCTCATCAAGTCGAGCAGGCTCGTGGGGCAATCGACGTACTCGTAGCGAATGGCACCGGCCGCCTCGTCGACGTCGAGGACGGCCGGCACCCGCACGCCCACCGCCGCGCCGGCCTCGGCCATCAGCCGGGCCTTGGCCGCTTCGGCCGCCAGCTCGGCCGCCGGGTAGTACTTCACGAAATCGACCGGGCTGACGGCAGGGATGGCGACAGTCACCGGCCGTCCCCTCCCACCACGCCCCGCACGGTGCGCCACAGGATCCGTAGATCGAGGCCCAGCCCCTGGCGGCGCAGGTAGAAGACGTCGTATTGCAGCTTCTCCAGGGCATCGTGCTCGTCGGCGGCGTAGCCCTGCTTGATCTGGGCCCAGCCGGTGAGGCCCGGCCGCACCAGATGGCGAACGTCGTAGAAGGCGATCTTGCCCCGGAGTTCCTCCACGTAGTGCGGCTGCTCGGGCCGGGGCCCCACGATCGACAGCTCGCCCCGCAAGACGTTCACCAGCTGGGGCAGCTCGTCGAGGTGGCTCCGCCGTAGGAGGCGTCCGAAGGGGGTGACGCGGGGGTCGTCCTCGACCGTCCAGGGAGACGCCACGTCGGGCGCCGGGCCGGGCACCATCGTGCGGAACTTCCAGATGGTGAAGGGCTCGCCGTCGCGCCCCACCCGGCGCTGGCGGAACAGCAACGGCCCCGGGTTGCCCCACCGGTCACCCAGCCACACCAGGGGCACGGCGGCGGCCAGAACCGGCAGCCCGATGAGACCCAGCGCCAGGTCGACCACCCGCTTGGCCCGCATGTAGCCCAGGCGGTGGACCTCCCCGATGTCGAACAGCAGCGACACCCGGGCCAGCTCGGCCACCGGCAGCTTCCCCAGCCAGCCCTCGTAGAACAGGGCCAGCGTCCGCACCCGGACCCCCTGGCGGTGCAGCTCTGCCACCTGGGCCACGATCCCGTCGTCGGCCTGAGCCGCGGCGTCAAGGACCACCACCGTGGCCGCCGCCGCCCGGGCCGCCTCCAGCAGCGGGGTGCTGCCGTCGGGCCCGAGCCGGGCCTCGCCCACGGCGAGCGATCCGACGAGCACCGCCGGCAGCTCGGCCCGACGGGTGAGCTCGTACGACAGAGCCGCTGGCTCCCCCGGTTGGGCGCTGACCACGAACACGCGATCCCGCTGGCTGCGCCAGGAGGCCATGTCGCCGGCCAGGTTCCATCCCAGTACCGACCACAGGGGAACGACCGCCCCCAGCAGGGCCAGTGACGAACGGGGAAGCAGCGGCTGGGCCAGGGCCAGCTGACCCACCGACACGGCGCCGACGGCCAGGCCGTAGGCGGCAAGGCTCCGGGCCACCACCGCCGGCCGGCGGGGCGGCAACTCGGGCAGACCCAGGCCGTAGCTGGCGGCAGCCAGGGTGGCGGCCACCACCACCCACCAGACGAGGCGGGCCGAGCGGAGCAGGCTGTAGGGGTCGGGGGCGACGAGCCGGGCGTGGAACCAGGCGACGCCGACCACGGCCGCCAGCTGACCCAAGCGAAAGACGGCGCCGGCCAGCCGGCCGGGGCCCGTCGACGGAGGTGCCTGGGTGTCGGTCACCCCTTCCGATCGGCAGGCGGCCGGCCCGGTTCAAGCCTCCGACCGATGAGCGAGACGGTTCCGCCCCGAACGCTCATGTACGGCCACTACGGGCCGAACTGCCTGAGTCAGGAGGCCACCGTCGGTCGCCCCCGCCAACCCGCCCGAGCGCCAACCCGCCTACCCGCCAACCCGCCAACCCGCCAACCCGCCAACCCAACGAGGTGACCGCCGTTGTGCATGCCGTTGCACTACTCGACACGCAGGCCCCTGCATGGGAGCATGGCCGTGAGCGGGCGGCCGAAGTGAGCTGCGTGTCATGAAGCCCTCCGCCATGCTCAAGCTTTCCCGCCACCGAGACTCCGTCTCCGGTCGCCTGCGACGATCCCCGGCCGGCCCGGGCGCCGACCTCCGCCCGTCCCTGGAAGACTTCGTGCTCCGGGCCGCCAACGAGGCGGCTGAGGCCGACGCCGCCCTGCTGGAGCTCGGCTCGCCCGGACCCCGTCCGAGTCGCCCCGGCCCGGATCGCTATCGCTTCGTCGGGTTACCTGAGGCCGCTGGGAGTCGCCAGCCGTCGCTGGGCCCGCTCCCGGTGGACGACGAGGTCTACTCGGTGGCGCTCTGCGCCGAAGCTGTGGCCACCTCACCCGAACCGCAGGGCCTGCTGACCGAGATCAACCGGGTGCTGGTACCGGCCGGACGGCTGTTCCTCACCGCGCCGCTGATCGTGCCCGACGCCTCGGAGGGCTACCTGCCGTGGCGGGCCCGGCTGGGGCTCAACTACCTACTCGAGGCGTCGGGGTTCGTGATCGAGGAGATCCAGGCTCTGGAACGGACGCGCAGCTACGGGGTGGTGGCGGCCAAACGCCAGCGCCCCGGCCACACCCGGTTGACTGCCCAGGCGTTGACCCGCAGCTAGCCCTTGGCCAGCACTGGGGCCAGGAAGCGACCGGTGTGCGACGCCGCCACCGCCGCCACCTCTTCCGGGGTGCCGGTGGCGATCACGCGGCCGCCCCCGCTGCCCCCGTCGGGCCCGAGATCGATCAGCCAATCCGCCGTCTTGATCACATCGAGGTTGTGCTCGATCACCAGCACCGTGTTGCCCTGGTCGACCAGGCGGGACAGGACGGTGAGCAGCCGCCGGATGTCTTCGAAGTGGAGGCCGGTGGTGGGCTCGTCGAGCAGGTAGATGGTGTGCCCGGTGGACCGTTTGGCCAGTTCCGAGGCCAGTTTCACCCGCTGGGCCTCGCCCCCCGACAGGGTGGGCGCCGGCTGGCCCAGGCGGACGTAGCCCAGGCCAACGTCCACCAGGGTCTGGAGATGACGGGCGATCGGGGGCTGATTGGCGAAGAACTCGAGCCCTTCCTCGATGGGCATGTCGAGCACCTCGGAGATGTTCTTGCCCTTGAACTCGATGTCGAGTGTGTCCCGGTTGTAGCGGGCGCCCTTGCACACCTCGCACGGCACGTACACGTCGGGCAGGAAGTGCATCTCGATCTTGATCGTGCCGTCGCCGGCACAGGCCTCGCACCGCCCGCCTGACACGTTGAACGAGAAGCGGCCGGGCTGGTAGCCCCGCACCTTGGCCTCGTTGGTGAGGGCGAACAGCTTGCGGATCGAGTCGAACACGCCGGTGTAGGTGGCCGGGTTGGATCGGGGCGTGCGGCCGATCGGTGACTGGTCGATGTCGATCACCTTGTCGAGGTGCTCGAGCCCGTCGATCCCCTTGTGCAGGCCGGGCGGCAGCTTCGACCCGTACACCTTCTGCATCAGGGATCGCAGCAGGATCCCATTGATCAGCGACGACTTACCAGACCCCGATACCCCGGTGACGGCAACGAAACATCCCAGCGGGATCTCCACATCGAGGTTCTTGAGGTTGTTCTCCCTGGCCCCCCGGATCACCAGCTTGCCGTCTCCCGGCTCCCGCCGCTGGGTGGGCACCGGGATCTTGCGCCGGCCCGACAGGTACTGACCGGTGAGCGAATCGCGCTTGCGCAGTAGCCCGGCCACGCCGCCGCTGTAGACCACGGCGCCGCCGTGCTCGCCGGCGCCGGGGCCGATGTCGACCACGTAGTCGGCCACCTTGATCGTGTCTTCGTCGTGCTCAACCACCAGCACCGTGTTGCCCAGCTCCCGCAGACGGCACAGGGTGGTGATGAGCTTGGCGTTGTCTCGCTGGTGGAGGCCGATCGAGGGCTCGTCGAGCACGTAGAGCACACCCACCAGGCCGGAGCCGACCTGGCTGGCGAGGCGGATCCGCTGGGCCTCCCCCCCCGACAGGGTGGCGGCGGCCCGGCTGAGCGACAGGTAGTCGAGACCGACGTCGAGCAGGAAGCTCAGCCTTGCGTTGATCTCCTTCACCACCCGGTCGGCGATCAGGTGATCGCGGTCCGACAGCTCCAGGCCGGCCAGGGCCTTGGCCGCCTCTCCGATCGACAGCGAGCAGATGTCGAAGATAGACCGGCCATCGACCAGGCAGGCCAGTGACAGGGGGTTGAGGCGGGCTCCGCCGCAGGTGGGGCAGGGCACCTCCCGCATGTAGCCCTCGATCTGCTCCCGCTGGGCGTCGGACTCGGCCTCGGTGTGGCGTCGGCGCAGGTAGGGCACCACCCCTTCGAAGGTGGCGTTGTAGGTGCGGTGACGGCCGTAGCGGTTCTGGTATCGAACCGTGACCTTGGTGACCGGGCCGCCGTTGAGCAGGATCTTGCGCTGCTTGGCCGGCAGGTCGTCCCACGGGATGTCCTGGGGGATGTCGTGCTCCTCGCACACCGCCTCCACCAGGCGGCCGAAGTAGCGGCTGCGGCCACCGGCCCAGGGGTGGATGGCACCCTGGGCGACGGTGAGGTCTCCGTTGGGCACTACCAGCTGGGGGTCGACCTCGAAGGTGGTACCGAGGCCGTCGCAGGCGGTGCAGGCCCCGTAGGGCGAGTTGAACGAGAAGTTCCGGGGGGCCAACTCCTCGAAGCTCTTGCCGTCGCTGGGGCGGGCCAGGTGCTGGGAGAACACCATCACCTCGCCCGGTTCGTCGGCGTCGCGGGACACGATCTCGATCTCGGCAACACCCTCGGCCAGGCGCAGGGCCGTCTCCATGGAGTCGGTGAGGCGGCGCTCGATGCCGTCGCGACGGACCAGGCGGTCGATCACCACCCGGATGTCGTGGGTCTCGTAGCGGGCCAGGTCGGGCAGCTCGCCCCCCAGCTCGATGAGCTGACCGTCCACCACCGCCCGCACGAAACCCTCGGCCCCCAGGTCTTTGAGCAGGGTGTCGTAGGTGCCCTTGCGGCCCCGGACGACGGGCGCCAGCACCTGGAAGCGGGTGCCGTCGGGCAGCTGCAGCACCCGGTCGACGATCTGCTGGGGGGTCTGGCGGACCAGGCGCTCGCCGGTCTCGGGATCGTGGGGTACCCCCACCCGGGCGAACAGCAGGCGGAGGTAGTCGTAGATCTCGGTGACGGTGCCGACGGTGGATCGCGGGTTGCGGCTGGCCGACTTCTGGTCGATCGAGATGGCGGGCGACAGGCCCTCGATGAAGTCGACATCGGGCTTGTCCATCTGGCCCAGGAACTGGCGGGCGTAGGCCGACAGCGATTCGACGTAGCGGCGCTGACCCTCGGCGTAGATCGTGTCGAACGCCAGCGACGACTTGCCCGACCCGGACAGACCGGTGAAAACGATCAACTTGTCCCGCGGGAGGTCGAGGTCGATGTGCCGGAGATTGTGTTCGCGGGCCCCGCGGATCACGATCTTGTCTGCCACCGCTGCATCCTATCTGCGGGCCAGGAGCGAACGGCCGTTCGTACGCCGGTCGGTCGTGGGCCGATCGACCCGCCACGTGGGCATCGGCCCCAGCGACCGCCCGCCACCGGTCAACTGGCCGGCCATCGGGCCGACGGGGAGGGCGATGCGCCGCCTTCTGCTCCCCCGCGTGCTGTTGCACCTGCTGGCCTACGCCGCCGTGCTGGCCGGGGTGGCCGCCCTGGTGCCGCTCGATGCGTCCTTCGGTAGCGACGACGGCGCCTACGGCGGCCAGGTGTGGGCCCTGCGCCAGGGATCATGGGTGCTGCCCCGGCCTTTGCCCGTGGTCGACGCCGAGCACGAGGGATGGCTCAACGGGGCGATCGTGGCCGAGGGCCCGGTCCCGTACTCCACCAGCCCGCTCTGGGTGGAGCTTCTGGCGGTGTCGGCCACCCTGGTCCACGGGCCAGGGCCCGGACCGGCCGAGCTGGCCGCCGGACCCACCGACCCGACCGACCCGAACTGTGGCGCCAGCGCGCAGAATGCAGCATCAGGCGCCACAGATCCGGCATGCGGGGGAAGCTGGGTCCCGACTGAGCGGGCCGGCGACCTGGGCCTGGGCCTCCACCTGCCGGGGCTGGTAGCGGCGCTGGCGGCGGCGGCCGCGGCGTGGCGCCTGGCCGGCCGATGGGACCAGCGGGCCGCGCCGGTGGCCTTCTGGTTGGTGGCTCTGAGCCCGCTGCTGATCGACACGACCACGCTGTGGGCCCATGCCGTGGGCACCGCCTGCGCCGGTTGGGCCACGGTGGCCGTGGCCGAGCTGTGGTCGCCCGAGCGCTCTCGCCGGCATCGACTGGGGTGGACCGCGGTGCTGGCAGCGGCGCTGGCGGCGGGGGCTGCGGTTCGCACCGAGGCGGTGTTCTGGACAGTGGCTCTGGTGGCGGCGGCCGTGCTGGCCGACCGGCGCCGGGCCACGCTCGTCTCGGCGTCGATCGGGGCGGTGGCGGCAGCCGGGGTGTGGGTGGTGAACCGGACGTGGGGGGCGTCGCTCCGCTCCCCCCGGCTCCCCATCGAGACCAGCGTGGAAGCCCTGCGGGACAGCCGGGGCTGGCTGGCCAGCCGGATCCCGGCCGCCTGGCAGCTCCTCGGCACTTGGCGGGGGCCGGGCTGGGGCCAGGTCCTGTCGTTCGCCGGCATGTTGGTGGCCCTGGGAGCCGCCGTGGCCCTGTACCGGGCCGGCCAGCACCGACGCCCGCTACCGGCGGCGGCCCTCGTCGCCCTCGCCGTGTCGGCCGGGCTCTACCTGGCCAAGGCCGTGGTCGATCCCGACGTGGCCATACCCGGCATCGTGGCCGCCTGGCCGGTGGTGGCGGTCGCCCTGGCCGCTGGCGGTGGGCCCGTGCCTGGGAAGGCCGACGGCCCCGGACACCGGTGGCTGCTGGTGCCGGTGGGGCTGATGACGGCGACGGTGCTGGCCACCCAGTACGAGAGCAGCGGCGGCCTGCAGTGGGGCGGCCGGTACCTGTCGATGACCTACGTGCCCCTGGCGGCGGCAGCCGCCGTGGCCGTGACGCCGGTTGTGTTCCGGGATCTGGTGTCCGAGGCGGTCACCGGCGACACCCCCCGACCCCAGATCCCCGAGGGGGACACCCGCCGTTGGGGCCTCGCCGTGGGGCTGGCCCTGCTGGCCGTGGCGCCCACCCTGTCGGGGGTGGCGACCAGCCACCGGTTCCACACCACCCACGCCATGATCGTTGACCTCACGACCGACCCCGCCGCCGAGGTGGTGATCACCGATCAGGGGGCTTTGCCCCGCATCGGCTGGACCGCCCTGCCCACCACGTTCTACCTGGCCGACGCCGACTCGATCGACGCCCTCCTGGCCGCGCTGGCCGACGCCGGTGTCCGCTCGGTCAACGTGGCCGGACTCACCGCAACCGAGGTCGACGGCGTGGCCGGCTGGCGCCTGGCGTTCACCAACCGCGACCCCCACGGCACCGTCCGCCACCTCCTGCGCCCCTGATCTGCGTCACGACCGGGGTTGGCCGTCGGGGCGACCTGAGGGGCGGGGTCAGACCATCTCGCGGAGCTCGCGGCGGAGGTCCTTGATCTCGTCTCGCAGCCGGGCGGCGTACTCGAAGCGCAGTTCGGCGGCGGCGTCGCGCATCTCCTCCTCCAGCGTCTGGATGAGGCGGGCCAGTTCGGCCTCGGGCAGCTCGGCCAGCTCCTTGAGCGCCTTCTCTTCCTGGGGGCGGCGCTTGCGCTGGTCCTTGCCCGGCATGGGGGCCGTGGTGTCGGGGCGGAGTAGCGACAAGATGTCGGTGACCGCCTTGCGCACCGTGGTGGGGTTGATCCCGTGTTCCTCGTTGTAGGCCTGCTGCACCCCCCGGCGCCGGTTGGTCTCGGAGATCGCCCGCTGCATGGACGGTGTCATCTGGTCGGCGTACATGATCACCCGGCCCTCGACGTTGCGGGCGGCCCGGCCGATCGTCTGCACCAGCGACGTCTCCGAGCGCAGGAAACCCTCCTTGTCGGCATCGAGGATGCACACCAGCTGGACCTCGGGCAGGTCGAGACCCTCCCGCAGCAGGTTGATGCCCACCAGCACGTCGAACTCGCCGAGGCGCAGGCCGCGCAGGATCTCGATCCGCTGGATGGTGTCGACCTCGCTGTGCAGGTAGCGGACCCGTAGCCCCTGCTCCAGCAGGTATTCGGTGAGGTCTTCGGCCATCTTCTTGGTGAGCGTGGTGACCAGCACCCGGCCGTCGTTGGCGATGACGCCGTTGATCTCCTCCAGCAGGTTGTCGATCTGGCCCTTGGTGGGCCGCACGATCACCTCGGGGTCGATCAGGCCGGTGGGGCGCACGATCTGCTCCACGATCCGCGACGAGTGCTGCAGCTCGTAGGGCCCGGGCGTGGCCGACAGGTACACCACCTGGCCCACCTTGGCCGTCCACTCCTCGAACCGCAGCGGGCGGTTGTCGGCCGCCGACGGCAGCCGGAACCCGTGCTCGATCAGGGTCTCCTTGCGGCTGTGGTCGCCCTCGTACTGGCCGTGGAGCTGGGGCACGGCGACGTGGCTCTCGTCGAGGATCGTGAGGTAGTCGGACGGGAAGAAGTCGATCAGGGTGTAGGGGGCCTGGCCGGGCGAACGACCGTCGATGTGGCGGGAGTAGTTCTCGATCCCGTTGCAGAAGCCCATCTCCTGCATCATCTCCAGGTCGTACTGGGTGCGCATCCGCAACCGCTGGGCTTCCAGCAGCTTGCCCTCCTTTTCGAAGGTGGCCAGCCGTTCCTGGAGCTCAGTCTCGATACCGCCGATGGCCCGCTGCATCCGCTCATCAGAGGCGACGTAGTGGGTGTTGGGGAACACCACCAGCTCGGGCAGCTCCGACAGGCGCTCGCCGGTGAGGGGATCGACCGTGGTGATGGCCTCGATCTCGTCGCCGAACAGCTCGATGCGGACCACGAACTCCTCGTAGGCGGGGTGGAGCTCGATCGTGTCTCCCCGTACCCGGAACTTGCCCCGCACCAGGTTCATGTCGTTGCGCTCGTACTGCATGTCCACCAGGCGGGCCAGGATCGATCGCTGGTCGTACTCCTTGCCCGACTGCAGCACCAGCAGCTTGGCCCGGTACTCCTCGGGCGAGCCCAGGCCGTAGATGCACGACACCGACGCCACCACGATCACATCGCGCCGGGTGAGGAGGGCCGATGTTGCCGAATGGCGGAGCCGGTCGATCTCGTCGTTCACCGAGGAGTCTTTCTCGATGTAGGTGTCGGACGAGGGGAGGTACGCCTCGGGCTGGTAGTAGTCGTAGTAGGAGACGAAGTACTCCACCCGGTTCTCGGGGAAGAACTCCTTGAACTCGTTGGCCAGCTGGGCCGCCAGCGACTTGTTGGGGGCGATCACCAGCGTGGGCCGCTGCAATGCCTCGATCGTCCAGGCCATGGTGGCCGACTTGCCCGAGCCGGTGATGCCGAGCAGCGTCATCTGCGATTCCCCGCCCTCGATGCCGTCCACCAGCTCGGCGATGGCCTTGGGCTGGTCTCCCGCCGGCCGGAACTCGGACACCACTTTGAACGGAGGCATGGAAACCAGCCTACCGAGGGGGTGTGACAGGCCCGGGACCGGGACTACGTCAAGCAGGATCCTTCTTGACCCTCCGGGGCGGGGGCCAGGGCGTCTGGGGCTGGACCTCGAGCCAGGCCCAGAACCGCTCCACCTCGGCGTCGAGGTGGGCCATGTCGCCGCTGTTGTCGATCACGAAGTCGGCCATCTCCAAGCGCTGCTCCCGGGTGGCCTGGGCGGCGATACGGGCCAAGGCGTCGTCCCGGGTGAAATTGCGGTACGCCATCAACCGCTCCACCGCGATCTCCTGCGGCGTGTCGACCACCAGCACCACCGACGCCCCCCGCCGGTCGTCGGGGCCGCCCTCGGCCAGCAGGGGGATGTCGAAGATCACCACCCCGGGCTGCTCGTTCACGGCGTCGGCCCGGTTGTGCATCTCCCGGCGCACGGTGGGATGGATCATCTTGTTGAGCGCCGCCAACTCCTCGGGGTCGCCGAAGGCGATGCCGGCCACCGCCGCCCGGTCGAGCGTGCGGTCCTCGGCCAGGATCCGGTCGCCCCACCGCTCCACCATCTGGTTGTAGATCAACGCCCCCGGTTGCTGCAGCTCGCGGACGATCAGGTCGGCGTCGATGATCAGGCATCCCCGCTCGACCAGCCGCTCCGACACCGACGACTTCCCCGACCCGATACCACCAGTGAGCGCCACGAGTTTCACCGGGCCGAAGTTACCCGGGCCGCCGGTCCCCCGCCCAGTTACCCGGCCGACCTGGGCCCGACCGCTCACGTTCGGGCCGCTCGGACCGATCCGTAGTGCTGGCAACCCGCCACGACGATCCCGAGGAACCAGCCCTTCGGGGCCGAAGCGCCCAGGCGCACCGGCCCCCTCCCTCCCCATCAACATGACGGACACCTCCCTCCCAAACCCGGGTCTCACGGATCCGGGCCTTCCCCTGCCCGGCCCCGGTGATCCCGGTCCTGCCCCGGCCCCGGCCCCGGCCCCGGTCTCCGCCGTCGCCGTCGCCGACGGGCCGCGCGCCGCCCCCTGGGCCGAGCGGGCAACGCTGGACGAGCAGTCGGCCGGGGACGATGTGATCGAAGCCGATGCCCTGGTGACCTTCGGGCCGGCCATCATGGCTGTGCGCTGGGCCACCACCGGTGTGTCTCTGGCCCTGGCCAGCCCAGCCCTCCTGGCCGGCGACCGGGCCCTCGGGGCCTGGATGGCGGTGGTGCTGGCCAACACCGTCTTCCGGACCTTCCGACCCCTGCGCTATACCGGCTCGGTCCGGTCCCTGGTGCTGCTGGTAGCCGAGATCGGGCTCCACGTGCTGGCCGTGACCGCCACCGGCTACTGGGACTCGCCCGCCGTGCTGGTGCTGGTCAACGCCGTGATCATGGCCGGCTTCGCCCGGGGCTTCGGCTTCGCCCTGCGGGTGGGAGCGGCCTCCACCCTGGCCGTGACCGTGCCCGGGCTGAACATCGGCCGCTGGGAGGCGGCGGAACTGGCCCAGAGCGCCCAGTGGGCCACCCTCATCGCCCTCAGCGGAATCGTCGCTGGCTACAGCCGCCGGATCTCGGGCGAGGCCACCCGACGCCACACGCTGGCCCTCGACCGGGTGGCCCGCCTGGCCGACGCCAACACCCTGCTGGCCAACCTCCACCGGGTGGCCCAGACCCTGCCCGCCTCGCTCGACCTGGGCGACGTGCTCGACACCACGATCACCCGGCTCCGGGGTCTGCTGACCCATGACACCATGGTCATCCTCACCACCGAGCCCGACGGCCGGTGGCGGGTGGCCCGCCAGATCGGGGCTTCATCCACCCCCACCGGCCAGCACCGTGACCGCCTGCCGGCCCCGGCCGGCCGGGCCGTGGCCACCAGCCAGGCGGTCCTGGCCATCCTCCACCCGCCGGTCGATCCCGGCTTCAACCAGGCCTCGACCACTGCCGTCTACCTCCCGCTCCTGGCCCGGGGCCGCCTGATCGGCCTGCTGGCGGTGGAGGCCAAGGACCCCGAGGCCTTCGGCCCCCGGGAACAGCAATTGCTGGAGGGGTTCGTGGAGCCAGTTGCCCTGGCCATCGACAACGCCCGCTGGTTTCTGCGGATCCGCACCATAGGGGCCGATGAGGAGCGCAACCGGATCGCCCGCGACCTGCACGACCGGATCGGCCAGTCACTGGCCTACGTGGGGTTCGAGGTGGATCGTGTAATCCGTCGCTACGAAGCCGGGACCGACATCGGAACCCAGCTCCACAGCCTCCGGACCGACCTGCGGGGCCTGGTGGGCGAGGTGCGCGACACCCTCTCCGACCTGCGGACCGACGTCAACGACAACCGTGACTTCGCCCAGACGGCCCAGGAGTTCGCCGAGCGGGTCTCGGCCCGCTCCGGCGTGCAGGTGGAGGTCGACTGCGCTGCTACCCGCCGCCTGCCCATCCTGCAGGAACGGGAGATGTGGCGCATCGCCCAGGAGGCGCTGGCCAACATCGAGCGCCACGCCCAGGCCACCCGGGCCGAGCTCCGGTGGCGCTGCGACGAGCAGGGCGCCCTGCTCGAGGTGACCGACGACGGCCGGGGTCTGCCCGCCACCTCCGACGACGGCCGCCTCGGGCGACCCGACTCCTACGGGATCGTCGGCATGCGGGAACGGGCCGATTCGGTCGGCGCCACATTCGAGATGACATCAGAACCAGGAGAAGGGACCAAGGTACGGTGTTTCCTACCTCAGAAATGAAGACGGGTGCGTCAGCACCGAACCGACCGCTGAGCGCCCCGATGGCAACCGGCGCCATGGCGGCCCCCGCCACCGGCCGGGCCGCCATCCGGTTGCTGCTGGCCGACGATCACCGAATGATCCGGGAGGGCCTGCGCCGCTCGCTGGGTGAGCTCGGCTTCTCGGTGGTGGGCGAGGCCCGCAATGGAGCCGACGCCCTCGACCTGGCCGCCGCCCTGCGGCCCGACGTGGTCCTGATGGACGTCACCATGCCCGAGCTGGACGGGGTGGAAGCCACCCGGCAGCTCAAGGTCCGCCAGCCGGAGGTCAAGGTGGTGGTGCTGACCATGCACGCCGACCATGACATCCTCACCCAGGCCATTCGGGCCGGCGCCAACGGCTACCTGGTGAAGGACTGCAGCACCGACGAGATCGCCCAGGCCATCGACGCCGTGGCCCTGGGGGAGACCGCCCTCTCCCCCGGCCTGGCCGCCTCCATGCTGGCCGAGGTCCGCCGACAGGGCGCCAACCCGACGCCCGAACGCCTGATCACCACCCGGGAGGAGGAGGTGCTGCAGCTCATCGCCGACGGGTGCTCGACCCCCGAGGTGGCCGAGCAGCTGTTCATCAGCCAGAAGACGGTGAAGAACCACCTGGCCTCGATCTACCAGAAGCTGGACGCCAGGGACCGCACGCAAGCCGTGCTCCAGGCCGTCCGGATGGGGATCGTCCACCTCAACTGACCCGGCGCCACCGTCCCGTCGCCCCTGGGACCAGGGCGATTGAGGCTGGCGGCCCATATAGGACCGGGTGTTGAGCGTCGATGCATAGAGCACACCATCCCCCCACCGGGATCGACAGCACACCACACCCACGGAGAATCCTCATGCTTCACTTCCAGTTCATCGCCGCTTGGGCTCGGGCGCAGGCCAAGAGCGAGCGGGGCGCCAGCCTCGTCGAGTACGCGCTGCTCGTGGCTCTGATCGCCGTCGTCTGCATCGCCGCCGTCACCCTGCTGGGCGGCGCCGCCGACGACAAGTTCAGCTCGGTCGCCAGCGCCATCGGCTGATCAGCGATCCAAGCTCACAAGCTGAGACCTGTGGGGAAGCGCCCAGCGCTTCCCCACAGGTCGTTTTGGCCGTTTTCGGGGTTCTGGCCGCGGGGTTGACCCCGCTGGGTGGGAACGCCCACGCCCGACGGGGCGGATCGGTCCGGACACCTCAGGCGGCATTGCGGGGGGATGCCCCACACTCGTGCCCTGATGCGTTGGTGGTGGACGGAAGTGGTGAGGGAAGGGACGCGCCGGCGGCGCCGGCGTCGACGACGACAGGGCCAGGACGACGCCTGGCGGGAGGGCTTCGCCGCTGGCGTGGGCCTCCCGGGGGATGACCGGTCAGGGTCGGATCAGCGACAGCGGGAGTAGGCGGGGCTGGAGCGGCGGCAGACGACGATCCAGTCGCCGTCGGTGCGCACCACGTCCCAGTCTGGGTCGCGGGCCAACCAGCGGGCCAGCGGGCTCTTGGCCGCCCAGACCACCACGTCGAACCGCCGCCGTTCCAGTACGGGGGCCATGTCGCCCCCCAACACCAGCGCGTTGTGGTCTTCGACGACGTCGGCCGGGTAGAAGTCGAAGCGGTCGTCCATGAACACCCGGGCCTCGGTGCCGAAACGCCAGGTGAGATAGTTGCCGATCGTCTCCCGGTGGCCGAGGGCGACGCCTTCGGTTGCCACCAGATCCCGTTCGGCCAGCCAGTCCACGGTCGCCGTCGGGTAGCTCGTCAGCACCAGAGCGGGGCTGGCCACCACGGTGACGGCCGACACCGCCAGGGCGGCGGCGGCCAAGGCCCCCAGCACCCGCGTGAACGAGGCCGAGCCCTCCGCTTCCAGGCCGCCACGCAGGCCCGACAGGGACGGCGCCAGCACGGCCACCACCACCAGTGAGCCCAGGCCGAGGTTGCGGACCGCCATGAGGCCGGCAGCGTAGAACATCAGGGCCGGCACCAGCTGGCGCCAGCACGCCCGGCGGGCGGCGGCCAGGACGATGACCACCAGGAGGAGCAGGTACACCTGCTCGGGTACCGACTGGAAGTCGGGGGCCCGCCACTCCGCCACCCGACGCAGCGAGCCACCCCGGCGCAGGAGCTCCACCGGGAACCACAGGAGCCGCCAACCGAGGGGATTGATCATCCCGAGGAGGGCACCGGATCCGGCGGCCAGGCAGGCCCCGGCCTCGGCGCGGGGCCACCACCGCCGCTGGTCGACAGCGGCCCCGATGGCCACCGCCCCGACCAGGGCCAGGCCTAGGGCGAACGAGCCGTGGCTGTTGATCCACACCCAGAACAGGGGTACCAGCCACCACCGGGGTCGGAGGCCCTGGAGCACCTGGAGAACGAGCACCAGCGCGGCCAATCCGACCAGCAGAGGGCGGGGCGACCACAGGGAGGTTCCGATCACGATCGCCGCCGTCACCAGCGCCACCCGGGTGACGAGCTGGCGGGCCGGAGCCACCAGACGCCACAGACCGAGCACGATCCCGGCCGCCAACAGCCCGTGGAAGGCCCGGATGGACCAGGGGCCCAGGGTCTCGTCGAGGACGGCGTAGACCACGCTCACCAGCCAACTCTGGACCGTCCAGGGTTCCCCGGCGGCGGTGGCCGAGTAGGGGTCGACCCCCGGTACCCCGTGGCGAGCCAGGATCAGGTGCCCAGTGGCCAGGTGGGTGAGGAAGCTGTTGTCGGCGATCGGTCGGGCTCCGACCATGAACCCCACGGTGGCCAGCAGCCAGCCGATGCTGCGGGCCAGGTCGCCCGTAGCCGATCCGGGCACCACAGCGCCGGTGGGCGCGGCCGTCAGCACAGCGCCGGTGGGCGCGGCCGTCAGCACAGCGCCGGCGGGCTCGTCCATGGCGGCCGCGCCCTCAGAGGCTGCGGGAGATGTTGATGATGGCCGGCCCCAGCACCACCACGAACAGGGCGGGGAAGATGCACAGCACCATCGGGATCATCATCTTGACCGGCGCCTTCTGAGCCTTCTCCTGGGCCGTCTGGCGTCGCTTGATCCGCATCTCGTCGGCCTGGGCCCGCAGCACCCGACCGATGCTCACACCGAAGGTGTCGGCCTGGATCATGGCCAGCACGAACGAGCGGATCTCGGGGGTGTCGACCCGGGTCTGGAGGTTGCGCAGGGCGTCGGACCGCGACGACCCGGCCTGGGTCTCGCCCAGCACCCGGGCGAACTCCTCGGCCAGTTCCCCCGGCACATTGGCGATGACCCGGTCGAGCGCCTGCTCGAAACCGAGGCCGGCCTCAACCGAGATCACCAGTAGGTCCATCACGTCGGGCAGGCCCCGCTGGATCGACTTCTGCCGGGCCGTCACCTTGGCGTTCAGTCGGGACGACGGACCGATCGCCCCCACCAGGCAGCCGAGGCCGGCGAAGGCCAGCTGCATCATGCCCTTGAGACCGAGCGGGTTGACGATGAAGGTGAAGGCCAACCAGAACGGGATCGACACGAAGCCGATCACGCGCAGGGCCAGGAAGCGCTCGACCTTGTCGGCCGAGTTGATGCCGGCCTTGATGTGCTTCTGACGGACGCTCTCGACGTAGTCGGGCGGGTTCAACCGCCCGCCGAACCGGGTGAATCCGGCCATGACGGGGGCCAGGAGCCGCTCGTGGACCGGAGCCAGCAGCTCCTTCTCCCGTTGGTTCTCGACCTCGTAGTCGTCGAGCTGACGGAGGGTGGAGCGGGCGGCAGCCCGCTCCTCGAGCTGGGCCATCACGTAGTACATGACCAGGGCGACCCCGAGGCCGGCCAGGACGACCAGAGCCTCCAGGGGGATGGTGGGCAGCGAGCTAAACATCGATCGTGATCACCTTTTTCATCCAGGCCAGGCCGATGGTGGCCGAGACGATGCCGAGGCCGAGGAAAACGTTGCCGATGAAGCTCGTGAACAGCAGGCTGATGTAGCCCGGGTTCATGATCCACATGATGAGCCCCAGGCCAGGCGGCAGGCACGACAGGATGCCGGCCGACATCCGGCCCTCGGCGGTGAGGGCCCCCACCTCCCGGCGGAGACGCTCCCGGGCGATCATCGTGTCGGCCACGCTGTTGAGAAGCTCGTTGAGATTGCCGCCGACCTCGCGTTGGATCCCGATGGCCATGACGGCCCAGGCGAAGTCGGGGCTGGCCATGCGCTCGGAGACGCCGGCCAGGCACTCCTCCAGCTCTCGGCCGAGACGGGCCTCGGTCATGGCCCGTCGCAGCTCCTGGCCCATGGGGTCGGCGATCTCCTTCGACACCACCTCCATGCCCTGAGGCAGGGAGTAGCCGGCCCGCAGGGTGCCGGACAGCAGCTGAAGCGTGTCGGGCAGGAGCCGCTGGAACTTCTTGAACCGCCGCCGGGCCAGGAACTTGACCACGAAGAACGACACGCCGACGGCGAACACCGCCAGCAGCAGGGCGGCCACGAAGCTCCGGGTGATCAGGAGGCCGAACAGGGCGGTGAACACGGTGATGGCGGCCAGGGCGAACATGGCCTCGCCGGCCCGGATGGGCAGGTTGGCCTTCTCCAGCAGATCCTCCACCCGCACCAGGAAGCCCCGCTTCTCGGCGAAGGCCTCGCTGAAGCTGATGGCCCGCTTGAGCAGGGCCGACTGGACGATCAGCTCTTCGACGTCGGCCTCGGGCACCTCGCCCCGACCGTCGGCGTAACGGGACAGCAGGCCTTCCAGCGAGCTGTCGCGGGCGAGCATGATCGAGCTGAGCGACCACACGCCGAGGGCGATGCCCACGAAGGCGAGGAGGAGGCTCACGTAGAGGCCGACCGAGGAACGGAAGAAGGCGAACCCGGTGGGATCGGTGTGGTGCTCGGCCCGGAGTTGGAGTGGGCTGACGGTGAGCACGCCGGTGGGGTACGACAACTGAGTGGCGGATCCGGCCAGGGTCACGTCGAGGTCGACTCGGCTGCCGGCGTCGGTTGGCGGCTGGAACACGACCAGCGTCCGGTCGGCGGCCTGGCCGAGGGCGGTGGCGAGGGCGACCGGAAGATCGAGGGGGGAGGCCACGTCGGCGTCGAGCCCCGCGGTGGCGGACGACAGGCCGGCCAGGGAGCGGTCACCGCCGCTGTAGCGCACCGACACGACCTGGATGCCATTGGCCACCAGTGGGACCTGGGCCTCCTTGGGGGTCACGTCGGAGCCCAGGTCTGAGCCGGTGCTCACCACCACCACAGACCGGATGACGCCCGGGGTGTCGCTGAACAGATCGCCCGCCCGGTGGACGCCGTTGTAGAGGGTGGCGCCGTTGCGGGCGGCCAGGTCGTTGACGGCCTGGGTCAGCTTGGCCGGGTCGCTCGTCAGGGGCGTACGCACCAGGGCCGAGTCGCCGGCCGAGACCACAGCCATCGACAGGCCGGCCGGCGGGGCCTGGGCCATCGTGAGCAGCTGGGCCTTTATCGCGTCCAGCACCTGGTTGTCGTTGCCCCGGGCGTTGGTGTCGACCACCACCACCAGCTCGCGGGCGATGCCGGCGGCCGAGGCGGCGGTGACGCCGTCGACGGTCAGGTCGTCGTCGCCAGAGCGGACCTTCACCTGGTCGGCGGTCACCCCGGTGGCGGCGCCGATCACCGCCAGCTGCACCCGATCGGGCCCGCTGGCGTCGACGGCCGTCACCTTCACCGGAGCCGGCGGCTCGGCGTCGTCGGCCGAGGCCGGCACGAGGAAGGCCAGGCCGATCAGGGCCAACACCGCGCCCAGCGCCGCCACTACCCGGCCGGCCCGCCCGGCGACGGGAAAGGCCGGGGCCCTCATCGGTTGCCCCGGGGCTGGGCCAGCTTCTCGCCGACGGCGGGCGAGAACATCTCCGGGCCGAGGCGGATGCCGTGATCGGCGAGCTTCTGGGCGAACTTGGGCCGCACCCCGGTGGAGCGCAGCTCGCCCTTGAAGCGGCCGTGCTCGTCGACGCCGGCGGCGAAGTCGAACAGGAAGACGTCCTGGAGGACCACCACGTCGCCCTCCATGCCGGCCACCTCGGTGATGTGGGTGATACGGCGGGTGCCGTCACGGAGCCGCTGGAGCTGCACGATCAGGTCGACGGCGGAGGCGATCTGCTCCCGGATGGCCCGGATGGGCAGGTCGTAGCCCGACATCAGCACGAGCGTCTCGAGGCGGCTGATCGAGTCCCGGGGGGTGTTGGCGTGCAAGGTGGTGAGCGACCCGTCGTGGCCGGTGTTCATGGCCTGCAACATGTCGAGGGCCTCACCCGACCGGCACTCCCCCACCACGATCCGGTCGGGCCGCATACGCAGGGTGTTCTTCACCAGGTCGCGGATCGTGACCTCGCCCTTGCCTTCGATGTTGGCCGGCCGGGTTTCCATGGAGAGCACGTGGTCCTGGTGGAGCTGGAGCTCCTTGGCGTCCTCCACCGTCACGATGCGCTCGTCGGGCGGGATGAACGACGACAGCACGTTGAGGGTGGTGGTCTTCCCGGTGCCGGTACCGCCCGACACCACGACGTTGAGCTTGCCCACCACGCAGGCCTGGAGGAACCGGGCGGCGTGCACGCTGAGGGTGCCGAACCGGATCAGGTCGTCGATCCGGAGCGGATCGGCCGAGAACTTCCGGATGGTGAGGAACGGGCCGCCCACGGCCAGAGGGGAGATGACGGCGTTGACCCGGGAGCCGTCGGGCAAGCGGGCGTCACACAGGGGGCTCGACTCGTCGATGCGCCGACCCACCTGGGCCACGATCTTGTCGATGATCCGGCGCAGGTGGTCCTCGTCGAGGAAGTACACCGGCTCGACGCCCAGCTTTCCCTTGCGCTCGGCGTAGATCTGGCGGGGGCCGTTGCACATGATCTCGGAGATGTCTTCGTCGCGCAGCAGCTTGTCGATCGGGCCGTAGCCCAGGATGTCGTCGGAGACATCCTGGATCAGCTGGGCCTTGTCGGTGGCCGACAGCGGCGCCCTCTCCTGGGCCAGGGCGTTCTGCAGCGCAGCGTGAACCCGGCGCCGGAGCTCGTCCTCCGACATCCGCTTGTCGTAGAGAACGGGGCCCAACTCGTCGATCAGAGCGGCGTGGACCCGTTGGCGGACCTCGTTGATCGCCGGATCCCGGTTGACCAGGGCGCCCAGGGCCCCCATGGCGTTGCCGCCGTTGTTGGAGCCGTCGGCCCCGTCGGTGAGACGCTTGTAGAGAGACATGGCGGTCGCTCCTCCTCAGATCAGCCGAAGAACTTGCGCCGGCCCGGGATCGGGGCGGCAGAGGCGGGGGAACCCTCGAGAAAGCGCAGGGCCAGCTGCTCGAAGGCCCGGGCCACGCCCGACTTGGCCGCCGACAGCACCACGGGGGATCCCTTGTTGACCGAAATAGGCACCACCACGTCGGACGGGATGTGAGCCACCGCCGCCACCCGCAGGGTCCGCTCCACCTCGGCCACGTCGAGCTTCACCTTGGAGTCGGCCCGGTTGAGGATGAGGTGCAGCTTCTCGGTGGGAATGTCGAGGAGGGCCAGGGTGCTGAGGCCGATCTTGACGTTCTTGATGTTGGGGATGTCGAGGCCTGCCACCAGCACGATGTCGTCCGACACCTCGATGATCGACAGCACCACCTCGTTGAAGATGGCCGGGGTGTCGATCACCACGTGGCCGGCGAAGCTCTTGCACAGCTCCACCAGCTTGGCCATCTGCTCACCGCTGACCTGGTCGGCGAAGGTGGGCTCCACCGGCGCCGGCAGCACGAGCATCCCGCTGGGCTCGTGCACGGTCATCAGACTCCGGATCATCTCGGGGTCGGCGTGGTCGAGCTGGGTCACCACGTCGACCACCGTGTGCTGGGCCTGGAGCTTGAGCATCACGGCCACGTCGCCGAACTGGAGATGAGCGTCGATCAGCACCACGGGGCGGTCCGACCGCTGGGCCAGCACCACGCCCAGGTTGGTGGCGGTGACCGACTTGCCGGAACCGCCCTTGGTGGAGAACACGGTGAGGACCCGCCCCACCGACTCGTCGCCACCGCTGGTGGAACCGGGGGTGCCGGAGCCCGACAGCTGGGTGACGGTGGGGAACAGCCCCTCCGAGACCCGGGTGACAGTGTCGATCAGCTGGGCCTTGTCGATCGGGGCCGACAGCACGTCCCGCACGCCGGCCCGAAGGGCCTTCTGCAGGAGCTGCGTGCTGAGCTCGGCCGTCACCAGCACGGTGCCCACGTGGGGCTGGGTGCGGGTCCACAGCTCGATGGTGGCGAGATCCTCGGGCTCAGCGCACGAAGGGCCGAGGATCACCACGATCGGCGACAGGCCGAGCCGGGTCTCGATCTCGCTCAGCGAGCCGGCGGTGTCGACCCGACCGTCGAACAGGCCGGCCAGGTAGTCGCGGACCGCCTGGTCGGGATCCACGATGGCCAGTGAGATCCCGCCGAACTGGCTCTTCTCGTTGGCCGCATTGAGCTGGTCGTCGAGCTCGGCATCTATGCCGAAGTCGTCGTAGCTGAAGGGGGTGAAGGTGCTCAGGTCCTGGTCGGTCATCTCGGTCCTCGGGTCATTGCGGTGGCTGCGGGGCGGCGGGCGGCGGGGGCTGTGAGCGGTTCGGGGGCCAGGGTCCTCAGGCCTTGGAGGCGCCCGCGGGGCCGTACGGGGTGAGCTTGGAGCCGTCCTCGCCGGGGAGGGTGTCCGAGCCGTAGTCGAGCGGCGGGATCGGGGTGGGCTGGTAGTCGGAGGGCACCAGCGAGAGGTACAGGTTGTCGGTACCGACCGACAGAATCGTCTGCACGGCGTCGGGGGGTACGGCCAGGGTGATCATGCCGGCGTTGGCCGGAGCGCTGGCCGTCTCGTCGGTGGTCTCGCCCAGGTCGGGGGTCAGCGACTTGTCGATCGCCAGCACCTCGGCCTTCTGATAGACGTACCGGGCCACGAAGTTCCACGTGGTGCCGGCAGCACCCTCCACCGGGGCGGCCCCGCCCTCGGTGGTCTGGGCCGCGGGGGCGGTGTTGGGGATCATGGCCAGGACGTTCACGAAGTCGCCGGGCTCGATCAGGTACGCGGCGCCCTTCACCTGATCGACGCTGAAGGTCACCGTGGTCAGGCCCTTCTCCTGGAGGCGGTCGGTGATGCCGGTGTTGACCACGGTGGGGGCCACGAAGTTGCCGGCCACCACGGTGGCGTTGGCCGGGAGGTCGGTCACGGCCACCAGGCCGGCCAGCTCGGTCTCGGGGTCGACGATGGCGGTGGCCGGCCGGAAGCTGGCCGGGATCTCGCCCTTGGTCAGCAGACCCTGGGTGATCGCCTGCTCGGCCGGCGTGCCCTTGGCGATGCCCTGTTGCACCACCCAGACCGTCTGGGGTTCGGCGTCGTCGTAGACCGAGCCCTCGACATTGCGGATGTAGTTGAGCAGTCCGAAGGACGCGATCGCGCCCACTACCACCGCAACAATGAGAATCACCGTCCGTCGTGACTTCACGACACTCTCCCCAGGGTCGGGCAGGCCGGCAGATCCGGCCTGGTGCGTTTCCTTAGGGAGTCATGTCGGTTCCGGCGGTGGCCGGGTGAAGGAAATCGACCAAAAGCCGAACGACCCGGGCCATGGGCACCGGGTCGTTCGGATCGTCCAGGGACGGTTTGAGTGGCTTACGCCTCTTCGACGGCCTCAGGGGCCTCTGTGGCCTCAGGGGCCTCGGTGGTCTCAGGGGCCTCGGTGGTCTCGCCGGCCTCGTCGCCCTCGAAGGCGGCAGTGCCGCCAGAGCGCTCGAGCTCCTCGTAGTACTCAGCCCAGGCAGCCTCGGTTGCCGGATCGACCTCGGTGGGGCCGATGTAGTTGCCCTCCTCGTCGAAGGCGTGCTCGCCGAAGTGCTCCTGGTACTCCTGGGCCACCACACCACCTTCGGCCGCCTGCTTGATGGACAGGCTGATCCGGCGGCGCTGGAGGTCGATGTCGATGATCTTCACCCACAGCTCCTCGCCGGGGGTGACGACCTGCTCGGGGAGGTCGACGTGGTGGGCCGACATCTCCGAGATGTGCACCAGGCCCTCGATGCCCTCGCCCACCTGGACGAAGGAGCCGAACGGCACCAGCTTGGTGACCCGGCCGTAGACCAGCTCGCCCACCCGGTGGGTGGTGGCGAACTCCTGCCACGGATCCTGCTGGGTGGCCTTGAGCGACAGGCTGATCCGCTCCCGGTCGAGGTCGACCTCGAGCACCTGGACCGTGACCTCGTCGCCCACCTGCACCACGGAGCCGGGATGATCGACGTGCTTCCACGACAGCTCCGACACGTGGATCAGGCCGTCCATGCCGCCCAGGTCCACGAAGGCACCGAAGTTGACCACCGACGACACCACACCGGTGCGAACCTCGCCCGGGGTGAGGTTGGTGAGGAAGTCTTCGCGCTGTTCCTTCTGGGTCTCCTCCAGATAGGCCCGGCGGCTCAGCACGACGTTATTGCGGTTCTTGTCGAGCTCGATGATCTTGGCGTCGAGCGTGCGACCCACGTAGGGCTGCAGGTCACGGACCCGGCGCAGCTCCACCAGGGAGGCAGGCAGGAAGCCCCGGAGGCCGATGTCGATGATCAGGCCGCCCTTCACCACCTCGATCACGGGGCCGGACACGACACCGTCGCGCTCCTTGACCTCCTCGATCGTTCCCCAGGCCCGTTCGTACTGGGCCCGCTTCTTCGACAGCAGCAGCCGACCCTCCTTGTCCTCCTTCTGGAGCACGAGGGCTTCGAGCTGGTCGCCGATCGAGACGATCTCGCCCGGATCGATGTCGTTGCGGATCGACAGCTCGCGAGCGGGGATCACGCCTTCGCTCTTGTAGCCGATGTCGAGGAGGACCTCGTCCCGGTCGACCCGCACCACGGTGCCGGTCACAAGCTGTCCGTCGTCCACGACCACCATCGAGGCGGCATAGGCGTCGTCCAGGGACCCCTCGAGGTCATTGGCCGTGATCTGGCGGGGCGTGTACCCGTCGAGGTCGGTGATGGCGGTGTCTTCGGACATGTGTGAGGTCAGATCATTGCTTAGTTCAGTGGTGGACACGTGTGGAACTGGTTGCTTTCAAACAAGGGAGCTGCCGATCGGCCCGCAGAGCCCGCCGATCCGGCAGTCGGCCGGTTCCGCAGGGTGTTGGCATGAGGCGGCAGGGCGGGACTGTCCCGACCATCTTCCAGCCTACCAGGGCGTTTCGCCCACCCACCCGTGATCGGCCATACCTCGTCCCTGGTGAGCGCCCCTTGGTGGTGTGAGATCAGCACCGCAGGGGAACCACCAGGGACCCGAGGTGACGAGGACCCGTGCGAATCGTGATGACCCTGGCGTTCTACCCGAGGGGCGGCGGGGCTCAGGTGGCCCGCTACCTGGCGCGCTCGCTGGGTGATCGGGGGGTCGACGTGACGCTGTGCTGCGGCTCGCTCGGTTGTCCCGGCGCCAGCACGCACGCCGAGACCTTCTTCGCCGGCCTGACCGTCCGGGCCCTCGATTTCACCGAGGCGGCCGCCCGACACGGGCGGGGCCAGGATCCGATGACCGCTCGGGTGCCGATCCACCCGTCGTTCGAGGACCGCCCAGGCGTACCGGACCGGGTGTTCACCTCCCTGACCGGGGCCGACCACAGGCGACAGGTGGCAGCCTGGTGCGAGCTGCTGGCCAGCGTCGGCCCGCCCGACCTCTATCACATCCATCATCTGACCCACGTGAACGATGCGGTGGCGGCCCAGGGTGGGATTCCCGCCGTGGTGCATCTTCACGGCACCGAACTCAAGATGCTCGACGCCATCCGCCGCGGCGCCTGTGGCTCGCGGCCCCACGCTCCGGCCTGGCAGAGGCGACTCCATGCCGCCGCCGGTCGGGCGGATCGCCTGGTGGCGGTGTCTCCGGCCGATCGTGATCTGGCCGGCGACCTGTTCGGCATCGAGCCGGCCTCGATCGACGTCGTCCCCAATGGGGTGGACACGCAGCGGTTCTCGGTCAACCGGTTCGACGCCTACGAAGGCCAGGCCCTCTGGCGGCGATGGCTGGTGGAGGAGCCACGGGGTTGGAATGAGACGGGCGCGCCCGGTTCTGTTCGCTACTCGGACCGGGATCTGCAGCGGGGTTTCCACGACCGCTCGACGGGAGAACCGCTGCCGGTGCTGCTGTACGTGGGGCGGTTCCTCGATTTCAAGCGTGTGCCGATGCTGGTGCGGGCGTACGCCGCAGTTCGTGCGGAACTCGGGCCCTCCGCCCCGCCCCTGGTGATCTGGGGCGGATTCCCCGGGGAATGGGAGGGCGACCACCCCCACACCGTCGCGACGTCGCTCGGTGTCGACGGGGTCTTCTTCGCCGGTTGGCGAGACCATGGCGACTTGGCGCTGGCCCTCAACGCCGTCGATGTCTTCGTTGCGCCTTCGGTCGACGAGCCCTTCGGGCAGGTGTACCTGGAGGCGATGGCCACCGGGTTGCCGGTGATCGCCACCAGGTCCGGAGGACCGCTCTCGTTCGTCAACGTCGATCCGGCCCGCCCCAACGGCTGGCTGGTGACACCCGACGACGAACAGGAGTTGGCGGCGACGATCGTCACCGCGATGAGCAACGAGACCGAACGGGAAAGCCGGGGCCGGCGAGGCCGGGAAATCGTCGAGCGCGAGTTCGACTGGCGCCACGTCGCCCAGCGCTTCGAGGCGATCTACCGGGACACGATCGCCGGGTCCTGATCGACGATCACGACCGCTGCCGTCTGAGCTGGTCAGCCCGCCCCCGGCCGGCGGGCCACGAGCAGGAACTCGGGGCACTCGATCGTGGGCGGACCAGGGCGGTAGGCGCCAGGGGTGACCCCGTGGACGGCCACGACCTCCAGCCCGACGGACCGGGCCAGCAGGCGCAGCTCCCGCGGGGTGAAACATGACGTCCACAGGTCGGCCGGGGCCTCCCGTCCTTCCGCGTCCTTCAGCGTGGTGTGCTCGTGGTTCACGCCCCGGTCGGCGTCGAAGGTGTCGCGATCCTCGAGGTAGTGGATCTGGAAGTAGGCCGAGAAGGCCGACACCACCAGCCGGGCCCCGGGCAACAGCACCCCGGCCATACCAGCCAGGATCGGCTCATCCAGTTCCCGGTCTGTCGGCATCGTGGTGTCGGGCCCGCCGGCCAGGCCGAACGCCCCCTGGCACAGGGAGTACACGGCATCGAACGATCCCAGCGTCGCCCAGGTGGCGCCCACTCGGGCGTCGGCCACCTCGAACCGGGCCCGGCCGGCCAGGCCGGCCGCCTCAGCCGCCCGGCGGGCCAGTTCGACGAACGTGGACGAGATGTCCACTCCCACCACCTCGTAGCCCAGCCGGGCCAGAGCCAGAGCGTGCCGACCGGGCCCGCAGCCCACGTCGAGCACCCGGTGGCCGGGCTCCAGCCCCAGCAGCTCGACCAGGGCCCCGACCTCCTGGTCGGTCCCCTTGGTGAAGGAGTACCTCAGGTAGGCGGGACCGAGGAAGTCGGCCATCGCCTCGAACCAGTGGCCCCGCTCGGGCTCATCCCCCCTCACGGCCATCGACGTTACCCCTGCGTTCGCCAGGGGACACTCAGTCCTTGGCGTCGGCCCAGGTGTCACCGAAGGCCAGGTTGACCTCCAGCGGCACGGCCAGCTCGAACGCACCGTGCATTTCGGCCAGTACCACCTCGGCCGCCTGGTCGGCCTCGGAGCCGGGCACCTCCAGGATGACCTCGTCGTGGACCTGCAGCACCACCCGGCTGGCCATGGCCTCGCGGGCCAGGCGCTGGTCGAGGCGGACGAGGGCCACCTTGAAGATGTCGGCCGCCAGGCCCTGGATGCCGGCGTTCATGGCCTGGCGCTCGCCCGCCTGGCGGACGCGGGGGTTGTCGCTCCGCAGCTCGGGAATGGCCCGCCGGCGGCCGAACAGGGTCTCGGTGTAGCCCCTGTTGCGGGCCTCGGTGACGGTGGCGTCCATGTAGGCCCGCACCGCCGGGAAGCTCTCGAAGTAGGCATCGAGGATCACCTGGGCCTCCCGCGTGGGGATGCCGAGGCGCTGGCCCAGTCCGAACGCCTCCATGCCGTAGGCCAGGCCGTACGACACCATCTTGGCCTTGCTCCGCTGCTCGAAATCGACCTCCTCGGGGGCGACGCCGAACACCCTGGCCGCCGTGGTGCGGTGCACGTCGGACCGGGTGGTGAAGGCCTCGATCAGGCCGGGATCGGCCGCCAGGTGGGCGATGCAACGCAGCTCGATCTGGTTGTAGTCGGCCACCAGGAACCGGTAGCCAGCGGCCGGCACGAACGCCTTGCGGAAGCTGCGGCCCAGCTCGGTGCGCACCGGGATGTTGTGCAGGTTCGGGTTCTCGCTCGACAGCCGGCCGGTACGGGCCACGGTCTGGTTGAACGTGGCGTGGATCCGCTCGTCGGCTCCCACCACCGACAGCAGCGACGCCCCGTAGGTGGAGCGCAGCTTTTCCACCTCCCGGTACCGCAGGAGATGCTCGATGATGGGGTGCTGGCCCACCAGCTTCTCCAGGGTCGCCTGGTCGGTGGAGAAGCCGGTCTTCGTCTTCTTCCCGGGGACCAGCTCCAGGCGGTCGAACAGGATCTCCCGCAGCTTCTTGGTGGAGTTCACGTTGAACTCCTCGCCGGCGTCGGCCTGGATGGCAGCCGACAGGGATTCGGCCTCGGCCGTCATGTCGTTGTTCAGCGACTCCAGCTCGGCCCGGTCCACCGCCACCCCGAGGTGCTCCATGCGGGCCAGCACCCACACCAGCGGCACCTCCACCGTGTCGTTGAGGACACTCAGGCCGTCGGCCTCCAGAGCGGCGCCCAGGCTGTGGCCGAGGTGGGCGGCGGCCAGGGCGGCCCGGGCCGTGCGCTCGGGGTCTCCCCCGTCGGGCTGGCCGAAGTCGAGCTGACCGGTCGGGGCCCGTTCGTCGTCGGGCAGGCTGTAGGGCGTGTGGGCGGCCAGCAGTTCATCGAGCGGGTAGGAGTTGCCGGCCGGATCGAGCAGGTAGGCGGCGAGCGAC
This sequence comes from uncultured Actinomycetes bacterium, assembly GCA_902826025.1. Taxonomy (GTDB): domain Bacteria; phylum Actinomycetota; class Acidimicrobiia; order Acidimicrobiales; family SZUA-35; genus CADEDH01. The sequence goes on from CADEDH010000002.1 coordinate 83,338, forward strand.
GTGTCGAGGCGGAGACCGGCCAGGTCCACACCGTGGGCCAGCAGGGCGCGGATGAGCGGCTTGGCGTCGTGGGCCACCACCCCAGGGCCGTCAGCGCCCAGCAGCCGGCCGAGGGCGGCGCCGATTGCCGGGTCGGCCAGGCCGGCCCGGTCGATCCACAGCACGGTGCCGGCCTCCTCGTCGGATACCAGGGCCAGACCGTCGAGGGCCACACCCTCGGGCGTGGGGGCGGCGATCACGGCGTCGAGGGCGCCGGCCACGCCCACCCACCGGCCGGCCGACCGCGCTGCGGCGGCGAGGGCGTCGACGGCGTCGGCCGCGGCCTGGGGGGAGGCCGGCCGGCTCACCGCCACCTCGAGGGCCACGCTCTCGGCCCGGGCGGCGGTGTGGGGGGCGAAGGCATCCTGGAGGCGGTCGAACAGCGACCGGAACTCGAGGAAGTCGAACAGCTTGCGTACCTCGTCGACGTCGTAGGGTTCGATGCCCACCAGCTCGGCCGGGCCGACCTCCAGATGCACGTCACGCACGAGCTCCATCACCACAGTGTTGACCCGCACCTCGGTCTCGTGCGCCGCCAGGTTCTCCCGCAGCTTCGGGGTCTGGTCGGCCAGGTTCTCGTACAGGCCGTCGATGCCGCCGTAGGTGGTGATCAGCTTGGCCGCCGTCTTCTCCCCCACCCCGGGCACGCCGGGCAGGTTGTCGGAGGTGTCGCCCCGCAGGGCGGCGTACTGCACGTACTGATCGGGGCGGACGCCGGTGCGCTCCACGATCCCGGCCTCGTCGTAGAGGGCGTAGTCGCTGACCCCCCGCTTGTTGTACACGACCTTGATGTGGGGGTCCTGCACGAGCTGGAAGCTGTCGCGGTCGCCGGTGACGATCAGCACGTCGATTCCCTGATCGGCGGCCTGGGTGGCCAGGGTGGCCAGGATGTCGTCGGCCTCGTAGCCGGCCAGGTCGATCTGGGGCAGCCGGAGCACGTCGAGCACTTCGCGCACCAGCCCCATCTGCTGGCGCAGGGGCTCGGGGGCGGCCGACCGGTTGGCCTTGTACGTGTCGAGTTGCTCGTGACGGAAGGTGGGCTCGGCCCGGTCGAAGGCCACCGCCACGCCGTCGGGCTGGTGGTCGCGCACCAGGTTGATGAGCATCGAGGTGAAGCCGTAGACGGCATTGGTGATCTGCCCGCTGGCGGTGGCCAGGTCGGGCGGCAGGGCGTGGAACGCCCGGTAGGTCAGCGAGTTGCCGTCGACGAGCATCAGCGTGGGCATCGAATCGATCCTACGGCCCCGGCTAGCGTGGCCCGATGCCTTCTGAGTTGACGGCGCTTCCCATCCTGCCCACCGCCGTTGTGGGCAGCCACCCCCAGCCCGGCTGGTTGATCGATCGGGACCGCCTGACCGGTCACGTGCCCCGGGCCCGGGCCGAGGATCTGTGGCGGATACCGGCCGGCCCCCAGCGCGACGAGGCCCAGGACGACGCCGCCGTGCTGGCGGTGCGGGACATGGAGGGGGCCGGGATCGACGTGGTGACCGACGGCGAGGTGAGACGGGAGAGCTACTCGAATCACCTGCTGGGCGGACTCGACGGGGTGGATCTCGACAACCCGGCCACGATCCGGGCCCGGGGAGGGTTCACCATCCCCGTGCCCCGCATCGTGGGCCCGATCCGGCGAACCGGAGAGGTGGAGCTCGGCGCCCTGCGCCATCTGCTGACCACGACCGACCGGGTGGCCAAGATGACGCTCCCCGGGCCGTTCACCCTGGGCCAGCAGGCGGTCGACGAGCACTACGGCGACCCCGAGGCACTGGCCATGGCCTTCGCCGAGGCGGTGAACGCCGAGGCGCGGGCCCTGGAGGCGGCAGGCGCTCAGGTCATCCAGATCGACGAGCCCTGGCTGCGGAACGATCCGGCGGGGGCCGAGCGCTACGCCGTGCCCGTGATCAACCGCGCCCTGGAGGGCCTGTCGGCCCGCACCGTGGTGCACCTGTGCTTCGGCTACGCCGCCGTGGTGCCGGCCGACAAGCCGAACGCCTACGCCTTCCTGGCCCCGCTGGCCGACAGCACGGTCGACGAGATCTCCATCGAGGCCGCCCAACCGCGGCTCGACCTGGGTGTCCTGGCCGATCTCGCCCCCAAGCGGGTGTCGCTGGGCGTGATCGACCTGCGCGAAGGGGCCGACAACACCGTGCCCACCGTGGCCGACCGCCTCCGGGCCGGGCTGCGCCACCTGCCGACCGACCGCCTCGTGGCCTCCCCCGACTGCGGCATGAAATACCTCACCCGGGCCGACGCCCGATCGAAGCTGGCCGCCCTGGCCGAAGCCGCAGCGGTGGTCCGCTCCGAGTTGACCTGACGATGCGCCCCGGACCCGTTCGGGCAGGGGGGCTCAGGGGGTGAGCTCGCCGTCCAACACGGCCTGGGAGATCTGCTTCATCGACGTGCGGCGCGACATCGCCGTCTGCTGGATGAAGCGGAAGGCAGCCTGCTCCGACAGCCCGTGATTGTCCTGCAGGCGGCCCTTGGCCCGGTCGATGACCTTGCGGGTCTCCAGCCGGTCCGACAGCGACTCGGCCTCCTTGGCCAGCACCATCTGGTCGCGGAAGCGGGCCACCGCGATCTCGATGGCGGGGGCCAGATCCTCCCGCTGGAACGGCTTGAGCAGGTACGACATGGCGCCGGCGTCTCGCGCCTGCTCCACCAGCTCCCGCTGGGAATAGGCGGTGAGGATGACCACGGCGGCCAACCGGTCGGCCACGATCTCCCGGGCCGCGGTGAGCCCGTCGACGCCTGGCATCATCACGTCGAGGATGGCCACATCGGGCTTGGTCTCGCGGATGATCGCCAGCGCCTCGGCACCGTCTCCGGCTTCGCCCACGACCTCGTAACCCTCTTCGATCAGGCATTCCCGCAGGTCGAGGCGGATCAGGGCTTCGTCTTCGGCCAGCACGACCCGGGTTGGGGTGCCACCACCCGGCCCGCCGTCCGGTGCCGCCGCCGCCGTCACGACCGCACGCTCGTGAGCTGGTCGAGCAGGGCGTCCTGCTTCGACTCGAGCTTGGCCATCCGTTTGAGCCGCGCCTCCCGGTCCCGCCGGAGCGCGGTGACCGCCTTGGCTGCCTCCCGGTGCTCGCTCTCGGCCAGCGGGGTCTCCGACACCAGCGACCGCAGGCGGGCCTCGTCGGCCTCGTCGGTGAAGTGCTGCAACTGCTCGTCCAGCACCTTCAGCTCGTCACGGGCGACGCGCAACTCGGCGGTGATGTCGGTGAGGCGTCGTTCGATGGAGGCACGCGACATCCGTTGCTCTCTCCGTGGGGGTCTGTGCTGTCAGTGCTGTCAGTGCTGTATCTGGTCTATTGGGTTCTACTGGGTGCCCGGGGTGGGAGTCGAACCCACACGCCCTTTCGGACAGCGGATTTTGAGTCCGCCGCGTCTGCCATTCCGCCACCCGGGCGGGCGATTCATCCTAGCGGGCCGACGACCCCCGAACAGGTTCCAGAGGACATGAAACCTTCCGGGGGCCGCCCGGGTCAGAAGAGGCGATGACCACCGTGATGATTGCCTTCACCTTCCCCGGCCAGGGTTCACAGGCCCCCGGGATGGGCGAGGCCTGGATCGAACATCCGTCCTGGGAGCTGGTGAGCGAGGCGTCGGAAGCCTCCGAGCGCGACGTGGAGCACCTCCTGCTCCGGGCCGACGCCGAGGAACTCCGCCAGACCCGCAACTCCCAGCTCGCCACCTACGTGCTGTCGATGGTGGTGCTCGATGCGGTGGAGCGCACCGGCGTGGAGCCGGCGTTCTTCGCCGGCCACAGCCTGGGTGAGTATTCGGCTCTCACCGCCGCCGGCGTGCTCAGCTTCTCCGACGGCGTCCGCCTGGTCACCGAGCGGGGCGACGCCATGCAGGCGGCGGCCGAGGCAGCCACCGGCACCATGGCCGCCGTGCTCGGCCTCGACGACGACAAGGTAGACCTGGCCTGCCGTCGTACCGACGGCGACGTGTGGGTGGCCAACTACAACGCACCGGGCCAGGTGGTCATCGCCGGCGACCCGGCCGCCATCGATCTGGCGGCCGAGGCGGCCAAGGAGCTGGGAGCCAAGCGGGTCATGCCGATCAAGGTCGGCGGCGCCTTCCACACCCCGTTCATGTCGCCGGCCCGGGACCGGCTGCGCAAGGCCCTGGCCGACGTCGAGCTGCGGCCGGCCAGCAACCCCGTGTTCGCCAACATCGACGCCCTCCCCCACACCGAGGGCGAGATCTGGTCGAGCCTGCTCGGAGCCCAGCTCACGGCCCCCGTCCAATGGCGCCAGACGCTCCACGCCCTGCGTGACGCCGGTGCCACCGTGCTGCTGGAACTGGGTCCCGGCACGGTGCTCACCGGGATGGCCAAGCGGACCATCCAGGGCACCACCAACCTGAGCATCGGGTCACCTTCCGAGGTCGACAGCCTGCTCGAGTCGCTGGCTCATGCCTCGGAGGGAGGATCAGCCGTTCTCGAAGGCGAGACCCTGCACGCCGTGGAGCGGCTGGTGGTCAGCCCGGCCACCGGCGTGTTCACCCCCCGGGCCGGCCTCGTGGAAGGAACACCGGTGTCGCGGGGCGAGGTGGTCGGCCTGGTGGGATCGGCCGAGGTGCGATCGGCGTTCGCCGGCCTGCTCCAGGGCATGCTGGCACTCACTGGAGAACGAGTGACCACGTCCCAGCCACTGGCCTGGCTGCGGACCGACTCGATAGGAGCCTGACATGACCGCCTGGGGATTCAAGCTGACCGGCGTCGGCTCCGCCCTGCCCGAGAAGGTCCTGTCGAACCAGGACCTGACGGCCTGGATGGACACCACCGACGAGTGGATCCGGGAGCGCACCGGCATCAGCGAGCGCCGGATCGGCGGCTCCACCTCGGGCCTGGCCACGCAGGCCGCTCAGCGGGCGCTCGACGCCGCGGGTGTCAGCCCCAGCTCGATCGACACGGTGATCCTGGCCACCACCAGTCCCGACCACATCTGCCCCGGTACTGCGCCGGCGGTGGCCCGTGAGCTCGGTCTGGAGTGCGGGGCCTTCGATCTGCAGGCCGCCTGCTCGGGCTGGGTCTACGGCCTCGTGGTGGCGAACGGCCTCATGCTCCAGGGCATGAACCGGGTGCTGGTGATCGGGGCCGAGAGCCTCGACCGAATCACCGACTACCACGACCGCGGTACCGGCATCCTGTTCGGCAACGGGGCCGGAGCGGCGGTGGTTGAACGCGACGACTCCGGTGCCGGCCAGCTCCTGGGCTGGGATCTCGGCGCCAACGGCAACTGGGTGCACATCCTCTACGCCGATCACGGCGACACGCTGAAGATGGACGGCAAAGAGGTCTATCGCCAGGCAGTCATCGCCATTCAGCGGACGGTGCAGGCCACGCTGGACCGGGCCGGGCTCACGGTGGCCGACGTCGACATCGTCATCCCCCACCAGGCCAACGTCCGCATCGTGGAAGCGGCCTGGAAGAAGGTCGGCTTCACCATGGACCAGACGGTGATGATCCTGGAGCGCACCGGCAACACGTCGGCCGCGTCGATCCCCCTGGCCCTCGACGACGCCCTCCGCCACGGCCGGATCGAGCCCGGCAATCTCGTGCTGTTCGTGGGCTTCGGGGCCGGCATGACCTGGGCCAGCGCGCTGGTCCGCTGGGCCTGAGGCCTTGATCCGTGGCTGACACCGAGCACGGGAGCGCGGCCATCGGGCCCGACATCGGGCGGGTGGCCTTCGTCACCGGCGGCAGCCGGGGCATCGGCCTGGCCTGCGCCCGCCGGCTGGCGGCAGCCGGTCACAAGGTGGCCATCGGCTCCCGGTCCAAACCCGACGGGCTCGACCCCGGTCTGCTGTGGGTGGAGTGCGACACCACCGACACGGCATCGGTGGAGGCGGCCTTCGACACGATCGAGGCCGAGCTGGGCGGCCCGGTGCAGATCCTGGTGGCCAATGCTGGCATCACCCGTGATCTGTTGGTGCTGCGCATGACGGATGACGACTTCACCTCCGTGGTGGACGCCAACCTCACCGGTGCCTTCCGCACCGCTCGCCGGGCTGTGAAATCGATGATGCGGGCCCGCTGGGGTCGCATCGTGTTCGTCTCGTCGGTGGTGGGCTCGCTGGGCCAGGCCGGCCAGGCCAACTACGCCGCCTCCAAGGCCGGGCTGGCCGGACTGGGCCGCTCACTGGCCCGGGAGTTCGCCAGCCGGGGCATCACCGTGAACCTGGTGGCCCCCGGCCCTATCGACACCGACATGCTGGCCGCCCTCGGCCCCAAGGCGGTGGACGCCATGGTGGCCCAGGTGCCGGTGGGCCGGGTCGGCACCCCCGAGGAGGTGGCGGCCGCTGTCGGCTTCCTCACCTCCGACGCCGCCGGCTTCGTCACCGGCACCGTTCTGAACGTCGACGGCGGCCTGGCCATGGGCGCCTGAACCCCGGCAGTCAGCTGACGCCGGCACCGTTACCCTGAAAAGCGCCAACATCTGTTGGACGGTCGAGGAGGACCACACAAGTGACTGATGATCAGAAGTTCGAGGCCTTCAAGAAGTGCGCGGTCGAGGTGCTCTCGGTCGATGCCGCCCAGGTCACCCGCGAGGCCCGGTTCGCCGAGGATCTCGACGCCGACAGCCTCGACCTGGTCGAGCTGGTGATGGCCCTCGAAGAGGAGTTCGGCGTGTCGGTGGAGGAAGAGGAGCTGGAGGGCATCGAGACCGTCGGCGCCGCCTACGACCTGGTCGTCGGGAAGATCTGATGCCGGCGCCGACCGTCGCAATCACCGGCATCGGCGTGGTTGCCCCTTGCGGCGTCGGTACCGAGGCGTTCTGGCGGGGCCTGCTGGCTCCTGCCCCCGACGGGGTGAAGCGCCAGGTTCCCGACTGGGACCCGTCGCCGTGGTTCGCCAGCCCCAAAGAGGCCCGTCGAGCCGACCCCTTCACCCAGTACGCCCTGGCGGCATCGGCCATGGCGCTCGAGCAGGCCGGTGAGCTCGACGCCGATCCGTCCCGCATCGGGGTGCTCGTGGGTACCGGCATCGGTGGCATCACCACCAACGAGGAGCAGATCGTCATCCGCCACGAGAAGGGCGACCGTCGTGTGTCGCCGTTCCTGGTGCCGATGATGATGCCCAACGCGGCAGCCGCCGCAGTATCGATGCGCTACGGCTTTCAGGGCCCGTGCGAGGCCACGGTGACGGCGTGTGCCGCCGGCACCCACTCCATCGGCAACGCGCTGCGGCTGATCACCTCAGGCCGGTGCGACGCCGTGTTGTGCGGGGGCAGCGAGTCGCCCCTCACACCCACCTCGCTGGCCGGGTTCGGCAACATGACGGCGCTGTCGTCGAGCGGCCGTTCGATGCCGTTCGACGAGCGACGTGACGGCTTCGTGATCGCCGAGGGCGCCGGCATCCTGGTGCTGGAGGATCTCGATCGGGCCCTGGCCCGGGGGGCCACCATCCTGGGCCTCATCCTGGGCGCGGCCAGCACAGCCGACGCCCACCACATCACGGCCCCCTCCCCCGGCGGCGGCGGTGCCGTGCGCTGTATGGAGCTGGCCATCGCCGACGCCGGCCTCAGCGCCGCCGACATCGTGCACGTCAACGCCCACGGCACCTCCACGCCGCTCAACGACGCGGCCGAGGCCGAAGCGTTGGCCAAGGTGTTCGGCACACCGGGCCCCATCGTCACCTCCACCAAAGGGGTCACCGGACACGCCCTGGGGGCGGCCGGTGCTCTGGAAGCGGTGGCCACCGTGCTGGCCATCAAGCATGAGATCATCCCCCCCACGTTCGGCCTGGAGCGTCTCGACCCCGAGATGCCCGCCATCGACGTGGTGATGCACGAGCCTCGCCCCTGGACCCCGGGCCCGTCGCTGTCGAACAGCTTCGGCTTCGGCGGTCACAACGGGTCGATCGTCATCGCTCCGCCGCCCGCAGCCTGATCCGAGCCGGCCCGGGTACTTGGTACCCGGGCCGGGGTCAGCCGTAAGATCCGAACTCGTGACGCTGCCCGCTGACGAGATCGAGACCGTCGTCTCGACGGGCCGGAGTTGGTCGCGGCGAGTGCGGTCGGATCGGGTCCGGCCTCCTCGAAGCCCCCTGGCCATCGTGACCCTGCTGTGCGTGTCGGCCATGGGTACGTTCGTCTCCCAGGGGCTCCTGTACCCGGCCCTCCCCCTCTACCTGCACGACGTACTGGGCACGTCGCTGGGTACGGCCGGCCTGATCATGAGCTCGCAGTCGATCTCGGCCGTGGTGGCCCGGCCCTGGTCCGGGCGCCGGCTCGATACGAAGGGCCGCAAGCCGTTCCTCGTGTTCGGCCCCCTGCTCACCCTGGGTACGGCGATCGGGCTCCTGACGCTGAAGACCGAGCTGGCTGTCCTGGTGCTCCGCATGCTCCAGGGCGTGGCCAACGCCATGTTCTACGGGGCGGCGACAGCCACTGTGGCCGACGTGGCCCCGCCCGAGAAGCGGGCAACGTTCCTGGCCCGCTACAGCCTGTTCTTCTACCTCGGCTTCGCCATCGGCCCCGCCATCGCCGAGGCCCTGATCGTGAATGTCGGCTTCGATGCCGTGTGGTGGACCGTGATCGGCGCCTCAGCCTTCGGGGCGGCACTGGCCCTGCTGCTACCCGAGACCGGTACCCGTAACCCCGATGCGGCCAAGCTGCCGCTGATGTCCCGTCTGTTCCATCCCGATGCCGTGGGGCCCGGCATCCCCTACTTCTGTGCCGGCATCGGCTGGACCGCCATCGGAGCCTTCCTGGCCCTCTACGCCCGTCACATCGGGATGGGGAACTCCGGGTGGCTGTTCGCCGCGTTGTCGGCCACCGTGATCGTCACCCGGTCGTTGTCGGGCAACATGGCCGACCGGGTGGGACGGCGGGCCGTGGCCGTGCCCTGCTCCCTGGCCTGCGCCGTGGGGCTCGGGATCCTGGCCGCGTTCCCCGTTCCCGTCATGGCCTTCGTGGGTGTGATGCTGTTCGCCGCCGGCTACGCCGGCCTGTTCCCCACGATGCTGGCGATGGTGGTGGACAAAGCTCCGCCGGCCGAGCGGGGCCAGGCCATGGGCTCGTTCAACATGTTCTTCGACGTGGGCGCCCCCCTGGGCGGCTTCGCCACCGGCCGCCTGGTCGACGTGTCGGGCTACGGCGCCGGATTCGGCACCATGGCCGCCATCGGAGCGGTGGGGTCGCTCCTGTTGATCTTCCGGGTGACCGACAACGGCCTCCCCTTCCGCCGCCGCCCCGTCGCCTGAGCCTGTCCGGAGCGATGACCGGCCGGCGATCCTCTCCCGGCTCGAGCGGAACCTTGCTGTATCAGAGCGTGGTGGACCGTTCTCTCCTATCGGTGTGGTGAACGGCGGTACGCATCGAGGCTCGGGCGCCGATCTACTGGCGGCGGGTCGACTGGGTGAAGCCAGGCAGCAGTTCCGGTTGGAGGTGGCCCGAGCGGACGCCGATGGCGATCCGGGCTGTCTCGCCGAAGCGGCTCTCGGTCTCGGTGCCCGGCCCCCCTCTCAGGCGTCGGCGACGACGAACAGGATCTCGGCCTCGGCCGCCGTCTCGCCTCCCACCGACGCCCGGCCGATACCCCGGCCGGCCCGGCTGCCGAGGCGGCCCATCGTGACCTCCAGGTCGAGCCGGTCGCCCGGCACCACCTGGCGCCGGAACCTTGCCTTGTCGGTGCCGGCCAGCAGGGGGATCTTCCCCCTGAAGCGAGGATCGGCCAGCACGGCACACGCCCCGACCTGGGCCAGAGCCTCGATCATCAACACCCCGGGCAGCGTGGGCCGGCCGGGGAAATGGCCGGAAAAGAACCACTCGTCGCCGGTGAGCCGCCAGTAGCCCCGGACCTCCTGGCCCGGGATCAGCGACACCAGCTCGGTCACGAACAGGAATGGGGGCCGGTGGGGCAACATGGCCGCCGGCTCGGGCAGGGGGCGTCCCTCGCCACCCGGATCGGTGTCAGTCATATCGTCTTCCGCCCTCCTCCCGCTCACCGTCCAGCCGACGTTCGACGTCGACCGGACGGTTCGCGAGCCTCTCCCAGCATCTGCCGGGGCACCGTACCGTCGGCTCAGGCCGGGGGATGCTCGGTTCCCCGGGCGTAGGCCTTCAGCTTGTTGCCGGCGGTCACCTTCACCGCGTTGGCCGCCGGGATGGTGATCGGCTCCCCAGTCTGGGGGTTGAAGCCCTTCCGGGCCTTCCGGTTCACCTGCTCGAACGATACGAACCCGGGGATCGTCACCTTGTCCTCGCCCTTCGCCACGACCTGGGACACCTCGACGAAGAGACCATCGATGACGGCGCCGACGTCCTTCTTGGAGATCCCGGTCCGCTCGGCGATCTGGTCGATCAGTTCCGTCTTGTTCACTTGTGCTCCTTGTGTGGGACGCTGCCCTCGGGGCAGGTACGAGACTGCCCTCGGGGCAGGTACGAGACTGCCGTCGGGGGCAGCCAGGCCAAAGTGGAGTCGGCCCGAATCACAAAGTCAAGGATTTGGTGATCTTTCACGCCCCGGAACCCGCCCCGGGAGCGGGCTGTCGGCGTCGGATCAAACTACACGACGCCCCGGCCGGCCGGTTGATCAGGCCTGGTTCATCATGGCCAGGCTGGCCTGGTCGAAGTACTGGCGGAAGAGGCTCTTGGCCTCCTCCGGAGCGTCGGACTCCTCTACCGCGGCCGACATGTGGGTCAGCCAGGCGTCCCGCTCGGCCCGGCCGATCACGAACGGGAAGTGCCGCATCCGTAGCCGGGGATGACCCCGGTGGTTGCTGTAGGTGGCGGGCCCGCCCCAGTACTGACACAGAAACAGGGTGAGCCACTGCCGGGACTCGGTGAGGTCTTCGGGGTAGCTGGGGCGGAGCAACGGATCGGCCGCCACCCCCTCGTAGAAGCGGTCCACCAGCCGGGCGAAGAACGGTGCCCCGCCCACCACCTCGTAGACCGTGTGTAACGGGATCCCCGGCTCCGGGACTGATTCAGTGACTGAATCCGGGGCCGGCCGGGGATCCGACTGTTGCCCAGGGTGCTCGCTCACGGGGGCACCATACGTTGTTTTTCGTCCGACCATGTCAGGATGCAGGAATGAACCTCCACCCGGTCCGGTTCCGTTGCCGATGGTGTTGCTCATGACCCCGGCCACCGACACCACGGCCTCCTTCGAGCAGTACGTGCTGCCCGAGCTGGACCTCCTCTACCGCACGGCGCGATCGCTCACCCGCTCCGACGCCGATGCCCAGGATCTGGTTCAGGAGACGCTGCTGCGGGCCTACCGGGCGATCAACCGGTTCGACGGCCGCTACCCCCGGGCGTGGCTGCTCACCATCATGCGCAACGCCAACATCAACCGGGCCCGCAAGCGCCAACCCGACCTCCTGGCCGACCCCGACCTGACCTTCGAACATTCCACCCAGGCCGCCAACACCGTCGGCCCCGAGGATCTGGTGGTTGGGGCCACGTTCGACGCCACCGTGGAGGCGGCCTACAACGCCTTACCCGACAAGTTCCGCGAGGTGGTGGAGCTGGTCGATCTGAACGGGCTGTCGTACCAGGAGACGGCCGACGTGCTCGAAGTGCCGGTGGGAACCGTCATGTCCCGCCTCCACCGGGCCCGCAAGCGCATACGGGACCACATCGCCGAGGTGGGGCTCGACGCCCTGGGAGGTGGGCACTGACATGCCAGGGTCGGATCCGCGGGATATGTCGTGCGAGGAGGTGCTGCTCGCGCTCCAGTCCTACCTCGACGGCGAGACCGCCACCGGTGAGGCCCGCCAGATGATCGGCCACCTCGACCTGTGCCCGGACTGCGATCACGAACGACAGATCTACGCCGACATCAAACGAGCCTTGATCACCTGCCGGTCCTCGATCGACCCCGACGTGCTGCATGCGCTACAGGCCTACGGGCAGCGGGTGGCCCGGGGCGAGATCTGAGTGCAACCCCTCGTCGGAGGCGAAACCTCCGACGCTGGTCGTTTCCCCCCGAACGTGCTAGAGTTCACCTCGGTGCGTTTTCTGCTCGACCTTCGACTTCGACTTCTGGGCCCGGCCGCTTAACCAAGCGCGCCGGGTTACCTGTGTCGGGAGTCGAGGACGACGAGACGGAGTCGAGCCAGACCCAGCACCACCGGGCCCCCATTCGGGGGCAGCGAGGTGAGAGCGGTCGGCTGGGTGTGAGCGCCCCTCTGCGATTCGGTCACCGTCCAACGGCGGTCTCCGCCGTCGACGGCCCGGCTGCACCCTCACCCGTTCCGCCGGCCGAGGCGCCGGCAAACGCCGTCATAGGAGAACCAGTTCAGCCATGAGCCCGCAGATTCACACCCCCAGGCCGATGCCGATCGAGAAGTATCAGGCCTTCGCCCCGATCCCTATCCCCGATCGCACCTGGCCCGATCAGGCCATCGCCAAGGCCCCCCTGTGGTGCAGCGTCGACCTGCGCGACGGCAACCAGGCCCTCATCGAGCCCATGGATCCCGAGCGCAAGCTCATGATGTTCAACAAGCTGGTGGAGATCGGCTTCAAGGAGATCGAGGTCGGGTTCCCGGCCGCCTCCCAGACCGATTTCGACTTCATCCGCCAGATCATCGAGGAGGACCTGATCCCCGAGGACGTCACGATCCAGGTCCTCACCCAGTCCCGCGATGAACTGATCGACCGGACCTTCGACTCGATCGTCGGCGCCCGGTGCGCCATCGTCCACCTCTACAACTCCACGTCCACCGTGCAGCGCCGGGTGGTGTTCGGGCTCGACGAGGCCGGGATCATCGACATCGCCGTCACCGGAGCCAAGCGTTGCGTGATGAACCAGGCCCGCATGGGAGACACGCAGATCCGCTACGAGTACTCGCCCGAGAGCTTCACCGGCACCGAGCTGCCGTTCGCCAAGCAGATCTGCGAGGCGGTGATGGACGTGTTCCAGCCGACCGTGGAGAACCCCCTGATCCTCAACCTGCCGGCCACGGTGGAGATGAGCACGGCCAACATCTACGGCGACATGATCGAGTGGTTCCACCGCAACATCCGCGACCGGGATCGCATCGTGCTCTCGCTGCACCCCCACAACGACCGGGGTACGGCGGTGGCGGCAGCCGAGTTCGGCGTGATGGCCGGGGCCGACCGGGTGGAGGGCACCCTGTTCGGCAACGGCGAGCGCACCGGCAACGTCGACGTGGTGACCCTGGCCCTCAACCTGTTCAGCCAGGGTGTGGCTCCGGAGCTCGAGCTGCAGGAGATCAACGAGCTGCGCCGGGTGGCCGAGTACTGCAACCAGCTGCCCGTCCACCCCCGCCACCCCTACGTTGGCGACCTCGTCTACACCGCCTTCTCCGGCTCCCACCAGGACGCCATCAAGAAGGGCTTCGAGGCCATGGAGCAGACCGGCCAGACCCTGTGGGAGGTGCCCTACCTGCCGATCGACCCCAAGGACGTGGGGCGCAGCTACGAGGACGTGATCCGGGTCAACTCCCAGTCGGGCAAGGGCGGCGTGGCCTACCTGCTCAAGACCGAGCAGCAGCTGGACCTGCCCCGGCGGCTGCAGATCGAGTTCACCCGGGTGATCCAGACCATCACCGACACCACGGGCAAGGAGATCACGGGCCAGGAGATCTGGGACGAGTTCCGCCACCACTACCTGGCGGTCGACAAGCCCTACGAGCTGCTGTCGTTCTCGACCTCGCACAACGCGGCGGGCACCGATCGCAGCCGGGTGGAGGCCAGGGTGCAGGTGGACGGCGATGAGGTCGTGATCGACGGTGAGGGCGGAGGGGCCGTAGAGGCCTTCGTCACCGCCCTGCGGACCCACCGCGAGCTGGACGTGCGGGTGCTCGACTACCACGAGCACGCCATCGGCGCCGGTACCGACGCCAAGGCCGTCACCTACATGGAGCTGAAGGTGGGCGACCAGGAGCTGTGGGGGGTCGGCATGCACGGCGACATCACCACCGCCTCGCTGCGGGCCATCGTCTCGGGCGTGAACCGGGCCTACGACAGCTCGCTCACCGCCCCCACCCTGCGCTGATCCCTCCCCCGTCGGGATTCTGAGGAGCCTGAGCCGCGCTGAGCGCGGCTCAGGCTCCTTTTTTCGGTTCGTCGCCCTTCAGTAACCGGTTGGTTACCGCTAGAGTGCGGCCATGAGCGCCGAGCTCCATGCCGCCGTCCTCGACGCCCTGGGCGACCCCAACCGCCGTCGGATCCTGGAGATCGTGGCCGAGGGCCCCCTGCCGGTGCAGGCCATCGCCGACCGCCTGCCGATCAGCCGGCCGGCGGTGTCCCGTCACCTCCGGCTGCTGAAGAGGGCTGAGCTGGTGACCGACGAGATCGTCGGCACGCGACATCTGTACCGGCTCCGCTCCGAGGGGGCTGACGCCGTGCGGGCCTACTTCGCCGAACTCTGGGGCGAGGCGGCGGCCCGGTTTAAGCTGGTGGCCGACAACACCGCACCGGACCAGCCATGAGCGACGACGGCACCCCGCCAGACGGCACCGCGCCGGACGGCGCCGACGTGGTGCCGCCCCTGGACGTCGAGCTGGTGGTGGCCGCATCGCCAGATCACGCCTTCGCGCTGTGGACCGCCCGCACCAGCCTGTGGTGGCCGGCCAGCCACACGATCAGCGGCAATCCGGCCCGGATCGTGTTCGAGCCCACCCCGGGCGGCCGCATCTACGAGCAGGGCCCCGACGGGGCCGAGCACCCGTGGGGCGAAGTCGTCGCCTTCGACCCGCCCCGGCGGATCACCTACTGGTGGCACCTGTTCTTCGACCGGGCCGAGGCCACCCTGGTGGATGTCACGTTCGAACCGGTGCCCGACGGCACCCGGGTCCACCTGACCCAGCGCGGCTGGGACGCTCTGGGCGACCAGGGCCCGCCCCGGCGGGAGCGCACGGCCATGGCCTGGAGTCACATCATGCAGCTTTTCGACCAGGCCGCCGTCAGCACCCCGCCGCCGACCTGACCGACCACGACAGACAAGGGAGACAGCATGGCCGATGAGGCGATCAGCAGTGGATCCGGTACCGAGGATGATCCGTGGCGGCTCAAGACGCCGCCGCTGTCGTCGGATTACACGATGCACCGGGACGAGCGCGACGGCACCGACGTGATCGTGTGCACGGTGGGCAAGACGGTGCTCCTGTACGACGCCCGCTGCATCGACGACCTCCACGCCATGCTGAAAGCTCACGGCGACTGGATGGACCTGGGCTCGGCCGACGAGCAGAAGCCGGCCAAGGACGGAACCGTCGAGGCGTGGGGGCGGTCGGCCGACAACCCCGTCGGCGGCTGGTACGGGCTCAAGAAGGGCCTGCGCGGCCGGTTCGGCATGTACCTGCCCCCTCTGCTCGAGCACCTGGGCCTGGCTGAGTTGGAGCACAACGCCCGCAACAACCGGATGCGGGCCATCTGACCCGACGTCCCGCCGGCGGGCCCGCTCAGGGCCCGGCGGCGGGAAGGGCAGCCCGTACCCCGGCGGCGAAGCGGGCCAGGATCATCCCCCAGGCCCGCTCCATGTAGACGGCGTGGTCGGTGGCCCGCAGCAGTTGGGTCACCTCGACCGTGCACCCCGCCCCGCCGTCCGGGTCGGCGGCGATCTCCAGGTAGGCCCGCCGACCGTCACCCGGGATCGGGATCTCGTCCTGCTCGAAGTCCCAGCGCATGACGACCAGGCTCGGCGCCACGGTGTGCTCATACACCCCCCGCACCCGTAGCCCCCATTCCATGGTCATGGAGAACCGGCCCCCGTCGATCGTGACCGGCACCCCCACCCACCGGGAGTAGACGGCGGGATCGGTGAACGCCAGGAAGGCCTCGGCCCGGCTGCAGGGGGCCGGCGTCGACACCACGGCGGCTCCCACCGTATGGCCCGACGCCCGCCGCTCCCACGATCGGCCGCTGGGGCCCCACCGCCCGGCGCTGTCGCCGAGCACGGACCGCAGGCGTTGCACCTCCTCGACCCTGGCCCGGTAGCGGCGGAACGTGCCCTGCCGGGTCATGGTCACCAGCCCGGCTCGGCGCAGCACCCCGAGGTGCGACGAGATCGTCGGCGCCCGCAGAGGGAAGGCGCCCGCGATCTCGCCGGCGGTCAGCTCCCGGTCCCACACCAGCCACAGGATCTCGCGCCGTACGGGCGAGCTGACGGCGTCGATGAGTTGCTGGGTCCGGTCCCCGGTCAACCCGTCACCGGTTGGTGGTGTCAGCTCCCGCCAACTCGGCGGCCGCCTTCAGATCGGCGGCGTAAGCGTCGAACACGGGAACGAAGTCGGGGAGGGACCGGGCGATCATCGGCAGCATGATGCCGCTGAACGTCTCGGTCATGCTGAACCGGGTGCCGTCGCCCCGGGGCTCGAGGCGGAACACCCGCTCCCCCTTGAACATGGGGGCCTGCCCATCGGCCCACGTCATCGTCGTGGGGGCGTCGAAGGCCACCACCTTGGGCTTGAACGTGCGGTCGCTGATCGGCACCGTGATGGCCAGCCGCTCACCGGGGGCGATCGCACCCTCGATGCGCGTCACGGTGGAGTTCCACGACGGCATGGCGGCCCCATCGGTGAGAAGCCCCCACACCACGGCCGGTGCGGCGTCGATGTCGGCCGACACGGTGACGGATCGCTTGAAGGTGCTGCGGGTTTCGGTAGCCATGGAGGTCCCTCCCATTATTCGATACGGCTCTAAGTAACAGGGAGGTTACCACTGCGGGGTCGGGTGTCGGCGCCGGGCGCTGGCAGACTGAGGCCATGACGTCGCTCGACGATGACCTCGACCTCGCCTTCGAGCTGGCCGATGCGGCCGATGCGGTGTCCACCGCCCACTTCCGCTCCGAGGAGCTGCGGACGGTCACCAAGGATGACGGCACACCGGTGTCGGAGGTCGATCTGGCGGTGGAGCAGGCCATGCTGGCCCTCGTCCGCCAGCACCGGCAGGCCGACGCCGCCATCGGCGAGGAGGTGGGCCCTCACCCCGCCCCGGCGGCTGGTCCGGGCGACCGGGCGCCGGCGGCCCGGCGCTGGATCTTCGACGGCATAGACGGCACCCACAATTACGCCGCCGGGCGCACCGGCTGGGGCACGATCGTGGCCCTCCAGGACGCCGAGGGCATGGCCGTGGCGCTGGTCACCGCCCCTCGGTTCGGCCAGCGGTGGTGGGCCATCCGGGGCGGCGGGGCGTGGACCGCTCCCTACCGACCGGACGGCGGGAAGCCACCGGGCCTCATGTTCGACCGCTCCGTCGGCACCCGCCTGCGCTGCACCGCCACCGGGCAACTGGAGAACGCCTCGGTGATCGTGATCCCCTTCGAGGGCTTCCTCCTGGGTTGGCGCAACACCGTGGCCCAGCGGTTCACCCCGCCGGCCGAGCCCCGCAGCCACTGCTTCGCCCTCGACGCCGCCATGGTGGCCGAAGGCCGTCTCGACGTGGCCATCATGACCTTCGGCTCGCTGTGGGACCACGCCGGCCCCAGCCTGCTCGTCACCGAGGCCGGTGGCGTGTTCCGAGACGCCTGGGGTGGCACCCGGCTCGACTCCACCACCGCCGTGCACACCAATGCCCACCTGGTCGACCAGGTACTCGACGTGCTGGCCGAGATCCGTCCCCCGCTCCCCGACGAGCCCCTACTGGCCCGCAAGGTGAGCACCCCGATCGGGACCGCCCAGGAGCAGGAGGCCGACGGGTGGCGCCGGTTCGGGCTCCGGCCCATGCCCTCGATGTCGGCCCGGGTCCACGTCTCCACGGCGGCACCGGCGATCCTGGAGATCGTCGACGAGCGGGCGGCCGAGCTGGCCCGGCCCTTCCGGGGCGTCACCACCGACGGTGTCGTCCGGCCCCGCTTCCCTTCCGGACCCCCGAGGCGAGGGCCGGGCACGACGGCGGTGGCCGACGCGGCCCAGGCCTTCCTGGCCGCCCTCTCGCCGGAGCAACGCCAGCGGGCAACGTTCGCCTTCGACGCCGACCAGTGGCGGATGTGGATCAACGTCCACATGAACCACTTCCGCCACGGCCTGATGCTGGAGGACCTGGTGCCGGCCCAGCGGGAGGCGGCGCTCGACATCGTGCGGGCGTCGCTGTCGGCTCGGGGCTTCCACCAGGCCCGGTCGATCATGCGCCTCAACGAGCTGCTGGCCGAGATCACGGGCGACCACGAGGCGTTCGGCGAATGGCCCTACTTCCTGTCGATCTTCGGTGATCCGGCGGGATCCGAGCCCTGGGGCTGGCAGATCGACGGCCACCACCTGTGCGTGAACGCCGTGGCGGTGGACGGCCACCTCGTCACCACCCCCACCTTCATGGGGGCCGAGCCCCGCCGGGTGAACCTGGGCCCCCTGGCCGGCATCTCCCTGTTCGACCCCGAGGAGTCGCTGGGTCTCGACCTGATCCGGTCGCTCGACAGCACCCAGCGGGCCCAGGCCGTCCTCTACCCGTCGATCCACCCCGACCACATTCCGGCCCTGCTCCAGAACGCCTTCGACGGCCGGATGGCGGCCGGTGCCTTCCACGACAACCTGGTGGCCCCCTACCAGGGCGTGGCCGGAGCCGACCTCAGCGACACCCAGCGCAAGCTGCTGGTCTCGCTGGCCGCCACCTACGTCGGCTGGTCGGCCGACGCCCATGCCGCCGGCCGGCTGGCCGAGGTGGAGGCCCATCTCGACGAGACCTGGTTCTCCTGGTACGGCGGTACCGACGACTCCTCACCGTTCTACTACCGGGTCCACAGCCCGGTGCTGCTGGTGGAGTTCGACCATCACCCTGGCGTGGCCCTCGACAACGAGGAGCCGTCCCGCCACCACGTCCACACCGTGGTCCGCACGCCCAACGGCGGTGACTACGGCACCGACCTACTGGCCGACCACCACCAGCGCTTCGACCACCGCCAGGGCGGCCACACCCCCCGAAATTTAGGAGCCTGAGACGCGCTGAGCGCGGCTCAGGCTCCTAGTTTCGGGGTAGTTCGGGGCGGGGCCAGATGTCCAGCACCCGGCCGATCACGGACAGGGCCAAGGCGTGGCGTATCTCGCCGTTGCGGGCGGCCGCGATCACCTCGTCGTCGGTCATCAGCTCGACCGTCAGGTGCTCGCCGGTGCCGGGGGTGGGTGGGGCCACCAGCTCCACGCCGACGCCCAGCCAGTGGTGGCACAGGTTGTCGTGGAAGGCGGGGTTGGGCTCCACCGAACCCAGGTAGGTCCAGGTGCCACCGCCGTAGCCCGTCTCCTCCAGCAACTCCCGGCGGGCGGCCGTGAGGGAGTCCTCCCCCTCGTCGACCATGCCGCCCGGGGTCTCCAGCGTGGTGTAGCGGCTACCGAATCGGAACTGTCGCACCATCACGTGGTGCCCGTCGGCGGTGACGGCCACACAATTCACCCAGTCGACCGACTCCAGCACGATCCGCTCGAACACCCGACCCGATGAGGGATGCTTGAGCTGGTCGTAGCGGGCCTGGAACAGGATCAGGTCGTGGGCGTAGCGGGAGCCGAGGTGCTCCCAGTCCATGTGGCGCCATTCGATCCGGGAGCCGGGATCGCCCGGCTCGGGATGCTCATACGGATCGCTCACGTGGGATCTCCGGGTTGGAATCCGGGGAGCGGCATCGTCACCCGCTCGCCCCCGACCCCCGTGTAGCGGGACAGGGGGCGGGCGAAGCGTTCGGCGAACCAGCGGTCGTCGCGGGCGTGGGCGTGGAAGTGTTCGGGCACCTGGCGCATGGTGGTGTCGAACCGCCACGCGCCCGGGCCGAAACGCTCGTCGGCCGCCTCGCCGAGGGCGGCCAGCAGCCGCTCCCGGGGCTCAGGGCCACAGTCGGGCCCGTGGTCCCACCACACCACCATCGGGACCGAACATACCTCGCAGTCGGCCACCCAGCCATCATCGGTGACGGCGTACCAGTGGGTGAACCGGTCGGCCCGGCATAGCTCGCATCCCGGATCGGTGGGCGGGAACGGCCGCTCAGCAACCATCGAGGGCGGCCCGCAACTCGCCGACGAAGGTGATGGCGGCGTCGACCGAACCCGTCTCCAGCAGCCGGCGCACGATGGCCGAACCGACCACCACGCCGTCGGCCACCTGGCACACCTCGGCCGCCTGCTCCGGGGTCGACACCCCGACGCCGATGATCACCGGCTTGTCGGTGATCTCCTTGAGCCGGCGGGCCATCTCCACCGCGCTGGCCGCCAGTTCGTCGCGCTCACCGGTGATGCCCACCAGGCCCACGCCGTAGATGAAGCCGCGGGCCCGCTCGGCGATCCGGACCAGCCGCTCGTCGGGGGCGGTGGGGGCGGCCAGCAGCACAGTCTCGATACCGGCGGCATCGGCCGCCTCGGCCCACGGGCCCAGCTCCTCCAGCGGCAGGTCGGGCAGGATGCAACCCGACACCCCGGCCTGCACCAGGGCGCTGGCGAAGCGCTCGTGGCCCATGCGGAAGCAGATGTTGTAATACGTCATGGCCACCAGCGGGATGCCGGCCTCCATCTTGGCCACCTCGTCCAGCAGGGCCTGAGGGTTGGCCCCCGCTTCCAAGGCCAGGGTCGACGCCTCCTGGATGGTGGGGCCGTCCATCACCGGGTCGCTGAACGGGAGGCCGATCTCCATGCCGTCCGCCCCGGCCAGGGCGAACCCCTCGATCAGGCGGGGCCACTCCCCCACCGGGTACCCGGCGGTGAGGTACGGCAGCAGCAGCTTGTGGCCGTCGGCCCGGCGGGCCCGCAGATGCGCTTCGAGGCCAGCCATCAGAAGCTCACCGTCTTCAGCGCCTCGGGGTCGCCGTCCTGGATGGCCTGGACCTGGGCCACGTCCTTGTCGCCCCGGCCCGACAGGTTCAACAGCACGGTGCGGCCGGCCAATTCCTCACGGGCCCGGACGATCCAGGCCAACCCGTGGGCCGGCTCGAGGGCCGGGATGATGCCTTCGGTGCGGGCCAGCAGCTCGAAGGCGTCGAGCACCTCCCGGTCGGTCACCGCCTCGTAGCGGGCCCGGCCGATGTCGGCCAGGTGGGCGTGCTCGGGGCCGATGCCCGGGTAGTCGAGCCCGGCCGACACCGACTGGGCCTCCAGCACCTGGCCGTACTCGTCCTGCATCAGGTACGACAGCGAGCCGTGGACCACGCCGGGGATGCCCTTGCCCACGGCGGCCCCACCGGCCGGCTCCACCCCAACCAGCTCGGCCGAGGTGTCGGCGAAGCCGGAGAAGATGCCGATGGCGTTGGACCCGCCGCCCACGCAGGCCACCACCACGTCGGGGTCGCCGCCGAGCAGGGCCCGGCACTGGTCCCGGGCCTCGTCGCCGATGACCCGGTGGAACTCCCGCACCATCCACGGGTAGGGGTGGGGGCCCATCACCGAACCCAGGCAGTAGTGGGTGTTGGCCACGGTGGCCACCCAGTCCCGCATGGCCTCGTTGACAGCGTCTTTCAGGGTGCGGCTACCCGACAGGGCGGGCCGGACCTCGGCCCCCAGCAGCCGCATGCGGTAGACGTTGAGGGCCTGGCGGGTCACGTCGACCTCGCCCATGTAGACCACGCACTCCAGGCCGAAATAGGCGGCGGCGGTGGCCGACGCCACCCCGTGCTGGCCGGCCCCGGTCTCGGCCACGATCCGGGTCTTGCCCATGCGGCGGGCCAACAGCGTCTGGCCCAGCACGTTGTTGATCTTGTGGCTGCCGGTGTGGTTCAGGTCTTCCCGCTTGAGCAGCAGGCGCAGGCCCAGCTGCTGCGACAGGTTGTGGCACTCGGTGAGGGCCGACGGGCGGCCGGCGTAGCCGGTCAGCAGCTCGCGGTACTCGGACCGGAAGGCGTCGTCGGACCAGGCCTGGCGGAAGGCCGCCTCCAGCTCGGCACAGGCCGGCACCAGCGTCTCGGGCACGAACCGGCCGCCGAACCGACCGAATCGGCCGGTGGCATCGGGTTCGCCCATCACGGCAACCCTGCGGGTTGGTTGGCCCGACGGGTCACGGGCCTCGGCTATCGCCATCATGCATCCTCGTCTGGGTCGGGTGGTCGTGGTCGGTCGGCGGCGGGGGCAGCGGCGAACGGGGCGGCGGCCCCTGGTCCACCGTCATCGTCGTCGGGGGCGGCCTCCCGCACCGCCGCCAGGAACTGGCGGAGTTTCACCGGATCCTTGCGGCCGGGCGAGGCCTCGGTGCCGGAGGCGGCGTCGACACCCCAGGGCCGCACGGCGGCGATGGCTTCGGCCACGTTGCCGGCATGGAGTCCGCCGGCCAGGATGAACCGCCGGTGGGGCCAGGCCCCTTCCAGGGCCGACCAGTCGAATGCCCGGCCGCTGCCGGGCGTGGGCGAGTCGATCATCGGCCACACCGGACCGAACTCCTCCACCCGGTGCAGGGTGGGGTCGGAGGCGGCAAAGACCTTGATCACGATCGGGACCCGTTCGGCCACCCATTGGACGTCTTCGGGCGATTCGTTGCCGTGGAGCTGGACGGCCCGCAGGCCGATCGAGTTGGCCAATTCGGCCACCCGCTCCCGCCGCTCGTTGCGGAACACCCCGACCGACACGATCTCGGCCGGCAGACGCCGGGCGATGTCCCGGGCCTCGCCCTGGGTGATGCGCCGCGACGACTCGGCGAAGATCATGCCGACGGCGTCGGCTCCGAGCCCGGCGGCGAGCAGGGCATCGTCCACCGTCGTGATGCCACAGATCTTCACGAACATCGCCCTAGACGGTACCGGACCAAACCCGGCCTTGAGCTGATGTTCTTCGCTGCCGGCTGCTGCCGCTCCGGCTCCTGTCGGGCCGATCAGCAGACGGCCCGCAGACCAGCCACGGCGCTCGTCGGGTCGCCCGACGTCATCAGAGCTTCGCCCACCAGCACGGCGTGATAGCCGGCCTCGTACAGCACCCGAGCGTCGCTCGGGCCCCGAACCCCCGACTCGGCCACCCGCACCACGCCGTCGGGCAGCACGCCGGCCAGGCGCACCGCCCGCTCGGTGTCCACCTCGAAGGTGACGAGATCCCGCTGGTTGACTCCGATCAGGGTGGCCCCCACCGAAAGGGCCCGATCGACGTCGGCCTCGTCGTGCGTCTCCACCAGCACGTCGAGCCCCAGCTCGACGGCCAAGTCGTGGAAGTCGGCCAACTCCAGATCGTCGAGGGCGGCCACGATCAACAGCACGGCGTCGGCCCCCATCAGCCGGGCATCGCACACGTCGCGGGCCGAGACCGTGAAATCCTTGCGCAACGTCGGGATCGGCACCGCAGCCCGGGCCGCGGCCAGGTCTTCGGCCGAACCGCCGAAGAACTCCTGGTCGGTGAGCACCGACAGGCAGGTGGCGCCCCCGCCCTGATAGGCAACGGCCCACGGTCCGGGATCGACACCGGGGTTCAGGTCACCCTTGGACGGCGACCGGCGCTTAATCTCGCTGATGACGGCGAGCCCCTCGGCCTCGGCCAGGGCCCGGCGGAATCCCCGGGCCGGCTCGGCCCGGCGGGCCTCCTCCACCAGCTGGTCGAGGCTCCGGTTGTCGGATCGGGCCTGGTCGCGGTGGGCGGCCAGGATCTTGTCGAGGTAGGTGACCACTCCCCCCGCCGGCTCAGACACTCAGGCCCTTGGCCGCCAGTGGGGTGAGGAAGGTCACCTCCGGGCGACCGGCCAGCATCGAGCCGAGGGCCTTCATGGCCGGCTTCATCTGCTCTCCCCGTCCGTGGACGTCGAGTGCCTCCTGGCCGGCGTAGAGCTCGTAGAACCAGATCACGTTGGGGTCCTTCTGGTCCTCGTGGGCGCTGTAGACCTCGAGGCCGGCCTCTTCCTCGGCGGCGGCGATCAGCGAGGCGAGCGTGGCCTTCAGCTCGTCGGCCTTTCCCTCGGCGGCGGTGAGCTTGGCGATGAGCGCGATCTTCGACATGGCGCAGAACCTAGCTGCTCGCCGCGGCGATTGCCGCACGATGGGGACCACCCGCCGACTTCTCAGCCCCGCTCAGAACGGCAGCTTCACCGCGTCGGCCGCCACCCGTTGCCCGGCGGCGTCGACCACCTCGACGGGGCCCGGCACCTCCAGCGACCGCCGGCAGTAGGCGAGGGCCAGAGCCCCCTCCCCGGTGACGGGGGCGTAGCTCGTGATCCGGCCCACCTCGGCCCCGCCGACCTCCACCGCCTCGCCCCCCGCCAATTCCAACGGCCGGGCCAGCCGAAGGCCGCAGAGCCGGGTGGGGGTGGCTGCGCCCCGGGAGTCGATGCGGGCCACCAGTTCCTGGCCCACGTAGCAGCCCTTGGTGAAGCTCACCGACTCCTCCACGATGCCGGCGGCAGCGGGGATCGTCGACTCGCCGAGCTCCCGGCCCATGGCCGGCAGGCCCCAACGGATCCGCCAGGCCTCCAGCGCCTCGGGCGGGCCCACCGGGACCGGCCCGTCGGCCGGCACGGCGCCGACCAGGTCGAAGCCGGGGCCGGCCCCCCGGGCCTGCTCGGCCGGCAGCGCCAGCACCACGGCGTCGCCGGGGTCGAGGGCCAGGGCCGCCGGGCCGCCGGCGGCGTCGGGGCCCCGCACAGCCAGCACGGGCTGGCGCTCGTGCAGGGTCAGCTCCACCTTGACCCGGATCTTGAACCGGTTGAGGCGCTCGGCCACCCGGGCCCCGAAACCGGCGCTGACGTCGAGCCAGAACCGCTCCGGCTCCAGGCGACTCACCCGGATCCAGGCGTCTACCTTGCCCTGGGGTTGGAGCAGCAGAGTCGGGGCCGAGGCGCCGACGGCCAGCTTCTCGATCTCCTGGCTGAGCTGGCCCTGCAGGAAGGAGGCGGCGTCGGGGCCGACCGCCTCCACCACGTCGCGTTCGGTGGCCACTGCCGCCACGGTGTGGGCGAAGGCGTGGAGTGTGGCGTCGAGATCGAGCATGATCCCGACGCTACCGGCCCCACTTACTCTCCCGTGAACCGGGCGTCGCGGCGTTCCATGCGGGCCCGCACGCCTTCTTTGGCGTCGGCGCTCTTGATGGCGGCCCGCACCATCTGCTCGGTGTCGGCGTGGAAGATGCCGTCACGGAACGTCATTTCCCGGTTGATCGTGGCTTTCATGGCCTTCAGGCTGAGCGGGGCGTTGCGCACCAGCCGGTCGATCACCTTGTCCGCCTCGGCCTGGAGGTCGGCCGCCGGCACGCAGCGGGCGATCAGGCCCAGATCGGCCATACGGCGGGCCGGGATCGGGTCGCCCAGAAGCAGGATCTCGCGAGTGGCCACCGGGCCGCCGACCTCCAGCAGCTTCTTGGTCAGGAACCACGACGGGGCCAGCCCCACCTGGGCCAGCGACATGCCGAACCGAGCCTCCTCCGAGGCCACCACGAGGTCACAGTGGAGGGCCAGCTCGTTGCCGCCGGCGATGGCCGCTCCCTGTACCACGGCCACCACCGGCAGGGGCCACGTCTCCACCCGGTGGAACAGCTTCTCCACGTCCTGGTCCCGGCCCAGGCTGCCCCTCAGATCGAGGCCGGAGCAGAACACCCGACCCTCGGCCCGGATCACCGCCACCCGCTCCTCCGCCGCGGGGCCGGGCACGGGATTGAACGCCACCTCCAGCGCCCGGAGCATGTCGGCGTCCATGGCGTTGCTCTTCTCGGGCCGGTTCAGGGTGACGGTGCGGACAGCGCCGTCGACCTGGACGGAGACGGTGCCTGGGCCGGTTGGGGTCTGGTCGGTCATGGACTGCTCTTATGCCACACCGGGGCCCGGGCGCAAGTCCTCGACCTCCTGCCGCCGCCGGGATCTTGCGTCCCCTTTCGGTGGCAGGATCTCCCAGCCCCTACCGGTGGCAGTACTGGAACCCGGTGATACAACGAACGGCAGCGATGCTGTTCCCGACCGTGACGTTCGCCCTGTTTTTCGTCACCGTCTACGCCGTCCACACTGCGCTCCACGCCAGGGACCGGGCGTGGAAGGTCGCCATGGTCGTCGCCTCGTACCTGTTCTACGGCTGGTGGGACTGGCGCTTCTGCGGGCTGCTGGCCGGCTCGACGCTGGTCAACTGGGGATACGCCCGTCTGCTCATCGCCACCCCGGCCCGCCGGGCCCGCCGGGCGCTGGTGGCCACGGCGGTGACGGCCGACCTGGCCGTGCTCGGCGTGTTCAAGTACTACGGATTCTTCGCCGAGGCCCTGAGCCGCCTGCTGGGGGCCAGCCACACGCTCCCTGGGCTCGACCTGGTACTACCCGTCGGCATCTCGTTCTTCACCTTCCAGGCCATCAGCTACGTGGTCGACACCTACCGGGGCGAGGTCGACGACCGCTCGCTGCTCGACTTCACCCTCTACCTGTCGTTCTTTCCCCATCTCGTGGCCGGGCCCATCGTGCGGGCCTCGGAGTTCCTGCCTCAACTGATCGGGCGGCGCGACCGGGCCGAGATCGACGTGGTGGGGGCGGCGTGGTGGATCGGCCGGGGCCTGTTCAAGAAGGTGGTGGTGGCCACCTACCTGGCCCAGTCGGTGGTCGACCCGGTCTTCGCCGCCCCCGCCGCCGCCAGCCGGCTCCAGCTGGTGGCCGCCCTCTACGGGTACGCCGTGCAGATCTACGCCGACTTCAGCGGCTACACCGACATCGCCATCGGACTGGCCGCCCTGCTCGGGATCCGGTTCCCGGTCAACTTCGACCGACCCTACGGGGCCCTGTCGGTCCAGGACTTCTGGCGCCGCTGGCACATGACGCTCTCGCGCTGGCTGCGGGACTACCTCTACGTGTCGCTGGGCGGCAACCGCCGGGGGCGGTTGGCCACCTACCGCAACCTGCTGCTCACCATGGTGTTGGGCGGCTTGTGGCACGGGGCGGCCTGGACGTTCGTGCTGTGGGGCACGGTCCACGGCCTGGCCCTGGCGGTGGAGCGCCTGGCGGCCGGGAGCCCTGGAGTCGCCGCGGCCTGGGCCCGGGGCCGGGCCGCGGTCGGCCGCCGCACCGGTGCCGCGGCGCCGGCCTGGCTGGGGCCCACGGCCCGCTGGCTGCTCACCTTCCACCTCGTGTGCCTGGCCTGGGTGCCCTTTCGGGCCCAGAGCCTGGGCGAGACCGGCGACTTCCTGGCCGGCCTGGTGCGAGGGCCGGGCGGGGCAACGGCCGCCGGATCTGTCAGCCTGGTAGCGGTGGGCCTGATCGCGGCCGCAGTTGGAATCCAACTCGTCCCGGCCCGCCAACTCCGCCTCGTCTACCACCACTGGTTCCACCGCCCACTGAGCCGCCTCGACCCGGCGCTCCAGAGCGCCCTGGTGGGGGTGTGGCTCTCGCTCGTGATCGCCCTCGGCCCCCAGGGCGTCGCCCCATTCATCTACTTCCGTTTCTGAGCCATGTCGTACCGTTTCCGCAATCGGCATCCCCGCCCCGCTCCCCTGCCCCCGCCGCCAGGGCCGGAGGATCGCCCCACCCGCCGCCGGCCCACGCCCCGCACGGTGCTGTGCCAGCTCCTGGTGTGCCTCACGGTCACGCTCGGCCTGTCGAGCAGCCACCTGGAGGCCACGGCATCGTCCCAGCCGTTCGGCACCCAGCGGTCGCTGACCCTGGCCGTGGCCCGACCCCTTCACCGCCTGGCTGAGGCCGGTGGCCTCGACTGGCCCGATCAGGCCCTGGCCCGACTCCTGGGCCGCTCCACCGACGAACCCCGCCGCTCCCCTGCTCCCGCCCCCACCAGCCCGCAGGAGGCGGCGGCCGGTGCTCCGGAGAATACGCCTGCCGCCGGGAGTCCGGGAGCAGGCGGCAGCTCCCGGTTCACCGGCGACGGTCCGGCGACGGACCCCGCTCTCGGCGGGACCATGGTCGCTGGCCCGTCCGCCACCACCGGGACCTCGACGGCCGGGCCCACCCGCTTCGGCCCGCCGCGGCCGGGCGACGCGGCGGCCGGTACCGGCGCGGCCACGAGTACCGCCACCGATCCCGGCACCACTGACCCGAGCTCGTCGGCGGCACCCGGACCTGTCAGCCCCCCGGCCGGACCGGACGATGCGGCCTCGGCCACCCCGGCGTCGGGCCCGGCGGTGCCTCCGGGCCCGGCGCCCGGTGCCATTCCGGCTCCGGCCCCCGGGCTCGGCCCGGCCGTGGTCGACCCCGTACCCGAGCCCGCAGCGGCCCGGGTCGTCACCCCCGAGAGCCGGCTCCGGCTTTGGGCCGGGGGCGACTCGCTGGGCGAGTACGTGGGCAACCAACTCCTGGCCCCCCTGTCGGATCGCCGGCTGACGGCGGTGGATCTCGACTTCCACATCGGCACCGGCCTCACCCGGCCCGACACCTACGACTGGCCGGCCCGCATCGGCGCGATCATGGCCCGCCCGGAGCCCCCTGAGGCCCTGGTGTTCATGGTGGGCGGCAACGACAACCAGCCCATGCGGGCCGGGGACCAGAACCTGGCCGTCGGATCCGGGCCCTGGTTGGCCGAATACCGGGTGCGGGTGGTCGGCATCATGGAGTCCACCCGACCGCCAGCCGGCCGGACCGGCTCCAGCCACCTGTGGTGGATCGGCCTGCCTCCGATGCGGGACGGCGAGCGCGACGGCCTGGCCCGTTCGATCGACGCCATCCTGGCCGAGGAGGCGGCGGCCCGGCCCTGGGTCACATTCGTGGATCTCATGCCCCGCTTCAGCGGCCCCGCCGGGGGGTTCGCCGGCACCATCACCGGCCCCGATGGCAAGGCCAAGGTGGCCCGGGCCCCCGACGGCATCCACATCACCTACGCCGGCTCCACCTGGATCGCCGAAGACCTGTGGGCCGATGTCACCGCCCGGTGGGCGCTCTGAATTCGGGGGCTGGCGCCCCCGCCGGCCTCCCCCATCCCCGGCGGGGCCCCCACCCCACCGGGACGCTACGCGTCGAGACTACGGGAGCCCCACCCCACCGGGACGCTACGCGTCTAGCGCACGGCTGAGGCGCTGCGGGGGCGCATGCGGCGGGCCGGCTCCACCGCCGCCAACAGGGCCCGCGCCTTGTTCCAGCACTCCAGGTTCTCCAGCTCGGGCACACTGTCGGCCACCACGCCGGCGCCAGCCTGGACCGAGGCCTGCCCCTCGGGCCCGCAGAACATGGTGCGGATCGTGATGGCCGTGTCGAGGTTGCCCGAGAAGTCGAGGTAGCCGACCACCCCGGCGTAGGGCCCCCGCTTCACCGGCTCCAGCTCGTCGATGATCTCCATCGCCCGCACCTTGGGGGCGCCCGACACGGTGCCGGCCGGCATGGTGGCCCGCAGGACGTCGATGACCGAGCGATCGGGCACCAGGTCGCCCGACACCTGCGAGGTGAGGTGCATGACGTGGGAGTAGCGCTCCAGCGTCATCAGCTCGTCGAGGTGGAGGGTGCCGTAGCGCACCACCCGGCCGATGTCGTTGCGGGCCAGATCGACCAGCATCACGTGCTCGGCCCGCTCCTTGGGGTCCTCGGTGAGCTCGGAGGCCATCAGCTTGTCGTGCTCGTCAGTGCGGCCCCGGCGCCGGGTGCCGGCGATGGGCCGGGAGATCACCCGGCCGTCGTTGACCTGCACCAACGGCTCGGGCGAGCAGCCCACCAGGGTCAGCTCCGGATGGCGGAGGAAGTACATGTAGGGGCTGGGGTTGATCTGGCGCAGCACCCGGTACACGTCGAACGGCTCGGCCTCGAGGTCGAAGTCGAACCGCTTGGACAGCACCACCTGGAAGATGTCGCCGGCCCGGATGTACTCCTTGGCCGCCTCCACCGCCCGCTGGTACATCTCACCCGAGAGCGATTCCCGGACGTCGGGCAGGTCGAGATCGGCCGGCGGCTCCATCAGCGGCTCGTCGACCGGACGGGCCCCGTCGGCTGTGAGCTGGTCGAGGCGCCGGATGCCGTCGTCGTAGGCCAGGTCGATGGTGGCCTCGTCGGCGTCGGCCGGCAGCATGGCGGTGGCC
This sequence comes from uncultured Actinomycetes bacterium, assembly GCA_902826025.1. Lineage (GTDB taxonomy): Bacteria > Actinomycetota > Acidimicrobiia > Acidimicrobiales > SZUA-35 > CADEDH01. The sequence goes on from CADEDH010000002.1 coordinate 113,147, forward strand.
ACCAGCGTCACCCGCTGGCGCCAGTGGTCGAACACCGCCAGCTCGCCGATCACGTCGAGCACGGCGTCGGGGTAGCCGTGGCTGTCGGCCGGCACGTTCGGCAGCCGCTCCACCTCCCGCACCACGTCGTAGCCGAGATAGCCGACGAGGCCGGCGGTGAGGGGCGGCAGGTCGGGCAGGCGGGGCGAGCGATAGCGCTCCAGCAGGGCCTCCACCGTGGCCAGGATGCCCCGGTCGAGCGGCAGGTCGGCGTCGGGCAGGGTGCCCCGCAGCTCGACCTGGCGGCCCCGGCACACGAGGGTGGCCGGGGCCCGGCGGCCGATGAAGCTGAACCGGCTCCAGCGCTCTCCGTTCTCTACCGATTCGAGGGCGAAGCCCGGCTCGTTGCCCACGCAGCGCAGAAAGGCGGCCACCGGTGTGGTCATGTCGGCCAGCAGCTCCCGGTGGATCGGGACCGCCCGGTACTGGCGGGCCAGCGACCGGAACTCCTCGCGGCTGGTCGTCATCGGGGGGACTCCTCCTGGGTGGGGGGCACGGCGGGTTCAGGCCCGGGCATGGGTCCGAAGGATCTGAAGAAACAGGAACGGGCGCCGGTGTGACATGCCCCCTGACCCTCCTGGTGGACCCGGAACAGCAGCACGTCGCCGTCGCAGTCGTACCAGGCGCTGCGGATCCACTGGCGGTCGCCCGACGTGTCGCCCTTGCGCCACAGCTCCTGGCGGGAACGGGACCAGAACACGGTGCGGCCCTCGGCCAGGCTGATGGCCAACGACTCGGCCGACATCCAGGCCATCATGAGCACCTCGCCGTTCTCGTCGTCCTGGACGATCGCCGGGACGAGCCCCTGGTCGTTGTACAGCACGGCCGCCAACTGCTCGGCGGCGGCCTCGATCGGCTGGGCTGCCCCGAAGGGAGGCGGGGGCAGGGGTTCGCTGGCCACGGGGATTCCGCCCCGGATCAGAGGTAGAGGCCGGTGTGGGAGTCGTCGAGGCGCTTGGCCGCCACGGCGTGGATGTCACGCTCCCTCAGGATGATGTAGTCGCGCCCGCCGACCTCGACCTCGTAGCGGTCCTCCGGGTTGAACAGCACCCGGTCCTCGGTCTCCATGGACCGCACGCTGGGCCCGAGCGCCACCACCTGGGCCCAAGCCAGCCGCTTGCCCACCTGCGCTGTGGCCGGGATCAGAATGCCACCGGAGCTCTTGCGCTCCCCGTCGGGCCCTTCCAGCTTCACCAGGATGCGGTCGTTCAGCATCTTGATCGGCATCTTCTCGCCGCCGGCCGCCGCCCCTTTCGCCACCGGGGCGCTCAAGGGTTCAGGAGTCGGATCTTCGTCGGCCACGGGAGAAACGGTAGCGTCTCCCCCTATGAGCGACGACATGGGCCAAGGGGCGGCGGTGGCGGTGACCCGCCTGGCGGTGTCGACCGCCGACGGACTCGACCTCCGGGCGGAGCTGGCGGTGCCCGCCGGGGGCGACACCCCCCGGGCGGCGGTGGCGGTGTGCCATCCCCATCCCCTGCACGGCGGATCGATGTACAACAACGTGGTGGAAGCGCTGTTCAGCGGGCTGCCGCCCCGGGGAGCGGCCGTGCTGCGGTTCAACTTCCGGGGCACCAGCGGCTCCGAGGGCCGTCACGACCACGGCCGGGGGGAGCGGCTCGACGCAGCCGCGGCGCTCGACGAGCTGGCCCGACGATGGCCCGGGGTCCCGCTGCTCCTGGCCGGTTATTCGTTCGGGGCCGACGTGTCGCTGGCCGTCGACCATCCAGGGGTTGCGGGCTGGCTGGCCGTGGCCCCCGTGCTGCGGGTGGTCGACCCGACCGAGATGGTGGCGCTGGCCGACCCCCGGCCGGTCTGGATGGCGTCGGCCACCGACGACCAGTTCCGCCCCTACGACGACCTGGTGCCGATGGTGGCCGATGCCGTCAACACCACCGTCTCTCCCGTGCCGGGCGCCGACCATTTCTTCATGACCGGCCTCGACCGGGTGGTGGCCGTCGCGGCCGAGGCCCTCGACGCCATCGCCCCCTGACCCGCCCTCCCACCCCCGTCCCCGACGTTCTTACGCGTCCAGGTAGCGCTGAGCGCTACCTGGACGCGTAATTTCGGGGGTTCAGCTCTCGTCGGGGGGGCGGACGGTGATGCCGGCGGCGGTCATGGCCCGCTTGGCGTCGGCGATCGTGGCCTCGCCGAAATGGAAGATGCTGGCGGCCAGGACGGCGTCGACCCCGCCCTCGGTCACCCCGTCGGCCAGATGGGCCAGGGTGCCGACACCGCCCGAGGCGATCACGGGCAGGTTGACGGCCTCGGCCACGGCCCGGTTCAGCTCGTGGTCGAACCCGTCACGGGTACCGTCGCGGTCCATCGAGGTGAGCAGGATCTCGCCCGCCCCCAGCCGTTCCACCGTGCGGGCCCATTCCACGGCATCGAGGCCGGTGGCGGCCCTCCCGCCCCGCACGTAGACCTCGAACCCCGAGGCGGGGCCGTCGGCCCCCGACGACCGGCGGGCGTCGATGGCCACCACGCAGCACTGGGCCCCGAACACGGCGGAGATCTCGCTCACCAGCTCGGGCCGGGCCACGGCGGCGGAGTTGACCGACACCTTGTCGGCGCCGGCCCGCAGCAGGGCCCGGGCGTCGTCGACCGAGCGGATCCCGCCCCCGATGGTGAACGGGATGAACACCTGCTCGGCCACGGCGGCCGCCATGTGCACGGTGGTGTCGCGGTCTTCGTGGGAGGCGGTGATGTCGAGGAAGACGAGCTCGTCGGCCCCTTCGGCGTCGTAGCGGGCGGCCAGCTCCACCGGATCGCCGGCATCGCGGATGTCGACGAAGTTGACGCCCTTCACCACCCGACCCCGGTCGACATCGAGGCACGGGATCACCCGCACCGCCTTCACGGCCGGCTCCCATCGGCCACCGCTGCCGCCTCGAGGGCGGCGGCCAGGCCGAACGCCCCTTCGTAGAGGGCCCGGCCCACGATGACGCCGGCCAGGCGCCGGCGGCCCTCGACCTCCAGTGCGGCCAGTGAGGCGATGTGATCGAGTGTGCCGACTCCACCGGAGGCCACCACCGCCGTCCCGGTGGCCGCCGCCAACCGGGCCAGACCATCGATGTCAGGCCCTTCCAGGGTGCCGTCGCGCCCTATCTCCGTGACCACCAGCGCCTCCACGCCGGAGTCGGCGAACTGGCGGGCCAGCTCGGCCGTGGTGCGCCCGGTGCGCTCGGTCCAGCCGTGGGTGGCCACCTCGTCGCCCCGGGCGTCGAGGCCAACGGCCACCGCCCGGCCGGCCCGGGCCAGCTCGGCCACCAGCTCCGGCCGCTCCAGCGCCGCGGTGCCGATCACCACCCGGTTCACGCCCAGGTCGTAGAGGGACTCGGCCGCCTCCCGGGTGCGGACCCCGCCCCCCACCTGCACCGGCACCGCCACGGCGGCGCAGATGGCGGCGATGACGGGCCGGTTGACCGGCTCACCGGTGCGGGCGGCGTCGAGGTCGACCACGTGGAGCACGCTGGCCCCCTCGGCCACGAAGGCGGTGGCCTGGGCCACCGGATCGTCGCCGTAGACGGTTTCCCGGCCGTAGTCGCCCTGGTAGAGACGGACACACTGCCCGCCCCGGAGGTCGATGGCAGGGAAGACCCGGAACGCCGGGTCGATGGCGGTCATGCCGTGCCCTCCAGGAGGTTGACGTAGTTCTGCAGGAGCCGCAGACCGGCCTTGTCGGACTTCTCGGGGTGGAACTGGGTGGCCATCACGTTGTCGCGGGCCGAGGCCGCCACCACGGTGGTGCCGTACTCGGTGGTGGCGATGGCGTGGCCCGGGTCGTCGGCCGACAGGCTGTGCACGAAGTACAGCCAGGCCCCGTCCATGCCCCGCACCAGCGGGTGGACGGCACCGGTCCCCTGGGATGCACCGGTAACGGTGGTGATCACGTTCCACTGCATCTGGGGCCGCTTCACCGTCTCGGGCAGCCAGCGGATCACGCCGGGCAGGATCCCCAGACCGTCCACCCCGGGGCTCTCCTCCGACGCCTCGTACAGCAGCTGCATGCCAACACAGATCCCGAGGAACGGCCGGCCGGAGGCGGCAGCCTTGCGCGCCTCGACGTCGAGGCCGGTGTCGGCCAGGGCCCGCATGCAGGCCCCGAAGGCGCCAACGCCGGGTAGCACCACGCCGTCGGCGGCGGCGATCTCGGCCGGATCGGCGGTGAGGTGGGCGTCGGCCCCCGCCCGCTCGAGGCCCCGCTGGGCCGAACGCAGGTTGCCGATCCCGTAGTCGAGCACCGCCACCCGGGGCCGCCCGCTGACTGTTGTCACAGCGACCCCTTGGTCGAGGGGATGCCGGCGCCGGACTCCACCCGCACCGCGTCGCGCAGGCAGCGGGCCACACCCTTGAAGGAGGCCTCGATGATGTGGTGCACGTTGCGGCCCCGCTTGAGGGTGACATGGAGGGTGATCCCGGCTGCGGTGGCCAGGCTCTGGAGGGCGTGCTCGGCCAGCGACGGGTCGAACGGGGGTGTGCCCAGCGGGATGGCCTCGGGCAGCTCCACGTCCCAGACGAAGAACGGCCGGCCCGACAGGTCGAGGGCCACCTCCACCAGGGCCTCGTCGAGCGGATACAGGCCGGAGGCGAAGCGCCGCACGCCGGCCTTGTCGCCCCACGCCTCGGCCAGGGCCTGGCCCACCACGATGGCGGTGTCCTCCACCGTGTGGTGGGCGTCGATGTGGATGTCGCCGTCGGCCTTCACCACCAGGTCGAACCCGCCGTGGCGGCCGAGCTGGTCGAGCATGTGGTCGTAGAACGGGATGCCGGTGGCGATGCTGGTGACGCCGGTGCCGTCGAGGTCGATCGACACCTCGATCGACGTCTCGGCCGTGGATCGGGTGCGGTGGCTGCGTCGGGGTGCGCTCACGGTGCTGTCTCCTCCAGGAGCTCGGTCATGCCGGCCAGGAACCGGTCGTTGTCGGCGGCGGTGCCCACCGTCACCCGGAGGCAACCGTCGAGCCGGTCCCAGCCCGACACGTCGCGTACCAGCACGGAGCGGTCCACCAGCCCCTGCCACACCTGGCGGCCAGGCCGGGTCGGGCGGAACAGCACGAAGTTGGCACCCGAGGGCCACACCTCGCAACCGAGTTCCCGCAGGGCGACCTCGATCCGGCCCCGCTCCTCGACGATCGACGAGACCCGCCGCTCCATGTCGTGCACGAAGCTCAGAGCGGCCAGGCCGGCCCGCTGCTTGAGGGTGTCGAGGTGGTACGGCAGCACGACCTTGTCCAGCTCACCGACCAGCCAGGCCGGGGCCAGCAGGTAACCCAGGCGGGCCCCGGCCATGGCCCAGGTCTTGGAGAAGGTGCGGGACACCACCAGGGCACGGTCGTCGTCGAGCAGGGCGGCGGCCGACCACGGAGCGAACTGGCCGTAGGCCTCGTCGACGAACAGCAGCCCGCCCACCGCTTCCACCATGGCCAGCACGGCCCGGACCGATTCCTCGGTCTCCACCGTGCCGGTGGGGTTGTTGGGCGAGCAGAGGAAGGTGACGGCCGGCCGCTCGGTGGCGATGACCCGGGCCACGTCATCGAGGTCGAGGGTGAAGTCGTCCCGCCGCTCCCCCATCACACTGACGGCACCCGTGATCCTCGCGATGTGGGCGTGCATGGCGTAGGTGGGCTCGAAGGTGGCCACCTTCCGGCCCGGGCCGGCGTAGGCCAGCAGGACGGTCTGGATCACCTCGTTCGACCCGTTGGCGCAGAACACCTGGTCGCCGTGCACCCCGTGGATGGCGGCGATGGCGGCCCGCAGGTCGGTGGCCGCCCGGTCGGGGTAGCGGTGCCACTCGACACCAGCCACCGCCGCCTCCACCGCCCGGTTGAACGCCTCGGGTGGCGGCTCGGGGGCCTCATTGGTGTTGAGCCGCACCTCCACCGTGAGCTGGGGTGAGTGGTAGCCCTCCAGGGTCCTCAGGTCGTCTCTGACACTGGGCCGGGTCATTCTGATGTCTTTCCGGTTGGTGTGGTGATCGACCTGGAGGCCAAGAGCTCCAGGCGGAGGCGTATTGAATCGGCGTGGGCGTCGAGGCCCTCGGCGTCGGCCAGGGCCACCACATGGGGGCCGAGGCGCTGGATGCCGGCGGGCTCGAGCGTCACCACGTGGTGGTCCTTGCAGAAGTCGCCGACGGTGAGGGCGCTGGCGAAGCGGGCCGACCCGTAGGTGGGCAGCACATGGCTGGGTCCGGCCACGTAATCGCCAACCGAGGCCGGCGACCACGGGCCGCAGAAGATGGCACCGGCGTTATCAACCCGCCCGGCCAGCTCGTCGGCCCCGGCGCACTGGAGCTCCAGGTGCTCGGGGGCGATGGCGTTGACCACGGCCAAGGCGGCCGCCGGATCGTCGACCAGCACGGCGTAGCCGCCGGCCGCCAGGGTGGAGCGCACGTCGGCGGCGCGGGGGGCGTCGGCCAGGAGCCGTTCTCCGGCGGCGCACACGGCTTCGGCCACCGCCTCGTCCCAGGTGACGAGCCAGGCCAGACCGTCGGGCCCGTGCTCGGCTTGCACGATCACATCGATGGCGGCCAGCTCCGGGTTGGCGCCGGCATCGGCCACCACGACGACCTCGGAGGGACCGGCGAAGGCGGCGGCGATACCCACCTGGCCCGCCACCTCCTGCTTGGCCAGGGCGACGTAGACGTTGCCGGGCCCAGCGATCACGTCGACCGGCCGGATCGACTCCGTGCCGTAGGCCATGGCGGCGACGGCCTGGGCCCCTCCCACGGCGTACACCTCGGTCACCCCGGCCAGGCGGGCAGCGGCCAGCACCGAGGGAGCGATGGCCCCGATGCGGCGATCCGGCGGCACGCACAACACGATCTCGGCCACCCCGGCCACCCGGGCCGGAACCGCCGTCATCAGCACGGTGGAGGGGTACTCGGCCCGCCCACCCGGGACGTACAACCCCGCCCGCCCCATCGGCTTCTGATAGGCCCGGATCGTCATCCCCGGGCTCTCGACCACGTGAGGGGGCCGTACCTGGTGACGGTGGAACGCCTCGATGCCCTCGATGGCCGCCTCCATCGCCTCCCGCAGCACCGGGGCGATCCCGGTCAGGGCGGCGTCGAGCTCAGCCTCTGGGACCCGGATCGACGTGAGCGCAACCCCATCGAACCGCTCCGTCAGGCGGCACAGGGCGGCGTCGCCATCCCGCCGGACCTCGGCGATCAGGTCCCGGACCACGCCCCGCGGCCCGTCGCCGGCGATGGCCGGGCGGGGCAGCCGTCCCGCCACTCCCGTTCCCAGCCCCCGAAGGTCGAGACGGTTCAACACGGCAGTGCGCGGATCGGGCGCCAAAGGCTGTGGTTCACCCCTCGACGCTAGCGTGGGGCGCACCCCCTCGACGCAGGTCAGAGGCGTCGCCATCCCGGCGCCGACGCCGACGCTGCGGCCCCCTGCTCCCGGAGGATGATCATGGCCCTGGACCTGAGCGCTCTCGCCTCGCTGTCGTCGTCGCTCGACGAGCTGACGCTCCGCATCGGCCAGCTGGCAGCGGCCTGCGACGAGAAGGAGGAGGCGGGCCTGGCTCTCAGGGAGCTGGAGCGCCAACTGGAGGCTTCTGCCCGCCGCCTCACCAGCATCCTGCGCCAGGCAGAGCGCTGAACGTCTTCAATAGACGAGACCATGAGTCGCTTTTAAGCACGAAATAGAATCTCTAGAAATCAGTCTATTCATAAACATTCAAGCGCACGCTGGTTGCAGCAGATACGTCCAGGCGATCGCCCACCGGCCAGCCCCATGTCGGCCCCCGGAGACCCAACCGCTTGGTCCAAACGGGGAGCAGCGTGTCGATGAAGGATCGACGTTTTCCCAGGTGAGAGCAGAAAAGGCGCTCGGCCGGACCGGCTCTGGAGCCTGGTCCGGCCGAGGCCAAAATGAACGCCGGCGCCCCACGAACGGGGGCGCCGGCGGCGCGACACAGGGCGGCGGATCCCTGTTGTCGCTGCTACCAGGTGGCGGGAACCTGGCTGTCATCAATATAAATCGCCGCACCCAGAAGAGGGTGGATATTCAGAAAAATTTGGGGTCGATGGACACGATTACCCGACCCCTTTAGGCAAAAAGGCGCGCATCAGCCGCCGGGGCCGGGAGCTTGCTACTCTCTGCGCCCCCACGCGCCCAGTGCACCCCGATCCCGCCCCGGCGGAGTCAGCGAACAGAGGGGCAGAAGTCGGCCAACACGCAGCGGCCGCAGTAGGGGCGGCGGGCCACACACACCCGCCGGCCGTGGAGGATCATCCGCAGGCTGAACAGACCCCGTTCGTCCGCCGGGATCATCGGGTTCAGCACGTGCTCCACCTTCACCGGGTCGGTCTCGGTCGTGAGCTGCAGGAGGCCGCTGAGCCGCAGCACGTGGGTGTCGACCGGGAGGCCGGGCAGGCCCAGGGCCACGCTGCGCACCACGTTGGCTGTCTTGCGCCCCACGCCGGCCAGAGCCGTGAGATCGGCCATCGCCCCCGGCACCTCGCCCCCGTGGCGCTCCACGAGTTGGGAGGCGCACGTGACGATGCTCTTCGCCTTGTTGCGGAACAGCCCGAGGCTCGAGATCAGCGGCTCCACCTCCTCGGGGGAGGCGGCGGCCAGGGCCCAGGCATCGGGATAGCGGGCGAACAGCCGGGGGGTGACCTTGTTCACCCCCACGTCGGTGGCCTGGGCCGACAGGATCGTGGCGATCAGGAGCTGGAAGGCATCGGCGTGGTCGAGCTCGCACCGGGCCTCGGGGTACTCGTCGGCCAGGAGCTGGTGGGCGCGCTGAGCGCGGCCCTTTGGGGTTCGGGGGCGAGCCATCGGTACCTTATATACCTATGCCACCAGGCCCGTCCCACGTCACCATCAGTGTCGCCACCGCGATCACCGCGGTGCTCGGGCGCCAGGGCCGCCTGCTGTTGTCCCGGGCGGTGCCCCCCCACCTGCTCGACGACCGCTTCGACAGCTGGGCCGACGACCCCGCCGGGCATCCGCCGGGTTTCTGCGCCAGCCTCGCCTGCGACGCCGACACGTCGGCCGGACCACAGGGTGAACGCCAGCACGAACTCGTCGGGTTCCTGGGCGGAGGCGTGAGCCGAGGCCGGCTCCAGCTCGACGGGGTGCTCGACCCCACGGTGGACGATGCCGATCAGGTGGCCGACCGCCTGCTGGCCGCCCTCCAGCCGGCGCTCACCAGCGCCGACGCCGACCGGCTCGAGGTGTGGGGGCGCCCGGCCCAACCGTGGCACGAGGCACTGGCCGATCGTCACGGCCTCGCCCCGGTGCGGGCCCTCCACCAGATGCGATGCCCCCTGCCGGCTCCGGGCGTTGGCCCGCTTCCGTCCCGCCCCTTCCAGCCGGGTGACCTCGACGAGTTGGTGAACGTGAACAACCGGGCCTTCGTGCACCACCCGGACCAGGGGGCCAAGACGGCCGCCGACCTGGAGGCGGCTATGGCCGAGCCCTGGTTCCGCCCCGATTGCCTGCGCATCCACGAGCGAGACGGGCGGATCGCCGGCTTCTGCTGGACCAAGATCCACGAGCACCCCGCGCCGGAGCGGCGCCTGGGTGAGATCTACGTGATCGGGGTCGACCCCGACTTCCACGGACGGGGGCTGGGGGCGCCGATGACGATGGCCGGCCTCGAATGGCTCCACGACCAGGGGCTCACCACCGGCATGCTCTACGTCGAGGCCGACAACGAGCCGGCGGTGCGCACCTACAACCGGCTCGGCTTCACCGTGGTCCGCACCGATCGGGCCTGGGGCCGTGCCCTGCCCGAGGCGTCGTGAGCCTCCCCTCCCCCTGGACCCCCGACCCCGACGAGTGGCGGGAGCTGCTGGCGGGCGAGCCGGCCTACCGGGCCCGCCAGCTGTGGCAGGGCCTGTACGAGCAGGGCCTGGCCCCCTCCGAACTGTCGACCCTCCCGGCCGCCCTCCGCCACCGCCTCGACGAGGTCGTCCGGCCGTCCCTCCACCTGGAGCGGGAGCAGCGAGACCCGGCTGACGGCACGGTGAAGTGGTTGTGGGGCACCGAAGACGGGGTGGCGCTGGAGACGGTGCTGATGCCGTACCGGGACCGGGTCACCGTGTGTGTGTCGAGCCAGGCCGGCTGCGCCATGGCCTGTGGGTTCTGCGCCACTGGGCAGGCCGGCTACCAGCGCAACCTCAGCGTGGGCGAGATCCTGGAGCAGGTGGTGGCGGCTCGGGCGGCGGCCGCCCCCCGGCGGCTGTCGAACATCGTGTTCATGGGCATGGGCGAGCCGTTCGCCAACTACGACCGGGTGCTCACCGCCGTCCGCCGGATCGTCGGTGACCTGGGGATCGGGGCCCGACACGTGACCGTGTCGACCATCGGGCTGGTGCCGGGGATCGACCGCTTCGCCGCCGAGGGGCTCCAGGTGGGGCTGGCCGTGTCGCTCCACGCCGCCAACGACGAGCTGCGCTCGGAGCTGGTGCCGGTGAACCGGCGCCATCCGATTGCCGAGGTGGTGGCGGCGTCCCGCCGGTTCCGGGAGCAGACGGGACGCCGGGTGTCGTTCGAGTGGGCCATGATCGACGGGGTGAACGACCGGCCGGGCGACGCCGACGAGTTGGCGGTGGTGGCGGCCGACGCCCGGGCCCATGTGAACCTGATCCCCCTCAACCCCACGCCGGGGTGGCCCACCACCGGCTCGCCGGCCGGCCGGATCGCCGACTTTGCCCGCCGGCTGACCGATCGGGGCATCAACGTGACGGTCCGGGCCAACCGGGGCACCGGGATCGACGCCGCCTGCGGTCAGCTGGCGGCCGGACACCAGCCGGAGACGCCGGTGACGGTGGGGCCCCGCCGACGCCGCCCCCGGGCCGCCACACAAGTTGGCGGTCTGCGTGCACCGCCGGCGAGCGGCCCCTCCATACTGTGAGTGCTATGACTCGCTGGTTCAACCCGTCCCATCCCCAGACGCTGCAGGCCGCCGTCATCCTCGGGTACCTCTCCGCTGTCTTCGGGCTCCTGGGCTTTGCCAATTACCGGTTCCTGGCCCTGTTCATCGGTCTGGGCGTCGGCGCCTTCGGATCGGCCAACAACAAGCGCTGGGGCTACTTCCTACTTGCGATCTGCGCCGTGCTGATCGCGCTGTACTGGATCTACCTGCTGGTCACGAACCTCGACGCCGGCGTCGTGGCCATCCTGGTGGTGCTGAACCGGATGGTGTTCCCGGTGGCGTTGGCCGTGGCCGCCGTCCACCCCCATTCCCGGGAGTACCAGAAAGTGTGGTTCGAATAGCCGGTCGCCGGGGGCCCGGCCGGGCGGCGGCCCTGGCGGTCACCGCCCTCTTCCTGGCCGCCGCATCCTGCGGCGACGACTCCGACGCCGGGCCAGCCTCGTCGGTCCCGACCACCGGACCAGCCTCCACCCCCACCAGCGCCGCACCCACCACGCCGTCGTCGGCCGTGGCCCCCGCCGCCACTGCTCCGGCCGGCCCGGTGGACTGGCAGCCGTGCGGAGGCGGGCTCACCTGCGCCTCGGTGCCGATGCCCCTCGACTACGGCGATCCCGATGGCCCGGTGGTCACCATCGCCCTGGTGCGGCGGGCCGCCACTGGCTCCCGGCTGGGCTCGGTGTTCGTCAACCCCGGCGGCCCCGGTGCCTCCGGAGTCGACTTCGTGGCCAACGGCTTCGGCCTCGACTCCGAGACCGCCCGCTCCTACGACGTGATCGGCTTCGATCCCCGGGGCGTGGGGGCCAGCACCTCGGTGGCCTGCACCCTCGACCGCTCGGCCGGCCCCCTCCCCGATTGGTCGCCCGACGACGCGGGCGAGCGGAAGACCATGGACGACGCCGCCGAGCAGTTCGCCAGGAGCTGCGCCGCCGCCGACACCACCGGGCTCCTGGCCCACCTCCGGACCGACGACGTGGCCCGGGATCTCGACCGGCTGCGGGCCGCCGTGGGCGACGAGCAGCTCCACTACATCGGGTTCAGCTTCGGCACCCTGATCGGTCTGGTGTACGCCGAGGCCTTTCCGGAGCGGGTGGGGCACCTGGTGCTGGACGGGGTGGTGGATCCCCAGCAGGACCTCCCCGACCTTCTGACGACCCAGGCCGTGGCCTTCGAGCAGGCCTTCGCCGTGCTCGATTCCGCCTGTGGTACCCGGGTCACCTGCCCCCCGGGTGGGGTGGCCGCCGCCCAGGACGAGCTGATGGCTCGCCTGGAGCGCGACGGCCCGGTGGGTGAGGTGGGCCCCACCGAGCTCGACGCCGCCGCTCTGATCACCCTGTACGACGAAGCTCTGTGGCCGGTCTACACCGCGGCCCTGACCGACGCCCTGGCCGGCGACTTCGGCGCCATCGAGGCCCTGAGCGACTCCTTCACCCAGGTGGTGCCGTTCGGGGTCTACGCCGGCGTGGAATGCACCGATAGCCCCCGCCCGGCCGACCGGGCGGCCTGGTCCGCCTTCGCCGCCGCCACCACCACGCTTGCCCCCCGGTTCGGCCCGGCGGTGGCCAATGAGCTGGTGACCTGCGCCTGGTGGCCGGCTCCGGCCGGCCCTGCCCGGGGCCCGGTGACGGCACCCGGGGCCCGACCCGTCCTGGTGGTCGGCAACACCAACGACCCGGCCACGCCGCTGGCCAACGCCCAGACGGTGGCCGGCCATCTGGAGGCGGCATCACTGGTGGTGGCCGAGATCGACGGCCATACGGCCTACTCGTCGAGCCCCTGCGTCCGCGCCCTGGTACGGCGCTACCTCCTCGACGACGAGCTCCCGCCGGACGGCACACGGTGCTGAACGCTGGCGGAGGCCGACGAAGGAGGCCGGCGGGGGCGCCGTCCCCCGGAGAGCCGCGCCGCAGGCGCTGCGGTGGGGTGGGGGCCCCGACGCTGATGGGGGAGGCCGACGAAGGAGGCCGGCGGGGGCGCCGTCCCCCGGAGAGCCGCGCCGCAGGCGCTGCGGTGGGGTGGGGGCCCCGACGCTGATGGGGGAGGCCGACGAAGGAGGCCGGCGGGGGCGCCGACCCCCGGAGAGCAGAGCTAGGGTCGATCCACGATGACCATGCCCCGAGACCGGCTGCCCGAAGGCGACGAGAAGCGCGCTGCGGTCCGCTCCATGTTCGACGCCATCGCCCCCCGTTACAACCTGGTCAACCGGGTCCTGACGTTCGGGCTCGATGCCCGCTGGCGGCGCCGGGCGGTGCGCGACCTCCGGCTGGCCCCCGGGTCCACGGTGCTCGACCTGGCCTGCGGTACCGGCGACCTCTGCCTGGAGTTGACCTCGGCCGGCCATCGCCCGGTTGGCGTCGATCTGTCCTTCGGCATGCTGGCCGCGGCCCGCACCCCGGCCCCCCTGGCGCAGGGAGACCTCCTGTCTCTCCCGGTGGCCACCGGCTCGGTGGCCGGCGCCGTTTGCGGGTTCGCCCTGCGCAACCTCGTGGGGTTGGAGCCGTTCTTCGCCGAGCTGTACCGGGTGCTGGCGCCCGGGGGTCGGGTGGCCCTGCTCGACGTGTCCCAGCCCGACAACCGCCTGCTCCGGGCCGGCCATCAGGTCTACTTCAACCAGGTGGTGCCGCGGGTGGGCGGTCTGCTGTCGGACCGGTCGGCCTACAGCTATCTCCCCCGCTCGGTGTCGTACCTGCCTGAGCCGGTCCGGATGGTGGCGATGATGAACGCCGCCGGTCTGGTGGACGTCGAGCGCCGCCAGCTGTCCACTGGCATCACCCAGCTCCTCACCGCCACCCGTCCCGGGAGCTGACGCCGGGGGGTCCGCCAGCGACCTCACAGGAGAGCCGGTGCGGCCGATGGGAGGCCGATGACGGTCTCTCCCACCGCCGCCCTTTCGCCCCCGGCCACAACTCAGCCCTGGCCGGCGTGGGCCGACCGCCGGGGGCCCCTACGCCCCCAGCTGTCGGTGGTGGTGCCGACCTACAACGAGGCCGAGAGCCTCCCGGTGCTGCTCGACCGCCTCGACCTGGCTCTGGCCGAGATCGACTACGAGGTGGTGGTGGTCGACGACGACTCCCCCGACGGCACCTGGCAGCTGGCCGAGGAAGCCTCACACCGTTCGCGTCGAATCCGTGTGCTGCGCCGTATCGGTCGACGGGGCCTGTCGACGGCCGTGCTGGAGGGTCTCGCTCTGGCCCAGGGTGAGGTGCTGGCGGTGATGGACGCCGACGGGCAGCACGACGAGGCCATCCTGCCGGCCATGCTCGACGCCGTGGCCGACGGGGCCGACGTGTGCATCGGCTCCCGGGCGGTGGAGGGCGGCAGCTACGGGGCGTTCAGCCCCCAGCGACGGTTGGTGTCATGGGGTGGGGCCCAGCTGGCCCGGGCCCTGGTCGGAGCGGATGTCAGCGATCCCATGAGCGGCTTCTTCGCCCTGTCCCGCCGCCGTTGGGAGGCGACCCGGGCCGACGTGAGCGGCCGGGGATTCAAGATCCTCCTCGAGTTGCTGGCCCGGGGGGAGCGGCCCGTGGTGGCCGAGGTGGGCTACCACTTCCGGCTCCGCACCGCCGGCACCACCAAGCTGTCGGGGTCGGTGGTGACGGCCTACCTGGCTTCCGTGGCCGAACTGTCGGCGGGCCGCCTGGCCGCCAGCCGATTCGTGGTCTACGGCCTTATCGCTCTGCTGGGTACGACCATCCGATCGTCGGTGCTGGCCCCGGCGCTGGGCTCGAGCGGCGGAGCCCCGATCAGCCCAGGGACCGGCGTGTCGCTCACCGCCCTGCTGGCAGTCGAGATGGCCGTGATCGTCGAGTACCTGGCCCACGATCGGGCCACCTTCCCTCATCGGGGTCACCGACGGTGGCGTCACCTGGGGCCGATGTTCCGTTTCCACCTGGTGACGGCCCACGCCACGGCGGCCGTGGCTGGCGCCGACCGGGTGATCGGCCAGCTCCTGCTGGCCGCCGGCGGCCCACCGCCCACCCTGGGGCGCCTGGGGGCGGCCCTGGCCCTCAACACTGCAGCCGTCACCGGCACGGTGGCGGCCAGCTTCGCTCTGAACACACGGATCATCTGGCCTACCGCACCCCGGCACGCTCAGACCAGGCGGCCAACGACCTCGCTCACCAACCCATCGATCTCGGCCACGGCCCGGCGGTAGTCGCGTAGCTTGCGCCGGTAGGGGTCGGCGACGTCCCACCCCTTCGACAGATAGGTGCGAGGATCGCGAACCCGGCTCACCTCGTCCAGCAGCTGGTCCACGGTCAACCGACGCCCGAGCCCGGTGGCCACCTTGGCCGCCTCCTTCAGGGGCACGATCTTGGGGAACGCGCCGCGCTGGAGGCGGGTGGCGCTCGGCACGTGCTGACCTTCCATCGTCAGCACCAGATCGGCCGCTTCCAGGCTGGGAGGATCCAGCCGGTAGCTCCGGTGATCCGAGGCATCGACGCCCAGGTCCCCCAACGCCCGCAGGAGGAACTCGGGGCAGGCCTCGTCTTCGGTGAGGAAACCGGCCGACCGGAACACCGCCCCCGCCTCGCCGAACCGGTACCGGGCCAGATGCTCGGCTGCCGGGCTCCGGCAGATGTTGGCGGTGCAGACGAACAGGATACGCAGCGGCCGCTCGCCCGTGATCAGCTCCCTCGACGGGTGAACGGGATCAGCGCCGTCTTCACCAGGATCTTCAGATCGTGGACGAAGCGGATGTGCACCACGTACTGGAGGTCGAGGTGCAGGCCGGCCGAGATCCGGTTCTGCGAACGCAGGGGCGACACCTGGAACATGCCGGTGAGGCCGGGGCGGGTCAGATGGCGGGGATGGCTGGCGAAACCGTCGCGACGGGCCACGGACACCAGCTCGGGCCGGGGCCCGACCAGGCTCATGTCACCCCGGATGATGTTGAGCAGCTGCGGCAGCTCGTCGATGCTGGTAGCCCGGAGGAAACGGCCGTAGGGCGTGTGGCGGGGATCGTCGCTGCTCTTGTGGGTGGAGCGACGCTCGGGGCCGATGTAGCGGGGGTTCGACGCCTGGCGCCGGTCCTGCAACATCGAGCGGAACTTGTAGATGGTGAACGGCTCACCATGCCGACCCACCCGCTCCTGGCGGTAGATGATCCCACCGGGGCCCAGCATCACAGGGATGGAGAGCGCCACGACGATCCATACCGGGGCCGACAGCACGAGCACAGCCAAGGCCAGCGTCACGTCGAGCGGACGCTTCACCCAGCGACTGTACGCTGTGACCCGCGGGACGAGAAGTACCGGGGCCATTGGCCGTCGACGTACTTCAAGCGTCGTGAGCGGGAGATCGGATGTCAGGTTCACCACTGGTCACCGTCGACCTTCTGCCCCATAGCGGTCGCCACCCTAGACCACCCCGTTGTCGAATCGACACATTTCGAGGGTGGGTAAACTTCCCGATTGGCGCACCGTCACCGTTCGGATAGCAGGGGTGTCCTTGACTACCACCAACAACGAAAACCCCAGATCAGAGGCCAAAAGGGCCTCTTCTGTCGGCCCGCCGACCCACCCCCCGAGGGTCACGGTGGGTATCCTCACCTACCGGCGCCCCGAGTCCTTGATCTCAACCCTGGACAGCCTGCGTCCCCTCGCCGACGGTCATCCCGCAACATCATGGCGGTTGCATGACGTGCTGATCGTGGACAACGACCGCACCCCATCGGCCCGGGAGACCGTGCAGTCGCTGGTGACGGGGGGCCATCCGCTCCCCCTGACCTATCGCCACGAGCCTGATCCGGGTCTGGCCGCTGCCCGCAATCGGGCCCTCGACGACGCCGGGGGCGACGTGCTGGTGTTCATCGACGACGACGAGGTGGCCGAGCCGGGCTGGCCCGACGGGCTGTTGCGGGTGATGGCGTCCACCGGCGCCGCCCTGGTGGGCGGGCCGGTCCGCACCCGGTTCCACCACCAGCCGCCGGCCTGGGTGGTGGACGGGGGCCTGTTCGACCGGCCTGAGCCCCCCGACGGCACACCTCAGACCTGGCTCCGCTCCGGCAACCTGGCCGTCGACCTGGCCCAGATCCGGGCCCACGGGCTCCGGTTCGACCAGCGCTTCGCCTTCAGCGGCGGGGAGGACACCGATTTCTCGCTCCGGGCCCGGCGGCTGGGCCTGGACCTCCAGTGGAGTGCCACAGCCCCGGTGACCGAGGTGGTAGGCCCCGACCGCACCACGCTGGCCTGGCTCACCCGCCGGGAGCGGCGGGCCACCGCCAACTGGGTGCGGGCCGAACTGGCCGGCGATCCCACCCTGCGGCGCCGGGCCCTGATCTCGGCCCGGGCCACCACCCGCCTGGCCCAGGGCCTGGCCCTGACCACCGCCGGAGTGGCCACTCGCCGCCGCAGCCGGGCCGCCTGGGGCCTGATGCGCCTGTCCCGAGGCATCGGCAGCTTCCACGGCCTGGCCGGCGGCGCCCGCCCCGAGTACGGCGCGTAGTCCGGGTCTCCGAGCTGGGCACTGATACCCGTGGCCGTCGGGAGCAGCTACCATGCTCAGACCCGCCGCAAACGCATCCTCTCCCAGGAGCGCAAGAACATGATGTATCAGACAGGGACCTCCGGTCCGGAGGCCGCACGCCTCGAGGACTATCTCCGGGCCGTACAGCGCCACAAATGGGTGGTGATGGCGCTCACCGCGCTTGGCTTGGCGGCGGCACTGCTCTACACCACGGCCCGCACCGACACCTACACCAGCACGGCCACCGTGCTGCTGCGGCCCACGCCGGGAGCGGCCAACACCCAGGTGCTGCCGAACCTGGAGAAGGAGCGGGAGGTGCTGGCCTCCACCAGGACCGCCGAAGCGGTGCAGGCCCAGCTGGTGACGGCAGCCACCCCCACCGAACTCCTGAAGAAGCTGGATGTCGAGTTCCGGCCCGACTCCGACGTCATGCAGGTGTCGTTCACCTCGACCGACCAGGCGGCGGCGGCCGTGACGGCCCAGGCCTTCGCCGACATCTACGTGACCCAGCGGGAGAACTCCGCCACCGCCTTCTACCAGACGACGATAACGACCTCCACCGAACAGAAGGACGCGGCCACCAAGGCGCAGGGGGAGCTGAGCACCCAGATCGACAACCTGCAGAACGAACGGGCCAAGGCCAACGGCAACGCCCAGGCCATCGCCACCATCGACACCCAGCTCAACGACCTCCGGAGCCAGCTCAGCACGCTCGGCACGACGGCCCGGAACCTCGACAACGTGATCGGTGACGCTCAGCGGACCCTCGCCACCCGCAGCCCGGCGGCCGAGGTGCTGCGCCAGGCCAGCCCGGCCGACGGGCCCGACGGGCTGCCGTCCCTGCTGCTCCTGCTCGGCGGGCTCCTGGGCGGGCTCCTGGCGGGCGTCGTCACCGCCTTCCTGCTGGAGAGGCTCGACACCACCGCCCGTGACTCCGAGGACGTGGCCCTGGCCCTGGGGGCCACCGTGATGGGCAACGTGCCGACGCTGGGCATGGGCAACCGGGGCGGCACCGGGAGCCTGATCATGCTCACCACCGGCGGATCGGCCCGGATCGGGGCGGCCCGGGAGGCGTTCCGCCGCCTCCGCAGCTCCACCCAGTTCCTCAACTCGTCGAGCGGGGTGTCGTCGATCATCGTCACCAGCGCCAACCCGGCTGAGGGCAAGAGCCTCACCTCGTCGAACCTGGCCATCGCCCTGGCCCAGAACGGCTCCCGCTGTGTGCTGGTGTCGGCCGACCTCCGCCGCCCCACCCTGGAGAAGCTGTTCGGGATGGAGGGGCCCCGGCCTGGCCTGTCGGAGTACCTGGCCCACGCCGCCGAGCTCAACGCCGAGAAGGTGCCGGGCATCGACAACCTGTGGCTGATCCGCTCCGGCGCCCCGCCCAACAACCCGGGCGAGCTGCTCAACTCCGACAGGTTCGAGCAGATGGTGAAGGAGCTGGAGCGGGAGGACGTTGAGTACATCGTGATCGACACCCCGCCGGTGCTGTCCACAGCCGACGCCCTGTCGGCCGCCCGCTACGTCGACGGCGTGATCGTGGTGGTCGACACCGAGCGCACCGAGACCTCCGACCTGCTCCAGGTCCGGGCCGACCTGGAGCGCACCGGGGCCAAGCTGCTGGGCGCGGTGATGAACCGCCAGAAGTACGAGCGGGGCAAGCTGCTCCAGCGCGACCGCTACGCCTACACCCGGGTCTAGCCCTCACCGATGACGGCCCTCGTCCTCTCCCCCGAGACCGACTCCACCACCGCCGGACGGGCCCGGCGGGTGGTGGCGATCACCCAGCCCGGGCTCACCGAGCGGGCGCTGGTGGTCCTCACGACCTTCGTCTTCGTCCACGAGATCCCCAACTCCTGGCTCCGGGACCGGGCGGTACTGGACCCCGACTACTCGAATCCCCTGTTGGTGGCGGTGGAGCTGGTGCTGATCGCCTTCGCCTTCGCCCGGGTGGCAGGGAGCATCGACCATCTGATCACGATGGTGAGGGCCGAGCCCCTGCTCTACGGCTACGCCCTGCTCATCTTCGCCTCGACGTTCTGGTCGGCCGACCCGTCCGTCACGCTGAGACGGGCCTCGATCCTGGTGGGTGTGACGCTGTACGGCTCCTATCTGGTGATGCGGTTCTCGCTCGACCAGATCCTGCGGCTGCTGGCGGTGATGGCCATCTTCAGCCTCGCCGTCAACCTCTTCTTCATCGTCTTCCTACCCCGCTACGGGGTGGACGATGGGGGTCAGTGGCGGGGAGTCTTCTTCCAGAAGAACTCGCTGGGCTACGTGTCCTCCCTGTCGATACCGGTGCTGCTGATCGCCGCCCGTTCCTATCCTCCGCTGCGCTGGGTTTTCTACGCAACTGCCGTGGGCCACGGCGTGATGTTGTTCGGCTCGAAGTCCAAGACGATGTTCATGGCCGCCGTGGTCACCTGCAGCCTCATGGTCGTCTATCAGGCGTTCCGGGGGCGTAAGACCCTCCGGGGGGCCGTCATGCTGTCGCTGGTGGGCAGCGGCACCTTCGCCACCGCCTTCGCCACGGCCAACATCGGCGTGCTGGCGGGCTGGCTCAACAAGGACATCACGCTCACCGGGCGGGTGCCGCTGTGGGAGAACCTCATCCCCATCGCGCTGGAGAAACCCTTTCTGGGCCACGGTTTCGGCGCCACCTTCAACGGCTTCTTCAGCCCCGTGCACGAGGTCTGGACCCAGAACCGGTGGAATCCGAGCCACGCCCACAACGCCCTGCTCCAGATCTGGCTGGAGATCGGGATCATCGGCGTGGTGCTCTACCTGGTCGTGTTCATCCGCTCGGTGGTCAACGCCATCAAGATCGTGGCCATCGTGCCCGGCCCGATCGGCCTGTGGCCCCTCACGTTCCTCACCACCGTGCTGATGATGTCCATCACCGAGACCGGGGTGGGTTCCGAGCCGTTGGGCTGGATGATGTTCATGGTTGCGGTGCTGTCGCTGTCGCTCCACCTCCGCCACCGCACGTCCCTCGGGCTTCCCAACGACATACGGACCGCCGTCGGGACCGGCTCAACCTCCGCCGGCCGTCTCTGACGGGCCGGCCGGCTCGTAGGCCCCCACTGCGGCGCCGGAGGCCGGCCGGGGCCGGGCGTCGATGTCGGCCATCAGCGACGGTGGCCGCAGTACCGGACCGGGCCGGCCAACCAGGGCGCTTCCGGGAGCAGGGCGGAAGTCGGCCACCGCAGGATCCTCGGCCGCCAGCATGACGAGCCCGGAGCCATCGGCTGTGACCAGGTCGGTGGCGCCCGCCTCGGGCACCGACTGATCGGTCACCAGCACGTTGCCCTCGGAGACGACGTCCCGGACACTCCGGGCCTTGAACGCCATCCCTCCGGGGCGGGCCCAGGCCAGGTTGGCCACGAAGCGGACATCCCGGGCCCGGCCCGCCGCCAGCTCCACCGGACCCCCCTCCAGGCCGGCCGTGCGGGCGTTGTGGTACGTCGTGTTGCCGACGACGTCGACCCGGGACGATTCGAGCACCAGCACGGCCCGGCCCCCGTTGTCGACGATGACGTTGTCGGCCACCAGTACCCGCCCCGTGTAGCCGGTCTGGTCGGCCTGGTCGACGATGATGCCGTTGCCGTCGGTGATGACCCGGTGCGAGCGGAACATCGACGCCACCTTGTTCTCGTTGCGGTACACGAGGTTGCCCACGATCCGGTCGTGGTAGCCGTCGGGCCCGGGATCGGTGCCGGCGTCGCGCGAGTGCCATAAAGAGATCCCACTCCCCTGCTCGGGACCCCAGAAGCTGTTGTCATGGACCTCGTTGCCCGTGATCTCCAGGTTGGTGGCCTCGATCGAGGTGATGCCGCCCACCGCCATGGCGGAGACCGTGTTGTCGGCCAGCCGGACGTGGTGGTTGCCCCGGGTCATCAGGCCCCAGCCGTAGTTGTTGTCCGGCCCGAAGCCTTCGCCCACCACGGTGAGTCCTTCCACCGCCAGGTAGTCGCCCAGGATCTCGATCCCGTTCCCGGCGGTGGCCACGATCCGGGGCCTCTGGCCGGGGGCGGCCGCCACCCGGATCCAACCCTCGGCCGTGCCGGACACCGCCAGCTCGAAGTGTGAGCTGGTGGGGGTGAGACGGCCGCCCTGGTAGTCGCCGTCCATCAGGTACAGGGTGTCGCCGGGCCGGAGCCGGTCGAACGCCGTCTGGAGCGATCGCCAGGCCGACACCGACGTCTGACCGTCGGCATCGTCGGCGCCGGTTGCCGGATCGACGAACAGCACGTGGGGATCAGGATCGGTGGCCAGGGATCCGACGGCCGGCACCGGCGGCACCGGCCGGGGGCGGGGCAGATCGTCGGGGGCCATGGCCACCGTGCTCCCGGTCTCCGGGGCCGGATCGCGGTCCGCCCCGTTGGGTGAGCACGATGCGACAAGAAGTCCGAGTGTTGTGAGGAGCAGACCGGGTGTCGCCCCCCGGTGCCGGCCGATGGGCCAGGTCCGGGGGCGTCGGCGACGCCCCGCCGCCGTCAGGTGACGGCGCTCCTCCCGCTACCGGCGCCGGGGCGCCGCCCTTCCAGGGTGGACAGGACGAACACGATGGCCGCCATCAGCGCCGTGAGGTAGATCTCGCTGGCGATCGTGGTGTACACCGCGGTGGACCACTGCCCGTCGGGTAGGAACCGGACGTTCAGGCCGAAGTTGACGGCCGCCGCCGACAGGGTGGCACCCACCCGCCACCACTGGTGTCCCGAGGCGCTGAGGCAGTTCCCCATGAGGTACTGGACGCAGCGGATGAGGGGCAGAACCGACAGCATCCGGATGGCCCCGATGGCATCGTCGTACTCCCGGCCGGCCACGACCGGCACCAGCGGGGCCAGCACCAGGAACCCGACGGCGACGAGGAGGGCCACGCCCACCCCGGGGGCCAGCAACCGACGGAGCACCCGCATGGTTGACCGGGCGCCATGTCGGCCGGCCTCGAACATGTCGGCGTCGCTGGCCCGCATCAGCACCAGCAGCGGCAGGTAGCCGAACTGGATGATGCGGGCGGCCACGGTGTAGATGGCGGCGTCGGCCCCATGCCCGTAGCGGACCAGCAGCGGCCGGTCCGACACGTCGACCACCGACTCCGACACCGAGTTCACGGCGAAGGGCAGACCCTCCCGCACGTCGCCCACCGAGAGCCGGGTGATGCTGGGCCGGGCGCCGAAGCAGCGCCAGATGTAGCCTATGGCCATCAGAGCGGCCAGGCCGAACGCCACCAGGTTGGCCACCGCCCACCACGTCAGGCTGCCTCCGCCCAGCAGGGCGAAGAGCACCAGGCCGACGAGCCGGATGGCCACCACCCCCATGCGGATGAGGGCCGAGTCCCGCATCCGACGGGTGCCGTTGCCGATGAACACGGCCAGCTCGGTGATCCAGAACAGGTTGAGCTGGGCGATCACCAGGCTGGCGTAGACCCAGCCATCCACATCGGGCAGGATCAGGGGCTTGGCCAGGATCACCAGCAGAGCACCGATGCCCGGCCCCCACACCCCCATCGACAGGGCCCGCTGCCACGTGTCGTTGACGTCGGCCCCTTGCGACACCCGCTTGATCAGGATGGCGTGAGACCCGATCGAGCTGAGGCTGGCCACCGGCATGGCCACGGCCAGCACACCGCCCATGATGCCGAAGTCCTCGGGCGACAGCAGATTGGTCAGGGCGAAGAAGACGAGCATCGAGCTGCCCAGCTGGAGCAGTTCGACAATGAGTGACCAGCTGAGGCGGCTGCGCATGCCCTGCGGGCCTCCCCCGCCGGCCACCTTGGCCCGGACCGAGTCGAGCAGGGCCACCGCCACTAGCGGGCGGCTCCAACCCGACGGGAGGACGACGCCAGCCGGGAACGCACGAGCGCCAAGCCGAAGTGGGCCAGGAACCGGGAGTTGGTGACGAGGTAGCGGCGCCACAGCCGGCGGGGCTCCTGGCCCAGCCGGTACAGCCACTGGAGGCCGGTACGCTGCATCCAGGCCGGTGGTGAGGCCAGGTTGCCAGCTCCGTAGTCGAAGGCGGCGCCCACCGCCAGCATGGCGGCCTGCACCCGGCCCCGGTGGGCGGCCACCCACCGCTCCTGGCGGGGGCAGCCCCGACCGACGAGGACCACACCTGCCCCCGAGTCGTTCATGCGGGCTACATCGGCCGCGTCTTCGTCGGGGGTGGCGTCGCGGAACCGATCGGGCTGGACGTCCACCACCTCGGCCTGCGGGTGACGGCGCTCGATCTCGGCCCGGAACGCCTCGCAGGTCTCCTCGGTGGACCCGAACAGGTAGATGCCCACCCCCTCGTCGGCGGCCGCCTCGATCACCTTCCAGGTGAGATCGGGCCCGTAGACGCGATCGTCGAGCCCGGTACGGTGGAGCCGGTTCATGGCCCAGCGCACCGGCTGACCGTCGGGGGTGACGAGATCGATCTCGTTGACCACGGTGCGGAAGGCGGCGTCGCCCACCGCTTCCATCAGCCCGTGCACGGCGAGGGCCGAGACGGCGTAGGACCGTCGATTCCGGGCGGCGTCCATGATGGCGGCCGTGGCGTGGCCGTACGAGGTGACGCTCACGTTGACCCCGAACAGGTCGACCTTCGACCCCAGGCGCCGGTCAGCCCCGGGGTCGGCCGGCCCGTCGGCCGGTGTGGCGTTCATCACGCCCCCAGCCAGCGTTGCGAGCCGTGCTGGTGGATGTCTTCCAGAATGGCCCGGATGTCGTAGTCGAGCGTGAACGACGGGAAATGGGCCTGGAACTTGCTGATGTCGGAGATCCACCAGATGTGGTCACCGATGCGGTTGTCGGCCTGGTACTCCCACTTCAGCTCGCTCCCGGCGATGTCCTGGCACAGGTCGATCGCCTCCAGCATCGAGCAGTTGGCGTACCGGCCGCCCCCGATGTTGTAGGCCTCGCCGGGGCGGGGCGCCTGGCGGAAGGCATCGAAGGCCCGGACCAGATCGACGGCGTGGATGTTGTCCCGCACCTGCTTACCCAGGTAGCCGAGCACCGTGTACGGGTCCCCGGTGACCGTGCACCGCATGAGGTAGGCCAGGAAACCGTGGAGAGCGGCACCGGAGTGACCGGGGCCGGTGAGACAGCCACCCCGGAATACACCGGTGTTCAGCCCGAAATAGCGCCCGTACTCCTGGCACATCACGTCGGCCGCCACCTTGGACGCGCCGAAGATGCTGTGGGTGGAGTTGTCGAGCGTCATCGACTCGGGAATGCCGTGCTCAGCCCACGCATGTGAAGGGTCGAGCTCCCACCGCTGGTCCAACTCCACCAGCGGCAATCGGTTGGGCGTGTCGCCGTAGACCTTGTTGGTGGAGGTGAAGATGAACACCGCCTCCGGCGACCGGGTGCGGGTGGCCTCGAGGAGGTTCATCGTGCCGAGCGCGTTCACCTCGAAATCGGTGATGGGTTCGTTGGCCGCCCAGTCGTGTGAAGGCTGGGCCGCGGTGTGGACCACGAGCTTGATGTCGGTGCCGTAGGTGGCGAACAGGCCATCGACCGCCTCCCGCTGGCGGATGTCGATCTGATGGTGCTGGTAGTTGGGCACGGTGGCCTGCAGGTCCTGGACGGCCCAGGCGGTGGACGCTTCCGGCCCGAAGAAGTAGGCCCGCATGTCGTTGTCGATGCCGATCACGAGGTCGAATGACGACGCGAACCAGCGCACGGACTGGGCTCCGATGAGGCCACCCGACCCCGTCACGATTGCGATCTCCACCCGGTACCAGCCCTTTACAGCAACAGCGCGCTCCACGCCAAGGCGCGCGCCCGACGGGGTTCTGGAGTTGGAGGGTAGCGAGGCCGACTCTAAATCGTGCCCCTGCGGGCCGCCCGGAGCCCGAGGCCGCCACCCGATAGGGCCAGGAGCGCCACCACACCGTAGCCAACGGTGGGAGCCAGCGGTGCGGCGGGTCCTGATGGTGGAGTCGCACGCATCGCTGCCGGCACCCCGGAGGGGCCCCGGCCGGCCGGCGCAGCCCGGCCGGGCCCCGTTTCGCCCCCGGAGGACCCGCCGCCCTGGTAGGCCAGCAGGTCGGTGGGCGGGCCGTCCCCCACCGGTACGGGATCGGCGGGGTGGAGGCCGGCGATCCCCGGAACCGGTTCGCCGGGGACCGGAGCGGGACCGGCCAGGCTGGTCCACCCCAGGCCGGAGCCGGGTCCGGCGCCGGCGTCGGCCGGGCCACCGGCCCCGATGGCGGGCACGGGGCCGGGAAAGGCGGCGGCGTCGACCACCAACTCGGCCGAGGCGGGATCGACCCCCCGGTTGTCGCTGGCCTCCACGTTGGCCGCTCCCGACGGCTGCCCCTCAGCCACCCAGCCGCGGGCCGTCCAGAAGACGTTGTCGTGGATACGGATCGGGTGGGGGCCGAAGGCCTGGGTGGCCCGGATCCGCACGGCCCGGGTGGTGGCCGGATCGCCCCGCAGGGCCCACACCCAGTTCTGGACCACGTCCACCCCGCCGTGACCGACCCAGATGGCCGAGTCGTTGGACTCCGGAGTGCCCCCCAGGTTCAGGTTCCAGATCCGGTTGGCCCGCACCGTGACCGCATCGAGCTGGGCCGGATGGGGATTGGGCACGAGGTTCACGTAGTGGGCGGAGATGGCCCCGCCATTCAGCGGGGCCAGGTCGTGAATGGTGTTGGCCTCCACCGTGATGTCACGGGTGCCGGGTTTGATGTCGATTCCCTCGGCCCCGGTGAACGAGATGTCGTTGCCCCGCACGGTCACGTCGCCGGTGGTGTCGACCCACTCCGCTCCCCCGTTTCCCAGGTAGACGCCCTCACCGGAGGTGGCAGCAGTCTGGCCCGTGTGATCGACCACGTTGTCCTCCACCACCACCCACGAGCTCGGGGCGTGGCTCGACCAGTGCCCGCCAACGTGGATACCGGCGTGACCGGTGAGCGTCACCCGATTGGCGACGATCCGCACCGGCTGACCGGCGTCGCCCCGACACTGGAGGCACCGGATGCCGAACTGGGCGTTCCGGACACTCACCCCGACCACGTGCACATGGTCGGCGGCGATGATGTCAAGCGCCGCCTGGCCGCTGCTCTGGTTGCCCGGGTCGATCCAGATCCCGGGGTCGGCCGTGATCACGATCGGCGCCTCTGGCGTCCCGTCGGGCCCCGGGCCGTCGCTGCCGTCGTGGAATCCCTGGTACACCAGGCGACCAGGGATGTCGGCCCGGAGCCGGAGCACGTCGCCCGGCCGGGCCGCCGCCACCGCCAGACCCCAGTCGGCCAGCGAGCGGATCTCGCGGGTGATCCCCGCCCCCACCGGGGCCACGACGTCGGTGCGGCTGCGGCGATGGTCGCGTCCGGCCTCGTCCACCGGCCCCGGCGAGCTCATCGTCAGCAGCA
Organism: uncultured Actinomycetes bacterium; assembly: GCA_902826025.1. Classification (GTDB taxonomy): domain Bacteria; phylum Actinomycetota; class Acidimicrobiia; order Acidimicrobiales; family SZUA-35; genus CADEDH01. The sequence continues at coordinate 139,905 of CADEDH010000002.1, forward strand.
TGGTGGCCAGCACGAAGCAGAGCAGCAGGGCGGCGGTCGCCACCCGGCGGTGGTGGGCCAGGTGGACGGCCATGCCTGCACATCGACAGCCGTGCCGTACGCCTTGAGGCGTTCGACCCCCTCCGGATCACGTGGAGTGCCTCGCTCGGCACCCGACGATCCGATAGGGTTGAAGGTTCCGGTGTCCTGCCACCCCGCAGCCACCGGATCTACCCGCCGCACAACTCAGGGGTTCTACGTTGACACAACCGGCACGCATCCCGGGCGCGGGGTGGTGATGGTGAGTTCATCTGGCGCGATCGCCGACGAGCTGGAGCTGGCCGACTATCTGCGCATCATGCGCCGACGATGGCTCTGGATCGTTGTTCCCGCCGTGGCCGTCTGTGCCCTGGCCACGGCCCTCACCGCCACCCAGTCACCCAGCTGGTCGGCTTCGGCCCAGGTCTCGGTGGGAGGCTCGGCCGCCCAGGAGGCCATCAGCGGAGGTGGCCCGTCGGGGCCGGCCGGCGCCCGCGAGCTGTCGAACGAGGTGGATCTCGCCGCCAGCGACCAGGTCCGCCAAGAGGTGGCGAACCGGCTCGGCACGGAACCTCACGTCGACATCGCCGCCGCCGAGTCGTCCGACGCCATCCTGTTCACAGCAACGGCCTCCACCGCCGAGGCGGCGGCCGAGGCCGCCAACACCTGGGCCGACGTGTACGTCGAGACCAAGCGACAGGACGCCATCGACAGCATCGACAGTGCAGTGGAGGCCTTCCAGGCCGACCTGGCCGACTTCCGGACCGAGCGAACGGGCATCCGCAAGCCCATCGACGATCTGGAGGACGAACTGGCGGGCGACGACCTCACCGCCGAGGACCGGTCGGTGCTGGAGGGCCAGCTGGCCCGCCTCCAGAACGACCTGGAGCCCGACCTCAACGTGATCGACGCCAAGGTGGAAGCGGTCGCCGCCTCCATCGCCGAGCTCCAGCTCAACGCCCGACTGGCGGCCGCTGGCGCCGCCCGGGTGGTCCAGGTGGCGGCCCCGCCCCAACACCCCACGAACGCCTCCCTGGAACGTAATCTCCTGCTCGGCCTCGTGATCGGGCTCATCCTGGGGGCAGCGGTGGCCCTGCTGGTGGAGAACCTGGACCGCACGATCAAGGGACCCGACGACATCGCCGCCCTCGGCCTTCCCCTGCTGGGCGGCATACCGGAGCCCGCCCGGGCCCTGGAGGACGGCGAGCTGGCCCTGGCCACGCTGCGCCACCCCCGCTCCCCGGTGGCCGAGGCCTACCAGAAGGTCCGCACCGCGGTGGAGTTCGCCCTCCTCGGTCGGGAGATCAACTCGCTCCTGATCACCAGCCCCGGCCAGGGCGAAGGCAAGACCACTTCGGCCGCCAACCTGGCGTGGGCCATGAGCGCGGTCGACCACCGGGTCGCCCTCATCGACGTCGACTTCCGCCGGCCCCGGATCCACCGGATCTTCGAATGCCCGCTGCAGCCGGGCCTGTCCGACTACCTCCGCTCGGGGGTTCCGCTCGAGCAGCTGGCTGTACGGGTGGGCACCCCCGGTAGCCGGAACCTCGTGGTGATCCCCACCGGCGCCCTGCCGCCGAACCCCGGCGAGTTCGTGGCCTCACCGGCCTTCGCCGCCGTCATCCGCGACCTCGAGCAGCAAGCCGACCTGGTGATCCTCGATGCCCCGCCGGTCGGGCCGGTCTCGGACCCGGTGTCGATCGGCCGGATCGTCGACGCCGTCATCGTGGTCGCCCGGTCGGGCCACACCACCCGGGACCAGCTTCGCTCGACCGTCGACAGCCTGCGCCAGGTGGGGGCCGATGTGATCGGTGTGTGCCTGGTGGGCGTCGCCTCCAGCGAGTACGGCTCGTACTACGGGGGCGACAGCGACGAGAGCCGATCCCCCCAGTCCCGGACCGCCCCCACCCTCGGCACCAACCGGCCCACCGTCGACCTCACGTCGCCTCCCGCCCCCTCGGGGGCCACCCTTCTGAGCGACCGCGGGCCCTCCGGTCACCCATCCCCCAACGCCCGCTGACCCGACGCTACGGTTGTCGCTCCGACGCGGCGTGAGGCGCTGGAATTCGTCCTGTATCACCGATGGCTCCAGGGCCTCTGGTAGAGGGTGGAACTGGTGGCATTCACATGCGGGAACCGGCAGGTGGCGGCACCTCCGAGGAGATCCCGGCGCCGCAGCGGATCTGGCGTCTTTTGGCTGGTGGGCAGAACCCCCCAACACGGGGAGGCCGACGGCCGTGGGAGGGGATCCTTTGATAGAACTGGTGGGGCAGAGGCGAGCAGGCAGGGCGTGCAATGACGTTGTTCAAAAGGATCTCCTTTACTTTGCCGCGACCCGCTAGCCCACCCCTGACCCAGTTGACGGCGGACGTCGCAGTGGTGACGTTCGGCTGGTTCGCCGTACTGGTGCTCAGCAACATCACCGAGACGTTCAAGCGCTCGGACAGCCAGTCGCTCCTCATCGTGGCCATCGCCTCGCTGGTGACCCTGGCCATCATGAAGCGCCGTGGCCTCTATGCCGGCCGTCCCGCGCTGCCCCGTACCGAGGAGATCTCGGCGGTGTTCGTGGCCAGCCTGGGAGGTGCCTCGGCCGTGGCCGTGGTGGCCGCCTTCCTCGACTGGCACATCGGCGCCTGGGAGATCCTGATCGGCGGGTTCGTGGTGTTCGGCACCCGCACCGTGGTGCGCGGCCTGCTGCGGGCCCTGGCGGCCGAGATACCCGGCATCAGCCACGAGGAGCGGGTGGTGATCGTGGGCACCGGCGACGAGGCCCGCCAGATCGCCGACCTCATCGCCGATCATCCCGAGTCGCGCCTGATCCTGGCGGGTGTGGTGGGCAACCTGGCCGTGGCCGAGCGCAGCGGCCTCACCGAGCACTGGATTGGCCCCGTCGGCCGTCTGGTCGAGCTGATGCGCCAGCGGGGCGCCACCGGCGCCATCGTGACCGCCACCGGCTTTCGGGGCGATCAGTTCCGGGCCATCACCCGGGAGCTGTTCACCGCCGGCTACGACGTGCATCTCACCACGGGCGTGTCCCGTATGGGTCAGGGCCGGTTCGACGTTCGCTCGCTGGCTCACGAGCCGATCGTGATGATGGCCCGCACCCGCACCCGCCGGGTGGAGCTGGTGGCCAAGCGGGTCATCGACATCGTCGGTTCCCTCGTCGCCCTGGCCCTGTTCTCCCCGATCATGGTGCTGGTGGCGATGGCCATCTGGCTGGAGGACCGCGGCGCCGTCACCTACACCTCGCAGCGGGCCGGTCGACGGGGCGAGATGTTCGCCATGCACAAGTTCCGCTCGATGGTGGCCAACGCCGACGCTCTCAAGGCCCAGATGCAAGCGGAGAACGAGCGCAACGGCCCGTTGTTCAAGATGTCGAACGACCCCCGCATCACCCGGGTGGGCCGGATCATCCGGGAGACCTCGCTCGACGAGGTGCCCCAGCTGCTCAACGTCCTCAAGGGCGACATGAGCCTCGTCGGCCCCCGACCCTGCCTGCCCGAAGAGCTGGCGATGTTCGACGACGAGCTGAAGGACCGGTCGGCCGTCCGCCCTGGCATCACCGGCCTGTGGCAGGTGGAGGCCCGCTCCAACGCCTCGTTCAACGCCTACCGCCGGCTCGATCTGCACTACGTCGAGAACTGGAGCCTCAGCCTCGATCTGCGGATCCTCCTGGCCACGGTGGAGCAGGTGGTCGTGTCCTTCGCCCTGCTCCCCCTGCGGTTCGTCCGCCGGTCAGCCGGTACCGACGGCATCACCTCGGCCCCGCGAGCCCAGTCCGGGCCTCTGCCGGCCCGGGTCCAGGCGGCTCAGGCCCAGCCCGGCGCCATTGCCCCCACCATGGACGATGCGGCCGCCGTCACCCAGCCCACCAGGCCGAGGGTACCCATCGGTCCGCTGGCCGGGTCGCCGGTTCCGGCCGCCCACCTTCGGCCGCCCCCATCGGTCTCGGTCAGCCTCGACGCCGTGATGGCCGAGATCGTCGATGCGGCCACCGACGACCGTCAGGACGTGGTGATCGACCTGCGCCAACGGAGCATGGCCCGGCGGGCCGCCAACATCGACGCCGCTCCGGCCCCCGGCTCCGCCGACCAGCGATCGTCGACCACCGAGCGGGGCGGCCGCACCAACACCGGAGACTGAACCGGACAGGCCCGGGCCGCTGGGCCCCTGGCCCCCGGCTCTGGACGCTTGAACGGAACGGCCGCCCCTTTCGGGGGCGGCCGTTCCGGCTTCTTCAGGGCCTGGGGGGCGGGAGCCGCCCTACCAGAGCTTCCAGGGCGCCTCTCCGGCGGCCCACATCTCGTTGAGGGCCGTGTACTCCCGGAAGGTGTCCATCCCCATCCAGAAGCCCGTGTGGCGGAACAGGCCGAGCTTGCCCTCCCGGGTGATGGTCTGCACCGGCCCCCGCTCGAAGAAGTGCTCCGGGTCGTCACTCGGCACGTAGTCGAGGAACGAGCGGCGAAAGGCGAAGAAGCCGCCCGACACCCAACCGTCGGACGACGGTTTCTCGGCGAAGTTCGTCACTTTGTCGTCGTCCACGCCCAGTTCGCCGTACCGGGAGGTGGGATGGACCCCGGTGACGAGGCCGATGTTGTCGGAATCGGCCAGCGCCCTGAGTTGGGCCCGCAGGTCGATGTCACCCAGGCCGTCGCCGTAGGTGACCATGAAGTAGTCGGTGTCGATCAGGTTGCGCACCAGGTCGATACGGCCGCCGGTGCCGGACTCCAAGCCGGTGTCGACCAACGACACCTCCCAATCGTCGAGCGTCTCCCGCTCGAGGAAGCCGATCGAACCGGCCCCGGTCTCGATCCGCAGGTCGGACATCATCTGCTGATACTCGAGGAAGTACTGCTTGATGTCCCACGCCTTGTAGCCGAGGCACAGTATGAAACGGCGGAACCCGTGGGCCCCGTACAGCTTCATGATGTGCCACAGGATCGGCTGGTCACCGATGTCGATCAGTGGCTTGGGCAGGCGTTCAGACGCCTCTCGGATGCGGGTCCCCTGACCACCGCACAAGACGATGACCGGGATATCGGATGGTTCGGGCTGGGTCATGCCGCAACCCTAGACAGGCTCGATACCAAAGCGGCGGCGGCGGGCGGTTCACCTCCGGTCCCTTTACCAGGGTGAACGTGCCCCACCGGGGATGGCGCGCCAGCTCAATGCGGCTGCTGCTGCCCCCAGCCCTCAGCCGGCCGGGTGGCCGACGCGTCGCCGTTGGTAGGCAACTCCGGTGCCTTGACCGGAGCGGTCCAGCTGGCGCCGTTGTCGCCCAGGAGCCCAGTGGTGGACCCGGCGCCGACCGGGCTGGCCGGTGCCGCCGGGGCGGCGGCACCCGATCCGTTGCTGGCCGGCACATCGGCGGCGACCACCGGACGGCTGGCGCCGTAGGGGGCGGCTCCGCCACCCGAGCCCGGGCCGGGCATGACGATCGACCCGTCGGTACCCACGACCTCACCCCGGGCGGCGCGGCGCGAGGGCGCAGTGACCACCGGCAACAGCTTGGCCGCCACCGGCCCCAGCTGACGGGACAAGTCGAGCAGGGCGTCGCCCTTCTGGCGGGCCAGGGGCACAGCCAGCACCACGGCATCGGCCAGCGAGGCGAACTGGAGGGTGGAGGCCAGATCGAGCACCGGGCCGCCGTCGACCACGATGACCTCGGCCTTGCGCCGGGCCGCAGCCAGGACGGCCGGCACGGTGTCTCGCCGCAGGGCAGCCGAGCCCCGGTTGGGGCCGAGCCCGAGCACGCTGACGGCCGGGTCCATCGTGCGGGTGAAGGCTGAGCGGCCCCGCTGATCGGTCAGCGCACCGTCGCTGGCGATGACCGACGGCACACCGCCGTCGGCCGTGGCGTTGAACAGGGCGGTGACCCGCGGATCGCGCACGTCGCCGTCGATCACGACCACCGAGGCGCCGCCGGCGGCGAAGCGCTCGGCCATGGCCAGCGCCAGGGTGGTGGAACCGGCGCTGCGCATGGTTCCGGTGACGGCCACCACCAGCGGCTCGCCGATGCGGGCCATGGCCTCGGCCCGAACACAGAGCTGATCGACGGTGGGCACGGCCGAGCGGGGCAGAGCCTGGAATGCCGCCAACGGGTTGCGGGCCAACGACCGGTAGTGGGGGAATTCCGACACCACGGGCGAACCCAGGATCTCGCCGGCCGACACCTCATCGAGCACCTTGGTGGAGAAGCGGGCCCACATCAGGGCCACCACCACGCCAGCCACGGCGCCGGCCAGCAGGCCGCCGGCCAGGAGAAAGTTTCCCCGGGCCGGTTTGGGCTCGAGCGGGAACGCAGCGTCGTCGATGATCGCGGTGTTGACCTTCAGTGTGGACTGGAGGTCGAGGTCGTTCTTCTGGCTCTTCAGGTCGATGAGCTCGGCCAGGATCGTCTGCCGCTTGGACACGTTGCTCGGATCGACCACCTCGGCCGGAGGGATCGGGTCCGGGTTCTGCTTCCGACCGGTGGGCAGGAAGGCCTTCATCGACTCCTTGATGGCGCTGTCGATCTTCTCCAGCGATCCTTCGAGCTGGATGATCTGCGTGTCGAGCTGGGTCTTCTGGGCGGTGTCGGTCTCCGTGGTGGCCAGGCCGGCGACGTAGAGGTCGGCGTAGGTCTGGGAGATGGCCTGGGCCTTGGCGTCGCTGTCGGTGGTGGTGGTGATCTCCACCACATCGGTCTCGGGCTTGTGCTCGATGGTGACGATCTCACGCAGCTGGGCCGGGGTGATCTCCGTGTTCGAACCCTCGGTCACCTTCGCCGCCACCTGGGACGCCAGCTCCTCGCTCTCGAGCACGCTGAGCTGACCCTGCACGTAACGGTCGGGGTCGACCTGGAAGATGTTGACGCCGGTGCGGGTGGGCGGCTGCACGTTGAGGACCGCCGTCGACTCCCACACGTTGCTGTCCGACCGGTTGGACGTGAGGCCCGGTAGCGATCCGAGCAGGGCGAACAGCGTCACCACCCAGAATCGACGGCGGAGAGCGGAGATGACGAACGAAAGTTCCATGCGGGAAGGTCCTTACGGTTCTACTGACACCGGAACGGGGTCCCGGAGCCTGACAGCGGCGCGCCCGCACCAATGAGGACAGACGAACAAACGCGAGTCTAGTGGGGTCGTTGCCTGCGGAGTACGGCGCGTTCGCTGATGAGCCCGACGACACGCCCCACGGCGATCGAGCCCCGCCGCAGGAAATACACCGGCCCGATATGGGAGACCGACTGGCCGTTGGGCTTGAGCGATCGGAGGCCGGTGTTTCCCTCCCCGCCGGGCACGCCCCGCCGGGCCAGGATCTGGCTGAACCCCCGGCCGTAGAGGTAGTGCTGGCGCATCATCGGCCACAGCCCTTTGCGGTGCCGGTAGTGGATCACGGCCTTGGGGGCGTAGGTCATGGCCACCCCGTTGGAGGTGAGGTCCCAGGAGAAGGCCACGTCCTCCCCGCGGATCAGGGTGGTGTCGAACCCCCCCACGGTCTCGAATGCGTCTCGGTGGACGCCCATGTTCGCCGTGACCAGGAACGGATGGCCGAGGAAGGCGGGCAGGCCGCCTGGCGTGGCCTCGGGGCGCCACGTCTCCTGGCCGGGAATGGCCAGCAGCGTCTCTTCCAGGTGACCGCCCACCGCACCCGACTGCCCCAGAGCCGCCACCATCTCCTCCAGCCAGTTCGGTTCGGCCAGATCGTCTCCGTCGCAGAAGGCGAGCAGGGGTCCGGTGGCCGCCGCCGCCCCGATGTTGCGGGCATGGGAGGCGCTCCGCAGGTCGGAGGAGTCGACGATCCGGGCCACCAGCGTCGGCCGGGCCGCCAGCAGGCCTTCCAGGGCCACCCGCTCCACCGGATCGGGGCTGTTGAGCGAGCAGATGAGCTCCCAGGAGCCGGCGTAGGTCTGGGCCACCAACGTATCGAGCATGGCGCCCAGGTCGTCGTCGACCCGGCCCACGGGGATGATCACCGACACCTCAGGAGCCGTCATCGGGGGCCGCCCTGCTCGTCGCTCAGGCGGGTGTCGCCACTCCGGCCCCGCCGGCGGCTCCACAGCGCCCCGGCCACGATGGTGAGGAAGGCGGCGTCACGCACGAAGTAGCGGCGGAACAGGCGCCGGGGCTCCTGGACGAACCGGAAGAACCACTCGAGCCCGGCCTGTTGCATCCACTTCGGGGCCCGGCGCTTGAACCCGGCGTACATGGCGAACGATCCGCCCAGGCAGCAGCACAGGGGTCGACGGCCGAGCGCCAGGGGCCAGCGCTCCAGGAACCGGGCGGCCAGGATCGGGTCCTTGGGATGGCCGATCCCGAACAGCACCAACTCGGGCCGGTGGGCCTCGGCCTCCCGGAGCAGATCGTCGATCACCCGATCGACGGCGGCTGCATCCTCGGCATCGAACAGGGGCGGCGTGACGAAGGCGGCGGCCGGCGCCTCGTACGACAAGCGGCGGGCGATCGCCGAGCTGGCCGTCAGCACCAGCACCGGCCGGTCCTGGGCCACCACCGCCGGCCACAACATCTCGAACAGGCCGCTACCGGTGAGCCGGGCGGCCAGAGGCGCGCCCAGCAGGCGGGACGCGGCCACGATCGGCATGCCGTCGGGCAGGACGTACTGGGCCCGGCGCATCACCTCGGCTTCCACCGAGCGGACCGCCTGGCGGAGCTGGACCAGGATGTCGACGTTCGGCGTGACCAGAACGGGCAGCACCGAGTCCTCGTCGGCCGGGTCGTCCTGGGCCGGTGGCCGGTTGAGCACGGCTTCGAGGACCGGGTCCAGAGTCGGCGCGTCTATGAACTCGAGGCCGAACAACGTCCGGCGACCGAGCCCATCGGTCGCCCGGGAGTCTCGTGGCGTCGTATCAGCGAGGGCCGAATCAGGCTGCCCTGGATTCGACGAGGTTTGTCGCGTCACCTGAACCAATCTCTGGGGTAGTTACACGCCTGCTACTTCACGCTACCTCCACCCGGCCAGGCCGAGATGAACGCATCACGTTATTCGCACCCCCCTCATCGGCAGATCGTGGGCAAAGGTTCACCCCTGCCCCGGCGCTCTTGCCGCCTTACCCGTGGGCTGGCCCGACCAACCAATACACTCCGTCTCTGCCATGGTCGACCACCCGCTACCGACCGCTCCCCTGACCGCCGCCGTCATCGGTACCGGCGGCATCTCCCAGGAGCACCTGTCCTTCCTCGCCGGCCGCACCGCCTTCGGGTCGGTGACCGACCGGGTCCGGTTGGCTGCCGTCTGCGACCTGTCGCCGGCCGCCGCCCGCTACGCCGCCGACACCTTCGGTGCGCCGGGCTGCTACACCGACGTCGGCCGGCTCCTGGCCGAGGTGCAGCCCGACGTGGTCCACGTGCTGACGCCACCGTCGAGCCACGTGCCCATCGCCACCCAGTGCCTCGAGGCAGGGGCCCACGTGCTGTGCGAGAAACCGGTCACAGCCTGCCGGCCTGAGCTGGAGGCCCTCCTGGCCGTGGCCCACCGCAGCGGGCGCCGGCTGATGGAGAGCCAGAACTACCGGTTCAACACCGCCATCACCACCATCGGCGCCGCCATCGAGGCTGGGCAGCTGGGCCGGGTACGGGAGGTGGAGGTGCGCATCGCCCTCCCCGTCACCGACCCCGGTGGCCGCTTCGGCGATCCCAACCTCCCGAGTCCCATCCATGCCATGCCGGCCGGGGTGATCCACGACTTCACCACCCATCTCACCTCGCTGCTGTTGGATCTGGCCCCTGGCGTCACCTGGGACCGGGTGGCAGCGGCCTGGAGCCGTCACGGCGATAACGAGCTGTTCCGCCACGACGACCTCGACGCCCTCCTCGTCGGCGCCGGGCCCGACGGGGCGGTCCACGCCCGGCTCCGCTTCGACGCCCGCACCTTCCCCGACGTCTTCACCGTGATCGTTCGGGGCAGCGGGGGCACGGCCGAGACCGACCTGTTCCAGCCGTACCTCCGAATCGTGCGACCCCGGCCCGGTGGCTCCAAGCTCTCCCCCATCGTCAACCACGTGGTCAACGGCTTCGGCATGGCCCGCTCCGGCGTACGCAACCTGGGCCAGCGCCTGGTCCAGCAGGGCCAGTACGAGGGCCTGCACCGGATGCTCGACCTGGCCTACACCGCGCTGGTACAGGGGGCCGAGCTGCCGGTCACCGAGGCCGACATGTTGGCCGCCTCGGGCCTGGTCGACCAGCTGCTGAGCCGGGAGGTGGCGCTCTGATGCGGATCCTGGTGACCGGGGCCACCGGTTTCGTTGGCCGCTACACCGTGGCCGCCGCTCTGGCCCGGGGGCACCGGGTGGCCGCCGTGCTGCGGCCGGCCAGCTCAGGGCGCGAGCTCGGCGCTCTGCTCGACCACCCGGGAGTGGAAGCGGTCCGGGTGGACCTGCGGTCGCGGGCCGCCCTCGTCGATGCCCTACGGGGCGCCGACAGTGTGATCCATCTGGCGGCGGCGAAGTCGGGCGACTTCTACACCCAGTTCGCCGGCACCGTGGTGGCCACCGAGAACCTGCTGTGGGCCATGGATGAGGCCGGGATGGGTCAGCTCGTGGCCGTCAGCACCTTCTCCGTCTACGACTACAAGGCCCTGCCCGGCGGGTCGCTGCTCACCGAGACCACCCCGATCGATGCCGATCCGGTAAAACGCGACGAGTACGCCCGCACCAAGCTGCTCCAGGAGGAGCTGTACCGGAGCTTCGGCGCCGGCCACCGTACGGTGATCGTGCGCCCGGGTCTGATCTACGGGCGGGACGAGCTGTGGCACGCCCTGCTCGGCGCCGAGCTCGGCCCCCGTTTCCTACGCGTCGGGGCCAAGGCCATCCTGCCTCTCCTCTACGTGGAGAACTGCGCCGAGGCGCTGGTGCTGGCGGCCGAGAAACTGGCCGAGGACCCGAGCCCGGTCGACGGCGAGACGATCAACCTGGTCGACGACGACCTGCCCACCCAGGGGCGCTACGTGGACCTGGTGTCGGCGGTAATGGAGCCGCCGGCATCGGTGTTCGTGCCCTGGCCCGTGATGCGGGTAGCGGCCGACGCCCTCGACCGAGCGAACGGCATGCTGCTGGGAGGCCGGGCCAAGTTCCCCGGGATCGTGGTACCCGAGAAGCTCCACGGCCGGTTCAAGCCCCTCCGCTACACCAACGCCAAGGCCAGGCGTCTGCTGGGATGGGCCCCCCGCTACACCACTGAGCAGGCCGTCGGACGGGCCGGGGGTGAGGCCGACCTGCTGGCCCAGCTGGCGGCTCCGGCCGGAGGCCTCCGCACCGATGGCTGAACCAGCGACGGCCCGCCTGCACATCGCCTACTTCACCGGCGAGTACCCCCGGGCCACCGACACCTGGATCCAGCGGGAGATCGCGGCCCTGCGGGCCCAGGGGGTCGACGTCGAGGGCTTCGCCGTGCGCCAGCCCGGTTCCGAGCACCTCGTGGGGCCCGAACAGGTGGCCGAGACCGCCCGCACCACCTATCTGGTGCCCCAGGTCAAGAGCCTCCGCCTGCCGCTGGCCCACCTCGGGCTGGCCCTCCGGTCGCCGGCCCGGTACCTGCGGGCCCTGCGCCTGGCCTGGGACACCCGCCGGCCTGGCGTGTACGGCACCGCCTACCAGCTGGCCTATTTCCTGGAGGCCGGCCTCCTGGCCGCAGGGGTGCGTCGCCGCCGTATCCGACACCTCCACAATCACTTCGGCGACTCGAGCTGCTCGGTGGCCATGCTGGCGGCCGAGCTGGGCGGGTTCACGTTCTCCTTCACCCTGCACGGTCCCGGCATCTTCTTCGAGGCCAACACCTGGCGCCTCGACGAGAAGTTCCGACGGGCCGCCTTCGTGTCCTGCATCAGCTGGTTCTGCCGGAGCCAGGCCACGATCTTCGCCGACCCGGCCGACGTGGCCAAGCTCCACATCGTGCACTGCGGCGTGCAGCCCGAGGCCCTGGCCCGCCGTACCCACCGCCCCGGCGGGGCCGAGCTGCTGTTCGTCGGCCGCCTGGCCGAGGTGAAGGGCGTGGCCGTGCTGCTCGACGCCCTCACCGAAGTGGCCAAGGTCCATCCCGACGTCCACCTCACGCTGGTGGGCGACGGGCCCGAGCGCCAGCGCTTCGAGCAGGTGGCGGCGGAGACCGGGGCCGAGGGTCGGGTCACCTTCGCCGGCTACCGGTCGCAGGCCGAGGTGGCCGCCTTCCTGGCCGACACCGATGTGTTCGTGTTGCCCAGCTTCGCCGAGGGGGTGCCGGTGACCCTGATGGAGGCCCTGGGGGCGGCGGTCCCGGTGGTGGCCACCCAGGTGGGCGGGGTCAGCGAGCTGGTTGACCACGGTGTCAACGGCTACGTGGTGCGCCCCGGCGATCCCGAACCTCTGGCCCAGGCCCTGATCGAGTTGCTCGACGACGCAGATCGGCGTCAACGCATGGGCGACGCCGGCCGGGCCACGGTCACGGCCGAGTTCGCCAACCCCACCGAGGCGACCCGCCTGCGCACCCTGTTCGCCAACACTCTGGCCGGACTTCCCACCGCCATCCGCCCCCAGCTCGGCTGATCCGGTGTCCCGGGCCCCGTCACCGGTGATGCCCGCCGATACCGGATCAGGGTTCACGGGCCAGCATGCCGAACGCGTAGAGCGCGACGGCGTGGCTCTGGTGCACGGTGAACTCGTTCATCTGGGCGATCGTCGAGGCATCGAACCACTGCCAGGTGTAGGGCAGATCGACAGCCCGGGGCCGGGTACCGGCCGGGCCCAGGTTGTAGCCGTCGATCCAGCCCTCGGTCGCCGGGTCGACGTCGTGCATGCCGTACACCGGCGTACCGGGCCACACCGGCAGGCCCCCATTGGCCACATCCACGATGAGGGGCGACCGGGTGGGGTTGGCCCCCACCCCGGTGATAAGGGCGGTGTCGAGCGGGTTGGCCCCCAGTGAGGCGGCGGCGGCCCGCTCGGCCCCGGCCCGGAACCGCTCCTCGCCCGTGATCTCGAACGCCCGCATCAGCGCCGTCACATGGGGGGCGCCGCCCAGGCCGAGACCCCAGATCAGGGGCACCCCGGGATCGTCGACCGCCCATCCAAAGGCCGTGGTGCTCTGGGCGGCCACTATGGCCTCGGCGTTGGCGGCGATGGCCTCCCCCAGCGTCGCCCGCAGGGCGGGAACGGTGAGGGCGGGGTCGGCCGTCCAGTACAGCCATGCGGCGTCGCACCGGGTGTGCTCGTGGCAGGCCAAGGGACCACCGCCGGCCCCCGTAGCGAGGGACGAGGTGTCGAGATCGGTGGCGTCGAGGAACACATCGTGCCACTGCCGGTCGCCGGTGGCCGACAGCAGAGCGGCGGCCGCCACCGAGCGCTGCCCGGCCAGCGGGTCGGCCACGGCCGGATCGGATCCCTCCGCCGGCTGGGCCTCGGCCCACCGCATGGCGGCCAGGGCCGAGGTGAGGTAGCCCTCGGCCCGGACGGCGTCGTATCGGGTCAGCACCCGGGCCACCTCGGCGGCCACCCCGGCGTAGAGATAGCTCGACCAGGCGTCGGGAGCATAGGCGAAGAGAGCCAGATCGTCTGTCCACGACGTAGTGTCCCGCTGGGGGTGCTCCGAGGCCTCGACACCGCCCCGGATCGCCCCGTCGGGCCGCTGCATCCGCCGGTACAGATCGAGCGACCACAGGCCTTCGTCGAGGATGTCGGGCACGGCGTCACCGCTCTCCGGCAGGTCGAGGTCGAGGGACGCGAACACCTCGGGCCGGCGGTCCACCAGCTCGGCCGCCGCCCGGGTGTACCAGAGGTGCTCGATTCGCCGGTCCCAGTCGCCGGCATCGAAGTGGCCGCCCCAGGCCCCCTCGACCAGCTCGTCACCCTGACGCCCGGCCACCAGGTCGGCGAACCAGTCGGCGCTGGCGCCGGCCTGGCGGGCGGTGAGCGACGTGGCCAGCACCACCGTGCCCTCGTCGGGATGGCGGGGGCGGGGCCGGATGATCGGGGTGTTGGGCGGCCCCAGGGCGATGCCCGAGCGCTGATGGAACATGGCCCGGGCCACAGTGACGGCGAGGTCACGCCACACGGTGGGGCCGACGCCGAACGGCACCGAGCAGCCCACGGCATCGACGCAGGCCTGATAGCGACCGGGGGTGTCGAGGGCCGACAGGTCGAGCTCGAACACCGGCACTCCGGTGAGGTCGCCCCGGCCGAGCTCGTCGCCCCCCGGTCGGGCCGTGGTGGCGCCGGAGAGCACCTCGGCCCCGGTGGCCGCCTCGATCACCCGGAAGGCCATCCCGGCCCGATAGCCGAGATCGGTGCCGGCTGGCAGGGCCGTCGGCAGAGGCCCGGCCAGATAGGCCGCTTTCAGCCCGTCGCCGGGAGCGTAGCCGTTCTGGTTGACGTGGACAGCGGCGCTCACCTCCCCCGGGGCCCCGGCCGTCCACTCGATCGGTTCCACCTGGTCGTCGGGCGGCTGAAGACGGTAGCGGCGGCCCGGCACCAGCGGGTGGGGCAGGGACACCGTGACGTCATGGACCATGGCCACCACCAGCGGCCCCCGGGGCCCGGTGCCCGAGCCGGACGGTCGGGACGTCACGGCCAACCCCGTGGGGTCCGCTCCCCCGTCGGTGTAGGCCGGGTCATCAGGCGACGTGATCCGCCACGTCCCCGACAACAGGCCCTCGGTGTCGAGGGGTCGGCCCAGCAGCCGGTCGTAGGGGCGCAACAGCCGGTCGCTGCCGGCCACCTGGCGCCCGAAGGGCCGCCCGTCGCGATCCACCCGAGGCACCCCTTCCCAGTCCCACAGGAAGGGGAAGGCCCCGTGCACGTCGTCGCCGGGGGGCGGACGGCCGAAGTCGTAGGGCTGTACCACTCCCCGCTCCAACCGGCCGGCCTCGATGCGCACCGTGACCACCGAGGCCGACAGCGGCCTCACCCAGCTCGGCCGGTGCCGGCCTGCGGCCGAGGCGGTGGCCGCTTCCCAGGTGGCATCGATGGTGATGCCATCGACGCTCACCGCCGACGGAGCCCCCGCTGCGCCGGAGCGGAAGCGGGCGTAGACGACCTGGTAGCCCTGGGCCGGGGCACTGAGGGTGACCGGGCCCTCCGCCGGCCGCCAGACCACGCTCGTGAACGTGGGATCGAACCCGATGCCCATCTCGGTGGATCCGGGCGGCGGGTCGACGTCGACTGTCAGGTCGGGCCCGGGCACGGTGAGGCCATCGGCCCGGATCGCTATCGCCCCCCGGGGCACCGGGGTGGGCGCGGTGTCGAGCCCCGGCTCGGTGCGCTGGTCGGGGCCCCGCAGCGGGGCGGGCAGGACCCGTTGGCGGTATTCCCGTACCCCCACCACCGAGGCCACAGCCACCACCGCCATGGCCAGGGCCACCGCGACGATCACAACCAGCCGGCCGCGCCTGCGACGCCCGCCCGGCGCCTTCCCCATGGCGTCCACCGGGTTACACGGGCGTCATCACCGAGGCCGCCCGGCGGACCTCGTCGTCGGCTCGGCGCTGGTAGTACCACAGCGTGCTCCAGGCGATCACGGCCAGTGCCACCTCGCTGATGTAGGTGGCGATGGCGGCACCCTTCCATCCGTGGTCGGGGATCAGCAGCACGTAACTGACCATCGAGATGACCGACGACGCGATCGTCACATAGGCCCGGGTGTCGGCTCGGCCCAGACCGAGGAGACCGTTGAGCGCCGTGTTGCTGGTGGCCACCAACGGCACCATGAACAACAGCCAGGGCACGATGTCGAAGGCTTCCTGCAGGTCGTCCTCGACGAGGAAATGGAGCAGGGGCAGGCAGATCCACAGGGCGACGGCGGCCACGATGCTGGCCGCCCCCATCAACATGCCGAGCCGGGTTGAGCGTCGCCAGTGGACGCCGATGGCGTCGGGCTCGCCCCGGGGCAGGAACCGCTGGAAGGCGGCGGTGTCGAGAGAGCCCAGCGGGGTGAGTGCCAGCAGCACCAGGCGGTAGGCCGCTCCGTACACCGCAGCCTGCCCCTGGAACCCGAAGACGTTGAGCAGGTACTTGTCGGCGTCGGTCTGCATCTTGTTCGCCACCATCGGCAGGGAGAACACCCCGCTGGCCCGCACCGACAGCCCGCTGGGCCGTCCGAACGACACGGTGAACCCGTGCCGCGGGAGGTGGACGGCCAGCAACCAGCCGCCGTAAAGGGCGAAACAGGCCAGGATCGTGACCCCCAGGCCGGCGATCGTGAGGCGGTGGGTGGCGTACAGCGTCACGACGGCGCCGAGCCGGATGGCGACCACCACCAACTTCACCCGAGCGGCGGCAGCGAATCCCGAAACGCCCTGTACCAGGAGGGCCGACATGTAGATCAGGGCCGGCCCCAGCAACTCGGCCACCACGATCAGGGAAACCTCGATGATCCCCAGCCCCGGTATGGCCATGGCCAGGGCGATACCCACGCCGGACAGCAGGGCACCGGCGATCAGGGTGAGTGAGAGGAACGAGCGAAGGGTCTCATCGGGGTCGTCGCGCTCCCCGATCAACCGCTGAAGCGCAGCCAGGCCGACACCGGAGTAGGAGAAGGCGCCGATGGCGCCGAGCAGACCGTACAGGCCGACGTAGCCGCCGTACCGATCCTTCGGCAGGGCGTGTGTGACCAGGTAAAACGAGGTCATCGACGTCAACAGCGCCGAGCCGTCGTGCAGGGCGCTCCACAGGGTGTCGCCGGCCAGCCCGTCGAACCCGTGCCACAGTCGGTGCACCAACCGCCGCCAGCGGGTCATCGGGCGGCCGCTCCGTCGGTGCGCCGGGGGGCGGCGGCCTGGCGGTGGAGGCGGGAGACCCGGGCCATCGCCGGATTGTGACGCAGCCGTTCGGCCAGCGCACCGCCGTCGTCATCGTCGTCGCCCAGGTCGATCCCCTCCTTGCGGAGCAGCAGGACCCGGAACATGACCACCACCGGCAGCCACCCGTTGTTGAGGAACGTGGGCTCCGACAGCGACATGTAGAGCTGAACGAACATGACCGACACGATCCAGGTAGTCATCTTGGGACGGTCGCGCAGGAGCCGCAGGGCGCTGACGAGCGTGGTTCCCCACAACAGCAGGAACAGGGCCACACCGATCAGGCCGAGCTGGATACCGACATCGAGCACCCCGTTGTGGGAATGGGGCACGCGGAAACCGATAGCCCGCCACACCTCGGCCGTTCGGGGCGTGATCGGATCCTGGCCCAGAATGCCGCCCAGGCCGTAGCCGAGGACTGGCCGTTCCATCCAGGCGTTGAAGGTGGCCCGCCAGATGAACGTTCGACCGGTGAACGTGAGGTCCTTGCCCGAGGCGTCGGTGATGGCGGTGAGCGAGGTGGCCGCACCGACCAGGGCGAAGGCGAGCACCATCAGCGACGACAGCAGGAAGATGCTCGAATTGCGCAGATCGAGGTTCCGGTACAGCTGCACCCAGACCCAGATGGCCAGGCCGAGGATGGCGGCGCTGATCCCGGTCACCGAGTCAGAGAAGGCCAGCAGCACACCGATGGCGCCGAGCGAGGCCAGCTTGCCCAGCCTGGAGCGGTCGAAGGTGAGGATCGTGAGCAGGGAGAACACCAGGTAGGGGCCCATGGTGTTCTTGTGGGGGAACCAGCCATGCCAGCCCTCCAGGTCGAGAGACTTGCCCGTCGGGTCGAAGTGGGTGCGGGCCAGCGGGTCCACGGCGACCGCTATCAGCGTGATCACGAGCGCAGCCCGGATCGACAACAGCAGGGCTGTGATCAGGTCTCGGAAGGCGATGACACCGACGATGAGCATGATGCCCACCACGATCGGCACGTCGATCTGCATGATGTAGGCGGTGCCTTCGGGCGAGTTGGTCCAGATCACCGAGGCCAGCTCCCAGCCCACCAGCAGCAGCACCGACAGCGAGATCGGGAGCTTGCTCATCACCTTGGTGGGGGCCAGGAGCAGCACCGGGAACACGCCGCCCAGCAGAGCCAGGGGGGCGAGCCCAGGAACGACCAGGAAGCCCTCGACCCGAAAAGCGATCAGGAACGCGGCGAACACGAAGACCCCGGCCCCGAATCGGGCCATCGGACCGAGGGTCTCCCCAGGAACCCCTCGGATGAGAGGCTGCCGCAGGCCGCGGACCGGCTCGGCCGGCGACAGCATGGTCATTTGTGCTCGACCTTGACGCCCACCACGCCGACGAGCGTGCCCAGCGCCCGGGCCACGCTGGCGCCGGCGAAGCGCCACTGGGGATCCTGACGGGCGGCCAATCGGCGCCCCGGACGGAGCACGGCTATCAGCAGTTTCTTGCCGCCCCGCAATGCCAGGCGGGCCCGTCCGGCTTCGCCCGTCTCGATGCTGGTCACGTACTCGGTGTTACCCATCCACCAGCAGCTGCGAGCGATCCAGCGGTAGGTCGTGCGCTCCGGCGGCTGCTCACACCAGCACAGGGCAGCCGAAGCGAACCGGGCGTCGAGACCGGCGGCCACCGCCGTCCGGTAGAACACCATGTCCTCGCCTCCCAACGTGCCCAGATCGGAGCGGAACCGGATGTCGGGATGGTCCCGCAGGAACGAGGCCCGGAGCATCGAGTTGCCAGTGGAACACACGTCCACCCGCGAGCCGTCGGGCTGAGGATCAGCCACCAGGATGTCGTCGAAGGGCTGCTCGGTGAACCAGCGGGGTGTACCGGGCGGGTACCGGAGCTCCACCGGGCCGGTGACGGCATCCACCCCGGGGCGCTCAGCCATCTCGGCCAGCGCCGCCAGCCATTGGGGGCTCGCCACCTCGTCGTCGTCGGTCATCGCCACCCAGTCGGCCAGCTCCATGGCCGACTCGAGGCCCAGGTTGCGGGCCTTGGAGATGTTCTGGGCGCCCGAGTACCGGTAGTGGAGCCCCCGGAGGAACGGCCCGGCGTCGAAGGCGTCGACCACGTCCTTGGCCCGCCCGTCGGGATTGTCGTCGATCACGACCACCGCCACCTCGACGCCGGGCTGGACCCGGGCGGCGGCATCGGCCAACGAGTCGAGTAGCCGGCGCAATGGCCCATTGCGCCGGTGGGTGCAGACGTAGACGCCGATCGAGGTGACTCGGCGCGACGGGGGTGCGGCGGGAGTGCTGTCGTCCATCAGTGGTGCGGATCTGCTTTCGTCTCGGCTGCTGCCCGGGCCGGCCGTCGGCGTTCATTTCCCAGGCTAGCCGGGCCGGAGCGGGCCTGGTGGGGCGGGTGGAACCACCCAGGACGGGCGCGCCTACAAGACCACGGAATCGGCCCCCAGCAGCACCCGCAGCTCGGGAATCAGGCCGTTCGAGGTGTCGACGCAGTAGGCGTCGGACAGCCGTAGGGCTTTGGTCTCGCCCAGGTGGATCACCACCGGTGACTCGCCCGGATGGTCCACCAGCACCACCTTCAACCGGTTGATGACCTCGTCGGAGAGCTGGTTGGGCCGGATGTCGAGCCGGAGCGGCGGGGAGGCCGACGCCCGCTCGGTGTCGAACACCTCGATCGACTGGGCCATCAGCTTGGGCTGGTCGTCCCGGCGGTCCACCCGCCCCCGCACGATCACCACCCGGTCGTCTTCCAGGAGGTGGCCGTAGTCGGTGTAGGAGCGGGGGAAGAGCATGGTCTCCACCGAGTGGGTGAGGTCCTCCAGCACGAACACCGCCATCAGGTCGCCCTTGCGGGTCCACTTGCGCGCCATGCCCGTCACCACACCGCCCACCACCACCATCTGACCGTCTTCGCAGTCTTCCAGGTCGGCGATGGTGGCCTCGGTCTTGCGCTCCAGCGCCGCCTCCAGGCCCATCAACGGGTGGTCCGACACATACAGGCCCAGCATCTCCTTTTCGAAGGCCAGGCGCTGGGACTTGTCGAACTCCTGGTTGGGGATGGCCGGGCGGTCGTCGAAGCTCGCCCCGTTGCCTCCTTCGCCAGCGTCGCCCCCGCTATCGCCACCCAGGCTGCCGAACAGCGTCATCACGCCCATGTCGTGCTCCCGGCGGGCGCTGACCGTTTTGTCGACGATGTCCTCGAAGGCGAGCAGCAGGCCCTTGCGGGGGTGGCCGAGCGAGTCGAAGGCGCCGGCCTTGATCAGCGACTCCAGCGTCCGCTTGTTCAGCACCTGGTAGTCGACCCGCTCGCAGAAGTCCATGAAGCTGGCGAACGGCCCATTGGCCGCCCGCTCCTCGAGCAGGAGATGGACCAGGCCCTCCCCCACGTTGCGCACGGCCGACAGGCCGAAGGCGATGGCGTTGAGCTGGCCTCCTTCGGGGTCGGGGATGGAGGAGAAGTCGAGGTCGGAGATGTTGACGTCGGGTACCAGCACCTTGATGCCGAGCTGGCGGCATTCGTTGAGGTAGACCCCGGCCTTGTCGAGGTTGGTCTTGACGCTGGTGAGCAGGCAGGCCAGGTACTCGACCGGATAGTTGGCCTTGAGGTAGGCCGTCTGGTAACTGACGAAGCCATAGCCGTAGGAGTGGCTCTTGTTGAAGGCGTAGTCGGCGAAGGGCTCCATGGTGTCGAAGAGCTCTTCACCCAGGGCCCGGCCGTAGCCCTGGGCCTCGCAGCCGTTCACGAACCCCTCGCGCTCGGCCTTGATCAGCTCCCGGATCTTCTTGCCCATGGCCTTACGCAGGTTGTCGGCCTGGGCCAGCGTGTAGCCGGCGAACTTCTGGGCCAGCTGCATCAGCTCTTCCTGGTAGATGCACAGGTTGTAGGTGCTACCCAGGATCTCGGCCGCGTCGGGGTGGAACGGCACCGACTCCTTCCGCCCGTTCTTGCGGTCGGCGTAGTCGTTGTGCATGTTGGCCGCCATCGGGCCCGGCCGGTACAGCGCCACCAGGGCGGCCACGTCCTCGAACTCGGTGGGGGCCATGGAGCGCATGAGGGCCCGCATGGGGGCCGACTCCAGCTGGAACACGCCGATGGAGCGGCCCTCGCGGAGCAGGTCGAACGTGGGGACGTCGTCGAGCGGGACATTGTCGATGTCGAGGCCGATCCCGTGGACCTTCTCGATGAGGGCCAGAGCATCGGAGATGACGTCGAGGTTGCGCAGGCCCAGGAAGTCCATCTTCAGCAGGCCGAGCGATTCCACCCCCTTCATCTCGTACTGGGTGACCACCGGGGCTTCCTCGATGGGCTTGCCCGCTTCCGGCTTGCGCTGGATCGGAAGGTAGGTGGTGAGAGGATCCCGGGTGATCACCACCGCCGCGGCATGGATGCCGTCCTGGCGGCGCAGGCCCTCCAGCCCCCGGGCCACCTCCACCACCTTGGCCGCATCGACGTCGGTGTCGACCATGGCCCGCAGCTCGGCCGCCGCCTTGTAGCCGTCGGCGTACTTGTCACTCTGCTCGAAGCAGAACTTGAGCGGGGTGTCTCGGCCCATCACCAGCGGCGGCATGGCCTTGGCGATCTTGTCGCCCACGGCGTAGGGGTAGCCGAGCACCCGGGCCGCATCTCGCACCGCGGCCCGGGCCTTGATCTGGCTGAACGTCACGATCTGGGCCACGTGGTCGCGCCCGTACCGCTCGGCGGCGTAGCGGATCATCTCGTCCCGGTAACGGGAGTCGAAGTCCATGTCGATGTCGGGCATCGAGATGCGGGACGGGTTGAGGAACCGCTCGAACAGCAGGTCATAGCGGATCGGATCGAGGTCGGTGATCCGCAGGCAGTAGGCCACGGCGCAGCCGGCGGCCGAGCCGCGGCCGGGGCCCACTCGGATGTCGACGTCCTTGGCGTGGCGGATCAGGTCCCACACGATCAGGAAGTAGGAGCTGAACCCCATGTTCTTGATCACGTCGAGCTCGAAGGCCAGGCGTTCGGTGATCGTGTCGGTGAGGCCGGCCCCCCAGCGCTGCTTGGCCCCCTCCATCGTGAGGTATTGCAGGTACTCGTCGTTGGAGGCGAAACCGTCGGGAATCGGGAACTCGGGCAGCTGCGGCTTGCCGAACTCGATCTCGACGTTGGCCCGCTCGGCGATCCACAGCGTGTTGTCGCAGGCCTCGGGCAGCTCGCTCCAGGCCGCCCGCATCTCGGCCGCCGACTTCAGGTAGTGCTCGTCGCCGTGGAACTTGAACCGGTCGGGGTCGCTCATCAGCGAGCCGGTCTGCACGCAGAGCAGGGCGTCGTGGGAGACGTGGTCGGCCCGCTCGGTGTAGTGCGAGTCGTTGGTGACCACGAGCGGGGCCCCGATCTTGCGGGCGATCTCGATCAGCTTGGGGTTGGTGTCCCGCTGGGCCTGGATGCCGTGGTCCTGGATCTCGACGAACAGGTTGTCCTTGCCGAAGATGTCCTGGAGGCGGGCCGCCTTCTCCAGGGCCGCCCGCTCGTCGCCCTGGAGCAGCGACTGGAGCACGTGGCCGCCCAGGCAGCCGGTGGTGGCGATCACACCCTCGGCGTGGTCGGCCAGGACCTCCCAGTCCACCCGGGGCTTGTAGTAGTAGCCCTCCATGTAGGCCCGGGAGGCGAGCTGGATCAGGTTCTTGTAGCCGGTGTTGTTCTCGGCCACCGCGATCAGGTGGTAGTAGAGCTTCTTGCCCCCGTCGGTGGAGCCGCCCGAGTCGTCCACCTTGCCCCGCCGGCTGGGTTTCTCGAACCGGGAGTCGTCGGCCTGGTAGAGCTCGATGCCAATGACGGGGTTGATCTCGTGTTTGCGGCAGGCCTTGTAGAAGTCCAGGACGCCGTACATGTTGCCGTGGTCGGTGATGCCCAGGGCCGGCATGCCGTCCGACGCCGCCTTGGCCACCAGGTCATCCAGCCGTGAGGCCCCATCGAGCATCGAGTACTCGGTGTGGACGTGGAGGTGGGTGAACGACGAGCCCACGGCGGATCGCACTCCTAGCTGTCCCGGGACGGTGCGCCCCGAGTTCGGGGCTTACCCACAGGGTTTGCCCACAGAATGTGGACAAATCACATGGATGTCATTCCGAGCCTATCCTCAGGACAGCGGCGAGTGAAACCCCTCCAGGAACTCGGCCATGGCCCACCCCCAGGCGATGACGTACTCGCCGCTGGCCGGGTCGATACCGTCGAGGATGGCCGAGCCCGACACAGGCTTCAGGGCATCGTGATCGAACACCAGATGCTCACCATCTCCCCTGGCGATCATCGACCGGTCGTCGAACGCCAGCGCCCCGAACCGCTTGGACAGCCGCCGGCCCCAGGCCCGCTCCTCCCCGTTGGCCCGGGTCTCGGGCCAGGGCCGGACACCCTCGAGGCCGGTGAATGCCTCCAGCGGCCCGGGGGATGTGAGGCGGGAGGCCACGATCACGTCTTCATCGGGGAAGGCCATGAGCGCCTTGTGGTAGCTCTCGTACATGAGGGCCTTGAGCACCGCGCCCCGCTGGCGGGTGCGGGCGATGGAGGCGATGCCGATCACCATGGCCGGCGTGCCCCCGATCCGCTCCAGGGTGGTGAGCATGAACCCCTGGAGCCGGTCGCCGTCGACGGCCATGCTGGCCAACACCCACTCCTCGGCCTGTTTGGACAGCAGGCCGAGCCCCCAACCCGCCCCGGGCGCTGCCACATCGGCCATCTCGGCAAAATCACTGTCGCCCAGGGCTGAGCAATCCTTCGTCACAATTCCGACTGCCACGCTCGCGAATCCCCCTCGATGCGAAACTCCCAGCAGTGGATTTTCCCCTGGTCGGAGCGAGGGCGCAAACTGAGCGGAGCCAGTGCGACCACCAGGGGGCTCGCGCCCCCGGCGGCCGCCTCCGGCGACTACAGGTAGACGCCGCCCTGCTGGGGCGGACCGCCGGGTTGCGGCCCCTGAGGTAGGGCCCCCGACCGCTGCATCAGCTCCAGCTGCTGGCGGGCCGCCGTCTGTTGGGCGAACAGGGTGGCCTGGATGCCGTGGAAGAGGCCCTCGAGCCAGCCGACGAGCTGGGCCTGGGCCACACGGAGCTCGGCCTCGGACGGGATGCCGGCGTCGGCGTCGAAGGGAATGGCCAGGCGGAGGAGCTCGGCCTCGAGATCGCTCGACAGGGCGCCGGCCAGCTCCTCGACCGAGGTCTCGTAGATCTCGCGCAGCCGATCCCGACCCCGCTCGTCGAGCTGGGTGCCCCGCACCTCCTCGAGGAGCTGCTTGATCATGGTGCCGATCCGCATCACCTTGGCCGGCTCCGACACCGTCATCGGTGATTCGTCCTCGCCGACGCCCTCGTCCCGGACCGGCAGGACCGCAGCCGGAGCCACGTCGGCCGGATCAAGGATCTCAGGGGTCTCGGGCGCCTGGTCACTCATGTCGTCCATCTCACTTCGTCGGCCTGTCGGATCACTGCTCACGCTACAACCGGCCACCGCCTCGCGGCGCTCGCCGCCGGTCGGGGACGCGAAATCCACGTCTACCCGGCTGATACCCGGCTGAGCCCAGGCTCAGACGGTGGCCGACAGGCAGGGCACCAGCATCTCGGCCGCAGTCAGCGAGCCATGACGGCCGATCAGCTCGAAGGGCCCGGTGTCGGCCGGGTCCTCGAAGCCGGTATCAGCGAAGGGCACGAGCGCCACGTCGCCCAAGCGGGACCGGACGTCGGACCCCATCCGTGGGCCCAGCCAGCCCTCGTCCACCACCTCGTCCACCGTGAGTACCCAGGCCACGTCGGCGTGGCAGCTCCGGGCCGCTGCGGCCAGGTCTGCCGCCCGGCCCGGGCGGGCATGGAGCCAACGGAATCGGGCCTCGCCCGACAGGCGGGCCACGTGGCGCATCACGTCGGCCGCCACCGGCAGCAGGCCGCGACCGCAGTCGACCTGACCATGGTCGGCCGTGACCAACACAGTGGTGCCGGTGGGCACGGCAGCCAGCACATCAGCCACCAGCCGGTCGACGTAGGCCAGTTCGGCGTCGTAGGCCGGGCCCAGGCCGTACTCGTGAGCCACCTTGTCCACCCCGTCGTAGTAGGCGTACAGCGTCCGCTCGCCGTCGCGCAGGAGCCGGCCCAGGTGGTGGACCATCACCGCCGTGGTGCGGTAGCCGACGATCGGGCTGCCCCGGAGGTGGGCCTCACTGAAACCGGAGCGCCGGAACTCCTCCTTGGTGACGAGGGGCACGGCGTGGCCCATGAAGGGCGGGTACGGCTGGAGCAGGTCGGGCGGGATGGTGGCCCGGGCGTCGGGCTGGAGCTCGGTGCCCCAGCGCAGGCAGTTGAGTACCTGGTCGTCCACGAGCATCCGGTAACCCACGATGCCGTGCTCGGCCGGAGTGAGGCCGGTGGTGATCGAGGTGAGGGCGGTGGCGGTGGTGGACGGCGCCACCGTGGTGATCGGGCCGCCGGCCATGGCCGACAACGTGGGGGCCACGGCCGAACGCTCGGCCAGTTGCTCCCAACCGACCCCGTCGAGAACCAGAAGCAGGTGGGAACCGGAGCGCGGTACCGGGGCCGGCAGATTCACCGTGCCGTGGCCCAGCAGGGTGGGTACGAGATCGGTGATGCATCCCCGGCCGAACGCCGGGCGTACGGGCACGGGAGACGCAGTGGGGTCGTGCTGCTGCTTGGTTGGCTGTTCCACCTGCATCCCTGCACTCGAACTGCGACCGGGCCGCCGAAGGCGGGGGGCGGTCGGACCGGCCCCGCTCGGCGGACCATCAAAGCATAGGCCCCTGCGGGCGCTAGCCTGCTTGCATGGCCACGTCGACCGGGCAGCTCATGATCGGGCGGTGTGCTAGCGGGGTGAGCGGCCGGTGAAGGTCTCCACCCGGGGTGACTACGCCAGCCGAGCGCTGCTGTCGCTCGCCCTTCACGCCGACACCGACGGCCCCACCACCGTCCGGGACATCGCCGATCGCACCGGTCTGCCGCAGCCCTACCTGGAGCAGATCCTCCTGGCGTTGAAAGGGGCGGGGCTGGTCCGCTCGAAGCGGGGCGTGGGTGGCGGCTACATCCTGGCCCGCCCACCCGACCAGATCACCCTGGCCGAGATCATCCGGGCGGTGGACGGCCCGATCGCACTGGGCGATTTCGGCCAGCCTCACACCGATGGAGCGTGCGACCACGAGGGCCAGTGTGTGCTGTTGTCGATCTGGCACACCGTGGGAGCCCAGATTCGCAAGCAGTTGGAGGAGTGGACACTGGCCGACGTCACCGGCATGGCCCGGGGCGACCAGCCCTGGCCCGAGCCCGCCTAGGGATCCGGGTGGAGCTGCGCTCGGCGCTGGCCCGGCGCCGGATGGTGCGGTCGTTCAGCCCCGCTCCCCTGCCGGCGGCCGAGATCGACGATCTTCTCCACTGGGCCCGCCGCGGCCCGTCGGCCGGAAACACCCAGGCCACCGGCTTCGTGGTGCTGGACCACCCGGCGGCCACCGCCGCCTACTGGGATCTGACCCTTCCGGCCGAGCGTCGGGCCACGTTCCGCTGGCACGGCCTACTCCTGGCTCCGGTGCTGGTGCTCGTCACCACCCGGCCCGACAGCTACGTGACCCGCTACGCCGAGGCCGACAAGGCGGCCACCGGCCGGGGGGAGTCGACCGATCGCTGGCCGGTGCCCTACTGGTTCGTCGACGCCGGCGCTGTGGTGCAGAACCTTCTGCTGCTGACGGTGGAACGGGGCCTGGGGGCCTGCCTGTTCGGCCCGTTCGACCACGAGCCGGCCCTGGCCGTGGCCTTCGGGCTGGCCGAGGGCGAGCGCATCGTGGCCACGGTGGCCCTGGGCCACCCCGAAGTCGACGAGCCCGGCCGCTCGGCTCACCGGGCGCGGCCCCCGATCAGCGACCTGGTGCGCCGACCCCCGATCCCGCCCGCCCCGGCCTGACCGTCGGCCCGCCAGCCCGCCCACCCATCGAACCTTGTCACCTTGTGCCGCCAGAGGCGGCAGAAGGTGACAAGGTTCGGGCGGGTGCGTGGCGGCCACAACCGGCGAGGCGTGCCTGGACGAGCGGGAGCGGGGGTCGGCGCCGGCCGGGGTCAGGCTGGGTCGGGGGTGAGGGCGGCGATGTCGGCCGGGGTGAGGCCGAGGCCGGCGAGGACGGCGGCCAGGTCGGATGGGAGCGGGCTGGCGAAGCGGAGCCGCTGGCCCGATACCGGATGGTCGAAGCCGAGCAGCCCGGCGTGGAGGAACGGCCGCCCCGGCCCGGGTTCGAGCGCCGGCCGGCGGTGCTGGCCCCGGTAGGTCTCGTCGCCCACCACCGGGTGCCCGATCGCTTCCAGATGGGCCCGGATCTGGTGGGTGCGGCCCGTCTCCAACCGGCACCGCACCAGGCTGAGCGGGGGCCGACCGGGGGCGACGCCGAACCGGTGCACCACCTCGTAGCCGGTGCGGGCCGGCCGGCCCGACGTCACCACGGCCCGGCGCAGGGCGTTGGACTGGGACCGCCCCAGTGGGGCGTCGATGACCCCCCGCTCCGACTCGATCTCACCCAGCACCAGGGCCAGGTACTCCCGGTCCACCGTGTGAGCCTGCAGCTGGGCCGACAGGGACTCCCGGGCCTCCACCGTGCGGGCCACCATGAGCAGGCCGGTCGTGCCCTTGTCGAGCCGATGGACGATCCCGGGACGGTCGTCGGGTCCCACCGCCTCCAGCTCGGGGAAGTGGGCCAACAGGCCATTGACCAGCGTGCCGTGCTGCACGCCCGAACCCGGATGGACCACCATCCCGGCCGGCTTGTCCACCACCAGCACCGCCTCGTCGGCGTGGACCAGGGGCACCGCCACCTCGGGCTCCGCCACCAGGGTCCTGTCGACCTCGGTCACGTGCACGATCAGGCGGGAGCCGGCCGTCACCTTCTGGGCCGGCCGCTCGGCCGGTTCCCCGTCGAGCAGGACCTGGCCGGTGGCCAGGAGCTCCGCCGCCACACTCCGGCTCACCTCGGCCACGAGGGACACCACCCGATCGACACGCTGGCCGTCGAGGGCGTCGGGCAACTCCACATCGACCGTCCGCTCGCCCATCGTCAGCTCCGCCCGAGGGAGCCCTCGGCCGATTCGGCCGCCTGGTCTCCCTCCTCGCTTGTCTCGGTGGCCGTGCCGGCACCACCGACAGTGCCGGCACCGCCGACAGCGGCCTCGGCCCCCATCGAGCGGAGCAGGAAGGCGATCACCCCGCACACCACGGCGGCATCGGCCACGTTGAACACCGGCCACCACTGGAGATCGACGAAGTCGACGACCGACCCCGACAGGAAGCCCGACTCGGCCCGCACCACCCGGTCGATCAGATTGCCGACCGCGCCCCCGGTGATCAGGCCGAAGAGCACGACGCGGACCCGGTCGGTTGAGGTGGCGGCCAGGCGGAGCAGGACCACTGACATCACGGCCGCCACCACGCCGAACAGGGGTCCGAGCCCGAGTCCCTTGGAGAAGGCGGCGCCTGGGTTGTAGATCAGGTGGAGCCGAAGGCTACCGATGAGGTCGATGCATTCCCGGCCGCCGGGGCGACAGGGCCCGGCCTCCAGGCGGCTCTCGGCCCAGATCTTGGTGGCCCGGTCGAGCCCGATGGTCACGAGCGCCACCGCCAAGGCCAGGGGTAGTCCCCTGACCCGGGCGGTGATGGGCTCTCCGGTCACAGGCGGCTCACCGGAGCCTGACCGGTCAGAACATCGACGTCTTGTGCTGGACGCACACCGACGCCTCGGGAATGGCCTCGAGCCGCTCCATGGGGATGACGTCGTCGCCGGCCAGACACAACCCGTAGGTCCTGTTGTCGAGCCGGGCCAGGGCGGCGTCGATGTCGGCTACCGCCTGACGGGCCGCCGCCGACAGCGCCAGGTCACGGTCGCGTTCCACCGCGATCGTGTCGCCTTCGCCCGACTCTTCGTCGAATTGCACGTCGCCCGGCTCACGGTCGGCCATCAGGGCCGCCGCCTCGGCCGCCAGTCGGTCGGCGCTGCTGGTGTACTTCGCCCGCTCGGCCAGCAGGGACTCCCGCTGGCCATCCAGCCAGGCCTGGTCGAACAGGTAGGTGGCCTCGGCCGGGATCTCCCGGCTGGCCGGATCGGTTGGGGTGGGCATGTTGAACGTCTTACGGGGTCGGGGGCTGGCCGACTTGGCCGCCGGCGCCGCCTTGACGGCCGTCTTGGCCGCTGGGGTGGTCTTACCGGCCGGAGCCGAGGCCTTCTGCGCCGCCTTGGATGTCTCGGCACCGCTCTTCGCCACTGTTTTCTTCGCCACGATCTTTTTCGCCACTGCTTTCTTAGCCGGGATGTTCTCGCTCATCGCCTCGGTTGAGGTTGTACCGGCGGTGCTCGTTCGCCCCGCCGATTTCTTGCCCGCCGCCGCTTTGTTACCCGCGCTGGTAGTTGCAGCCTGGTCGGATGCAGCCGCTGCCGCGCCGACCGTCGCCTTCGCTTTCGCCCCGCCGCTACCGGAGGCGCTCTTCTTCGCCCCACCGGTGGGCCCACTCGTGGACCCACCCGCAGGCCCCGCCGTCGATGTGCCCGATGCCTTCTTGCTTGCTGCCACAGTCGGTCTCGCAGTCGGTCGTGGAGTGCTGTCGGTTTGCTTCGGTTCTCGACGGCGGTAGGAGCCGCAACGTCAGGGGGGGTGATGCGAAGGTCGGGGCAGTGTAGAGGATCGCGCCGTGTTTCCACCAGCGGGGGCAGCTGCACGGTCGCCCCCCAGAGCCCGGCCGGCGGCGGGTAAAGCCGGCTCCGGGCCAGTGGGGCGCCGGTATCGTGGATTCCCTATGGCCGACAATGCTCCGCTCACGCCCTATCCCGAGGTCTCGTCCCGTCCTGACTTCCCGGGGATCGAGCGGTCCATTCTCAATCGGTGGCGATCCGAGCAGACGTTCGAGCGCTCGGTGGCCTTCCGCCGGGGCGACACCGAGGGCGGCACCCAGTTCGTGTTCAACGACGGGCCCCCGTTCGCCAACGGGCTCCCCCACTACGGCCACCTGCTCACGGGCTACGTGAAGGACGTCGTGCCCCGGTTCCACACCATGAAGGGCCGACGGGTGGAGCGGATCTTCGGATGGGACTGCCACGGCCTACCGGCCGAGATGGAGACCGAGAAGGAGCTCGGTGTATCGGGCCGCAAGGCGATCACCGAGTACGGCATCGAGGCCTTCAACGCCCAGTGCCGCAGCTCGGTGCTGCGCTACACCTCGGAGTGGCGGGACTACGTGACCCGCCAGGCCCGCTGGGTCGACTTCGACAACGACTACAAGACGATGGACCTCCCCTACATGGAGTCCGTCATCTGGGCCTTCAAGCAGCTGTGGGACAAGGGCCTGGTGTACGAGGCCTACCGGGTGGTGCCGTACTCGTGGGGGGCCGAGACGCCCCTGTCGAACTTCGAGATCCGCCTCGATGACGCCACCCGGCCCCGCCAGGACCCGGCCCTCACCGTGGCTTTCACCCTCGATCCCCGGCCCGGTGACCCCGGATCGATGGCGATGCTGGCCTGGACCACCACGCCCTGGACCCTCCCGTCGAACCAGGCCCTGGCCGTTGGCCCCGACATCACCTACGCCGTGGTGCCGGCCCCGGAGGGCTCTCCGGTGGCGTACTACGTGCTGGCCGACGCCGCCCGGGCCCGCTACGCCCCCGAGCTGGGCGAGGTCGAGCCGGTGGCGGCGCTCTCGGGCGCCGATCTGGTCGGTCGGCGCTACGAGCCCCTGATGCCGTATTTCGCCGACCACGGCGACAGCTTCATGGTGCTGGGGGCCGACTTCGTGGCCACCGAAGACGGCACGGGCGTGGTCCACGTGGCCCCCGGCTTCGGCGAGGACGACCAGCGCACCGGGGAGGCGGCGGGCATCGCCCTGGTGGCCCCGGTGGACGACGAGGGCCGGTTCACGGCCGACGTGCCCGACTACGCCGGCATGAACGTGTTCGACGCCAATCCCCTGGTCATCCGGGACCTCAAGGCCCAGGGCAAGGTGCTGCGGCACGAGACCTACGACCACAACTATCCCCATTGCTGGCGCACCGACACCCCGATCATCTACCGGGCCATCAACTCCTGGTACGTACGGGTGTCGGACCTGACCGACCGGCTGGTGGCGGCGAACAAGAAGATCAACTGGATCCCCGAGCACGTCCGCGACGGCCAGTTCGGCAAGTGGCTGGAGGGGGCCCGCGACTGGTCGATCAGCCGGAACCGGTTCTGGGGCGCCCCCATCCCCGTGTGGCGCAGCGACGACCCGGCCTATCCCCGGGTCGACGTCTACGGCAGCCTCGACGAGATCGAGCGGGACTTCGGCGTTCGGCCCACCGACCTGCACCGGCCGTTCGTCGACGCCCTGGTGCGGCCGAACCCCGACGATCCCACCGGCCGCTCGATGATGCGCCGGGTGCCAGAGGTGCTGGACTGCTGGTTCGAGTCGGGCTCGATGCCCTTCGCCCAGCACCACTACCCGTTCGACAACACCGAGCGGTTCGAGAGCCACAACCCGGCCGACTTCATCGTGGAGTACATCGCCCAGACCCGGGGCTGGTTCTACACCATGCACGTGCTGTCGGTGGCCCTGTTCGACCAGCCGGCGTTCGCCAACGTCATCTGTCACGGCGTGGTGCTCGACGGCGAGGGCCAGAAGCTGTCGAAGAAGCTCCGCAACTACCCCGACCCCCTCGAGGTGTTCGACTCCCTCGGGTCCGACGCCCTGCGCTGGTACCTGATGAGCTCGCCCATCCTGCGGGGCCTCGATCTGCGGATCGACTCCGACGGCTCGGGTATCCGCGACGTGGTGCGCCAGGTCCTGAACCCGATCTGGAGCGCATACAGCTTCTTCACGCTATACGCCAACGCCGAGGGTCACGTGGCCCGGTTCGCCACCGACTCCCCCAACCTGCTCGACCGCTACATCCTGGCCAAGACCCACCGCCTGGTGGCCGACACCGGGGCCCGGCTCGACGCCTACGACCTGGCCGGGGCATGCGGGGCGGTGCAGGGCTTCCTCGACGCCCTCACCAACTGGTACATCCGCCGCAGCCGCGAGCGGTTCTGGAACACCGGCGACGGCACCGTTGTCGACACCCCCCGGGAGGCCGACGGCCACGCCCTCGACACGCTCTACACCGTGCTCCTCACGCTCACCCGCACGCTGGCTCCCCTGCTGCCCCTGGTGGCAGAGGAGATCTGGCTCGGCCTCACGGGCCCCCAACGGGCCGATGCCGGCTCGCTCCCGGCCGACGAGGCGGAGCGCCTGGGCAGTGTCCACCTCCAGGATTGGCCCGACGCCGCCGAGCTCCCGGCCGACGACGCCCTGGTGGCGGCCATGGACCGTCTCCGGGAGGTGGCCTCGGCCGCCCTGTCGTTGCGCGACGACCGGGGTCTGCGGGTCCGCCAGCCCTTGGCCCGGGCCGTGGTGGCCGGGGCCGACGTGGAGGCGATCGGTCCCTTTGCCGATCTCTTGGCCGACGAGATCAACGTGAAGGCGGTGGAGCTGAGCGCCGACGTGGAGCGCTACGGCTCGTTCCGCCTCCGGCCCAACGGCCGGGCACTCGGGCCCAAGCTGGGCCCGGAGGTCCAGACCGTCATCCGGGCGGCCAAGGCCGGCGAGTGGGCCTCCAACCCCGACGGAACGGTCACCGTGGCCGGCCGTGTGCTGGCCGGCGATGACTTCGAGCTGGCACTCGACCCGCTCGACGGTGTGACGGCGGCTGCCCTGCCCGGCAACAACGCCATCGTCGTGCTCGACACGGAGCTGACCCCGGAGCTGGAGGCCGAAGGCCTGGCTCGTGACCTCGTGCGCTACGTCCAGCAGCTACGTAAGGACAAGGGCCTCAACATCGCCGACCGGATCCGGCTCCAGCTGGAACTGCCGGACGATGTGAAGCCCCGGATCGCCCCCCACCTGGCCTGGGTGGCGAGCCAGGTGCTGGCGTCCGACGTGGTCGACGGCACCGGCCTGGCCAACGTGAAGCCGCTGGGCCCGGCCAAGGTCGGCTTCGACCTCGAGGTCGTCACCCCCGCCTGATCGACACGGCACGCGAAAGGGGCCCGGGTCAGCGACCCGGGCCCCTTCGGCGTTCTGGCTTACTTCCGGCGACCGAACCAGCCTCCGCCACCGCGGTTGGAGTTGTCGTCTTCCAGGAAGTTGGTGATCGGATCGCCCGCCGCCGGCTCCTCGGTGGTGACCCGGCGCAGCTCGTCGAGGAAGGGATCCCCAGTGGGGGGCGACGCCGACGGCCCGCTGGCCGCCACCGGGACCGGCGGCACCTGCGAAGCCCCGTTGGGCGGGGGCGGAGCAGCGGCCGCCGAGTCGGTGATCTCCTCGGCGTAGCTGTCGGCGTAGACTACCTCTTGAGGCGAGGGCGAGGGCGCCGCTGCCTCGTACACCGGCTCCTCCTCGACTTCGTCCTCGCCGTTGAGGGCGGCGGTGGGGGGAGCCAGATCGTCGAGCTCCTCCGGGGCGATGACCTCGGTGGGACGGGTGGTGGCCTCGATGGCGGCAGCCGCCTCGGCCTCCAGCTCGTGCAGGGCCACGACCTCCACCGCGATCGGCGGGTAGTCGGTGGAGTCGACCACGCCGATCTCTGCCGGTTCCAGCGCCTCGCGGGTGCGCAGCGCCTCGGCATCGTCGAGCACGGCGTTCAGCTCGTCGAGGGCCCGCTTCACGTCGGTGCGGCGGGACTCCAGGTGCCGCTCGAAGCGGGTGACGTCGCCCTGGAGCAGCCCGTGGATGTGCTGCAGATCGGCGATCTGGTCGAGCAGGCGCGCCCGTTCGTTCTCGTGAGCCAGCGACAACTCGTCGACCACGGCGTTGACCCTGTGCTGGGCCTCTTCGCGGGCCGAATCGAGCATCTTGGCCCGCTCCGCTGCCGCCTCGCCCAGCAGGCGCTCGCGGTGGGCCACCGCCTCGGTGGTCATCTCGTTGGCCTGATCCCGAGCGTCGGCCAGCAGGGCGTTGGACTGGAACTCGGCCTCGTTACGGAGCCGCTCCGCCTCTTCCTTGGCTTCCCGCACGAGTGTGTCGGCGGTGCGTTGGGCGTTGACCAGCGTGTTTCGAAGCGTCTCGTCGAAGTCCGGCATCGGACCGGGAGCCGGGCCGGGCGGTACCGCCGTCTGCGACGGGCTCCGGGCTTCGATCAGGCGGGCCTCGGCCGAGGCCGCCCGGGTCTCCGCTTCAGCCAGCCGGGCGTGCAGCTTTTCGATCTCGTCGGCCAGAGGTGCAAGGTTCGCCAGCACCCGGTCGACCTGATCCTTGCTGTAACCCCGGGACTCTTCCTCGAACCGGATGTCCGGGATCCGCCGGAGCAGCCGGAGCTTGTCACTTTGCTGGGCCATCGCGACAGGGTAGCCGTCCTGACGCGCCATATGCACGGGATCGATCTACCCGCTTGCCACTCCAACTCGTTGCCCGTCGCCCGCCGCCACAACATGGCCGGATGCCGGCCCCGATGCACCCCGACCAGGGCGGATCCTCAGGCGCCGCAGATGATCCGAATCAGAACCTGCAGAATGATGAGCACCAGAAGCTCGGCCAAACCGACAAAGGCCAAGGCACCGTGCATAGGCGGAAGTGAACGTCGTATCGGAACCACCACCGGGTCGGTGATGGCCACCGAGAGATCCCGCACACCGGCTGCCGGCGATCCGCTGCCGATGGGGAAGAACGACATGACCAACCGGAGCAGGAAGACGAACTGGAAGGCGAGCAGCAGGACGCAGATGATCGTTCGGGGGCTCATAGGGGTGCCAGCATCGTAGCCGCCACCGACCAGCGAGCCGACCCCGGCGGCGACGGCTGGCTCGTCAGCGTTGGTGTCGCCCGGGCCGCTCGAACCGGCGGCGGTCCTCGTCCGAGACCGTCACCGCCGGTGGCGTCAGCAGGAAGACCTGGGGGGCGATCTTCTCCATCGACCCCTCGAGGGCATAACAGATGCCGCTGGCGAAATCGATCAACCGCCGCGATAGCTCCCGCTCGGTGCCTTGGAGGTTCATGATCACCGGCACGTCGGCCTTGAACTCGTCGGCCAGGGTCTTGGCGTCGCCGAAGGACTGGGGCGACAGGTGTCGCGGGGTGACGCGGCGCAACGGTGGCGCCCCGGTCTGGTATGCCGCCGATTCTGATGCCATGTCCGCCTCCGCCGATACCGCTCGCACGGTGATGCCGTTCTCTGGTTGGACGAGGTCCTGCGCCGACCCGCCGGGCGGCGGAACCGCCCGCAGCGGCCGGCCGCCTCCGGCCCGGGCCCGCAGCTCGGCGGCCCGCTCGTCCTGGCGGTGGGCGCCGCCCTCGCCGTTCACTTCGGTCGCCCCGGTCGGGGCCGCCTTCTTCGTACCCTCGCCAGCCACCGAGCCACCGGCCGGGGTGACCGTGGATCGGTTGGCTGCGGCGGCCGTTTCGGCCCCGCTCCGGTTCGCCGGGCCCGGGGTCGGTGGCGGCCCGCTGGAGGTCGCCGCCCCGCTGCCGGCCGTCGCCGGCCGACTCGGGGTGCCCGCTCCCCTGGCCGGTATGTGCCCGGCGCCACCGCTCCGGTTGCCGGGCGAACCAGCCGTGGACCGGGTGGCCGGGGTCGCCTTCGACGCCGACGGTGATGCGGCGTCGGCCTGGGCTGAGACCCGAGCCTGGCCCGACGGCTGAGGGCCGCCGGCCTTGGGATCCGGCGCCACGTCATGGGCGCCGGTCGGCCTCGCTCCACTTCGCGGGGCGGTATCGCCGCTGGCGCCGGGGGCGGCCGTTCCGGCACTCCGGGCCGTGGCCCCACCCGCGGCACTGCTGCGGCCCGGTGCGTTGCCCGACCCCCGGCCGCTGTGGCCCGCAGGGTCGACCGATCCGCTGCCCCGGCCGGCGCTGGCGTTCCGGGCGGCGGCCGCTCGGGCCCCGACCTCGGCCGTGGTGCCAGGCATCGATGTCGCTCCGGCGCCGGCCCGATCGGTGGCCGCCCCGCCGTCGCTGTCGGCCTGATCGAGGTCGAGCGCGGCATCGACCGGATCGTCCGCCGCCTGGCGGCTGTGACGGCCACGGCGCGCCGGCTTCTCGTCGAGATAGCCGTCGTCGTAGTCCTCATCCGGACCGAGGCCCATGTAGGTGAGCACGTTGCGCAGCATCGACATCAGGTGAACTCCTCGACCACCGAGATCAGTCTCCCACGTCCGACCGACCGGTCGGTGGTTCCCCCGGGACGTTTCGCCCGACAGCGGCGCGGGGACGCGCCCCGAACAGGGCCGACCCGATACGTACCATCGTGCTGCCCTCGGCCACCGCCGCCTCGAAGTCGGCTGACATGCCCATCGACAGCTCCTCCACCTCGCAGACCGAGCCCAGCTCCCGCAATCGGGCGAAGCTGGGACGGGGATCGGTGCCAGCTTCGGTGGGCCCGATCGTCATCAGCCCGGCCACGTGGAGGCCGAGCTCGCGGGCCCGGCCGACCAGGGCCGGGGCCTCGCCGGGCGCGCAGCCCGACTTCTGTGCCTCGCCCGTGGTGTTGACCTGCACGAGGATCCTGGCCCCGGGATCCCGTCGGGCGATGGCCTCGGCCAACGACTCGCGGTCTGTCGTCTGCCACAGGTGGACCACCCCGGCCAGCAGCTTGATCTTGTTGCTCTGGAGACCGCCGATGAAATGCCATCGGGGCCGCTCACCGGCCGGTCCGACCGAGGCGGGGTCGGCTGCCTTGGCCACCAGCTCCTGGGCGTAGTTCTCCCCCAGGTCGACCAGCCCGGCGGCCAGCGCCCGTCCGATCAGGCCGGCCGGGAATCCCTTGGTCACAGCGATCAGGGTCACCCGATCATCGGCGTCGCCAGCGGCCCGCATCCGGTCCCGGATCTCCGCCACCCGGACCCGGATCACCTCGGGCTCCACCATCGCCGCCATCGGTTCCGCCGCGCTCATCACCGCCTGCCCGGGCTACTTCAGGAAGGAGGGCACATCGAACTCGTCGTCGAGGTCGTCCTCCTCGTCACCGAAAAGGTCGATGGTCTCTTCGACAACGGGGGCGGGCATCGGGGGCGCTGACATCCGGGGGGCGGTGGTGACCCCCGACGACGAGCCAGCCCGCGGGATGTAGGCGTCGTCCACCATGCCCGGTCCCTCGTACCGGTCGAACCCGGCGGCGATCACGGTGACCCGGATCTCCTCGGCCAGGTTCTCGTCGACCACCGTGCCGAAGATGATGTTGGCGTCGGCGTGGGCCACATCGTGGATGATCTCGGCCGCCTCGTTGACCTCGAACAGGCCCAGGTCGCTGGAGCCGGCGATGGTGAGCAGGATGCCCCGGGCCCCTTCGATCGAAGCCTCCAGCAGGGGGCTGGCGATGGCGGCCCGGGCCGCGGCCAGAGCCCGGCCCTCACCTGAGGCCCGGCCGATACCCATGAGGGCCGATCCGGCGTCGTGCATGATCATCCGCACGTCGGCGAAGTCGGTGTTGATCAGACCGGGGGTGGTGATCAGGTCGGCGATGCCCGACACGCCCTGCAGGAGGATCTCGTCGGCCATCCGGAAGGCGTTCACCATCGAGGTCTTCTCGTCGGCGATCGACAGGAGCCGGTCGTTGGGGATGACGATCTGGGTGTCGACCTTCTCCCGCAGCCGGTTGATACCGGCGTCGGCCTGTGCCGCCCGACGCCGCCCTTCGAACCCGAAGGGCCGGGTGATGACGGCGATCGTGAGGGCCCCCTGGCTCTTGGCGATCTCGGCGATCACGGGGGCCGCACCGGTGCCGGTACCACCGCCTTCACCGGCGGTGATGAACACCATGTCGGCGCCCTCGAGGGCTCCGGAGATCTCGTCACGGTGGGCTTCGGCCGCCTGCTGCCCCACTGCCGGGTCGCTGCCCGCCCCGAGGCCGCGGGTGAGCTCCCGGCCGATGTGGATCTTCGTCTCGGCGTCGCTCATCAGGAGGGCCTGGGCGTCGGTGTTGACGGCGACGAACTCGACGCCCCGCAACCCGGCGTCGATCATGCGGTTCACGGCATTGCAGCCGCCACCGCCGATGCCGACGACTTTCACTACCGCCACATAGTTCTGGGTGCTCATAGGGTGCGATGTCCTCTGCCGTCGGTACGCACAGCGCTGCTGGATCGAACAGTCGGGCTCGATCGACCGGCCCGGCCCGACGCCGGAGCCGGGCCCGATGGCCCACCGAGTCGATATCCCGAATCTGGCCGTGGGGGAAGACTCGGCCCGCTCGTTGGGGATCCGGCTGTCCGGCTACTGGTCACGATCGACCCACACTAGCAGCCGCCTGCGTTGGCTAATGGTTCTTCAGATTTGGCTCCGGGAGCGGCCAGTTGGCCTCCCCCGGGCTCCGCTCGCCGCACCGTCGGAGCCGACGGCACGCGGACGTCGATCACGCTCACACAGGCCAGGTCGACCCGGGCCAGCACGGTCTCCAGGGCCACCATCTTGGCGTCCAGATCCCGGTCGTCGCCGATCTCGGCCTGTCCGGTGGAGCCGAGCTGGAGGAACACCTGGCCACCCTCCACCGACAGCCCCGTGGTCAGGGCGGCGATCTCCGGGCTGAGCCGCTCCAGCGACGCCACCGCCGGCAGGGCGTCGGCCGGCACGAGCTGGCCCGGTACCCCCGAGGCCTCCAGCCCACCCAGTACCAACAGCCCCTCGGGCGGGGTGTCCACGATCTCCAGCTGGCGCCCGGTCGGGTCGACGAGGGCGAAACGGGGGCCGGTGGGCATGGCCACCACGGCCCGGCGCTCGGTGATGGTGACGGTGACCGTACCCTGCCATCCCCGGTGGACCCGGGCCGTGTCGACCCACGGCACCCGTTCCACGGCGGCGGCCACGGCGGCCGGTTGCACCTTCACCAGCGGCTGGCCGGTCTGGAGGTCGGTGGCCATCGCCACCTGCTGGGGATCGGCCCGGAAGGCACCGGCCACCGTGACCTGCTCGACGTCGAGCAGGGAGCTGTTGGCGGCGGCGATGACCACGATGGCCAGGGTGGCGGCCAGGGTGGCGGCCGCCACCAGGCGGAGCCGGCGTCGGCCCTCCTGGCGGGCCACCTGGTGCCGGCGGGCCTGCAGCCGGGGATCCAGACCCCCGGCGCCGGAGGCTGCGCCGGGTGCCGGCTCCCGACGTCGGCGGGCGGCCCGGCCCTTGGCGTCGGGCGGCCGACGGGTCCCGTCCTTCGCCCGAGGTTCGGTGCCGTTGCCGGGGGCTGCTGCCCCGGGGCGGAGGGCGTCCACCGTGCGGCTGCCCTGGCCCCTGCTGGGAGCGACGTCGGCGGTGCGGCCGGCGCCGCGGCGGGTGGCGGTCATCGGAGGGCCTCCTCCCCATCGGCGGTGCCGGCCGGGCTGTCGAATCCCACCAGCAGGTTCTCGCAGTGCAGAGCCACCCCGAAATGGTCCCAGATCCGCCGCCGGACCTCGGTGATGAGGCGGGCCACATCGTCGGCCGAGCCGCCGGGGTCGGCCTGGATGAAGTTGGCGTGCTTGGTCGACACCTCGGCCGTGCCCAGCCGTAGGCCCTTGAGCCCGGCGGCGTCGATCATCCGACCGGCCGAGTCGCCCGGGGGGTTGGTGAACACGCTGCCGGCGTTCTGGCCCCCCGGCTGGTGGGCCCGGCGCCAGCGCACGATCTCGGCGATCTCGGCCTCGGACTCCTCCCGCTCGCCGTCGCCCAGTTGCACCACCGTCTCCAGCACCACGTGGTGGGAGGCGACGGCCGACCGGCGGTAGGCGAAGTCGAGGTCGGCGGGGCCCCAGCTGAGCCCCCGGCCGGCCCGGAGGTCGAACAGCGAAACCGACACCACCGAGGCCGCCATGTCCGACCCGTGGCCGCCGGCGTTCATCCGCACCGCCCCGCCCACCGACCCGGGCACCCCCACCGCCCACTCGAAGCCGTGGAGTGACTCCGCCGCACTGCGGCGGGCCGCCACCGGCAGCAGGGCGGCACCGCCCAGCCGCAGGGTGGCGGCGCTGCGGTCGGGGGCCACGGCGGTGAAGGCGTCGCCCAGATGCACGACAAGGCCGGGAAAACCGGCGTCGGCCACCAGCAGATTCGATCCCCGCCCCAGCACGAGTACGGGCACGGCACCGCCTCCCGGCACGGCACCGCC
>CADEDH010000002.1:179827-184243 GCA_902826025.1 uncultured Actinomycetes bacterium
GGCACGGCACCGCCTCCCGGCACGGCACCGCCGCCCAGCACGGCACCGACCGGTTCCGCCCCGACCCCGGCGGCGGCCAGAGAGGCGGCCACCACATCGAGGGTCTCGGGCCGCTCGATCGTGACGAAGAGAGCGGCCGCACCGCCCACCTTGTAGGTGCACAGCGGAGCGAGCGGCACCTGGCGCCGGGCCAGCGGGCCGAGCCGCCGGGCCACGTCGTCGAGTAGTGCCGTCGCCCCGGCCATCGTCAGGATCCCCGCTGCTCCAGCTCGGCCAGCACCCGATCGGGCACCGCGGTGAGATCGCCGGCCCCCAGCGTGATGCACAGGTCACCCGGCCGTAGCTCGGCGGCCAGGGCCGCCACCACCTCGTCGAGGGTCTCGGTGTAGCGCACGTCGGCCTCGGGATGGGTGGCCCGCACCACGTCGGCCACCAGCGACCCCACGATCCCGGGCCGGGGCTTCTCTCCCGACGGGTAGATCCCGGTCACGTAGAGCACGTCGGCCTGGGTGAAGGCGTGGCCGAAGGTGGACCACAGCTGCTCGGTGCGGCTGTACCGGTGGGGCTGGAACACGGCCACCAGCCGGCCCGGCTCCAGGGTGCGGGCGGCGGCCAGAGCCGCCTCCACCTCGGTGGGAAGGTGGGCGTAGTCGTCGACCAGGCGCA
This sequence comes from uncultured Actinomycetes bacterium, assembly GCA_902826025.1. Taxonomy (GTDB): domain Bacteria; phylum Actinomycetota; class Acidimicrobiia; order Acidimicrobiales; family SZUA-35; genus CADEDH01. The sequence goes on from CADEDH010000002.1 coordinate 180,494, forward strand.
CACCGGCGGCCATCCCCCGCTCCTCGAAGCGCCGACCGACGCCGCCGAACCCGGCCAGGGCGTCGGCCGCCCGCTCGGCCTCGGCTCCCAGTGCCACGGCCATGGCCAGGGCGGCGGTGGCGTTGCGGAGGTTGTGCATGCCGGGCTGGCTCAGGCGCAGGGTGAGGGAGATCCCGCCGGGGCCGGTGATGGTGGCGGTGATCCCCCGCGGGGTGGGCACCGGATCGGTGATGCGCCAGGTCGCCCCGTCGGCCACACCGTAGGTGGTGCACGCCACCCGGGAGGCCAGCTGGGCCGCCCCGGGATCATCGAGGCACACCACCCGGGGCCCCGGGGCCTGTGCCACGAACTGGTTGAAGGCCCGCTCCAACGGTTCGAAACCGCCGTAGTGCTCCAGGTGATCGGGCTCCACGTTCGTCACGATCACGGCGTGGGCCTCGAGCTCCACGAACGTGCCGTCGCTCTCGTCGGCCTCCACCACCAGCAGCTCGCCGCTACCCACGGCGGCCCCCCGGCCGAGGTCCCGCAGGTCACCGCCCACGATGAAGGCGGGATCCATCCCGCAGCCCCGGAGCGCGGTGGTGAGCATGGCCGACGTGGTGGTCTTGCCGTGGGTGCCGGCCACCGCCACCGTCTTCCAGGCCCGGGTGATGGCCCGCAGGGTGTCGGCCCGGCGCAGGCAGGGCAAGCCGCGGCGGGACGCCTCCAACATCTCGGGGTTGTCGGCCGGCACCGCCGTGGAGTGGGTGACCACCTCGACGTCGCCCACGTTCCCCGCCTGGTGGCCGGTGTGGATCGTGGCGCCCGCCTCGGCCAGACGCTGGGCGGCGGCCGAGCGGCCCAGGTCGGATCCGGTCACGGTGTGCCCCGTCCCCAGCAAGATCTCGGCGATGGCACTCATACCGGCCCCGCCGATCCCGATGATGTGGACCCGGCGGGGCTGGGTCAGGTCGAGCTCGTAGCGGATGGTTCCGCCGGGTGCCCCCTCGGTCATTCGGACTGTCCTTTGCTCTCGTCATCCAGGCCAGAAGGTTCTGCGGTCTCCAGGCCGCCGGCTTCCAGCACGAGGCGGGCCACGGCGGCGGCGGCGCCCGGGCGGGCCACAGCGGCGGCAGCCCGGGCCATGGCCCAGCGCCGGTCTTCGTTGTCGATCAGGGGTTCCAACTCGGCCGCCAACCGCTCGCCCGTCAGCTCGGCGTCCTCCACCACCACCGCCCCCCGGGCCGCCACCAACTCGGCGGTATTGGCGCGCTGGTGGTCGTTGGGGGCATGGGGCAGGGGCACGAGCACCGCCGGCAGGCCGGCGATGGAGATCTCGGCCACGGTGGAGGCACCCGACCGGCACACGGCCAGATCGGCCGCCACCAGCACCAGAGGCATCCGGTCCTCGTATTCCACCAGCTGGTACACCAGCGCCCCGGCGGTCACCGCCTCCGGTGCGGTGCGGAACCGCTCCCAGTCCCGGCGGCCCACCACATGGCGGATGGCCACGTCGGCACGGTCGGCCCACCGCTCGGCCAGCTCCCGCACCGCGGTGTTGACCCGGGTGGCGCCGAGCGAGCCCGACCAGACGGCCACCACCACCCGGTCGGTCGGGAGGTCGAGGGCGGCCCGGGCCGAGGCCACGTCGGCTCCGGTGACGGCGGCCACCACAGCCGGCAGGCTGGGGTTCCCGGTGACCACGCCCCGGGGCAGGTCGGTGTCGGGAAAAGGCAGGGCGCACACCTTGGCGAAGCGGCCGATCAGGCGGTTGACGGCGCTGGCTCGGGCGTTCTGCTCGGTGACCACCACCGGCACCCGGAGCACCACCGCGGCCAGCGACACGGCGAATGCGGCATAGCCGCCGAGGCACAACACCACCCGGGGCCGGCGCCGCAGCACGTACCCGAAGCCCTGGGCCAGGCCCCGCACCAGCGACAGGGCGGCGCCCAGGTTGGCCGGGGTCAGCCGGCGCTGGATACCGCGGCCGGCCAGTTCGTCGATGGTGAAGCCGGCCTGGCGCACCAAGGTGCCCTCGTTGCCCCGCCGGCCACCCACGAAGTGGATGTCGCCCGCCGGCAGGCCGAGGGCCACCAGGCTCTGGGCCACGGCGATGCCGGGATTGGTGTGCCCCGCTGTCCCGCCGCCGGTGATCACCACCCGGGGCTTGCTGGACCGGGTCATGCTGCCTCCGTCCGCCACTGCCGCCTCCCTAGGTCCGGATCCGACGGGCCACGCTGGTGAGCAGACCCGCTGCGGCGAGCGTCACCACCAGACTGGAGCCACCGGCCGATATGAACGGCAGGGCCTCGCCGGTGATGGGCAGGACGCCCAGCACCATCCCGATGTTGAGGAACGCCTGGACCAGAAGCCAGCAGGTGATCCCGGCGGCCAGCAGGGTTCCGAACCGGTCGGGGGCGCCGAGCGCCGTCCGCAGGCCGAGCCAGGCGATCAGGAGAAAGCCCCCGATCAGGGCGCTCGCCCCGATCAGCCCGATCTCCTCGGCCACGATGGCGAAGATGAAGTCGGTGTAGGCGAAGGGCAGGAACCCCCACTTGGCCCGACTGGCCCCCAGGCCCACGCCGTACAGGCCGCCGGAGGCGATGCCCACCTGGCTCTGGACCGCCTGCATGCCGATGCCGAGCGGGTCCTGCCACGGGTCCATGAAGGCCAGCAGACGCTGCCGCCGGTAGGGGGCGGAGTAGGCCAGGATCGTGGCCGCCACCCCGGCCACCGTCACCCAGCTCAGCAGGCTCCGCATGCGGGCGCCCGACACGAACAGCATCAGGATCACGACCGACGACATGATGATCGGGGTGCCCAGCTTGGGCTGCACCACGATCAGGCCCGACAGGATCACGAGGATCAGCATCACCGGCCGGACGGTGAGTTCCGGCCGGTCCATCCGCCGTTCCCGACGGGCCAGGAGGTCGGCCACGAACACGATCAGGGCCAGCTTGGCCAGCTCGGAGGGTTGGATCACGAGGGGCCCCACGCCGAGCCAGCGGCGCGACCCGTTCTCGGAGATCCCGAGCCCGGGTACGAGCACGGCCACCAGGAGGGCGAGGGTCACGAGCATCGCGGGGCCGGCCAGGAACCGCACCCGGCGGTAATCGATGCGGCTGGCCACGATGAAGGCCACGGCCCCCACACCGGCCCACATGGCCTGCCGCTTGAACTGGAAGAACGGCGAGTTGGCCAGCTGGTGGAGGCTGTAGGTCGACGACGCCGACAGCACCATCACCAGCCCGAACAGCGTCAGGCCGAGGAAGGTGGCGGTGAGATAGGCGGCCATCCGCTCGCCCACCTCGGTGACCGGGGGATGGTTGCGGCGCGACGCCCGGCCTCCACCCCGTGCCGGTTCGGGCCGGCGGCGGGGTCGGAAACCGGCGGCCACCTCGACCGCCACCCGCCGCCGGGCGCCGGCCCGGGACGACGGCGCCGCCGATCTGCGGGCCGGAGCCCGGCCGGTCGACCGGTTGCGGCCGCCTTCCGAGCCCCCCCGTGCCGCCGCCCGCCGGGTGGGCGAGCCGGTGGAGCCGGAGCGGGAGGTGGACCCGCCGCGGCGCGGGCGGCCGGTTGCTTGGCCGGCCCGGGTCCTGGCCGGAGACCGTCGAGGCGTATCGTCCACCCAGACGCCGTCGTCGGGGCCGCCGTCGCGGTAGGCGGGCGGGACCGTTCGATGGCCGGTCTCGCTGCCCTCGTCTTCCCACCAGCCGTTGTCGTGGTGGTCGGGCCGGGCCGGGGTGCGGCCGGTGGGCCGGTTGGTGG
>CADEDH010000002.1:184343-207443 GCA_902826025.1 uncultured Actinomycetes bacterium
GGTGGGCCGGTTGGTGGCGGGCACGGCCCGCCGGGTGGCGCTTGCGCCGTTCCGGCGCGTTGCGCCGGCGGTTGACGAACGGCCACTCGATGGCCGATCGCTGGTGCTGCGGTTGGCCCCCGTCCGGGGACTCCCCGACCGGCCGCCCGACGAGCGCCGGCCGTCAGCGCGGGAATCGCCGGTGCGGGTGGAAGCCGTGCGGCCAGCTCGTGTCTGGCCGGCCGAGCGGCCAACCCGTGTCTGGGCGGCCGAGCGGCCAGCCGACGGGCGGGAGCCGCTCCGGCGGGCCGTCGCTCCCTCCACCTCCTCCAATGCCGTATCGGACCACATCGACAGCAGGCGCGCCGCTCCCGAGGGCGGCCGGCGGCTGTTGCCGCTGCGATTCCCCCGGGTGGCGGTCATCGCGTCCCCGAGTTGGCGACCCAGTCGGCGTAGAACAGGCCGAGGGCGATCATGGTTAGCCCGCCGGCGATCATCCAGAAGCGGATGATCACCTTCGTTTCCCGCCAGCCGAGCAGCTCGAAATGGTGGTGGATCGGGGCCATGCGGAACAGTCGCTTCCCCCTGGTCAGCTTGAAGAAGACGACCTGGAGCATCACCGACGAGGTCTCGATCACGTAGATGGCGCCGATGATCGGCAGCAGCAGGTGGGTGTTGGTCACGAGCGCCAGGGCGGCCAGGCCGGTGCCGATGGCCAGGGAGCCGGTGTCGCCCATGAAGATGTCGGCCGGGGCGGCGTTGAACCACAGGAAGCCGGCGCACCCGGCCAGCATGGCCACCGCCACCACCGCCAGGTCGAGGGCGTGGGGTACCCCGTAGATGTCGGCGCCGTTGGCGGTGGCGAACACCTTGGGTACGCCGTCGACCAACACGACGGTACTGGCGGCTTGTGACTGGCGGAACATCCAGAATCCCATGAGCGTGTAGGCGGCGAAGGAGAAGATGCCGGACCCGGCGGCGAGGCCGTCGAGCCCGTCGGTGAGGTTGACCGCGTTCGACGTGGCGTAGACCAGGATCACGGCCCAGATCACCCAGCCGACCGACCCGAGCTGCCAGCCGGGAATATCGTGACGCAGGAACGAGAGCTGGGTGTGGACCCCGGTGAGGTTGACCGTCAGGACGGCGAACAGAACGGCCACCGTGAGCAGACCGGCCGTCTTCAGCTTGGCGTTCAGGCCCAGGTTGCGGGCCCGGGTGACCTTGATCCAGTCATCGAGGAAGCCCACCAGCCCGGCGGCCCCGATGGCGGCCATCACCAGCAGGCCCGACCGGGTGATCGTGGACTCGAACGACGGCCTGATCTCGCTGATCAGGTCGGACAGGCCGTAGCCGCCCAGCGCCCCGGCCACGATGGCCAGGCCTCCCATGGTGGGGGTACCCGCCTTGATGAGGTGCCCCTGGGGGCCGTCCTCCCGGATCGGCTGACCGATACGGGACCGGGTCAACAGGTCGATGAGCACCCGGGTGAGCACGGCGGCCAGGGCGAAGGAGATGGCGCCGGCGATCAGCAGTCGGATCACGCCCGTGCCCCCAGCGCCTCGAGGGCCACAGCCCGGTCGTCGAAAGGCAGGGTCCGGTCGCCGATCACCTGGGTGGTCTCGTGACCCTTGCCGGCCAGCAGAACCAGATCGCCGGGCGCGGCCAGCGAGAGGGCCAGGGCGATGGCCCGGCGGCGGTCGGGTTCCACCCGGACCCGCGCCGGATCCTGGCCCGCCGCGCCGGCCATACCGGCCACGACGGCGGCGATGATGGCGTCGGGGTCTTCCGAGCGGGGGTTGTCGGAGGTCACGACGGCCACGTCGGCCAGCCGGTCCACCACTTCCCCCATCTCGGGCCGCTTGTCGTGGTCGCGGTCGCCACCGCAGCCGAACAGCACGATCACCTTCCCCGCCGTGACCTCGCGGGCGGCCGTGATCACGGCCTCCAGGGCATCGGGCGTGTGGGCGTAGTCGACGGCCACATGGAACGGCTGGCCCGCATCCACCAACTCGAAGCGGCCCCGCACCGGCCGGGCTTCCTCCAGGGCGGCCACGACCGCCGACGGGTCGAGGCCGAGGGCGGCGGCCGTGGTGGCGGCAGCCAGGGCGTTCGACACATTGTGGCGACCGGCCAGGTGCAGGGTCACCGGGCGACCCCGCCAGGCGAAGCGCGAAACCGGGCCGTCTGTCAGCAGGCCCCCGGCGTCGGCCAGGCCGTAGGGGTGGGTGGTGACATCATCCCGGGCCGCCAGCTCGCCGGCCAGGCGCCGACCGTGGGCGTCGTCGAGGTTCACCACTGCGGTGTCGGTGTAGCCGCCGTCGAACAGCCGGGCCTTGGCCCGATAGTACGACTCCACGGTCTGGTGGAAGTCGAGATGATCCCGCCCCAGGTTGGTGAAGACTGCCGCTGCGAACCGGGTGCCGCCTACGCGGCCCAGCTCAAGCGCATGCGAGGACACTTCCATCGCCACCACGCTGACTCCTCTGTCCCGCGACTCCCGGAGCTGCCGCTGCAGGTCCGGGGCCTCGGGTGTCGTTCGCGCCCCGGTGAGCGTGCCATACACCTCAGCCCGCTGACCAGCCTTCTCCCAGATGGCGGCGAGGAGGGCGACGGTGGAGCTCTTGCCGTTGGTCCCGGTTACCCCGATCACCGTCAGATCATGCGAGGGATGGCCGTAGACGGCGCTGGCGGCCGGGCCCATGGCCTGCCGCACGTCGCCCACCACCAGCTGGGGCAGGTCCAGGTCCAGGCGCCGCTCCACCAGGAGCGCGACGGCACCGGCTTCCGCCGCCTCGGAGGCGAAGTCGTGGCCGTCGGCCCGGGCCCCGGGAACGCAGCAGAACAGTGTGCCGGGGGCCACGGCGCGCGAATCGTGGGTGATGGCGTGCACGATCACCTCGGACCAGGGGCCGTCGCCGCCGCCGTCTCCAGCCAGCGCGCCGGCCGCTGCCGCCACGTCCATCAGCGGGGCCGTCACCTTCGGCGCCCCCCGGTGGCGTCGCCTGTCGCCGCGGCCGGCTGAACGGCGGCGGGTTGGACGGCAGCCGGTGGATCGGCTGGCACATGCCCGGCCACCGGGGCCAAGGGGTCGACGACGGGCGTGGCCAGCGGGGCAGGGGTGCCGCGCACCCGGCCGCCGGCTACGGCGTCGGCATCGACGTGGTTGGGCGTGATGGGCAGGATCCGGGCAGCGTAGGCCCCGATTTCGGAGAAGATCGGTGCGGCAACGGTCGAGGCCATGTAGTCGTTCCGGGGCTGGTCGACCACCACCACCATCGACAACTCGGGACGCTCGGCCGGTAGGAAGCCGGCGAAGCTCGACACGTACAGGCGGTTGCCGTCGGACCCGAACGTGAGCTTCCCGGTGGCTTCGTCCTTGAATGCCTTCCACGCGGTCCCGGTCTTCCCCGCCACCGTGTAGCCCGGGATGGCGGCCTGACTGCCGGTGCCGACCTCGACCACGGCGGTGAGGGCCCGGATCGTCTCGGCCGCCGCTGCTTCGGAGACCACGCGTCGGGGCTCCGCACTCACGCCCGAACCGAGGGAGCCGTCGGCCCCGCCCAGCGATTCGATCAGGCTGGGAGCCAGGTAGGTGCCGCCGTTGGCCAGCACGTTGTAGGCCGCCAGGAGCTGCGCCGCTGTCACCGACATGCCCTGGCCGATGGGGATGGCGCCGTTGTCGGAGCCGTACCAGTCCTCCGGTTGGCGCAGGCTGCCCGCCGACTCGCCCGGAAACTCGAGCGCGGTGTCCCGGCCCAGGCCGAAGCCGGTGAGGTAGTCGAAGATGGTCTGGGCGTCCATGCGCTGAGCGATCTCGATCGCCCCCACGTTCATCGACTCGGCGATGATCTCCGACACCGGGAACGTGGCCGACGGGTGGGGCGGATGGTCGACGAACGTCTTGCCCCCCACCGTGATCCGGCTCGGCACCTCGATCGAGGTGTCGGCGGTGAGACCGGTGCGGTCGGCGGCGGCCGCCATCACGAGGGGCTTGACCACCGAGCCGGGCTCGAAGACGTCGACCAGGGCGGCGTTGTAGTTGGTGGTGACGCAGACACCCTCGTCGTTACGGGCCACCGACGCCATGGCCAGCACCTCACCCGTGCGGGGATCGGCCAGCACGGCGGTGGCGCCCTCCGCCGCCGTCTTCTCGCAATGGGCCAGCAGGGTCTGTTCGGCCACGTACTGGATGCGGTGATCGATGGTGAGGACCACGTCGTTGCCGGCGGTGGCCGGATCGACCTCGCGCGCCCCCACCGAGATGCTGCCGAACTGGCCTCGCTCGAAGCGCTCCTTGCCCGGGCTGCCCTTCATGACCTCGTTGTAGATCTTCTCCACCCCGAACGTGCCCTGCTCGTCGGGGTCGACCCGGCCCACCAGGGCATTGGCCAGGTCCCCGGCCGGGTAGACGCGGCTCTCCTCCGGCCGCACGAAGATGCCCACCATCGACGGTGCCCACTTCTTGTTGGACCGGATGTCCTGGAGCTGGGTCACGATGGCGTCGTCCACATGGCTCAGGAGCAGGCTGTAGGAGGCGCCGGGCTTGTCCGGCGTCAGCTTCGCGGTGAGCTCGGCCGAATCGACGCCGAGCACCGGGGCCAACAGGGCGGCGGTGGCCGCCGGATTCTCCACCTGTGACGGGTTGGCCACGATCTGATGGCTCGGGGTCGACGCCGCCAGCACGAACCCGTTGCGGTCGGTGATGGCGCCCCGGTAGCCGGCGATCTCCCGGTACCCCCGGCGCTGGTCCTCCCCCCAGACGCGGTAGCGATCGGGGCGCACCGTCTGGAGGTCGACCAGGAGGGCCACGAAACCGGCCCCGATCACCACGAAAGCCACCAGAAGGGCGATGAGGCGGTTTCGTGGATCGACAGGGGTCGTGGTCCGCCGAAAGATCGCCCGCCGCTGCTCCGCCCGCACCGAGGCCTTGGTGGTACTCATCCCGCGCGATTGTCCCCTCCGGCCGGGGCCACCGGTGCCGGGGTGACGGGGCGTACGGCGGCCAGGAACACCGGGTCCTCGGCCCGTACCATGCCCAGCTCCCCCGCCCGGTCGTTGATCCGGGCCGGAGACGATGACTCCTCGATGCCCCGCTGCACCGACGCCTTCTCAGCCTGGAGCTCGGCGATCCGGGTCCGCATCTCGTCGAGATCCTGCTGGCCCGCCACCAGGCTGGCGTGCACGAAGGCCACGAGGAAGAAGCCCACCAGCACCAGCACGAACGCAGCCATCAGGGCATTGCGGCGCCGGGCCCGGCGCCGGGCGGCAGCCTGGTCGAGCACTTCCAGGCGAGGACGGGCCGGTGCCGGCCGCTGGTCGCGCCGGGGGGCAGGAACGGCGTTACCGGCCGGCGGCCGGCGGGAGGTGACAGGCGGGCGGGGGGCGAGGGCTGCGGTCATGGCGGGATCCTTGGTGGCGGGCTGCGTGGTGTGCTGCGGAGAACGCCCTGGGGACGGGCGGGCGATCCGCCGCCCCGGCGTTCCGGGTAGGGGGTGGGGGCGGTGGACCGGCGGCCGGAGCCGTCAGGCCGCCACCCGTTCGATCGAGCGAAGGCGGGCGCTGGCCGACCGGGGGTTGGCCTCGACCTCCTCCGGACGAGGCCGCCGGGCGAGGGGCCGGATCATGGCGTAGGGGGGCTCGGGCGGCGCCACCGGGAGCCGGGGCGGGACCGAGCGCGTGCTGTGGCGGCGGAACACGTCCTTGACGATGCGGTCCTCACCGGAGTGGTAGGTGAGCACCATGCCCCGGCCGCCGACGGCGAGGAGGCCGAGGGCGGCGTCGAGGGCGGGGCCCAGGATCACGAGCTCGCCGTTGACCTCGATCCGGATGGCCTGGAAGGTACGGGTGGCGGGATGACCGCCGGTGCGGCGGGCCGCAGCCGGGATGGCCCCCACCACCACGTCGGCCAACCGGGCGGTGCCGGTGATGGGCCGGGCGGCGGCGATGGCGGCGGCGATACGGCCGGCGAAGCGCTCGTCGCCGTAGCGGCCGATGACCCGGGCCAGCTCGGGCACGGAGTAGGTGTTGATCACCTCGGCTGCGCTGAGCGGGGCATCGGGGTCCATCCGCATGTCGAGCGGGCCGTCGCGGCGGAAGCTGAACCCCCGCTCCGCCTGGTCCAGCTGGGGCGAGGACACCCCGAGGTCGAACAGGAAGGCGGAGAGCTCATCGGTCGCTGCCGGATCAACCGGCGGGGTCCCCGACCCGGCGCCGGCCCCCCCGTCAGCCGGCCCGGTGAGCACCGAAGCGAGCTGATCGAACCGGGCCCGGCGGAGAAGGGCCCGGTTGCCGAAGGGGGCCAGGCGGCGGGTGGCAGCGGCCAGGGCTTGGGGATCGCGATCGATTCCGATCAGGCGGAGATCGGCTCGGGCCTCGAGGATGGCGGCGGCATGGCCGCCACCGCCCACCGTGGCGTCGAGCACGGCCCCCGCCGGGACCGTGGAGACCAGGGCGATGATCTCGTCCACCATGACCGGTCGATGTACGAAGGGTTGCGGAGCGTCGAAGGCAACCATCGCTCGACGGGCTGGACGTTGACGTGATCGGCCATCGATAACCCCCCGGGCTACGGCGCACGCCAGGATGTCTCCCTGGACGTGCTGAGAGGGGAAGCGGGCGGAGTTGTGGGGCAGAAGCACCCCTCCCTGCATCCCGGGGGGCAATCGATGAACGATTCCGTGTACGGGTTCGCCCATCCTCCTTTCTGGTCAGTTCGCTTGGTCGTTACGGTTCGTGCCGGTTCGAGCCCCGCTCAGAGGCCGAGACGGGCGACCGCTTCGGCCAACTCGTCCGCCACCTCCTCGCTCTGCTGTTCGTCGGCGTAGGCCTCGGCCGGCCAGATTTCCACCCGGTCGAAGAGGCCACTGATCACCACCTGGGCGTTGAAGCCCAGCTCGGTGAGCAGCTCGCGTGGCAGGGTGATCCGCCCGGCGGAGTCGAGCTTCACCTCCCGCACGCTGTTCATGAGCTTGCGGAAGACCCGCATCGAGATCCGGCCGGCCTCGGATTCGGCCTTCCATCGCTCAGCCATCGCTTTGAAGTTCGGTTCATTCCAGAGTCCGATGCAGCTGTCGAGCCGGGTGACGAAACCCCGCTCGGCAACCGAGGCACGAAAGTTCGACGGCAGCACGACTCGACCTTTGTCGTCGAGTGCATGTTCGTACTGGCCGACGAACACCCGTTCATCCTTCCCCGTTCCTTCGCTATGCCCTTGGCGGGAGAGCGACCCCACCGCATCGGCCGGCCTGCGCCAGGCGGCCGATGCTGCGGGCGAACTCGCCTGCGCCTCTTGCTGTGGGAGTGCCTCCCACTGCGTGACACCTTATGACACTTCCCCCCACTTTGCAACGCATTCTCCCCTCTTTCCGCGCGAAATCACCGCGCTCAGCGCGAACAATTGTTCGTAATTTCACTGATGGAATTTCCATCACCAGGGAAAACACTGTTTCTGAGCCCCGCCGGACGGAGGTGGGGCGAAGTGGGGGGCGTGGTCGGGCGGTGGGGGGCGGTGTGCCACCGGCAGATCAGGGGGTGGGGCCGGGCCCGCCGCGGGCCAGGCTTGAGGTATGGCCGCCACCCCGCCCGCCGCCGCCGAGCCCCACTTCCCCCCACACGTCCAGTCGTGGCAGATCGTGCGGTCGGCCGGGCCGGCCGGGGCCTTCCATCACCGGGCGGTGCCCGACCCGGTGGAGCCGGCGGCGTGGATCCATCAGGTCCGGGCCCCGGCCCTGGTGCTGGGCAGCGCCCAGCCCGACGGGGTGATCGACGCCGTGGCCGCCGCCGACGACGGGGTGGAGGTGACCCGCCGCCGTTCCGGGGGCGGCCTGGTGGCGTTGGTACCCGGCAACGACTGCTGGATCGACCTGATCATCCCCCGCCGGTCCGACCTGTGGGTCGACGACGTGGGCCGGGCCTTCCACTGGGTCGGCTCGGTGTGGGCCGATGCCCTGGCCGCCGTGCTACCGCCCGACCTCGCCGCCGGCGTGGCCGTGTACACGGGCCCGCCCCTGGGCCGGGAGGCGGGCCGGGTGGTGTGCTTCGCCGGCCTCGGCCCCGGTGAGGTGACCGTGGCCGGCCGCAAGGTCGTCGGCCTGTCGCTACGTCGCTGGCGGGACGGCGCCCGGTTCCAGTGCGCCATGACGTGGCGGTGGTCGGGCGACCTGCTGGCCCGCTACCTGGCCCCCGAGGCCCTGGCCACCCTGGAGGCCGCCACCCGTTGCGACGTCACCCGCCTGCCGGCCGGCCTCCCCGACCTCCACCGGGCCCCCGACCCCACGGAGATGATCGACGCCGTACTCATGCGACTTCCCGATCCCGGGCCGGGCCCGGCCCAGGCGCCGGCCCGACCCCGGGCCGGCGTGTCCAGCGGGTTTCCAGCCGATGATCTCCGCGTGATGTGATGGGAAAGAACTCCACCCGATCGCGGCGCAGGGGCTAACTTGTCGCCATGAGTAGGGCGCTGGTTCTCAACGCCACCTACGAGCCGATCGGGGTGATCTCGGCCCGCCGGGCCCTCGTGCTCGTGCTCGACGAGAAGGTGGACGTGCTGGCCGACACCGGCGAGCGCCTGGGGTCGGCCAGCCGGTCGTTCCTCGTGCCTTCGGTGATCCGGCTCCGGTACTACGTCAAGGTGCCGTACAAGCGCACGGCGCCCCTCAGCCGCCGGGCTGTGTTCGCCCGTGACCACGGCCGCTGCCAGTACTGCGGTAGGGCGGCCGAGAGCATCGACCACGTGATCCCCCGGTCGAAGGGCGGAGGCCATGAGTGGGAGAACGTGGTGGCGTGCTGCCGCAAGTGCAACACGTACAAGAGTGATCGCCTGCTCGAGCACTGCTCGCTGAAGCTGCGCTCCCGGCCCGCTGCGCCCCGCGAGTACGTGTGGGTGAAGGTGGCGGTGGGCACGGTGCCGGCCGCCTGGGCCCCGTACCTGGAGCACGAGGCGGCATGAGCCCCCGGCGCCGGCGTCCGGTACCGGCGGGCGGCATCGAGGCCACGCTGGCTGTGGCCCGGCGGCCCCGCCTGTGGCCCACAGCGGCCCGGGTCGGGGCCTCGCTGGTGCCTCGGGGATGGTGGCGGCGGGCCCCGTTCCTCCCCCTCCCCGACCGCCGGTGGCTGCACTTCCGCCTGGTCACGGCGTACGGGGCCGACGGACGGGGTCCGGTAGCAGCCGACGATCTGGTCACCTGGCTCGACTGGTGCCGCCGCTTTCCCTCGCCGACCTCCTGATCGAGGTCAGCGGATGATGCCAACCGGGAGGCCCAGGCCCCGGCGCCCCACGGCGGCGGCGCCGATCAGCGGGCCCTCGTCGCCGCAGCCGGCGGGTCGGATGCGGGTGCCGCGGCTGTGGTCGAGTTGGCAGACGCGGTCGATCTCGGCTTGGGCGGCGGCGAAGAACGGCTCACCGAAACCCAGAGCCACCGAACCCGCCACCACCACCAATTTCAGATCGAGCAAGTTGGCCACCGAGGCGGCGGCCCGGCCGACGAGGGTGCCGGCCTCGTGAATCTCGGCCGTGGTGGCCTCGGCCGCCGGGCGCCCGCTGTGGGTGGCCAGTGCCGTACCCGACGCCTCGGCCTCCAGTCCCCCGGCCACATGGTTGGCCAGGGGCCGCCCGGGGAACGACACGATCACATGTCCCACGTGGCCGGCGTTGCCGGTATTCCCCTCGAGCAGCCGGCCGTCGAGCACGATCCCGCCGCCGATGCCGGTCGACACCACCATCGCCATGTAGTCCCGCTCCCCCACGGCCGCCCCCACCCAGCCCTCGCCCAGGGCCAAGGCTTTGGCGTCGTTGTCGACGAAGGTGGGCAGCCCGGTGAGGCGGGCCAACCGGTCCCGCAGAGGGAACGAGCGCCAGGCGGTGATGTTGAGGGGCGACACCAGCACGCCGCCGGTGGTCATCGGCCCCCCACAGCCCACACCGCAGGCAGCGAAGCGGTCGAACGGACGGAGGCGCTCCACCAGCCCGGCCAGGGCGCCGAACAACACCTCGGGATCCTCGGTCGTCGGGGTGGGCGCCGCCAGCCGCTGATGGAGCCGCCCCCCGGCGTCGACCAGGCCGACGGCCAGCTTGGTCCCCCCAACGTCCACCGCCAGGCAGGGCGCGGTGGCGGTGCTCGTCGGCGGCTCCAATTCCATCGCCCGAAACTACAGGCCCAGGCGACGGTGCGCCGTCACGGATCGGGCGAACCGGCCCGCCGCCGACGAGCAACTCGGCCCGCAAACGGGCACCATGTGAAGGCCGGTGAGTCGAATCCCCCAGAAGGGGGTACGACAGGTACCATTCCTTCAGAAACGAAGTGTGCCAGGAGGACGAGTGAGCACAACCGATGCCCCACCCTTCGACGAGACGCGTGCTCGTCAGCTCGCTTCCGCCTTCGCTGCGATCAGGGACAACATCCAGCGGGTGGTGCGGGGCAAGCAGGACGTGGTGGAGCAGCTGCTGCTGTGCCTCATCGGCGGCGGGCACATCCTGATCGAGGACGTCCCCGGGGTGGGTAAGACCACGCTGGCCAAGGCGCTTGGGGCCTCTATCGGGGCCAACCTGGGCCGGATCCAGTTCACCCCCGACCTCCTCCCGTCCGACGTCACCGGCGTGAGCGTGTGGAACCGCAACAGCTCCACCTTCGAGTTCCGCCCCGGGCCGATCTTCACCGAGCTGGTGCTGGCCGACGAGATCAACCGGGCCTCGCCCAAGACACAGTCGGCCCTGCTCGAAGCGATGGCCGAGACCCAGGTGACGGTCGACGGCATCACCCGCCCCCTGCCCCACCCGTTCATGGTGCTGGCAACCCAGAACCCGATCGAGCAGGAGGGCACCTACCCCCTGCCCGAGAGCCAGCTCGACCGGTTCCTGATGAAGATCTCGGTGGGCTACCCGGCCCGGGCCGACGAGCTCCAGATCCTGGAGACCCACGAGGTCGACGGCCTGGTGGGCCGGCTGCAGGCGGTGGCCAACCTGAACGACGTCATCGCCATGCACCACATGGTCACGGCCGTGCACATCGCCCCCGAGCTCCGTGGCTACCTGATCGACCTGGCCGAGGCGACCCGACGCCACCCGGCGGTGGCCCTCGGCATGTCGCCCCGGGCCACGCTGAGCCTCCAGCGGGTGGCCCGGGCCCGGGCCGCCTCGCAGGCCCGCACCTACGTCACCGACGATGACATAAAGCGCATCGCCATCGGGGTCATCGCCCACCGGCTGATCCTTCGGCCCGAGGCCGTGCTCCAGGGCACCGAGACCGCCGCCGTCGTGGCCGACGTCCTACGGGCCGTGCCCGTGCCCTACGATCGGGTGTGATGCGACCGACACGTGCGGGTATCGGCCTCCTCCTCGCCACCGCCGGCGCGCTCGCTGCGGGGCGCATCCTGGGGCTCCTCGAGCTGTACATCCTGGCCGCCATGGGCGCCGCGGCGCTCGTGCTCTCCGCCCTCTACACCGCCACCGCCCGCCTCGACCTGGGAGTGGGCCGCACCGCCTCCCCGTCACGGCTGCGGGCCGGGTCGCCGGCCCGGGTGGACCTGGTGTTGGAGAACAAGGCCCGACGGCCCACTCCGCTGCTGTCCGCCCACGACAGCGTCGGCGGGTCCCGGGGCGCCACCCTGCTGCTGGCCCCCATCCGGTCCCGCCACCAGGCCCGGATCGCCTATCGGCTGCCCACGTCGCGCCGGGGCATCGTCACCGTCGGCCCCCTGGACCTCACGATGGGCGACCCCCTGGGCCTGACCCGCACCCGGCTGCGGGCGGCCGAGCAATCCAAGCTCGTGGTCCATCCCCGGCTCCTCGAGCTGCGGCCGCTGGTGGCCATCGCCGGCCACGACCCGACGGCCGAGCAGCAGCCCATCCGGGCCCTGGCCAACAGCGGCGACGAATTCTTCGCCCTACGGCCCTACGTGGTGGGCGACGAGCTCAAGCGGGTCAACTGGCGGGCCTCGGCCCGGGCCGACGACCTGGTGGTGCGCCAGGAGGAACGACCCCGGACGGGCCGGGTCACCGTGGTACTCGACCGGCGTCGCGAGGTCTACGACGACGAGGGCTTCGAACGGGCCGTGTCGGCCGCCCTCAGCGCCCTGCACGCCGGGTTCCGGGGTGGCGACGCCTTGCGCTTCGTCACCTCGGCCAGCCCCGCCGTCACCGATATCCGCAGCCGGGCCGATCTCGACGCCGTCGACGAGCAGTTGGCCCTCATCGCCGCCACCGAGTCGGCGTCGCTCGTGCGCACGCTGGAGGAACAGACCCGCACCGGCCGGGGAGGCACGCTGGTGATCGTCACAGGCGCCATCGCCGAGCACGTGGAACGGGCGGTGGCCCGGGCCCGACGCACGTTCGGCCTGGTCATCGTCATCGCCTGCCAGCAGGTCTCACCTTCCGAGGCGGTGTGGTCGATCAGCCACGACGGCCATCACGATCTGCCCTCGGCCTGGAACCGGGCCGTGTCGGGCGCCCCGGCCCGAGCCCCGATGGTGGTGGGCTGATGGCCACCGCCACCCGCCCCACCAACCGGACCGGCTCGGCCGTCTCCCTCGACGGGCGCCGCAACGGCGGAGGCCCGTCGGGGTCTCCCCGGTTCCAGACGCCGACCGATCGCCGGCCGGGGCTCCGGGGCCCGGCCCCCATTCCCGTGGAGCTGGCGTCCGCCCTCCTGGTGCCGGCGGCCGCCGTGGGCTTCACCCGGGTGTTCGACCACGCCGGGGCGGTGGTTCCCATCGTGGGGGCGGCCCTGCTGTCCACGGCGCTGGCCACCCTGCTGCGGCGCCTGCGCGTGCCGCTCGTGGCGTCGGCCGCCATCTCGCTGCTGGTGCTCGTGCTGCTCGTGGTCAACCGCTTCGCCCCCGGCACCGGGCGCCTCGGGATAATCCCCACCGGCGCCACCCGGGACGCGCTGCGGGCGCTGGTCGACGAGCTGGTGCAGAACTTCCAGGAACTCCGCACCCCGGTGCCGGCCCTCGACCCCTTCATGGCGGCCGCCATGATCGGCGCCTGGCTGATGGCGTTCCTCACCGACTGGGGAGCCCTGCGGCTACGGCTCGCCTTCGAGCCCGTGCTGCCCGCCGGCCTGCTGTTCGTGTTCGCCGCCGTACTCGGGGCCGGGGCAAACCCGATACCGGTGACGGTGCTGTTCGGCCTGTCCATCGCCCTGTGGGGGGTGGTCCAGCGGGCCGCCAACCTGGCCGACGGGAACAACTGGCTGGCCGACGACCGCCGCCGGGGCTCGCTCGGCATCGCCGGCTGGGCCGGCCTGTTCGCCCTGGTGGCGGTGGCCCTGGGGGCGGTGGCGGGGCCCCGCCTGCCTGGTGCCGACGCCGAGGAGATGCTGAGCCTTCGAGATGCCGGCGACCCGACCCGGGTGGTCGTCAGCCCCTACGTCAGCATCCAGTCGCAGCTGGTGCAGCAGACGAACACCCCACTGTTCACGGTCGCCGCAGCCGAGCCGAGCTATTGGCGCCTGGCCGGGCTCGACACCTACGAGCAGAACATCTGGAAGGTGGCCGGCAACTTCTCCCCCCAGGACGGCGAGTTGCCGGGCCAGCCCACCTTGAGCGGCCAGCGAGACCGCCTGGAGCAGCAGTACACGATCACCGGCCTCAACTCGATCTGGTTGCCGGCCGCCTTCTCCCCCACGGAGATCAACAACGCCTCGGCCCAGGCCACCTGGAACGCCGAGACCAGCTCGCTGACCGTGGCCAACGACGTGGCGTCGAGCGACGGCGTGAACTACACGGTCGTGTCGCAGGTGCCCCGCCTCACCCCCGAGGAGTTGCAGGCCGCGGCCGACACGATTCCCCCGGAGATCGCCGACCGCTATCTGGCCCTCCCCCGGGTGCCCGAGATCGCCCGTACCACGGCGGCCGAGGTGACGGCCGGAGCCACCACCCGGTACGACAAGATGATCGCCCTCCAGAGCTTTTTCCGTACCTTCCAGTACGACGTGAACCTCACGCCCCGCCAGGGCGACCCCATCGAGCAGTTCCTGTCGGAGCGGGTGGGTTTCTGCCAACAGTTCGCCGGTACCTTCGCCGTGATGGCCCGCACCCTCAACATCCCGGCCCGGGTCGCCATCGGCTTCACCTGGGGCGATCCCGTGGGGCCCCTCGTCGAAGGGCGCCAGACCTACCAGGTCACTGGACGCCAGACCCATGCCTGGCCCGAGGTGTGGTTCGACGGTCTGGGCTGGGTCGCCTTCGAACCCACGCCGGGCCGGGGGGCGCCGTCATCAGCGGCCTACACGCAGGTGGCGGCCCAGCAGGCCTCGACGGTGCAGCAGACCCCGGGGGCGCCGGTCAGCACCACCACCACGGCCGGGATCCAGGCCGGGGCCGGCGCCCCGGCTGTTGGCGAGCCCGAGATCCCGCTCGATTCGGGCGACGGGGGCACCGCTGCCGACACCGACAACGGCGTCAGCACCGGCACCATCGTCCGGTTCCTGGCGGTCGTGGCCGTGTTGGCGGCCTACGCCGGGGGCGTGCCCCTGTGGCACCAACTCCGCCGGCGTCGGCGGCGTCAGCAGGTCCGAACACCGGCCGACGGGGTGGAGATCTCCTGGGCCGAGGCCACCGAGACGCTGGCGCTCGTGTACGGGATCGCCCGCCGCCCGGCCGAGACCCGCCGGGAGTTCGCCCATCGCCTCGGCTCCGATCCCCGGGTGCCCCGCCAGGCGATGGGGGCCCTGGCCGACAAAGCCACCGTGGCCCGCTACTACCCTCAGGGTCTGCGGCCCGAGGACGTCAGCCAGGCGACGGCCCTGGCGGCCGAGATAGAACAGGCCGTGTCCTCCCGGGTGTCGGTGTACACGCGATGGAAGCGCATGGTCGATCCCCGCCGCCTGCGCACCAGCCTGCGACGAGGTACCCGACCAGGCAAGGACGGCTCCACCGGCAGCGGTCCGTCGACCGGGGGCCCGTTGTCGAACGGGAACGGGCATCACCCTGAGACCAGTCAGCGGGAACCCGTCCAGGTCTGAGGCGGGCCAGGGGCGAAGGCGGAGGGCGACCTCGAGCCGCAGCTACTCAGCCGATCGCCCGGGATCGGGAAGGTTCAGTCTTCGCCGTCGTCGTTCTTGACGCCCTGGCGGCCCAGGTTGGGGTTGGCCGTGCGGAAGGCGCTCGACACCTGGTTGATCCCGGCTCGGCCCATCAGGCGCAGGTTGCGTTCCAGGCCCAGGGCGCTCAGCAGCATCACGACGAACCCGAGGAACGCCAGGACGAAATGGACCTGGAGGGTGGCCACCATCACCACTGCGCCCAGGATCAGCCCGAGGACCGACCATTTGAGGGAACCGAGGGCGTGCCGGTAGACCGTGGTCTCTCCGACCTCTTTGGCGAGGCGCGGATCACTCTCGTGCAGGTTCCTCTCGATCTCGGCGAGAATCCGCTGTTCGTCTTCTGACAGTGGCATCCGCAGTCCTTCTGACCAGTCCCTGGGTCACCAGTCTCGCGCAACGCTGCCGGAGCGACAACGCGCGTAGGGATAATCCCACCCGGACCGGTCCGTAGCTTAGGTGAATGTCGCTGCGCTTCCGCCGTTTCGGGCTGGGCCAGGCCACCCCAACCCCAATCTGGAGTCCCTCGGGCGTCACCGGTGACGACCCCCGGCACCAGATCAGGCCGGCGGGTCGGCGTCGGGCCCCCAGGGGCTGCGATCGGGTAGGCGCGGGTGGAGGCCCTGGCCGTCGAGCAGGGTGGCGGGGCCGATGGCGGCGGCGCCGAAGCGGTGGCGGATCTGGTCGACCGCGGCATTGGCCGCCTCCCAGGCTCCGTCGTCGGGCCCCCGATCGGGTTCGCCCCCG
This sequence comes from uncultured Actinomycetes bacterium, assembly GCA_902826025.1. GTDB lineage: Bacteria > Actinomycetota > Acidimicrobiia > Acidimicrobiales > SZUA-35 > CADEDH01. The sequence goes on from CADEDH010000002.1 coordinate 200,108, forward strand.
GGGATCCCATCGCCGCTCCCGGCCAGCAGGGCCTCGAAGCTCAGCTGTTCCACTCGATCCTCGGTGAGCGACGTCGCCCCCACGCCGAGCAGCCGGATCCCGGGTTCGAGCGATACGGCGTCGAGCAGGCGGCCGGCCACGGACACGATGGTGGCGGCGCTGTCGGTTGGCCGCTCCAGCGTCTCGGCCCGGGTGAGGGTCTGGAACGACGGGTAGCGGACCTTGATCGTGACCGTTCGGCCCCGCAAGCCGGCCCGCCGCAGCCGGGCCGCCACCGAGTCGGCCATGCGCACCAGCTCCCGCTGCAGGTCGGCCCGCTCGGTGAGGTCCCGGGCGAACGTCTCCTCGTGGCTGACCGACTTGGTGGGTCGGTCGACCTCCACCGGCCGGTCGTCGACACCGTTGGCCACGGCGTGGAGGTGCCGGCCGTTCGCCTCGCCCACGGTGGCCACCAGCAGCTCCAGGGGCAGGTCGGCCATCTCCCCCACCGTGGTGATCCCCAGCCGGGCCAGGCGCTCGGCCGTCTTGGGCCCCACCCCCCACATGGCCCGGATGGGCAGTGGGCGGAGGAAGGCCTCCACCTGGCCCGGCCGCACCACGAACACCCCGTCGCCCGGCTCCACCCGGCGCCCAACGATGCGTGGCTTGGCCGCCTCCGACGCCAGCTTGGCCACCAGCTTGCTCGGAGCCACCCCGATCGAGCAGGTCAGACCCTCGGTCTCGAGGATGACCCGGCGCAGCTCGTGGGCGATCGTGGTGGCCGGTCCTTCGAGCCGGCGGGCACCGGTGACGTCGAGGAAGGCCTCGTCGAGCGAGAGCGGCTCGACCAGCGGTGTCACGTCCCGAAAACGGGCCATCACCCGGTGGCTCACGGCGACGTAGGCGGTGTGGTCGGCCGGGAGGAACAAGGCGTGGGGGCACAGCTGGCGGGCCCGGGCCGAGGGCATGGCCGAGCGGATCCCGAACACCCGGGCCTCGTAGGAGGCGGCGGCCACCACTCCCCGGTCGCCGGTGCCCCCCACCACTACCGGCAGGCCCCGCAGCTCGGGCCGGCGCCGCACCTCGACCGAGACGAAGAAGGCGTCCATGTCGACGTGCAGGATCGCCCGACCCGGCGACAGGTCCGTCCCGGGGGAGGTGCGATCGGGCGGCGGCGACCCGGGACCCGTGGTCACCCCAGCCGGTCGATGCGGCGGGGCTGCCCCCGCCCACCGGTCATGTGGTAGCGGAAGGTGCGGCCGTCGTCCACGCCCTCGTGGAGGTGGGCCAGGAGGGGCTCGACCACCCAGGGCTGGGCCGACTCCAGCCGTTCGGCCACCGCCCCCCGCTCCACGTAGTGGGCGTCGATCACGATGCCGTCGGGGTCGTCGACGGCGAGCAGGCCCTCCACCGCCAGCCCGAGGTGGGCCTCGACGCGGAGCATGAACCCGGCGTCGGGGGCCATCACCTCCACCCGGTACAGGGGGCCGGCCCATTGCGTGACCCGCAGGCCCGTCTCCTCCTCCACCTCCCGGGTGAGACCTTCCACCGCGCTCTCGCCTGGATCGACCACGCCCCCCGGGGTGGTCCACTCGATCGCCCCGCCCTGGCGCAGGTTCTTCACCAGAAGCACCGAATCGTCGACGACGATCACACCCCCGGCCACGAACCAGTGGCGCAGCCCGTCGTCGGACACCGGCGGGGTGTAGCGGTTCTCGGCGCTCATGGTCCCATTCTGGCCGATGGCGGGCCCTCCCGGCCCGCCAGAGCTGCTCCCGACCGGGTTACCGTGGGTCAGGCGGAAGCGGGTGCCGGGCCCCCCGCCCCAGCCAGCAGTCCCGGCACGAATGCGGACCATGACCGATCCCGACCAGCAGTCGAGCCCTTCCTCCCCTTCGGCCAACGGCCACCACGACGACGACGCCGCCCTGGTGGGGCCGGTTGAGGCCGACGGGCCGGCCCTCAGCCCCGTCGACCCGGCTGACAGCCCGGTGCCCTTCCAGGATCTCCGGATCCCGGTGCCCACCCGGGCCGCTCCCCCGCTGGGGGCCCGGGTGGCGGCGTTCGCCGGGATCCTGGTGGCCGGTCTGCTGGGCGGGCTGATCGGCTACGGCACGGGTGATCTGATGTCGGGTGGCTCGGCCGCCTGGGCGGTGACGGGCCTCCTGGTGGGGGCGTTGGCCGGAGCGATCGGCGTGGGCATCGTGGCCGGCCTCACGCTTCGGGCCATGAACGAATGGAAAGCCACAGCCCACCCCGAGGACACCCGCGGCCAGGGCCGCAAGCGGGCCGGGCGGGCGGGGACCGGCGGCGCCGATGACGACTTCAAGCTCCGTCCCCACCTGCGGGGGACGCCCAGGTCGGGTACCGGGGCCGACCCCGAGCGTGGCTGACCGCCCCCCGCCCCCACCGCCGGCTCCCGGGCCGGGCCTGATCGAGCTGGGGGCGCTGGCCGCCGGCCTGGCCCGGGCCGCGGGCGAGCTGGCGCTGGCCCAGGCCGCCGCCATCCGGGGCGGCGGCGGCCACGGCTCCCGGGGTCGGGCCGACACCAAGTCGAGCCCCACCGACCTGGTCACAGCGGCCGACCGGGCAGCCGAGGCACTGATCATCGAGGGCATCCTGGCCGCCCGCCCCGGCGATGGCATCGCCGGGGAGGAAGGGGGCGACCGGGCCGGCACGTCGGGGGTGGTCTGGCACATCGATCCGATCGACGGCACCACCAACTACGTCTACGGCATCCCGGCCTTCGCCGTGTCGGTCGGGGTGGAAGCCGACGGCGAGCTGGTGGCGGGAGCCGTGTTCCACCCGTCCCGAGGCTGCCTCTACCACGCAGTGGCCGGCGGCGGAGCATGGCGAGACGCCGAGCCGTTGCGGTGCTCCCCGCTGGCCGGGCTGGCCACCGCCCTGGTGGCCACCGGTTTCGCCTACCAGCCCGGCCGGCGCCGCCATCAGGCCGCGATGCTGGTCGAGGTGCTGCCGCAGATCCGCGACATCCGCCGTTTCGGCTCAGCTGCGCTCGACCTGTGCGCCGTGGCCGCCGGCGAGGTCGACGCCTACTGGGAACAGGGCCTCAACCACTGGGATCTGGCCGCCGGCACCGTGATTGCCCGCGAGGCGGGCGCCGTGGTGGGCAACCTGCGGGGCGGTCCGCCCGACGCCGACTGCCTGGTGGCCGCTCCCCCGGCCCTCTTCCACCTCCTCCGCGACCTCCTGCTCAGCGCCGGAGCGGATCACCCGGCCTGAGCGAATTTTGCGTCGTGGCACCGATCGTGGCCGGCGATCGGGCACCATGCTGTTGTGGGAACGAAGATCCTTACCGTCGAAGACGACGAGCGCATCCGCCAGGCCGTGACCCTCGCCCTCGAGGAGGAGGGGTGGGATGTGGTCGAGGCGGCCACCGGCGAGCGGGCATTGGAGACCTTCATAGCGTCGCCGGCCGACGTGGTGCTGATCGACATCATGCTGCCGGGCATCGACGGCTTCGAGGTGTGTCGCTCGATCCGCCGCACCAGCGACGTGCCCATCATCATGGTCACCGCCCGGTCCGACACCCATGACGTGGTGGCCGGCCTGGAGGCCGGGGCCGACGACTACCTGACCAAGCCCTTCGCCCCCAAAGAGCTGTCGGCCCGGATCCGGGCCATGCTGCGCCGGGTTCGGGCCCACGAGCCGGGGACACTCGAGCGCACCAAGATCGGAGAGCTGGAGATCAGCCCCGACGAGGGCATGGTGCTGCGCAACGGCGAGGAACTCCACCTCACCAAGACCGAGTTCAAGCTGCTGGTGGAGCTGGCCTCGCAGCCGGGCAAGGTGTTCAGCCGCGAGGTCCTGCTGGAGCGGGTGTGGGGCTACGACTACTTCGGCGACGGCCGACTGGTCGACGTCCACATCCGGCGCCTGCGCACCAAGGTAGAGGCCGATCCGGCCAGCCCCCGCTACGTGGTGACGTCCCGGGGCCTCGGCTACAAGCTCCAACCCTGAGGCCGTCGTGAGCCGTCAGCGGTGGTGGCGGGGCCTGCGGGCCCGGGTGACGGTGGCCTACGCCGTTGGCTCGCTGCTGCTGTCGTTCACCGTGGCCGGTGCCACCTTCGCCCTGGCCCGGGCCCAGCTGCTGGAGGCGGCCGAGAGCCAGCACCGGGAACAGGCCTACACCAACGCCAAGTCGTTGCGGGCCAACCTCCAGACCGCACTGGAGGAAGGTGGCAGCGCCGACGGCTCCCAGGTCGACATCAATGCCTTTCTCGCCAACCTGTCGCGCTTCAACGGCAGCCAGCAGGCCCTTCTGCTCAACGAGTCCACGTGGTATTCGCCGTTCACCATCCAGGACCAGCTCCAGGGCTACCCCCAGCTGATCGACGGCACCCGCCGGTGGAGCGTGGCCGACATGCGGATCGACGTCGCCGGCACCGTCAGCTACGCCGTGGGCATCCGCCTCGACTCGATCAACGCCACCTACTTCGAGGTGCGGTCGCTGGCCGACCTGGAGAGCACGCTGAGCTCGCTACGAGCCATTCTGATCGGTGTCGCCACCCTGGCCAGCGGGGCCGGGGCCGCCTTCGGCTACTACTCGGCCCGGCGGGCTCTCACCCCGCTGAGCCGCATCTCCACCGCCGCCAGCGCCATCGCCGACGGCGACTTCACCATGAAGCTAGATCTGGAGGACGACCGCGACCTGGCTCTGCTCGGAAGCGCCTTCAACAACATGGTCGACGCCGTGGGCCACCGGATCGAGCGCGAGCGCCAGTTCACTTCCGACGTGAGCCACGAGCTCCGCTCGCCCCTCATGACCCTCACCGCTTCGGTGGAGGTACTGGAGCGGCGCAAGGACTCCCTGCCCGACGTGGCCCAGCAGGCCATCGAGCTGCTCAGCCACGACCTCGACCGGTTCCAGCGTCTGGTGCAGGACCTGCTGGAGATCTCCCGCATGGAGGCGGGGGCGGTGCAGCTCCAGATCAGCCAGTTCCTGCTGATCGAGTTCCTGGAGAACGTCATGACCCAGTCCCGCAACCCGGGCCTGCTGATGAACTTCTCCCCCGGCGACTCCGACCTCGTGGTGTCGGCCGACAAGCGGCGCCTGGCGCAGGTGATGACGAACCTGATCGAGAACGCCGAGAAGTACGGGGGCGGCGCCACCGGCATCTCGTATGAGGTGGTGGACGACGACGTGCAGATCGTGGTGGAGGACAACGGTCCCGGCGTGCCGGCCGAGGAGCGAGACCGCATCTTCGAGCGGTTCGCCCGAATGGGCGGCGTGGCCGGTAACCGGGCCGCCGATGCCGGCTTCGGCCTCGGGCTGTCGCTGGTGGGCGAACACGTCCGCCTCCACGGCGGCCAGGTTTGGGTGACCGATCGGATCGACGGCCAGCACGGGGCCCGCTTCGTGGTGCAGCTTCCCCTGGGCCCCGACCGGGCGCTGCACGAGGAGATGGCGTCGTGAGCGGGCAGCGGTCGTTCGCCGCCCGGGCCCAACTGCTGGCGGTGGCCCTGCTCACGCTGGCTGGCTGCGCCATCGCCGTCGACAGCGCCCCCCGCCCGGTGGCCAATGTCCCGGAAGACCTGTTCGGCCCCACCACCAGTTCCACAGAGGTGCCCGACGACAAGGCGGCCAACCGGCTGTTCCTCTACTTCGTGAACGCCTCCAACAACCTGGTGCGGGTGGAGCTTCCCCGCGACGCCAAGGCCACTCCCCAGGAGGCGATAGACGCCCTGGTGGCCCCGAGCCAGGACGTGCTGACCGCAGGGCTCACCACCCGGGTGCCGTCGCTCGGCTTCACCGCCAACCCGGGGATCGGCGACGGCGGCGTGCTCACGGTCACCGTCACCGGATCCGAGCTGCGGGACACAGTCGACAACGACCCCCAAAAGGTGGCCAAGATCTACGCCCAGATCGTGTGCACGGTCTCCGAGCTGGGGGCGGGGGCCACACAGGTGGAGATCAAGGACGAAGAGGGCCAGATCCCGGTGCTGCTGTCGACCGGGCTCACCCCCGAGGTCCGCCCGGTGACCCGATCCGACTTCGCCGAGTGCCACGCCGACCCCACCCCGCCGGCGCTGGTGCCGACCACCACCACCCGCCTCGTCACCACCACCCGGCGGCCCGACCCGCCCAGCGTCACCGAGGCCACCGTGGCCCCCGGGACTGATACCGCCACCACGGTGGTCCCCTGACGGTCCGGGGGGGAGAGACTCCGCTCAGGCGAAGAAGTGACGGGCGGTGTCCCACAGCTCGGCGCTGATGGGCTTGAGCTTGGCGATGGCGTCGGCCAGGGGCACGAGCACGATGTGGTTGGACTGGAGGGCCACCATGTGACCCCAGGCCTGGTCGTGCACGGCGTCGATGGCGGCCACCCCGAAGCGGGTGGAGAGTACCCGGTCGAAGGCGGTGGGGGTGCCACCCCGCTGCACGTGGCCCAGGATCGTGACCCGGGTGTCGTACCCGGTGCGCTTCTCGATCTCGCCCGCCACCACGTTGGCGATCCCGCCTAGGCGGATGTGGCCGTACTCGTCGTATTCGTCGGGTGCTGTGGGCAGGGTGCCGGGCCGGGGCTTGGCCCCCTCGGCCACCACCACGATCGAGGCGTAGCGCCCGCTGGAGTGGCGCTGGGTGAGAGCGGCGCAGACCTCGTCGATGTCGAACGGGTGCTCGGGCACGAGCGTGATAGTGGCCCCGCCGGCGATCCCGGCCCAGGTGGCGATATGGCCCACGTGGCGGCCCATCACCTCCACCACCATCACCCGGTCGTGGCTCTCGGCCGTGGTGTGCAGCCGGTCGATGGCCTCGGTGGCGATGGTGACGGCCGTGTCGAACCCGAAGGTCGTTTCGGTGAGGCTGATGTCGTTGTCGATCGTCTTGGGCACCCCGACGAAGGGCATCCCGAGCCCCACGAGCTCGTTGGCGCACGACAGGCTGCCCTCGCCCCCCACCGTGATCACGGCGTCGAGCTGGTTCTTGGCCAGGGTCTCACGCACCTTGTCGACACCGTCGTCGACCATGAACGGGTTGATCCGGCTGGTGCCGATGATGGTGCCGCCCCGGGGCAGGGTGCCGCGGAGCTTCTCGACATCGAGATCCATGAACTCGTTGTCGATCAGGCCCCGGTAGCCGTCGACGAAGCCCAGCACCTCGTCGCCGTAGAAGCGCACGCCCTTGCGGACGACCGCCCGGATGACCGCGTTGAGGCCCGGACAGTCGCCGCCGGCTGTCAGAATCCCGATTCGCATGGCGCTGCAACCCTTCAATGAATCCGAGCGATACAGCCTAACGGCTCCCCTTCGGGGAGCTTGGAGTTTCGCCTGCGGCGAAACATCCCGGCTCCCCTTCGGGGAGCTTGGAGTTTCGCCTGCGGCGAAACATCCC
>CADEDH010000002.1:207543-245306 GCA_902826025.1 uncultured Actinomycetes bacterium
AACATCCCGGCTCCCCTTCGGGGAGCTTGGAGTTTCGCCTGCGGCGAAACATCCCGGCTCCCCTTCGGGGAGCTTGGAGTTTCGCCTGCGGCGAAACATCCCCGACTCACTTCGCCCTCCCATCGGCCGATGGCCGGCCGAGCTGAGCGCCGGAAGTCACTAACCTGGCCCGATGCCGATTGTGGTGGCCATCGACGCAGGAACCACCGGGGTGCGAGCTCTGGCCATCGACGAACGCTCGTCGGTGGTGGGTCTGGCCTACCGGGAGCTGACCCAGTACTTCCCCCGTCCCGGGTGGGTGGAGCACGACCTCGACGAGATCTGGGCCAAGTTGACCGAGGTCCTGTCCGAGCTGGTGCCCCAGCTATCGGAGCCGGTGGCGGCGGTAGGGATCACCAACCAGCGGGAGACCGTGGCCGCCTGGGACCGCCGCACCGGCCGCCCCCGGCACCGGGCCATCGTGTGGCAGGACCGGCGCACGGCCGACCGCTGCTCGGAGCTGGCCGGGGACGGGGCGCTGGACGTGGTGCGGCGCCGCACCGGGCTCGTACTCGACCCCTACTTCTCGGGCACCAAGTTCGGCTGGCTGCTCACCGAGGGCGGGGTGCCGACCGACGATGACCTCGCCCTGGGCACGATCGACAGCTGGGTGCTGTGGAACCTGACCGGAGGGGCGGTTCACGCCACCGAGCCATCGAACGCCTCCCGCACGATGCTGTTCGACCTGGAGGATCTGGCCTGGTCGGACGAGCTGGCGGGGCTGCTCGGTGTCCCGGTGGCAGCCCTGCCCGAGGTCCGCCCGTCGAGTGGGCGGTTCGGCACCACGGCCCTCGGGACCTCGGCTCTGGGGGCCGGGATCCCGATCAGCGGGGTGGCCGGCGACCAGCAGGCGGCGTTGTTCGGCCAGGCCTGCTTCGCCCCCGGCATGACCAAGAACACCTACGGCACCGGCAGCTTCGTGCTGATGAACGTGGGCGACCGTTGCCCACCCCCGGTCGACGGGCTGTTGACCACGGTGGGGTGGACGCTCGGCTCCGGCCAGCCCGCCACCTACGCCTACGAGGGCGCCATCTTCGTCACCGGGGCCGCTGTGCAGTGGCTGCGGGACGGGTTGGGGGTGATCGGCGAGGCGGCCGAGATCGGGCCCCTGGCCGCCTCGGTGGCCACGACCGGCGATGTGTTCCTGGTGCCGGCGTTCACCGGGCTGGGAAGCCCGTGGTGGGACCCGTGGGCCCGGGGCACGATCGTGGGTCTCACCCGGGGCACGGGCCGGGCTGAGCTGGCCCGGGCGGTGGTGGAGGCCATGGCGTACCAGACCCGCGACGTGGTCGAGCTGATGGTGCGGGCGTCGGGCCAGCCGCTGGCCGAATTGCGGGTGGACGGCGGCGCCTCGGTGATGGACCTGCTGTTGCAGCTCCAAGCCGACCAGCTCGGGGTGCCGGTGACCCGTCCGGCCCACACCGAGACCACGGCCCTGGGGGCCGCCTACCTGGCCGGGCTGGCCGAGGGGGTGTGGGGCTCGCTCGACGAGGTCACCGCGTCGTGGGCGCTCGGCGTCCGGGTCGATCCCGACCCCGACCGCTCCCCCGCCGACACCCTCTACCGCCGCTGGCTGCAGGCAGTCGACCGGTCCCGGGGCTGGGCTCAGGACTAGCCCGAAACCGTCGCCACGGGGTCCCGTAGGGACACTCAGCCGTGAAGCTCGGGCAGGGCGCGACGCAGGTTGCGGATGGCCTGAGCCGTCCGCTGCTCGTTCTCGATCAGGGCGAAACGCACATGGCCCTCACCGCCGGGGCCGAAGCCGACGCCGGGTGACGTGGCCACCTTGGCCTCCGACACGAGGAACGAGCTGAACTCGAGCGAATCCATGTGGGCGTAGGGCTCGGGAATCGGGGCCCACACGAACATCGTGCCCTTGGGCCGCTGGACCGACCAGCCGATGGCGTCGAGCCCGTCGCACAGGGCGTCGCGCCGGGCCTGGTAGATCTCCCGCACGAGCTTGGGATGCTCGGCCGCGTCGTTGAGGGTGACGGTGGCGGCGATCTGGATGGGCTGGAAGGTGCCGTAGTCGAGGTAGCTCTTGAGCTTGGCCAGCGCCGCCACCACCTCGGGGTTGCCCAGCAGGAAGGCCACCCGCCATCCGGCCATGGAGAACGACTTGGTCATCGAGTACAGCTCGACGCAGCGGCTCTTCGCCCCTGGCACCTGCAGGATCGACGGTGGGTTGTAGCCGTCGAAGCCGATGTCGGCGTAGGCGTTGTCGTGCACGACGATGAGGTCGCGCTGCTCGGCGAACTCCACCACCCGGGTGAAGAAGTCCAGATCCACGCACACCGTGGTGGGGTTGTGGGGGAACGAGATCACCAGCACCCGGGGCTTGGGCCAGGAGTACTCCCAGGCCCGCTCCAGGTTGGCGATGAACTGCTCACCCTCGGCCAGCGGCACCTCGCGAATCGCCGCCCCGGCGAAGATCGGGCCCCAGATGTGGATGGGGTACGAGGGGGCCGGCACCAGGCAGGCGTCGCCCGGCTGGAGCAGCACCCACATCAGGTGGGTGAAACCCTCCTTGGCCCCGATGATGTTGAGCACCTCGGTCTCGGGGTCGAGATCGACCCCGAAGCGGGTCTGGTACAGATTGGCGGCCGCCTCCCGCAGCTTGGGGATGCCCTTGGATGCCGAGTAGCGATGGTTGCGGCCCAGCTGGGCCGCCTCGCACAGCTTGTCGACCGCCATCGACGGCGACGACAGGTCGGGGTTCCCGAACCCGAAATCGATCACGTCCTCGCCGGCCCGGCGGGCGTTGGTCTTCAGCTCGTTGATGATCGAGAAGACGTAGGGGGGAAGCTGGCTGATCCGGCGGAACTCCATGGAGCCGACACTACCGGCCCGGCTGGGCTGCCCCCGCGATTTCAGGCGCCCCGGAGACGAAGATTTCGCCCGGTACCGGCCCAGATCAGCGGTCGAGGCCAGCCGCCAGCGGCTTGGGCCGGCTCACCAGGGCCTGGCTCAGGCCGGCCCCATCGGCCCACCGCCGAGCCGAGGCCCGGTCCGAGACGACCACCACCTGGAGCCCGCCGGCGAGCTGGCAGCACCGGTCGAGCACCCGGTCCAGCTCGTCGTCGGTCAGGCCGGCGAACGCGCCCACGATGACCATCGGCAGCGATCCCCGGGCGTCGACGGCCACCTGGGTGGCCACCGCCGCCACCCTCGCCAGGAGAGTGTCGAGGTCGAGCGGCTCCCCGGAGCTGCGACGCCCGGCCTCGGCCCTCAGCCGGTTCAGCTCCGCCTCCGAGGCGGTGGCCGCCGCTTCGGCCCGGGGCAGCCGGGCCAGCGCCCGCCGGTGACGGTCGACGTCGCGCCGGGCCCGGGCCAGATCGGCCTGGAACGTCTCGTCGTCACGGTCCCGGTCGGCCATATCCATGGCGGCCAGCCATCGCCCGGCCGCCGCCGCCAGCACCGGGGCGTCGTCGGTCGAGGCGTCCACCCCGTCCGGGGGGTCGTCGACCGAGGCCAGGCTCTGGCGGAGCGACGCCACGGCGGCCAGCCATGCCGGGTTGGCCTTCTCCACCACCAACTCCCCCAATGCCCGCCCCAGGTCGGGGGGCAACATGAGGCCGAGATGAACCCGGGCGGCGGCCCGGATGTCGAGCAGCTCCTGGTTCAGCTCGCGCGACACGGCGTCGGTTTCCAGCTCGGCCCGGGTCTCGGCCAGGTTGGCCTCCGCCTCCTCGACCGCCCGCCGGGCCTGGGCTTCGGCCTCGATGCGGGGGGCCGGCGCCACCGGGTTGGTCCGGTACACGGTGTAGGCGGTCCAGCTCTCCACCCCGACCTTGCTCAGGAGCGCCTCCATCTCGGCCTGCTCTTCCGGGCGCAGCACCCGGCGCCACTTGCCCCGCCGGGTGTCGTCCATGCCGGGGAACGACAGCAGTTCGAGCCGGGCTTCTTCGTCGCGGGTGAGCAGCACCGGCCGGGCGTCCCGCTCGGCCGTCTCCTGGATCTGGCGGGCCACCGCCAGCCGGGTTTCGGACTGGGCCACGGCCGCCCGCAGGTAGGCGAAATGCTGCTCCGCCTCCACCACCCGGGTCTGGTAGCGCTCCCACCGCTGGCGTAGGGCGGGCACCCCGTCGGGAGCTTCCTGGATGACAGAGGCCAGGCCGTCGAGCCCCGCCACTGTCTCCCGCAGCCGGTTGGCCTGGGCCCGGCGCCGGGCCAGGACGGCCTCGGCCCCCGGGTCGAGACGGGCCTCGAGCACCGCCAGGTGGGCCCGGGCCGCCGGATCGAGGTCGGCCCGCACCTCCTCCACCACCACGGCGTCGATCTCGGCCCGGCGTTGCTGCTGGTCGATGAGGGCCTGGAGGCGGGGCAGGTCGTCCAGCGATCCGGCGTCGGCGTCGACCACCACGTCGGCTGTGGTCAGGGCTCGGCCGGCCAGAGCTCCGTTGCCGCTGCCGTCCATCTCCACCAGCAGCCCCTGGTGCTGGAGGAGACCGCGGAGCCCGGTGGCAGAGCCGCGGGCCAGACGTCGCAGCGCATCGACCAGATCATCCCGTTCGAGAGGGGAGACGCCGTGGACGACGGTGAGGAAGGGGTGGAGGTCGACGCCGATCCGGCCCTGTCCCAAATCGAGCCGCAGGATTCGCATGAGCCCTTCTTCGACGCCCGAACCCGGCGACTGAAGGCCTCACACGGGGCCCTCTGCGCCCTTCGGCTCAGGCCCGGCGGCAGGGGCTGTCAGCGCCTCGCGTCAACGGCCTGGACCCGGTCCTTGAACCGCTGGAGGGCCGACTCCACGATCTTGTCCTCGGCCCGACGCTTCACGTAACCGGGCAGCGGGAGCTTGAGGTCGACGATCAACTCGTAGGTCACGTCGGTTGACGGCTCGGCCTCGGTGCTCGACGGCGCCGGCTCGAACAGGTACGCCCCTTCGAGACGGCTGGTGAGATCACCCTCCACCAGCGTCCAGGCCAGTCGTTCGGGTGCCTGGGAGAGGTCGTAGGCCAGCACGTACGACGTCTGGCGGCCCATGCCGGTCGCCTCGAATCGGGCCCGCAGCGGGCGGCCCAGCCCGTCCCGTTCCTGCACTTCCACCGATGCGATGCCCTTCACCCATTCGGGGTAGGCCTCGAGGTCGAGACCCACGGCGAAACAGGTCTCCACCGGGGCTGCGACCGTGGTCAGGACGACGGTGTGCTCGTTGGCCGGGAGATCATGCACCGGGACAGAGGTTAGCGGAGACCCGACGCGACCGGGAACCCTTCGGCCTTCCGGGCGCACGCCGAAGGCGAGCTCCTAGCGACGCGACGCGGAGCCGCCCGACCGGGCGACGAGAGGAAGCGAGACCCCCTCGAGTGGCTCGGCCCGCACGATCGCCTGGTGGAGACGCTGGGCCAGCTGGTCGTAGTCGAGCTCGGCCCGCACCCGCTCCCGGGCCGCCCGGCCCATCCGCTGGCTGGCTTCGGGGTCGTTGGCCAGAGTGGCAAGGGCCCGGGCCACGGCCCGCACGTTGCGCGGCCGGGGCTCCACCAGGCCGGTAACGCCGTGCTTCACCGCCTCGTGCGCACCGCCGGAACGGCCCGCCACCTGGGGGATGCCGGCCGCAGCCGCCTCCAGGAACACGATGCCGAACCCTTCCTGCTCCAGGCCAAGCCAGCGGTCGTGGCACAGCATGGCCATGGCGTCGGCCGCCCCGTAGAGCCGGGCCACATCGTCGTTGGCCAGGCTGCCGAGAAGCCGGGCCGGGGCCCGCGTGTTCACGATGAGCCGGGCCAGCTTGTCCTGCTGCCGGCCGGCGCCGCCGATCAGCACCTGGATGGGTAGGCCCTCACCGGCCAGCTGGGCCGCCGCCTTGATCAGCACGTCCATGCCCTTGCGGGGTACGAGCCGGTTGACGCTGGCCACCACGAACTGCTCGTCGCTCAGGTTCAGCGCCTCCCGGGCGGCCGCCCGTTGGTGCGGGGTGAGAGGGCGGAACCGATCGGCGTCCACTCCGGGCGGGATGACCACCGCCGGCAGCGATCGCCCGGCACAACGGGCCGCTTCGGCCATGGGGTAGTTACCGGCGGCAACGATCAGCGAGGCCGAGCGCAGGATGCGGGCCAGCAGCGGGGCGGCCACAGGCAGGCGGCCCGGCACGGTCACCTCGGCCCCATGGAGGATCAGCCCGTAGGGCCGGCTCAGCCGGGGCCCGATGGCCCCCAGCGGCAGGGCGGGGTCGAGTAGCACCAGGTCGGCGTCGATCTCGTCGGCCAGGGCGTCGATGCGCCGGATCAGGGACGGGGTGGGGGTCAGGACCCCCCGTGATGCTCGCTCCACCCGGAACGCCTGCTCGGCGTCGAAGGCGGCGTCGCCCGGGTGGGAGGTGGTGTACACCGCGAACGAGTCCGGTGGGAGGCGTCGCCACAGCTCCCACAGGTAGTTCTGTATCCCCCCGAACTTGGGTGGGAAGTCGTTCGTCACCAGCACATGGCGTTTCATCTATCCGGTTTCCCCTCCGGCGCCCATACCGACCTCACGTCCAGTTCCTGCCCCGTCCTGCTCTCAGCCTCGACGTTCGGTCTTCCGCAGCGCTCATCGTAGAGGGGTTCGGGCCTGGACCGGGGCCACCACCTCCGCCCGGACCTGCGGATCAGGGTCGGCGGCGGCCCCGCCGGCCAGGTTTTCGAGGCCCAGACGGCGGGCCGCCCACACGGCGTGGGCCCGTAAGAGCGGATTGTCGTGGGCCACATAGCGGGCCAGCAGCGGCTCCAGGGTGGGGTCACGGGGATCCCCCGTGTTGCCCAGGACCACCAGCGCCGTGCGCCGGATGACGTCGGGGTCGCGGTTGGCCACGTACCAGCGCCCGAGCCGATCCAGCAGTGCGTCGTCGCCGGCGGTCAGGATCCAGCGCACGGGCACCCAGGTCACCGCCGTCTCCGCCTCCGGCAGGGGCGGTCGGCGCCGGTCCAGCACCCGGTTCTCGGGGCACGGGTCCTGGCAGGCGTCGCAGCCGTAGATCCGGTCGGCCACCGCCTCCCGGTGCTCCACCGGGATCGGATCGGCCGATTGGACGAGCCAGGCGATGCAGCGGCGGGCGTCGAGCACCCCAGGAGCCACCAGTGCGCCGGTGGGGCACCCGTCTAGGCAGGCGGCGCACGGGCCGCACCCGTCGGCCAGGGGCTCGGCCACCGAGGCACCACCCAGCGGCGCGTCGGTGACGATCACGCCCACCACGAACCAGCTCCCCGCCCCCGGCACCAGCAGGTTGGCGTTCTTGCCGTACCAGGCCAGGCCGGCCCGCCAGGCGGCGTTGCGGTCGACCAGGTCGTTGGAGTCGGCCACCACCCGGGTGGCCCAGCCGTTCGCCCGCAGTAGGGCCGCCATCGGCTCGAGACCCCGGGCCAGCTGGCGGTAGAAGTCGTCCCGGGCGTAGCGGGCCACCCGCCCCGCGGCTTCGGCCGGTGCTGGCGGCTCGGCCCGCTGGTAGCCGAGAAGCCCCACCACCATCGAGGCCGCCCCCCGCAACAGCTGGTCCGGATCGGTGGACCGAACCGGATTGCGGTAGGTGAACTCCATCGACCCGTTGAGCCCGGCCGCCCGCCGCCGCAGCAGGACGGTGCGGGCCGGCTCCAGCACCTCGGCCGTGGTGAAGCCCACGGCGTGGAGCCCGGCCTCCAGTCCCACCCGGCGCAGCTCGTCGGCGGCCACCGCCAGCCGGGGCGGCGGCGGGGGGATCTGGGCCCGCGACGTCATTGGTCCAGCATGCCCGACTAAAGACCACCCGCCGCCTTGGCCGATGGAGAGTCGATGAAGGAAGGACACCACCCCGTGACCGGATCGGCCCATGACCTCGTCCACTGCGCCTACACGAGCCTTCTCGCCCCGGAGTGCACCGACGCCGAGCTGCTCCCGATCCTGACCAAGGCCCGGCGTACCAATCCCGGGCTGCAGGCCACTGGACTGCTGCTGTTCCACCGGCGCAGCTTCTTCCAGGTGCTGGAAGGGCCTCGGCACCGCATCGACGCCCTGTACGAGCGGATCTCGGCCGATCCCCGCCACACCCGGGTGACCCGGTTGGTGCACGAGCCCATCGCCGACCGCTCCTTCCGGGACTGGACGATGGGGCTGATGGAGCCGACTGCGGACGACCTGGCCGCGGTGCCGGGGTTGGCGTCCGTCGTCGCTGCCGGCGGATCCCTGGCCGACCTGGACGCCGAGCAGGCCCAGGCCCTGCTCGACTCGCTGGCCCGGGGCCCGCTGCGGCTGCGGTGCGAGACGGCCATGGTGCGCTCGCTCATCACAACCCAACCCGGGCGGTAGCCTTCACGTCGTGAAGGCGCTCCAGTTCAGCCGTAAGGAGGCCCGCTACGCGGCGGCCGCCGTGTCGTCGCGGCTGCGGCCGGGCAGCGGGGCCAAGGTCGGCCCCCTCGATCTGGTCGACGTCGACCCGCCCGATGTGCCCGGCCCCGGGTGGGAGCGGGTCGCGCCACTGTTGGCCGGCATCTGCGGATCCGATCTGGCCACGGTGGAGGGCCGCTCGGCCCGCTACTTCGAACCCTGGGTCTCGTTCCCCTTCGTTCCCGGCCATGAGGTCGTGGGCCGCCTGGCCGACGGTAGCCGGGTGGTGGTGGAGCCGGTGCTGGGCCACGAGGCCCGCGGCTTCGAGCCGCCGTTCCCCGGCGCCAGCCCGGGCGACGGCGACGACTACCGACATCTGGTGGCCGGCCCCCTCGAGCCCGGCATCCAGATCGGCTACTGCTGCTCCACCGGCGGCGGCTGGTCGGGTGGGCTGGTGGCCCACCGGTCCCAGATCCACCCGGTGGCCGACGACGTCTCGGACGAGACGGCGGTGATGATCGAGCCCACCGCGGTGGGCGTCCACGCCGCCCTGAAGGCCCGGGTACGGCCGGGTTCCACGGTGGTGGTGCTGGGGTCAGGCACGATGGGCCTGGTCACGATCGCCGCCCTCCGCCACCTCACGGAGGCGGCCACGATCATCGCCAGCGCCAAGTACCCCGAGCAGTCGGCCCTGGCCCGCAAGCTCGGGGCCGACACCGTGGTGGAGCCGAAGGAGCTGGCGCGGGCCGTGCGCCGGGCCACCGGCAGCTATGTGATCGGCGGCGATCTGTCGGCCGGGGCAGACGTGGTGATCGACGCCGTGGGGTCCGAGGCCTCGGTGGACGAGGCCATCGGTATCACCCGGCCCCGGGGCCGGGTGGTCCTGGTGGGCATGCCGGGCCGGGTGTCGGTGGATCTGACGGCCCTCTGGCACCGGGAGACCGAGCTGGTGGGGGCGTACACCTACGGCACCGAGACCATGCCCGACGGCACCACGCGCCGCACGTTCGACCTCGCCGCCGAGCTGGCGGCCCGGGCCGACCTGGGGGCCCTGGTGTCGGCCACCTACCCCCTCGACCGCTACCAGGACGCGCTGGCCCATGCGGCCACGGCCGGGCCCCGGGGTGCCGTCAAGATCTGCTTCGACATGCGCTGATGGGCGCCCTTCGGGCGCCCCGGATCTGCGCCGGGTGACATCAGGCACTAGGCTGACGGATCACAACCAGACCGTAGGAGGCACGTCCGTGAACAGCCCGGCCACCCTCGAAATCACCGATACCGCCGTACTCGACCGCGAGCTGCTGCTCGACGACGAGGAACTGCTGGAAGACGAGCTACTGGTCGAGGAGATCTCGATCGATGGCATGTGCGGTGTCTACTGAGCCGCCCGGCGCCGCTCAGTCCCACCCCGCACGCAGACCCCAGACATCGCCCGTCCTGGCTGAGCGGCTGCGGCTCCACCCCCGGGTGGCGCTGCGCCCCGAGCCATTCGGCGCGCTGGCCTACCACTACGGCAACCGCCGGTTGAACTTTCTCCGCTCCCCCGACCTGGTGCGCCTGGTCGACGATCTCGGCAACCATCCAACCGTCGAGGCGGCCCTCGTGGCCTGCGACATCGACCCGAGCCGGTGGCCTTCCTTCACCCGGGCCCTGGCGTCGTTGGCCGCCTCCGACTTCCTCGAAACCGTGGAGCCATGACAACACGAACCGCCGGCGGCCCTAAGGGCGAGACCCTGACCGATGAGCTGAAGCGGGGCCTCGACGCCCCCATCTGCCTCACCTGGGAGCTCACCTATGCCTGCAACCTGGCCTGCGTCCACTGCCTGAGTTCGTCGGGCCGGCGCGATCCCAACGAGCTGTCGACCGCCGAAGTGTTCGGCCTGATCGACCAGTTCGCCGCCATGCAGGTGTTCTACGTCAACATCGGCGGCGGCGAGCCCATGATTCGGCCCGACTTCTACGACCTGATCGATCACGCCACGTCCTCGGGCGTCGGTGTGAAGTTCTCCACCAACGGCTCCCGCATCGACGCCTCCGGGGCCCGCCGCCTGGCCGCCATGGACTACACCGACATCCAGATCTCGATCGACGGGGCCGACGCCGCCACCAACGACGCGGTGCGGGGCGAGGGCTCGTTCGCCACGGCCACGGCGGCCATGGACCACCTGGCCGAAGCGGGGTTCGGGCCGTTCAAGATCAGCGTGGTCATGACCCGCCAGAACATCCCGCAACTCGACGCCTTCGAGGCCCTGGCCAACCGGTACGGGGCCGAGCTGCGCCTCACCCGCCTCCGCCCGGCCGGCCGGGGGGCCGACTCCTGGCACGAGCTGCACCCGCAGCCGGCACAGCAGGTGGACCTGTACAACTGGCTGATCGAGCGGCCCCACGTGCTCACGGGAGACTCGTTCTTCCACCTCAACGCCCTGGGCGACCAGAACCTGCCCGGCCTCAACCTGTGCGGGGCGGGCCGGGTGGTGTGCCTCATCGATCCCGTAGGCGATGTCTACGCCTGCCCCTTCGTGCTGCACGACGAGTTCAAGGCGGGCAGCGTGCGCGACCCCGGTGGGTTCGCCGCCGTGTGGCGCACGTCGGACCTGTTCCGCTCGCTCCGGGAGCCCCAGTCGGCCGGCGCCTGCGCCTCCTGCGGCCAGTTCGATGCCTGCCAGGGGGGCTGCATGGCGGCCAAGTTCTTCACCGGCCTCCCCCTCGACGGCCCCGACCCGGAGTGCGTGACCGGCCACGGCGAGGCCGCCCTGGCCGGGGTGTCGGCCGGGGCCCGGCCCGAGCCCACACTCAACCACTCAAAGCCGTCGCCCGTCGCCTTCATCACCAAGCCCCGGCGCTGAGCCCCGGCCTTACTTATCCCACCGGCCGATGACGTCCGATCCCCAGCCCGAACCCAACCCCGAGACCGCCCTGGTCACGGTGGAGCGACGAGGTCCGGTGGGGGTGGTCCACCTCGACGATGGCCGGGCCAACGCCCTGGGCCCGCCGATGCTGGCGGCCATCGAGGCCGCCTTCGACGAGATCGAGGCCGACCCCGAGCTGGGGGCCATCGTGGTGGTGGGCCGGCCGGGCCGGTTCAGCGCCGGCTTCGACCTGAACCTGATCCGCTCGGGAGACGGCGGGGCGGTCAAAGCCATGGTGCGCCGGGGCGGCGACCTGGTGATGCGCTGCTACGGCCCCGGCCTACCGGTGGTGGCCGCCTGCACCGGCCACGCCTTGGCCGCCGGCGCCCTGCTCCTGCTCGGCTGCGACGTGCGGGTGGGCCCCGACACCACCGGCCCCGAGGCCCCGAAGATCGGGCTCAACGAGGTGGCCATCGGGCTCACCCTGCCTCCGTGGGCCCTGGCCATCGCCAAGGAGCGCCTCAATCCCCTCCACGCCCAGCGGGCCGTGGTGAACGGGCATCTGGCCGATGGTCCGGCGGCGGTGGCGATGGGGTACCTCGACCTGGCCGTGTCACCGGGAGACGTGGTGGAACGGGCCGTCTACGAGGCCACGGTGCTCGCCGCACTCGACCGTGACGCCTACGCCGCCACCGTGACGGCTTTCCGGGGGCCGGTGCTCGAGGCCATGGACCGCCGCAGCGGCTCATGAACCTGCTGAGCCCGCTGGCGCTGCGCCACCACACGGCCCGGTGCCGCGTGCTGTTCGGGCCTCACGAGACGAACCTGGGCGACGGGCGGGCCTTCTCCAGCCGCCACGTGGCCTACTACCGGGCCCGGGCCGAGGGCGGCGCCGGGATCGTCGTCACCGAGGAGGCCTCGGTCCACCCCACCGATTGGCCCTACGAGCGTTGCCCCGACGCCGAGGAGGCCGGCCCGGGCTGGGCCGCCATCGCTGCCGCCTGCCGCCCCACCGGGGCCCTGGTGGTGGGGGCGCTGGGCCACAGCGGAGGCCAGGGCAGCTCGGCCTACTCCCAGCGGGAGCTGTGGTCTCCCTCCGACGAGCCCGAGGTCAACAGCCGCGAGGTCCCGAAGGTCATGGAAGGGGCCGACATCGACGCCGTGGTGGCCGGCTTCGGCCGGGCCGCCGCCACCGCCGCCGCCGCCGGCCTCGACGGGGTGGAGGTCAACGCCGGCCAGCACAGCCTGATCCGCCAGTTCCTGTCGGGCCTCACGAACCGCCGGGGCGACGCCTACGGGGCCGATCGGGCCCGCCTGGCCCGCGAGGTGCTCACCGCCGTGCGGGCCGCTCTCGGCCCCGACCCCCTGCTCGGGCTGCGCCTGAGCTGCGACGAGCTGGCCCCGTGGGCCGGACTCACCCCCGAGCTGGCAGCCGATGTGGCCCGGGAGCTGGCCCCCCTGGTCGACTACCTGGTGGTGGTGCGGGGCTCGATCTTCACCGTGGCCGAGACCCGCCCCACCGGCCACCACGGTGCCGGGTTCAACCTGGAGCTGGCGGGTGTGATCCGCCAGGCGGTGGACGGCGCGGTGCCCGTGGTGGCCCAGGGCTCGATCGTGGACGCCGACCAGGCCGACGAAGCCTTGGCCGCCGGCCGCTGCGACGCGGTGGAGATGACCCGGGCCCAGATCGCCGACTCCGCCCTGGTGGCCAAGCTCCGGCGCCGGGAGAGCCCCCGTCCCTGTGTGCTGTGCAACCAGTGGTGCCGGGTGCGGGACAACCGGAACCCGATCGTGAGCTGCATCGCCGATCCCCGGGCCGGGCATGAGACCACCGACCCGGCGGAGGCGGCCGAGAAGGTACCGACCCCTCACCCAGCCGCCGGCCGTCCCCTGACCCCGTCGCCCCCCGGCGATCCGCAGCGGCCGCCACTGCTGGTGGTGGGAGGGGGACCGGCCGGGCTGGAAGCGGCCCGGGTGGCGGCCCGGCTCGGCCTGCCGGTCACCCTCTGGGAGGCGGCGGCCGACGTGGGGGGCATGGCCCGTCTGGCGGCCCGGGCCCCGGGGCACCACCGATTCGCCCGGCTGGTGGAGTGGCTGGCCGAGGACGCCACGGCCCACGGGGCGGAGCTGGTGACCGGCCGGGCCGCCACCGACGCCGATCTGGCCGCCTGGCCCGGGCCCGTGATCCTGGCCCCGGGAGGCCGCCCGGCACCGCCGGGGTTCGAGGTGGAAGCGGGAGCGGTGGTGCTGACTCCCGAAGCGGTGTTGGCCGCCGACGATGCCGGCCGGGCCGAGCTGGTGCCGGAGTCGGTGGTGATCTGGGACCCGTTGGGAGGGCCCATCGGCGTGGGGGTGGCCGAGACCCTGGCCTGGACCGGTCGGCGTATCACGTACTGCACACCCGACCCGATCGTGGGCACCCTGCTGTCGCTCACCGGCGATCTGCCGGGGGCCAACGTCAGGCTCCAGCAGGCCGGAATCGCCATCGAGCGCCGGGTGGTGCTGCGCCGGGCCGCCGCCGGCACGGTCACCGTCGAGCACCGCTTCAGCGCCGAGCGCACCGAGCTGGAGGCCGGTGCCGTGATCGACTGCGGCCACCGGATCCCGGCCGACGGGTTGGGGGCCGGGCAGTACGAGGTCCACGGCGGCCGGGTGGTGCTGGTGGGTGATGCCGTGGCCCCCCGCACGGTGGGCGACGCCATCCGGGAGGGCCGGCAGGCCGCCCTGGCCCTGGCCCCGGCCGGTCTGGCCCTGGCCGCAATGGCCGCCGGCGGGGGGTCGTCGTGAGCGCCGGGGGCCGCTACCGCTACCTGTTCAGCCCGCTCCAGGTCGGTTCGCGGACCTTGGCCAACCGGATCGTGTTCAGCGCCCACCTCACGAACTACGCCACCCAGGGTGGCCTGCCGTCGGCCCAGCACGCCGCCTACTACGAGGCCCGGGCGGCCGGCGGGGCGGGGCTGATCATCACCGAGGAGCATTCGGTCCACCCCACCGACTGGCCGTACGAGAAGATGATCCACGCCTTCCGGCCCGATGTGGTCGAGGGGTACCGGCGGATCACCGCCGCCGTCCACCGTCACGGAGTGCCGATCCTGGCCCAGATCAACCACAACGGGGGCCAGGCCTCGTCGATGTACACCCGACGGCCGCTGTGGGCCCCGTCGCCGGTGCCCGATCCCCTGTTCCGGGAGGTGCCCAAGGCCGTCGACCAGCACGAGATCGACGAGATCGTCCGGTCCTACGCCACCGTGGCCGCCCGCTGCGTCGAGGGCGGGTTCGACGGGGTGGAGCTCCAGTGCTCCCATTCCTCCATCGTGCGGGGCTTCCTGTCGCCCGCCACCAACCATCGCACCGACGGCTACGGCGGCAGCCTGGCCAACCGGGCCCGGGTGCTGCACGAGATCGTGGCCGCCGTGCGTCATGCCCTGGGCCCAGCCCCCGTGCTCGGGGTGCGGCTGTGCGGCGACGAGCTGATCGAGGGCGGCACCACCATCGACGAGGCAGTGGCCCTGGCCCGAGCCATCGAGGAACGGGGTGGGGTCGACTACATCAACACCTCCATCGGGGTGGCCACGGCCTCGCTCCACATGATCGAGGCGTCGATGCACGTGCCCCCGGGGTACGCCACGTTCATCCCGTCGGCCATCCGGGCGGCGGTGCGGCTGCCGGTAGTGGGTGTGGGCCGGTTCAAGGACCCCCTGCAGGCCGAACGGGCGCTGGCTGAAGGTCACGCCGACCTGATCGGGGTGGTGCGGGGTCAGATCGCCGACCCCGACTTCGCGGTGAAAGCCCGGGCCGGGCGCGCCGAGGACATCCGGCTGTGCCTGTCGTGCAACCAGGAGTGCGTTGGTCGGATGGGCCTCAACCGGTGGCTGGGCTGCATCGAGAATCCCGACACGGGCCGGGAGGCGGCGCCGGTGGGTCCGCCCCGAAGCCGAGCGGCGTTGACCCTGGCCACCGGAGCCCAGAACACGGCGGCCGATGCCACCGCGGCGGCACCGAACGGCAGGAACGCCAACGGACACGGCGCGCCAGCCGTTCCCCACCTCGTGGTAGCCGGCGGGGGGCCGGCCGGTCTGCAGGCGGCGGTGAGCGGGGCCCAGCGCGGTTGGCGGGTGACGTTGCTGGAGCGCCAGAGCCAGCTCGGAGGCCAGGTGCGGTTGGCCGCCACCGTGCCCAACCGGGCCGAGCTGGGCGACCTGGTGCGCAACCTGGCCGGGGAGGCCCGCCGGCTGGGGGTCGACATCCACCTCGACACCGACGCCTCGGCCGAACGGGTGGAGATGCTGGCCCCCGACGCCGTGGTGGTGGCCACCGGGGCCGTGCCCCAGCGCCCGTGGTGGGCGCCCCCGCCCGACGGCGGCGGCGAGCGGATCTGCGACGTGGTCGACGTGCTCACCGGGGCCGCCTCCCCCACCGGCTCGGTGGTCGTGATCGACGACATCGGCTTCCACCACGCCACCTCGGTGGCCGAGTTGCTGGCCGACCGGGGCTGCCAGGTGGAGATCGTCACCAAGTCGATGGTGGTGGGCCAGGATCTGGGCATCACGCTCGACATGGAGGGCTGGTGGTTCCGGGCCTCGGCCAAGGGCATCGTGCAGACCATCGACCGGGTGGCCATGGGCTATGACGCCGGCACGCTCACTCTGCTCCACCACCCGACGGGAGCCGACGATTCGCGCTCCCCCGACTGGGTGGTGCTGGCCGTGCCCCCCCGCCCCGCCGACGAGCTCTACCTGGCCCTGGCCGAGCGGGCCGCTGCCGTCGGTTCGGGCAACCCCGAGTGGCTGCTCCGCCGGATCGGCGACTGCCTCGCCCCCCGCCGGGCCCACGCCGCCGTGGTGGAGGGCCAGCGGGCGGTCGACGAGATCGCCCGTGCTCTCACCGCCTCGCCTCCCCGAACTCTGGCGCTGGGTACCGTTTCGGCGCCGGCCACGTCAGAGATCGCGGCCGGGGCGGCCCGATGACCTCGATCTCTGACGCCAGCTCCCAGGATCCGCCACGGGACGTCAGAGTTCCAACACCGGCGGTGGCCGTGGTACCGGTACGACATGGGATACCACCGGTGGGGGCGGTGGAATCGGTGCTGGAGGCCGGCGGCCGCTGCTGGCTGGTGGGGACCGGCACCGACGACGCCCTCGCCGCCCTGCACGGCGCCGCCGCCCACGCCCACCTGGCCGAGCTCGGGCCCTACGCCCCGGCCCGCTGGGCCGCGTGGCTGGCCGAGCAGCTTCCCGCCGGGGCCACCGTGGTGCTCCCCCACTCGCCCGACGGGCGCGACCTGGCCCCCCGGCTGGCCGCCGCCCTCGGCCTCCCCCTCGTGTCCGGCGTGGTGGAGCTGGGCCCCGGTGTGGCGTGGGTGGCCCGCCACGGCGGGCTGGCCATGGACGAGCTGGAGCTGACGGGCCCGGTGGTGGCCACGCTCCAGATCGGGGCCGGCCGCCATCCCGAGCCTCCGGCCGGCGCCTCCGCCCCCGAGGTGGCCCACGTGGCGGTGGAGGTGGCCGCAGCCCACGACGGAGACGACGACGGCGACAGGCACGGGGCCGACGCCGAGCTGGTGGCCGAGCTCCCGGCCGACCCGGCCACGATGGACCTGGCCGAGGCGCCCCGCATCGTTGCCGCCGGGGCCGGCCTGGGCGACCGGGACCAGATCGCCCTGTTGGAGGCGGTGGCCGATGCCCTGGGGGCCTCGGTGGGCGCCACCCGCCTGGTCACCGACTACGGCTGGCTACCGGCCGAGCGCCAGATCGGCACCACGGGGGTGATGGTGCAACCCGAGCTGTACCTGGCCGTGGGCGTGTCGGGGGCGGTGCAGCACACGGCCGGGCTCGGCCACCCGGCCCACGTGATCGCCGTCAACACCGACCCGTCGTGCCCCATGATGGAGCTGGCCGACCTGGCCCTGGTGTGCGATGCCCCGGCGTTCCTGGCCGAGCTGGCCCGCCAACTCGGCCTCTGACCCCCCCTCAGCCGAAGGTGCGGGCGGCGGTGACGGCGTCGCGGGCCAGGTCGCGCAGGCGGACGCCGTTGGCCTTGGCCGCCCGGCGGGCCAGCCGGGCCAGGCCGGGCTTGGGCCGGGGGTTGTCGACGGTGAACATCGCCTCCACCAGGTCGCACATCATCTGGGGGTAGCGCTGCTGCACCCGGTCCGAGAGCACGAGGTGGGGGGCCCGGCGCAGCTTGGCGTGGTCGGCCAGTACGAAGTTGGTCTCCAGCGCCGCCCGGTACGCCCCGAGCTGGGCCATCGAGGTGTCACCCCGGCTGAGGGCATCGGCCGCCACCTGCCCGGCGGCCGCTCCCGACCCGATGGCGAAGTTCACCCCTTCCAGCCAGATCCCGGCGGCCAGGCACATCCCGGCGGCGTCGCCCGCCACCAGCAAACCGGAGGCGGCCAGCGCCGGCATGGTGTCGTAGCCCCCCTCGGGGATCAGGTGGGCCGAGTACTCGAGCAGTTCGCCTCCCTCCACCAGCGGGGCGATCGCCGGGTGGGCCTTCAGCCGGGCGATCAGCTCCTCGGGCCGGGCCTTCTGGCGGCTGAGCCCGTCGAGCGACAGCACTACGCCCACCGACACCGAGTCGAGGTTGGTGTAGAGGAAGCCGCCGCCGGCGATGCCGCTGGTGCCGCCGAGGATCTCGATGTCCACCCCGTCCCGCCCTCGCACTCCGAACCGCTGCTCGATCAGCTCCCGGGGCAGGGCGAGCGTCTCCTTGGCCCCCAACGTCAGGTGGGCCGAGCCTTCGGCCGTGTGCAGCCCGGCCTCCTTGGCCAGGAACGAGTTGACCCCATCACAGGCGATCACCACGTCGGCTCGCAGCTCGCCGTCGGGCCGGTCGGTGGTCACGCCCACCACCCGGCCGTCCTGGCGGAGCAGGCCGGTGGCCGTGGTCTCGCACACCAGCAGGGCCCCGGCCGCCACCGCCTGGTCGGCCAGCCAGGCGTCGAAGTCGGGGCGGAAGGCGGTGACGCCGTTGTAGGGCTCGCGGCCCCACTTACCCGACCGGAAGTCGACGGTGAGGGCGGCGTCGTCGGTGAGGATCATGGTTGAGCGGCGGGTGACGTAGCGCTGTACCGGGGCCTGGCGGTACCAGTCGGGCACGAGCCCGTCGAGGATGCGGCCGTAGACCACCCCGCCGTACATGTTCTTGGAGCCCGGGAACGGCCCTCGTTCCAGCAGCACCACGTTGCGGCCGGCCCGGGCCAGCACGAGCGCCGCCGCCGACCCGGCCGGCCCTGCCCCCACCACCACCGCGTCCACGTCGCTGGCCTCGCGCATGGCCCGAGCGTAGCGACCCCCCGGCCGGCGGGCCGCCCCGGGCCGTCCACAGCACCCGTTCTGCGTCACGTTTTCGGCGAGTTCCGCAGATTTCGCGACGCAGAAAGACGACGAGGCGCGATTCCGTCGCGCAGTTCGGCTGGCCCCGCCGGGGCGGCGAGCGGGTCAGAGAGCAGTGGGTGACAGCACGAGCATGGCCAGGGGCGGGATGTCGACGCTCAGCGACTGCTCGAAGCCGTGGCTGGCCACCGGCTCGGTGGCCACCGCGGCGCCCGGGGTCTGGCCCGAGCCGCCGTAGCCCTCATCGTCGCTGTTGGCCAGCAGGTGCCAGGTGCCGGCCACCGGTACCCCGATCCGGTACCCGGGGCGGGGTACCGGCGTGTTGTTCGCCACCGCCAGAGCCGACGGCACGGCCGGCGCCTGGCCCGGGGCGTGGCGGAGGAAGGCCAGCACGCTCTGCTCCCGGTCGTCGCCGATCACCCACTCGAAGCCGGACGGATCGCGGTCGACCAGGAACAGCGCCGGGTGCGACCGGTACAGCTCGTTCAACCGCCGGACCCAGCCCTGAACCCCGGCATTGGCCGAGTTGCCCAGCAGCGACCAGGCCAGCTCGGTCTCGTGGTTCCACTCCCCCGGCACGCCCAGCTCGCCCCCCATGAACAGGAGCTTCTTGCCCGGGGCCAACCACTGGTAGCCCAGCACCACCCGCAGGTTGGCGAACCGCTGCCACTCGTCGCCCGGCATCTTGGCCAGCAGGCTGCCCTTGCCGTGCACCACCTCGTCGTGCGAGAGCGGCAGCACGTAGTGCTCGGCGGCGGCGTAGATCGCCCGGAACGTCACCGTGTCGTGGTGGAAACGGCGGTGCACCGGGTCCTGGGAGTAGTACTCCAGGGTGTCGTGCATCCAGCCCATGTCCCATTTGAAGCCGAAACCGAGGCCGCCGGTGTCGGTGGGGTTGGTGACGCCGGGCCAGGCGGTCGACTCCTCGGCCACGGTCAGCACGTCGGGCCGGCTGGCGTAGACCGACCGGTTCAGCTCCTGGAGGAAGGTGATGGCCCCCAGGTTCTCCTTGCCCCCGTAGGGGTTGGCGATCCACTCGCCGTCCTTGCGGGAGTAGTCGAGGTAGAGCATGGAGGCCACGGCGTCGACCCGGAGACCGTCGACGTGGAACTCCTCCAGCCAGTAGTGGGCCGACGACAGCAGGAAGCTGCGCACCTCGGGCCGGTCGTAGTTGAAGACGTACGACGTCCAGTCGGGATGGAAGCCCTGGCGGGGATCGGCGTGCTCGAACAGGTGGCTGCCGTCGAACATACCGAGACCGTGGTCGTCGGCCGGGAAGTGCGACGGCACCCAGTCGAGGATCACGCCCACCCCGGTCTGGTGCAGGGTGTCGACCATGGCCTTGAAGTCGTCGGGGGTTCCGTAGCGGCTGGTGGGAGCGAAGTAGCCCGTGGTCTGGTAGCCCCACGACCCGTAGAACGGGTGCTCCATGACCGGCAGCAGCTCCACGTGGGTGAAGCCCATGTCGACGCAGTAGTCGGCCAGCTGGCGGCCCATGGCCCGGTAGCCGCCGGGCTCGTAGCGCCACGATCCCAGGTGCACCTCGTACACCGAGATGGGGGCGTCGTGGCGGTGGCCGGCCCCCCGGGCCGCCATCCACTCCCCGTCGTTCCACGGGTGGCTCGACTCCCACACCAGCGAGGCGGTGGCCGGCGCCAACTCGGCCGCCCCGGCGAAGGGATCGGCCTTGAGCAGGCGCTGGCCGCCGTGGCGGGCCGTGACCGAGAACTTGTAGCGGGCCCCGGCCGGGTACCCCTCGAAGGTGCCCCGCCACACGCCGGACGGGTCGGGTTCGAGTTCGTCGCGCCCCGGCATCCAGCCGTTGCCGTCGCCAACCACCGAGACGTCGGTGGCATCGGGGGCCCAGACCCGGAACGTGGTGACACCATCGTGTCGATGGGCCCCCAGTACCTCCCACAGGCGGGAATGGGTACCGGCTGCCAGCAGCCATGCATCGTCGGAGTCGAACGGGCGGGCCACGGGCTGAGTATAGGATGGCGCCATGCGAGCGCCTGCCCACGGACGTGTGCCCATTCTCAGCATGGTCCTCGCCGGGGGCGAAGGGAAGCGGCTGATGCCCCTCACCGCAGACCGGGCCAAACCGGCGGTGCCCTTCGGCGGCAAGTACCGCCTCATCGACTTCGCCATCTCGAACCTCGTGAACGGCGGCTTCCGTCACATCGTGGTCCTCACCCAGTACAAGAGCCACAGCCTCGACGTGCACGTGTCGATGACGTGGCAGCTGTCCACCATCCTGGGCAACTACATCACCACCGTGCCGGCCCAGATGCGCAAGGGCCCCCGGTGGTACACCGGCTCGGCCGACGCCCTGTTCCAGAACATGAACCTGCTCGACGACGAGCAGCCCGAGCACGTGATCGTGTTCGGGGCCGACCACATCTACCGGCTCGACCCCCGCCAGATGCTGAACGCCCACATCGAGAGTGGAGCCGGCGTCACGGTGGCCGCCATCCGCCTCCCGGCCAACGAGTCCGACCAGTTCGGCACGATCGAGAAAGACCCCAACTCGAGCCGGATCCTCGGGTTCCACGAGAAGAACCCGAACGCCCCCACCATCCCCGGCCACCCCGACCAGATCCTGGCCTCGATGGGCAACTACATCTTCGACGCCGGCGTGTTCCGGGAGATCATGACGGCCGATTCCGACGATCCGTCGTCGAACCACGACATCGGGGGCGACATCCTGCCCAAGCTCGTGGCCACCGGCGATGCCCACGTCTACGACTACATCGACAACATCGTCCCCGGGGAGACCGGCAGCGACGACCACTACTGGCGTGACGTGGGAACCCTCGACTCCTACTACGACGCCCACATGGACCTGGTGGCCCCCCTGCCGGCCTTCAGCCTCTACAACCGGGAATGGCCGATCTTCACCCGGGGTACCAACGAACCGCCGGCCAAGATCGCCGATGGCCCCCGCGGCCCCAGCGTGATCTCCAACTCGGTCCTCACCAGCGGCGTGATCGTGGTGGGAGGCCGGATCTCGGGCTCGGTGCTGAGTCACGGCTGCCGGGTCGACACCGACGCCGAGGTGACCGACTCGGTCCTGCTCGACAACGTGGTGGTGGGCGAAGGAGCCCGGGTCAACCGGTGCATCATCGACAAGAACGTGGTGATCCCGCCCGGCTTCGACATCGGCCACCACCCCGATCAGGACGCCGAACGGTTCCTGGTGTCGCCCAACGGGGTGATCGCCATCCCCAAGGGTTACCGGATCGATCAGGCCCTGGCCGCCGCCACCCGCTCGTAGAGGGCAGCGAACTCGGCGGCGGGTGAATCCCAGCTCCAGTCGGTGGCCATCCCCCGGCTCACGATCCCCCGCCGCCGCTGGTGGTGGCGGAAACCGGCGAGGGCCCGGTGCAGCGCGTCGACCATGCCGGCGGCGTCCACCGAGGCGGCCACGAAGCCGGTGCCGCCGCGGTCGTCGTCGGCGTCCACCACGGTGTCGCACAAGCCACCCACCGGTGTCACCACGGGGATCGTGCCGTAGGCCATGGCCTGCATCTGAGCCAGGCCGCAGGGCTCGAAGCGCGAGGGCATGGCGAACAGGTCGGCCCCGGCGAAGATCAGATGGGCCAGGGGCAGGTCGAATCCGTCGTGGAACCAGACCCGGTCGGGCTGTTCGGAGGCCAGCCAGCGACCCCAGTCCGACAACGACCGCTCGCCCGAGCCCAACACCACGAGACGGGCCCGCATCCTGGTGAGGTACCGGGCGGCCTCGAACACGAGGTCGATCCCCTTCTGCTCCACCAGCCGGGTGACCACGCCCACCAGGGGCTCCCGGGTGTCGGCCCAGCCGGTGCGGGCCAGCAGCTCGGCCCGGGCCATCCCCTTGCCATCCATCGCCCCCGCCCGATAGGGGGCGGGGATCATGGGATCGATGGCGGGATCCCACACCGCGGTGTCGATGCCGTTCCGGATACCAACCAGGTCGCCGCCCCGGTAGCGCAACACGTCGTCGAGGCCGGCTCCGCCCTCGGGGGTGGTGATCTCCCGGGCGTAGGTGGGGCTGACGGTGGCCACGGCATCGGCCACCCGGATCGCCCCGGCCAGCATGTTCAGCCCGCCCTCCCTGGCGTACGCGTCCCGGTGCATCGGAAGCTCGTGGAGCCAGCCCACGTTCGACCAGCCCTGGAACGCCAGGTTGTGGATGGTCAGCACGGTGGGCGTGGTGGGGGCGAGAAAGGCCGGCACCAGTGCCGTGTGCCAGTCGTTGAGCTGCACCACGTCGGCCCGAAGCGCCCGGGCCAGGCCGGCCACGGCGGCGGAGAACGAGGCGAACCGCAGGTCGTTGTCGGGCCAGTCCCTTCCATCGGGCCCGACGTAGGGGTCGGGCCGGCGGATCTGGGGGCAGTCGACCAGCACGAGCTCACCGACATCGGGGTGGGTGCCCTGGCGCACCGTTACGGGCTGGGCCCAGGGCGGCACGGCCACCGGCACCTCCCGCTCCCCCTCCAGCGCCCATCCCCCGTAGTCGGGGACCACGATGTCGACCTCGTGCCCAGCCCGGCGCAGGGCGGCGGTGAGTCCGGCCACCGCCTCGCCCAATCCGCCGCGGGACACGAGCGGCCGCAGCTCGGCCGTGGCCATCAGGATGCGCATGGGGACTGACGCTACCGTCTGGCGGCAGAGCCCGACTCGGGCCGGGCCGGCGCCGAACCTGAGTCCTGCTCCAGCACCACCACCGACCACGCCCCCGCCTTCCAGTCGTCGCGTCGGGCCGGCCAGCGGGAGGTGCCGGGCCCGCTCTCGGCCACCCGGCCGGGGTCGGGGGCGGCGGTGTCGACGATCGGTGTCCAACGCGCCCACCGGAGCGCCGGGGGCACGGTGAACGAGATGGGGTCGGGTCCGCCGTTGAACAGCACCAGATAGCTGGCGTCCACCAACTGCTGGCGGCGGGGCCCTTCGGGGGCCAGGGTCCCGCCATTGAGGAACACGGCCACCGCCTTGGCCGGGTGCCAGCTCCAGTCCTCATGGGTCATGGTCTCCCCGTCGGGTCGAAACCAGCCGATGTCGGCCAGGGCCGAGCGGCCGTCGGCGGCGCCGGTGAAGAACCGCCGCTGGCGGAACACCGGGTGCCTGGCCCGGAGCCGGATCAGATCCCGGGTGAGCGCCAACATGGCGGGGTCGACGTCGGACCAGTCGTACCACGAGATGCGGTTGTCCTGGCAGTAGGCGTTGTTGTTGCCGCCCTGGGTGCGGCCCAACTCGTCGCCCCCGGAGATCATGGGCACGCCCTGGGAGAGCAGCAGCGTGGTCATCACGGCCGCTGCCCGGCGTCGCCGGTTGTCGAGGATCAGGGGATCCCGGGTGGGGCCCTCGGCCCCGCCGTTCCACGACCGGTTGTCGCTGTGGCCGTCGTTGTTCGATTCGCCGTTGGCCCAGTTGTGCTTGTGGTCGTAGGAGACCAGGTCGGCGAGGGTGAAGCCGTCGTGGGCGGTGACGAAGTTGATGCTGGCCCGGGGTCGGCGCCGCTCGAAGCCGAACAGGTCGGAGCTGCCGGCGAAGCGGGAGGCGAACCGGGGTAGCGCCCCGTCGCCGGCCCGCCAGAAGTCCCGCACGTCGTCGCGGTAGTGGCCGTTCCACTCCGACCACAGCGGCGGGAAGTTGCCGATCTGGTAGCCCCCGGGGCCTACGTCCCACGGCTCGGCCACCAGCTTGGCCCGGTTGACCACCGGGTCCTGGTTGATCAGGTCGAAGAAGGCCGAACCCCGGTCCACCGAGAAGTAGCGGCGGGCCAGGGCCGGCGCCAGGTCGAACCGGAACCCGTCCACCCGCATGTCCTGGAGCCAGTACCGCAGCGAGTCCATCACCAGCTGGTGGCTGATCGAGCTCGACACGTTGAGGCTGTTGCCGGTGCCGGTGAAGTCGACGTAGCGGCTGGGGTCTTCCGGGTCGAGCCGGTAGTAGGCGGCGTTGTCGATCCCCCGGAACGACAACGTGGGCCCGGCCGCCGTGCCCTCGGTGGTGTGGTTGTAGACCACGTCGAGCAGGACCTCGATACCGGCCGAGTGCAGTGCCTTCACCAGGGCCTTGAACTCGGTGACCTGGTTGCCGCCACCCCCTCCGGCCGAGTACCCGGCGTGAGGGGCGAAGAAGCCGAGGGTGGCGTAGCCCCAGTAGTTGGTGAGGCCCCGTTCGATCAGGAACCCCTCGGGCACGAAGTGGTGGACGGGCATGAGCTCAACCGCCGTGATCCCCAGGTCCACCAGGTAGCTCAGCACCGGTTCGGTGGCCATACCGGCGTAGGTGCCCCGCAGCTCGGGCGGCACCTCGGGATGGCGCATGGTGAGGCCCTTCACGTGGGTCTCGTAGATCACGGTGCGCGACCACGGGGTGGCCGGCTTGCGGTCGTCGCCCCAGTCGAAGGCGGGGTCGACCACCACCGACACCGGCACCGAGCCGGCGCTGTCGCGCTCGTCGGGCCGCCGGGGATCGTCCTTGCGATGCCCGTACACGGCCCCCGTCCAGTCGACCTCGCCCGAGATGGCCTTGGCGTACGGGTCGACGAGGAGCTTGGCCGGGTTGAACCGCAGGCCCCGGGCCGGGTCCCACGGGCCGTGGACCCGGTAGCCGTAGCGCTGCCCGGGGCCGACCCCGGGCAGGTACAGGTGATGGGTGCTGGCCGTGTGCTCCGGCACCTCGATCCGGGTCTCGGTGCCGTCGGGCTCGATCAGGCACAGCTCGACGGCGTGGGCCCCCTCCGACCACAGGGCGAAGTTGGTGCCGGTGCCGTCCCACGTGGCCCCCAGGGGCAGCGGCTCGCCCCGCCACACGTCGCGTGCCGGTGAGCCCGTCATCGCCCGTCGACCGTCATCAGGAGCCGGCAGCGGCCTGAACGGGGCGACCCGATCGGATCGGGGTGTAGAACCGGCGGTCGTACTCGGCCACCATGCGGCCCGCCGTGACCAGCGGCCCCAGGTGGCCCAGCATGGTGGTCACCATCGACCACCAGCCGTCGGCACTGCCGTTGAACAGGCGGAGCACGTCGCCGGTGAGCACGGCGTGGAGGGCGGCCGCCTCCTCCCGGTCCCGTTCCGCCCCGTCGGCGGCCTCGGATGTGGGGATGACCCATCCGATGCCATCGGTGTACCAGTCGGCCCACCAGCCATCGGCGATGGAACAGTTGAGCACGCCGTTGAGGGCCGCCTTCTCCCCGCTGGTGCCACAGGCCTCGTGGGGCCGGATCGGGTTGTTGAGCCACACGTCGACGCCGGCGTACATGGCCCGGGCGATGTCGATGTCGTAGTCGGGCACGATCACGATCTGGTTGCCGCCGTGCTGGCGGGCGAAGCGGGCCACCTCGGCCAGCACAGCCTTGCCCTCGCCGTCGGCCGGGTGGGCCTTGCCGGCGAACACGAACTGGGCCCCGGCGGCCAGCGACGCCTTCAGCCCGTCAGGGTCGTGCAGCAGCAGGCTGGCCCGCTTGTAGGTGGCGAACCGGCGGGCGAAGCCGAGGATGCAGGCGCCGGGATCGAGCTGGGTGCCGGTGAGCCCGTACACCAGGTCGATCAGGTGGGCCCGGGACACCCCCCGGATCTGGTCGAACGATTCCCGATCGAGCCGGGCCGCGTTGGCCCACACCTCGGGCTCGCCGTTCTCCCAGCCCGGCCCCAGGTCCCGGTCGTAGAGCGCCTGGAGCATGGGCTCCACCCAGGTCCGACCGTGCACCCCGTTGGTGATCCCCTCCACCCGGGCCGCCGTCGGTAGCGAGCCGAACAGCTGGCGGCTGACCGTGGCGTGGAGCTGACTCACCCCGTTCACCCGGCCGCACAGATGGAAGGCCAGGGCGGCGGTGTTGAACGGCTGGTCGGGACCGTCGGTGGGCAACGCAGCCCAGGCCAGGATGTCGGACTCCGTCACCCCCAGCCGAGAGGCCCACGGGGCCAGTTCGGGCCGCACCATGGGCTGGTCGAAGCGGTCGATGCCGGCCGGCACCGGGGTGTGGGTGGTGAACAGGGTGGAGGCCCGTACGGCCTCGGTGGCGGCGGCGACCGTAGCCCCGGCCTCGACGTGCTCGGCCAGCAACTCCAGGAGGAGGAAGCAGGCGTGCCCCTCGTTCAGGTGGAAAGCCCGGGGGGTGAGACCGAGGGCCCGCAGGGCCAGCACCCCGCCCGCCCCCAGCACCAGCTCCTGGCTGAGACGGTGGCGGCGATCGCCGGCATAGAGCTGATCGGTGATGGCCCGGGCCCAGGCCGGGTTGGCCTCCACGTCGCTGTCGAGCATGAGCAGGCGCGTGGCCCCCACCCACAGCTCCCACACCCGCAGCACAACCGGGTGGTCCTGGACCGACACGGTCACCTGCACCCCGGTGTCGTGGGCGCCCACGTCGAGGGGGTCCACCGGCTCGATCCGCTCGGCCTGGCCCCCATCCACGATCTCCTGACGGAAGAAGCCCTTGCGGTAGAACAGGCCCACCGCCACCAGGGGTAGGCCGATGTCGCTGGCCGACTTCAGGTGGTCGCCGGCCAGGATGCCGAGCCCACCGGAGTACTGGGGCAGCTGGGCGGCGATGCCGAACTCGGGGCAGAAGTAGGCGATCTCGGGGTTGGCGATCGAGGCCTCCAGCTCGGCTACTTCGGCCGCCAACGGCGCCAGGGCGTCGGCGTTGGCGTCGAGCCAGTCGGCCAGGGCCGTGCGACCCGGGCCCGTGGCCTCCAGCCGGCGCAGGGTGGTGACCGGGTGGGCGGCGGCATCGGCCTCCGGCAACGTCGCCAGCAGGTCGGCTGTGGCCCGGTGCCAGTTCCAACGGAGATTGGAGGCGACGCGGTGCAGCTGGCCGGCCTCGGCTGTAGCTGCGTGATGGGGGGTTGTCGTCGGCTCCGGCACGGGACTCCTCGGGGCATGGTGGCGCTGGCTGGTCAACGTTTTACCGAAGGTCGGCCCTCGAAAGTCCAATCTTGAGTTCAGCGCGGGGTCGGTCAGGGTAGTCGTGCCGGTTCGCTCCGTGCCGGCCCCGGGCCTGGGGCTCGATCATCGGCGCCCCGGGTGGCTAAGCTGACCGGGCACTGAGCGGCCAGCCGAGGGAGGTGCCGGGTGGGCCCGATCTCGTTCGAGGAGCGCATGGCCACGGTGGACTTCCGGGTCGGTTCGCGGCCCCACATCACGGTGGAGACCGAGATCTGCCGCTCGTGCACCACCCGAGCCTGTGTGGTGTGCTGCCCGGCCAACCTGTTCGTGCCCACGGCCGACGGGGGCATCCTGTTCAACTACGAGCAGTGCTTCGAGTGCGGTACGTGCTACGTGGTGTGCAACCGATCCGGGGCCATCACGTGGACCTACCCCGACGGCGGCCACGGCGTCGCCTTCCGGAGGAGCTGAGTGCGGATCCTGGTGGCCCTGAAGTGGGTGGCGCTGCGCCCCGAGGTCGATCCCCTGACCGGTATCGCCCATCCCGATGCGCGTTTCAGTGGCGCCGGGCCGGCCGACACCTCGGCTCTGGAATGGGCCCTCCGCCTGCGTGACACGCTGGGCGGCACGGTGACGGCGGCCACCGTGGGCCCGCCTCCGGCCGAGGCCCTGCTGCGCCAGGCTCTGGCCGTGGGGGTCGATCACGCCGTGCGGGTGGATCTGTCGGCAGACCACCATGCCGGGGCCGACCACACCGATCCGTCGAGCCGGTGGGTGGCGGCCGAGCTGGCGGCTGTGGCCACCGGGTCGGATCTCGCCCGGTCGGATCGCACCGGATCGGATCTGGTTGTGTGCGGCTACGCCAGCCCCGACCGGGGCAGCGGGGCCGTGCCTGCATTCCTGGCCCATGAGCTCGGTTGGCCCCAGGCCCTCGGCCTCACCGGCCTGGTGGTGGAGCCCGGCCCCCGGGATACCGCCCACCGCCTGGTGCTGGAGCGCCGACTCGACGGGGGCCGCCGGGAACGCCTGGGCCTGGTCCCGCCCGGCGTGCTGTCGCTGGAGCCGGGGCCCGAGCTGCGGCGGGCCCCCCTGGCCGCCACCCTCACCGCCGGTTCGGCCCTGATCGACGTCCGGCCGGCCCGCCAGGTGCCCCCCGCCGCCCCGGCCGTCCTGGCCCGCCGCCCCTTCCGGCCCCGGGCCCGGGTGGTCCCGGCCCCCGGGGGCGACACCCGGAGCCGCCTGGTCCACCTGCTGGGGGCGGCCCAGCTCGGCACCCACCAGCAGAGCGATGCGGCCGCCGGAGGCGAGATGTCGCCGGCCGACGCCGCCCGCCTGGTCCTGGAGCGCCTCGCCACCTGGGGGTACCTCCCCCACCAACCCTGATGCTAGGTTCGGGTCCGGGACCCGCTGCGGTCTCCCCCGTTTGGCTGGAAGGGACATCCCACCCGTGACGATCAGGAGCGCCGCCCGTGACTGAGCCCCCGACCGCCACCGGCCCGGGGCTGCCGCACTACGGCCCGGCGCTGCTGGAGCAGCTCCAGAGCCGAGTGGTGGGCCGCACCCGGGAGGCCGAACTGGTGGTGGCCGCCCTCATGGCCGGCCGTCACCTCCTGCTGGAGGGCCCGCCCGGCACCGGCAAGTCCACCCTGCTGCGCAGCGTGGCCCATGACAGCGAGCAGGGCTTCGAGTTCGTGGAGGGCAACGCCGAACTCACCCCGGCCCGTCTCGTCGGCCATTTCGACCCGGCCCAGGTCATGGAGTCGGGTTACCGGCCCGATGTCTGGGTCGACGGGCCGCTGGCCCGGGCGCTGCGCGACGGCTCTCTTCTCTACCTGGAGGAGATCAACCGGATCCCCGAAGAGACGCTGAACCTGCTGGTCACGGTGATGTCGGAAGGCGAGCTGACCATCCCCCGCCTGGGCCGGATCGACGCCCATCCGTCGTTCCGGCTGGTGGCGGCGATGAACCCGTTCGACGCCGTGGGCACGGCCCGGATCTCGGGCGCCATCTACGACCGGGTGTGCCGGGTGTCGATGGACTACCAGTCCGAAGACGACGAGGTGGCCATCGCCCAGCGGTCGGGGGCCGACGATCTCCTTACCGCCCACCCCAACTACGCCTCCCGGGTGGTCCAGCTGGTGCGGGCCACCCGAGACCACCCCGACATCCGGGTGGGGTCGTCGATCCGGGGGGCGGTCGACCTCCTGCTGCTGTCGGTGGAGCTGGGCCGCCTCCGGGGCCGCTCCCCCATCGACCTCGGCGTCGGGCTCGATGCCGCTCTCACCGCCCTGTCGGGCCGCATCCGCCTGCACGACTCCACCACCCGCACCCCCGACGAGATCGTCATCGAACTGTGGCGCCGGTTCATGGAGCCCAAGCATTCCGATCTCCCCGTCGAGCCGAGCGAGGAACGACCCGAGTCGGGAAAAGCGCCGGGCCGCAGGGCGGCGGATCCGACGAACAGAAGATCCTGACCGGTGAGGACGCCGAGCAGGCGCTGAAGGACGAGCGGCGCCGTACCATCAGCCGCCGGGACCTGGAACGCAACGAGAGCTTCGCCGACGTCTCCCCCCAGCTGGGTGAGCTCGACCAGACCGCCTTCGACGAGCTGTTCGAGGAGCATCCCGACGAGGCGCTCGACCTGTTGAGCCGCATGGCCCAGGCCACCGACGCCAACCTGGCCCGGCTGGCCCGTCAACTGGCCGGCCGCCTCGTACTCGACCTGGCCCGCACCGGTCGGGCCCGCACCCGGGGCGTAGGCAAGCTCACCACCGCCCGGGCCGATATCGCCACCGGCGACCTCGACATCGACGCCAGCATCGACGCCCTGGTGGCGGCCCGGGCCGAGCGCCGGCCCCCTGCCATCGACGAGCTGCGGGCCACCCACTGGACCAAGCCGGGCACCGCCATCTGCCTCCTGGTGGACCGCTCGGGCTCGATGGACGGTGAGCGCCTGGCCAGCGCCGCACTGGCCGCCGCGGTGTGTGCCTGGCGGGCGCCGGCCCAGTTCGCTGTTCTCGCCTTCGCCGACAAGGTGGTGGCGATCAAGGAGCTCAACCAGGTCAAGGCGCCGGAACGGGTGGTGGCCGAGGTGCTGGCCCTCCGGGGCCACGGCACCACCGATGTGGGTCTGGCCCTACGGGCGGCGGCCCGCCAGCTCGCCCCGTCCAACGCCACCCGTCGGATGGTGATCCTGCTGTCGGACGCCGAGGTCACCACCGGCGGCGACCCGTACCCGGCGGCCCGGGCCCTCGACGAGCTGGTGGTGGTGGCCCCCGAGGACGAGATGTCCCATGCCGAGGCCCTGGTGGCGGCGTGCGGGGGTCGGCTGGCCGGCGTCGGGGGCCCGATGTCGGTCCTCGACGCGCTGCGTCGGGTGGTCCAGTAGCGGTGGCCGGATCGTCGGCGGTACCTCTGCCGGCGGGCACCGGGCTCGTGGCCGATCCGTCGCTCCAGCGCCGCGACGGGGGCCGTCTGCTGATGGGCGGGGCCCCACTGCGGTTCCTACGGCTCAGCCCGGCCGGGGCCCGGGTGGTGGACGCCTTTCTCGACGGCCGGGCGGTACCCGCCTCGCCCGGGGCCCAGCACCTGGCCCGGCGCCTGATCGACGCCGGCATGGCCCATCCCGCCCCGCCCGAAACCGGCGACAACCCGGCGTTCACTGTGGTGATCCCCGTCCGCAACGACCAGAGCGGCCTCGAGGCCACGCTGGCCGCCCTGGGTGGCCGATGGCCCGTGGTGGTGGTCGACGACGCCTCCAC
Organism: uncultured Actinomycetes bacterium; assembly: GCA_902826025.1. Lineage (GTDB taxonomy): Bacteria > Actinomycetota > Acidimicrobiia > Acidimicrobiales > SZUA-35 > CADEDH01. The sequence goes on from CADEDH010000002.1 coordinate 238,678, forward strand.
TCGCCCGGTACGCCTGCCGGCGACCTCCGGAGGCTCCGGTGCCGGCCCCGCTGCCCCCGCCGTCCGGCTGGTGCGCCGGGAGGTGGCGGGCGGGCCCGGTGTGGCCCGCCAGACGGCGCTGGCCCTGGTCGACACCCCATTGGTGGCCTTCCTCGACGCCGGGGTGGAGCTGGCGGCCGACGACCTGCATCACCTGGGCCGCTGGTTCGCCGACCCTACCGTGGTGGCGGTCGGGCCGCGGGTGGCGAGCCTCCCCGGACCCGGGGTGATCGCCGTCTACGAGACCCACCGCTCGCCGCTCGACCTCGGCCCCAACCCGTCCCCGGTGGCCCCCGGGCGCATGGTGGCCTACCTCCCGTCGGCCGCTCTGGTGGCCCGCACGGTGGCCGTGAAGACGGCCGGGGGCTTCGATCCCGGCTTGCGCTACGGGGAGGACGTCGATCTGGTGTGGCGGCTGAGCGCCGACGGCACCGTCCGCTACGACCCGTCCATCGTGGCCCGACATCCTCCCCGGCCCACGCTGGCGGCCTTCGCCCGCCAGCGCCGGGGCTACGGATCGTCGGCCGGGCCCCTGGCCCAGCGCCACGGCGACCGGGTGGCCCCGGTGCGACTGTCGGGCTGGAGCCTGGCCTGCTGGGTCCTGGCGCTGGCCGGACGGCCGGTCACGGCGGCGGCGGTGGCGGGTGGCACGGCCGTCGCTCTCGGCCGCAAGTTGGCCCCGGTGCTTCCCGACAAGCGGGAATGTGCCCGGCTGACGTTCCAAGGGCACTGGTCGGCCGGAGGCAGTCTGGCCGACGCCGCCGGGCGCGAATGGTGGCCGGTGACGGCCCTGGCCGCTCTGGCCGGCTGGCGCCGCCCGGCACTGGGCCTGGTGGCCGTGTCCATCGGCCGGCGGTGGCGACGATCGAACGGGCGTCCCCTGGCCGAGCGCGCCGGCGACCTCGCCCTGGGGACGCTCGACAACCTGGCCTACGGCGCCGGGGTGTGGCAGGGGGCCTGGCGCGCCCGGTCGGTCCGCTGCCTCCTCCCCCGGCTCACGAGCTGGCCCGGGAAGGGAGCTGGCGTTTCCGCCGAACCTACACGATGAACAGGTCGAGCAGCTGGCCGTTGTTGAGCACGGCGGCACCCCGATCCCGGGCCGAGCGGGCCAACTCGTCGTCGTCGGTCACCACGGCGATGGGCCACTGCTCGGGATAGGCGTCCACCAGCTCGTCCAGCGCGGCCGCCGGCTCCGTGGGCGGGGTGGACAGGCGGATCCGGACCGCCCGGGACGCCGGAAGCGACTCCTCCTCCCCGATCCTGCCGTCGAAGACGACATCGGGTGAGGCGCCGGTGCTGCTCGACAGGTCGGCCAGGTAGCTGACCAGAGCGTCTCGCTGCTGGGCCACGGGCAGGCTGGGCCAGCCCATCTTGGCCACCGAGTCGCCGTCGACCAGGAGCACGACATCGGGCGATGAGACGACGTGGCGGGCCAGCTCGATCTCGTCGTCGAGCTCGACCGGGATGTCGATCTGGCGTCGGCCGGGACGGGGGCTACCCCCGGCGGCGTCGGCGCCTGCGCCGCGGTCGAACACGACCTCCGGGCCATCGAGGGGGCCGCCCTTGACCACCAGGGTCTGATCGGGGTCGACCCCGGACCCGGGCAGGCGCACGTCGTCGCCGAACACGCTGGGCGGCGGGGTGTTCAACGGCGACGAGTCGGCGACGCCCTCCTGCTCACCGGTGCGGAACAGGCGGCGGCTGAACCCGCGGCGCTTGGGCTCGGCGTCCGCTCCGCCGTTGGCTTCGTGGCCCTGCAGGCTCGACGGGTCGAAGTCGGTCACGGTCTGCTTGATCAGCTTGGAGATCTCGTCGAGGTCCTCGTCATCGCTGGCCGGGCTGAGGCTCACCTCGCCCACCGCCATCGACAGCTCGCTGCTGATCGAGTCGAGGTCGTCGTCGTGGTCGGCCACCGCCGGAGGGGGCGGAGCCACCAGGCCGCCGCCGATCGCCGCCAACGGCTCGCTCGGGAGCGGCCCGGAGACGGGGGGCGGTGGCAGCTGATCCCCGGGGGAGATCACCGCGAAGCCGGTGTCGGCCAACGACCCGAGGTCTCCCGCCAATCCCACCGGCGCCTCCAGCTCGTGGCCCCGGTCGGCCCGGTCGGGATCATCGGCTTCGTTGCGGAACCGGCCACCGAGGCCCCAGATGCGGCGAGGGGCTCGCTCGTCGCCGACGGGCGCCGAGTTGGGTGAAACGCCGAGCGGGGGCCCCGACAGGTTGTCGGTTGGCGCCCCCACCGGGGGCACGGCGGCCGACGGCGGCCCGGGGGGCGGCGGCCACGCCTCCATGATCAACGCGCCGGCGGGAGCCGGTTCGGCCGGGGTCGACGGCACGTCCACCACGGTCAGGCCGTCGTTGTCAGGATCGTCGAACAGGGCCGGAGCCGGGTCGGCCAGGCTGCCCAGCAGCGAAGGGACCGGCTCGGCCGGGACAGAGCCGGCCGCGACATCGGAGGCGACGGCATCGGCGGCCGCCGCAACAGTGGGAACGCCGGGGGGCAGGTGGAGCGCAGCGATACCGGCCGAGCCGGGAGCCGGGGCACTGGGGCCGTCGGCCCGGGGGGAAGCGCCGGCCGGCTGGCCGGACTCCAGGGCCGCCAGTTGGCTCTTGGCCTTCTCCGCTGTGTCCATGGCCTTGCCCACGGCGTCGAGCGCCTCCGCCAGCTGGGCCTCCGTCTGCTGGAGATCGGTCTCCATCCGGTTGCGGTCGTTCTCGACCATGGCCAGCCGGTGGGCCAGCTCCGACAGGGCCCGGCCCTGGTTGTCGGCCGCTTCCTGCTGCTGGCGCTCCTTGTCGACCATCTGAGCCTGGATGGCCAGATTCTCTTCGGTCAGCTGCTCCACCTGCACAGCCAGACCGTCACGGGCCAGCTCCAGCTCGGTGGCCCGACTGGCGAGCGATCCGAGGTCTTCCCGCAGGACGTCCCGGTCGGCCTCGATCGTGGCATGGCTGTCGCGGATGGCGGCCAGGTCGGCGGCCAGCTCAGCCCGCTCGGTCTCCAGCGCGTTGAACTGCCGCTCCCGATCGGCCAGCTCGGCCTTGGTCTGGTCGGTTCGCAGGGCGAAGGCGTCCCGCTCGGCCGCCAGGTTGGCCATCTTGGCCTCGAGGCCCTTCTCGATCTGCTCGAGGCTGCCCACCCGCACCCGCAGCAGGTCGCGCTCGGCCCGAACCTCCTTGAGCGCGGCGCGGTCGGCGTCGCTCGTCTCCCGCACCCGGGCCAGGTCGCCCAGGGCATCGGTCAGGCTGCCGTGGAGCTCGTCGACCTGGGTGGCCAGGCCGTCGCGGTGGGCCCGGATGTTCGACAGATCGGTGGCCACGGCCTCGGCGTCGGCCTTGACCGCCGCCAGCTGGGCCCGGGTGGTCTCGAGCATGGCCTCGGTGTCGGCCAGGCGCGAAGCGAGATCGATCTTCTCCTCGGTGAGGGCGTCGACCAACGACTTGGCCTCGGCCGCCTGGTTGCCGATCTGACCGAGCTGAGCCTTGGTGTTGTCGAGCTCGGTCTCGGCCGCCGCCAGGCGGGAGGCCAGCGTGTCCTTGTCGTTCCGGAGGGCGTCGGACTCGGTCTGGAGCGCCTTGTACTGCGCCTCCAAAGCCTTGGTCTGGCTGGCCCCCATGTCGGTCAACCGCTGGACCTGGAGCTTCAGATCCTCGTTCTCGGTCCGGGTACCGGAGAGCAGCTCGCTCAGCTCATCGCGGTCGGCCTGAACCGTGTTGAGCGAGGCCTCGGTGCGGGCCAGCGACTCCTTGATGTCGACGATGCTGGCGTCGGCCTCGGCGTGCTCCCGCTCGATCTGGGCCCGCAGCTCCCGGGCCCGATCCAGCTCACGCTCCAGCTCCAGCTGGCGGGTGAGCGACTCGGAGTGCTGGCGGATGGCGTTGTCGCGCTCCCGGTGGGCGGCGTCGACTTCCGACCGTGCCGCCTCCAGCTCACTCTGCAGGGTGTAGACGTCGCTCTCGAACACCGACGGCTGGAACTTCGCTTTGGCCAGGTCCTGCTCGGCCTGGCGCACGGAACTCGATACGGCCTTGCGCTCGTTCGACAGCCGATCGACGAGCCCCCGCAGGCTCATCAGCTCGTCTTCGATGGCATTGGCCTCGCTGCGGCCCCGAGGGGCCGGTGCTGCGGTCGGCAGGTCGCCGGCGCCGAACACATCGATCGAGCCGAACGAACCACCGGCGCTCACCGCCACCGGCTGGTCGGCCAGGCGCCCATCCTCGGCACCCTCCGTGTCGGCGTACTCCTCGGCGTAGAGGTCGTCGTCGAGGTTGACGGCGGCCACTGCCTCCCGCTCGTCGTCCTCGGCGGCCTCGATGGAGGCCCAGGTCAACTCATCCGACTCGGCGTCGTTCACGTCCGCCTCATCCTTCCCGTTGTCGTCGCCCCCGGGTGAGCCGTTGCCCATGGTCAGCTCCTCGAACTCGGCCGCCCACCCGATGGGCCGGTTCAGCCAGAGGAAGCCGGCCCGGCCGACCTCGCTCTCGGTGGCCCGCTCGGCCACCCGGCGCCGAAACGATGGATCCTCTTCGATGGCCTGCTGGGCCACACTCAGCGCCCGTCCCGGGAGCTGGGCCACATAGAGGAAGCTCCGCATGGCAGCCGGTGGCTCCGTCGCCGGCTTGGCCTCGGCCCCATCGCGGGCAACGGCGTACGACAGCTCACAGGCCGGCTTCAGCAGGTCTTCGGATCCCATGCCTCAGTGCTCCTCGTGACCGACCAGGACGATGTCGTTCCCGTGGCCACACCATTGACAGGTCACTCGGTCAACCGTTTCGCTCAACAGTTCCGAACCCTCGATCGCCAAGTGGCCACCCACCGTCACAAAGTGGCGCTCCCGGACACGCCGAGTGACCTCGAGGTCGAACCGTGTCAGGTTGCCGCATGACCCACAACGGTATCGACTCTCCACCATGGTGGAACAGGGTATAGCGCTCACATGCAGCCGGAAAGGGCGACCTGCAACTCCATGCAGCACCAGGACAACCGTTCGGTCGGCCCCCGGAGCCCCGCCGGAGCGTTCTCCGGGCCCCTCCGGAACGGGTTCAGACCAGCTCGGAGGTGACCTTGACCAGCTCGGCCAGCTTGGCCCCGGCCCGGCCGTCGTCGACGGCGGCGGCCGCGGCCTCCACCCCCTCGGGAAGGGAGGAAACCATGCCCGCCACCAGGAGACCGGCGCCGGCGTTGAGGAGCACGATGTCCCGCTTGGGGCCGGTCAGGCGGCCCTCCAGCAGGGCGCCGAACACCTCGGCGTTGTCGGCCGGGGTGCCGCCAGCCACCGATTCGAGCGACGCAGCGGCGGGCAGACCGGCGTCGGCCGGGCTGAGCTCGAAGCGGCGAAGCCCGTCCGGGCTGACCTCGTAGACCACCGAGGGTCCGGTGATCGTCAACTCGTCGATGCCGCCCGAACCGGCCACCACCCAGGAGCGCTCAGCGCCCAGGTTGGCCAGCACCCCGGCGATCAGCTCGGCCAGCTCCGGGGTGGACGTGCCCAGCAGGTAGCGCCGCACCCGGCCCGGGTTGGCCAGCGGCCCCAGCAGGTTGAACACGGTGGGAATGCCCAGCTCGGCCCGTACCGGGGCGGCGTGGCGCATGGCCGGGTGGTAGATCCGGGCGAAGGCGAACCCGGCACCGGTGACGGCCAGGCAGCGGGCCAGGGCTTCGGGGCCCAGCTCGGCGTGGAGGCCCACCGCCTCCAGGAAATCGAACGAGCCGGAGGTGGACGAGGCCCGGCGGTTGCCGTGCTTGCACACGACGGCCCCGGCCGAGGCGGCGACGATGGAGGCCATGGTCGACACGTTCAGGGCGTGCTGACGCCGGTGGGGTGACCCGCCGGTGCCCACGATGTCGATGGCGCCAGGAGGGGCGACCAGGGGCTCGGCCGCCTCGAACATGGCGTCGACCATGCCGGTGAGTTCGTCGGGGGTCTCGCCCTTCAGCCGCAGGGCCACGATCAGGCCGGCGATCCGGGCTGGGGTGGCCAACCCGGCCAGGATGTCGGTCATGGCGGCGTGGGCCTCGGCTCGGGCCAGGTCGTGCCCGTCGGCCAGGCGGCCGAGGAGCAGGGGCCAGTCGGCGATTGGAGCGGAGGGAAGGTCGGTGGTGGCCACGGCTCACACGATAGAGCAACCCGGACAGAAGCTCGCCGGAGCCGAGCGGGTACGCCGCAGGCGTACTCCGGGAACCCTTCGGGTTCCCTGTAGCCTGGCGGCCTGGGTGAGTCGGCCGGGTGACCGCGGCGTCGGCCTCGGGTCCTCCCGGGTCACGGCGTCGAGGAAGGTCGGGGCTCCACAGGTCAGGGTGCTGGCTAACGGCCAGTCGGGGCGACCCGCAGGACAGTGCCACAGAGAACAGACCGCCGATGGGCCGGTTCGCCGGCCACAGGTAAGGGTGAAACGGTGCGGTAAGAGCGCACCAGCGACCGGGGTGACCCGGCGGCTAGGTAAACCCCACCCGGAGCAAGGTCAGACGGAGAGACGGGTCGACCGCCTCCGGCCCCCGGGCCGGTATCTCCGGGTAGACCGCACAGATGGATGGTCACCGAATGGGACCCTGGTAACAGGCCCAGGAACAGAACCCCGCCTACAAGCCG
>CADEDH010000003.1:0-12910 GCA_902826025.1 uncultured Actinomycetes bacterium
CGTTGAAGCCGAGCTCGTAGGCCTTGCCGAAGTCGTTCTGCATGATCAGCGCGGCGACCGTGATCTCCGGCTTGTCGGCGAACTTCTTCTCCAGCAGACCGCCCCACAGGATGGCCTCGGTGTTGTAGGCCAGCTGGTGGCCCCACACCCACGGGTGGTTGCCCGGATCGCCCCAGGCGGGGTGGCCGGACATCACGTAGGGATCGGGCACGCAGCGCTGGTTGAGCTTGTCGTACACCTTCATGGTGTTGGGCGAGCCCAGCGTCTGGATGGCGAACGACCCGGTGGAATCGAGCAGCTCGTCGACCAGCGGCACGGTCTTGGCCGCGTCGTAGGCGTCGTCCTTGAGCGTGTTCTCGATGGTGTAGGTCTTGCCCTCGGAGTCGGTGATGCCGCCCTCGGCGTTGATGTAGTCGTAGTAGATCTTCTGGGCCAGGCCGATGTTGCCGTAGTCGGCCAGGGTGCCGGACTGGGCGATGGTCTGGCCGATGGTGATCTTGCCCTCACCCAGGCCGCCGTAGGGGTCCCACCCGGTGGGGCAGGCCGACAGGTCGACGTTGAAGCCACCGGGGCCGGTGACCTTGTTGGTCGCCTGGTCCCACTTCCAGCCGTTCTTCTCGGCTTCGGCCACCAGGGCGGCGCGCTCCGTGTCCCAGAGGGCCTCCCAGTCACCGATCGCCTTGATGTCGGCCGCGGCGCTGGCGGTGTCGGTTGCGGTGGTGCTGGTGTTCTCGAGTGCCGATTCAGCGGCGTTGGCCACATCCTCGTCGACGACGGTGCCACCGGTCTCGGTGTCGGCGCCTTCCTCCGAGCCGCTGCTTCCGCACGCGCTGGCCGCAAGGCCCAGAGCGAACAGTACAGCAAGCCCCTTCGCTGGATTCCCTAGTCTCACTGAGAGTCTCTCCCTCGGCTCGAACGTGCGGACCCGGGATTGGGCGCGCACCGAGGGAGTAACGTAGCGCAGCTGTGACGAGCAGCACACCACCACACCGTGTGACGAACCAGTGACGACACCAGTTCAAATCAGCACGGTGAGTGATGTACTGCCCGTTTCTGCAGCCACTGCGTCACGCTACGTGACTTCTTCACTTGCGGTTGTGTGTCCCCCCTTGCATCCGCCGAGTGAGAAGTCATCGAACATCAACACTCGAAGGACAAATTCTTAATCTTCTCTGTCGTTGGCAGGCCTACTTACAGGTGCTGGCCGCCTGGTCCCAGGCACAGGGCGGCGACTTGCCGGTGAGGTCGATGATCCCGATGCTCTCGTCGGCCACCCAACGCTGTTCGGCCCCGTTGAACTGCGCGATCTCCGAGCCCTCGATGGGGTAGGCATCGGTGTTGCCATTCATCGAGTAGCCGATCCCCTCGAAGTTGTTGGGGTTGGTCATCTCGATGGTGCGGGCCGCCAGCATGAAGTTGGGCCGGCTCAGCCCGCCGGGCAACATGGCCGCGATCTCCAAGGTCTGCCAGACCGGCCAGCCGTACTGGAAGCCGCCGCCCAGGTTGCTCGAGGTTTCCGACGGCTTGCCCGCCTTCTCCAGCAGATCCCGGGCGAAGGCGATCCAGGCATCGTCGAACTCGCTCTTGTCGTTGAAGTCCCGGTTGCCGCCTCCAGCGATCCACCAGCCATCGCTGGCCGTGCCGTCGTCGCCCACCTTGTCCTTGCCCATGAAGGTCAGGCCCTTGCACGGCTGGCCGGTGAACAGCATCTCGGCCGATTCCTTCAGCCCGTTGTTGGCCGCCTCCTGCACCACCTGGGTGCACGAGGTGCCGGCCGTCATGGCGATGAAGACGTCGGGGTTCTTGGCCGCCAGCGTGGTCATCTGGTTGGTGATGGTGGGCGCCGTCGGCTCGATCCGCTCGAACTCGAAGTTGATCTTCGGCTTCGTCACGTTGGCGATGTACTCGGTGAACCCGAGCTCGTAAGCCTTGCCGAAGTCGTTCTGCATGATCAGCGCCGCCACCGTGATCTCGTCACGGTCGGCGAACCTCTTCTCCAGCAGGCCGCCCCAGATCACGGCCTCGGTGTTGTACGCCAGGGCGTGACCCCAGGTCCAGGGATGGTTCTCCGGATCACCCCAGGCCGGATGCCCGGTCATGGCGTAGGGGTTCGGGACACACCGCTGGTTGAGCTTGTCATACACCTTCATGGTGTTGGGTGAGCCCAGCGTATGGATGAGGAATGACCCCTCGGAGTCGAGCAGCTCGTCCACCAGCGGCACGGTCTTGGCCGGATCGTAGGAGTCGTCCTTCAGGCTGGTCTGGATCGTGAACTTCTTGCCCGTGGAATCGGTGATGCCGCCCTGGCTGTTGTCCCAGTCGTAGAGGATCTTCTGGGCGATGCCGATGTTGCCGTAGTCGGCCAGGGTGCCCGACTGGGCGATCGTCTGCCCGATGTTGATCACACCACCGTCGAGGCCCCCGTAAGGATCCCAGCCAGATGGGCAGGTGGACAGGTCGACCTCGAACCCCTCGGGCCCGGTGACCTTGTTGGCCGCCTGGTCCCAGCCCCAGCCGTTGTCCTTGATCTTCTGGACGATGGCCTCCCGCTCCTTGACCCACAGCGCATCCCACTCCTCGATGCTGGCAGGCCGGGCGGCGGGCGCTGACGTGGTGGCGGCGCCTCCGGCAGTGGTCGTGGTGTTGAGGGCGTCGTTGACGTCGTCTTTCGTCTCGGTGAGACCCTTGTCGGACCCCTCGGTGGCCGTGCCGTCACCCGCGTCGCTTCCGCACGCCGCGACCACTATGGCGAACACCGCCAACAGCGCCAGAAGCGCGCGTCGATGGAGCCTTCTCCTCGTTCGCATTCTTGCGACCTCCCCCCCGGGATGGCTTATGTGTGTGTTGTGCTTGCCTCAACGCGCGCAACGCGAGTGAGACATTCGCCACATCTTAACCCCTTGAATAACCCGGCGCCACCACAGCGCATGGATTCCCGCCGAGCGCGAACCCGCTGGTAGGGTGCGCCGGTCAGCGGGCGTGGGCGCGCGGTTCCACGGCCCGCGGGGGAACCCCAGCGAGAAAGCGAGGACCGGCCCTGCAGCTCTTCACGCAGCGCATCATCGATGGCCTGGCCAACGGTGCCATCTACGCCTGGATGGCCCTGGCCTTCTCCCTCGTCTACAAGTGCAGCGGCCGGCTGAACCTGGCCCAGGGGGAGATCGCCAACATCGGCACCTACCTGGCCCTCGTTTTCGCCACCGCCGCCACGCCGGCACTGGCCGGCACCGGCCTGGCCAACACCCTGGTGCCGCTCCACCCGCTACCGGTGTGGGCCTCCATCGTCATGGCCATGATCACCGCCGCCGCCCTGGCCGTGGCCATTGAGCGGTGGATCATCCGCCGCAGCGGCGACAACGCCCCCGTGGTGTCGATCGGGCTCACGATCGGCATGCTCCTGGTGCTCAACTCCACCACCATCTTCGTGTGGAAGCCGGTGAACCGGGGCTTCCGCTCCCCCTTCCCCACTGACGCCCGGGACTTCGTGACCATCGGCGGGGCGCGCCTCCGCTACGAGTACATCGGAACTCTCACCACGCTCCTGCTGGTGGTGGCCCTGGTCAGCCTGATCCTGAACCGCACCAAATTCGGCCTGGCCTTCCGGGCGGTGTCGTCCGACGCCGGCACGGCCCGCCTGATGGGCGTGCGCAGCGGTCGGGTTCTCAGCGGCGGGTGGGCGGCGGCCGCCGCCATCGGCACGCTGGCCGGCTGCCTGGTGGCCAACCGGGTGATCCTGGAACCCAACATGATGGTGCGGCTGCTCGTGTTCGGGTTCGCCGCCGCCACCATCGGCGGGCTCGACAGCCTGTCCGGGGCCGTGGTGGGCGGGCTGGCCGTCGGGGTGCTGGAAACGCTGATGATCGGCTACGTGCGCCTCATCGGCGCCGATCTGTCCGTGCCGGTGATGCTTCTGATCATGGTGATCACCCTGCTGGTGCGACCCACCGGGCTGCTGGGCACGGCGCGGGTGACCCGCGTATGACGGCCACCGAGGAGCCTCCGGGCGAGATCGAGCTGCTAGACGTCGCCCCTGCCCGCAACCTACCCCTCGAAAGGGTCGAGACCGTGAAGCGCCATCGCAGCTGGACCGCCACCCGGGGCAGCACCGGCCATCGGTTGATCACGATCGGTCTCCCGGTCCTCGCCACCTTGGTTGTGGCGGGCGCCGTGTTCGGCCTGCCCGTGATCGAGGGCCGGCTCCTGACCCGCATCGTGGCCCTGACCGTGATCCTCTGGGGTCTCGACGTACAGCTCGGCCTGGGCGGCCAGCTGTCGCTGGGCCACGGGGCCTTCGCCGGGGCCGGCGCCTACACGGCGGCCGTGACCATGGGCGTGCACGGCTGGCCGTTCCCGCTGGCCCTGGTGGCGGCAGCCGTGGTGGGCCTGGCGGCGGGGGCCCTCGTCGGCCTGCCGTCACTGCGCATCCAGGGCCAGTATCTGGCCATGATCACGCTGGGAACGGCCGTGGCGTTCCCCTACATCATCCGCCGGTTCGCCTGGTTCACCGGCGGACCCGACGGTCCCCGCATCGACTACCAGTTCGTGCCTCCCGGCTGGATGAACCTCACCGTCAGCCACTACAGCCGCTGGACCCACCTGATCGTGTGTGTGGTGGCCCTCATCGCCTACTTCGTCGTCCGCTGGGTGGTGAAGGGGCCGTTGGGCCGTCGCATCCGGGCCGTGGCCGACAACCCAGCGGCAGCCACCGCCTTCGGGATCCGGGTGGGGATGGTGCGGGTGTACACCGTCTCGTTGTCGTCCTCGGTGGCGGCCGTGGGTGGGGCCCTGCTGCTGTTCGAGACCCCGGCCGTGAGCGCCGACAGCTTCGCCGTGTTCTTCTCGCTGTCGCTCTACGCCGCCGCCGTCTTCGGCGGCATCGGCACCCTGGTGGGCAGCTTCCTCGGGGCCCTGCTCCTTATCGCCGCCCCGTGGGCCGTGTCGAAGATGGGGTTGAAGATCGAGCCCGAGCTGATCGGCGGCGTGGTGCTCGTGGTCTTCACCCTGGTGGCCCGGGACGGGGTGGTCGGCCTGCTCCGGCCCTGGTTCAGGGAATGGGTCGACGTGGTCGACACCCCGCCCACCGAAGCCTGACGGATCAACCCACCGAAGGCTGGAGGGCCGGGCCGCCCGGTCGAAGCGGAGCCCGGACGCGACAGAGGCTGTCGCCACCCCCCGCGGCGACAGCCTCTGCGGACTGCTGAGCTATGGATGAGCTCAGTGCGTTGTAGCCACCTCGGGCTCGCTCATCGGCGAGTCGACGGCGGCCGAGGCCACCACATCTGCGGTGGGAATGGTCGGTATCACCCGAATCAGGCTGGCCCGCACCTTGCGGGCGATGAACACCACACCGCCCGGGGCAAAGAAGGCGATCAGGATGAGCACCAGGCCCAGTACCGCCTGGGTCAGCGGGCTGCCCTCGGCAATCTGGAAGAACGAGGGCCTCCACCCCGCCACCGAGGTGAGGGTCACCCGGGTGCGCAGGTCGTCGAGGAAGACGTAGAGGAGGCTACCCACCAGGGCACCCTGCAGGGTGTAGACCCCGCCCAGCACCAGAGCCAGGAGCAGCGAGATCGCCAGCAGCGGGCCGAAGGTGTTGGGGTTGGCCTCGCTGAACAGCAGGGCGTAGAGCCACCCGCCAACAGAGGCGAACACGGCCGAGATGCCGAACGTGATCACCTTGTAGGTGGTGAGCGGCACACCCGACACGGCGGCGCCGATCTGGTTCTCCTTGATGGCGATGACGGCCCGACCAGCCCGGCTCTTGATGATGTTCCGCACCAGGAGGAACGAGATCCCGGTGACGAGCGCCATGAGCCAGTACTTGTAGATCTGCTCCTGGGCCGGGGCGTCGAGACCGTTGAGCCCGAGGAGGCCCTTGAGCCGACCCGGCTGCACCTGCTTGTCGAGCGAGATGTTGCGGCCGAGATCGCCACCGGTGCGCTTGTCGATCCCCTCGATCTTGAGGAGCGTGGGGAAGGCGTACGACAGGGCGAAGGTCACCAGGGCGAGGTACAGGCCTTTGATGCGCAGGGCCGGGATGCCCACGATCAGACCGATGACGAACGCCAGCGGGATGATCACGAACAGCGTCTGCCACAGCTTGAACCCGTAGTCCTCGACCAGGATCACCGACAGGAACGCCCCAACGCCCATGAAGGCGCCATGGCCCAGAGAGATGAGGCCGCTGTAGCCGATGATCAGGTTCACCCCGAGCACGGCCACCGCGAAGTACATGCTCTTGTTGACCTGCTGCACCCGGAAGCTGTCGAGCAGATACGGCGTGGCCACCACGAAGAAGGCGAAGATGCCCCAACCGGCGGTCTGCCAGGTGCGATGGGCCCGGCTGCCCTCGTTGACGATGAGGACCGGCTCACCCGCCCGCTGGGCGGTGAGGGTGGCACCAGCCAATCCGGCAATGGCCAGGATGGCAAGGAACGGCCAGAACCCGGCCTTCTCCTTGTTGAGGAGGTGGATGATCGACAGGCCGAGAGCGACGAGCGACGCCGCCCCCAGGCCGAGGATCCACGGACGCTGCAGCTTGATCATACCCGTTCCACCCTTGTGGTACCGAAGAGCCCAGCCGGCTTCACCAGCAGGACAGCAAGAATGAGGAGGAAGGCCACCAGCAGGGCCAGGTCCGAGGTGAGGAAGTGGAACCCGGGCACGTAGTCACGCACCATGGGCTGCACCGGGCTCTCCACCAGACCGATGATGAGGCCGCCGATGACGGCCCCGTTGATGCTGTCGAGGCCGCCCAGGGTGGCCGCAGCGAAGGAGAAGATCAGGATCTTGTCCATGAAGCCCGAGTCGAGCTGGGTGAAGTGGGCCACGAGGCCCCCGGCCACGCCGCCGAACATGGCGGCCAGGGCCCAACCGAAGTTCAGGGTGCGACCGGTCTTCACGCCGACGAGCTTGGCCGACTCGGTGTTCGACGACACGGCCCGAAAGGCCAGGCCGATCTTCGTCTTGTTCAGGATCAGGTGGACGAGGCCCACCATGATCATCAGCACCAGTACCACACCGAGCCGCTCGTACCGCAGGCGGGCGCCGGCGATCTCGATGTGGTCGTTCGGGCCCGACGGGAACGGGCTGGGGAACGACTTGAACTCGGTGCCGAACTTCCAGGCCGCCACCGCTTGGAGGATGTAGGCGATCCCGAATGTGATCAGCACCACCGGTAGGTGGTTGGCCGGGTCGAACGGCCGCACCAGCACCCGCTCGATGCCAGAGGCGACGACGGCCATCACGGCCGCCCCCAACAGGATCCCCACGATGAGTGGCAACCCCTGCTCGATGGCGAACACGTTCGCCATGTAGGCCCCGAACATCGCCAGGCCGCCCTGAGCGAAGTTGATCAGGGTCGTGGCTTTGAAGATGATCACCAGGGCAACCGCCACCACGCCGTACATGGCGCCGTTGGACAGGCCCTCGATCATTCGTTGTAGAAACAGGCTCATGGTTCCTCTACCCCCTATACGCCAAGGTACGCGGCGCGTACACCATCATCATTGCGGAGTTCCTCCGCCGTGCCGGACAGCACGATCTCGCCGGCCTCGATCACGTAGCCGCGGCTGGCGATGCCGAGCGCCAGGTTGGCGTTCTGCTCCACCACCAGCATCGTGGTGCCGAGCTCGGCGTTGATCGAAGCGAACTGCTTGAACAGGTCGTCGATGATCAGCGGGGCCAGGCCCAGCGACGGCTCGTCGAGCAGGAGGACCTTGGGCCGGGACATCATGGCCCGGGCCACGGCCAGCATCTGCTGCTCGCCACCGGAGAGCGAGCCCGCCAGCTGCGTGCGCCGCTCGGCCAGGCGGGGGAAGATCTCGAACCACTTGTCGATGTCGGCGCTGATCTCCTTGTCCTTGCGGACGTAGGCCCCGACGTTGAGATTGTCGACCACGCTCAGCTCGGGGAAGGTGCCCCGCCCCTGGGGTACGTGGGCCACGCCCATGCGCACGATGTCGGCGGTGTCGGTGCCCACGATGTTGGTGCCGTGGAGGTTCACTGTTCCGGTGGTGGCGACCATCCCGCAGATGGCCCGCAGGGTGGTGGTCTTGCCGGCGCCGTTGGCCCCGAGCACCACCACCACCTCGCCGTCCTCGACGTTGAGGCTGACCCCGTGAAGGGCCTCGATCTGGCCGTAGCGGGCCCGGACGTCCTGTACTTCGAGCACGCTCATGACGCATCCGCTCCCAGGTAGGCCTCGATCACGGCTTCGTTCTTCTGGACCTCGGAGGGGGTGCCCTCGGCGATCTTCTGGCCGAAGTTCAACACCACGATCTGCTCCGAGATGGCCATCACCATCTTCATGTGGTGCTCCACCAGGAGCACGCTCAGGTTGTGACGATCACGCAGGCCCCGGATGGTGGCCGACAACTCGTCCACCTCGGAGTGGGTGAGGCCGGAAGCGGGCTCGTCGAGCATCAGCAGGCGGGGCTTGCCGATCATGGCTCGGGCGATCTCGATCCGCTTGAGCGTGCCGAAGGGGAGGCCCGTGGCGGGGTGGAAGGCCACATCGGCCAGGTCCAGCTCCTCCAGCACCTCGTAGGCCCGGCGCTTGGTGGCCTTCTCCTCCGATCGCGCCCCCATGATCCGCAGGGCGGCCTGGGGGAAGCTGGTCTTGGTGGACGTGAAGGCTCCCACCATCACGTTCTCCAGCACCGTCATGGTGGGCCACAGCGCCAGGTTCTGGAAGGTGCGGTAGATACCGACCCGACAGATCCGATGGGCGGGCATGGCCAGAAGGTCCTGGCCATCGTAGGTAATCGACCCTTCGGTCGGCTCGTAGATGCGGCTTACCACATTGAACAACGTGGTCTTTCCCGCACCGTTCGGGCCGATGAGGGCGGTTATCTGCCCTTCATCGAGATCGAAGCTCAAGTCGTTGAGTGCGACGATCCCACCGAAGCGGACGGTTATGTCCTTGACCTCGAGTAGCGACAACTGCTGCCAGACCTTTCCATACGTCGTTCAATGGCCATTGCCACCGTGGTCGGACTCACTGCTGCTGCCAGACCGCCGGGCGATGGAATGCCCCGGAACGATAGGCGTGTGACTCCCGCCACGTCCAGATGACAGAATGACAATTCCGTTGAGGTCCGTGAGGCCCTGATCCTAGGGTGAATAATCCCTGTTCAGGGCGTTTTGATGCAATGACGTTCGCCGCCCGTCACCTCAGCGGAGGTAGACCCGGAGGCCGGCAACGGCCACTTCGTCGTCGCTCACGTAGCAGTCGCGGGCCCGGGCCCCGGCCAGCACCGCGTCCCGATCCTGGGTGATCACGTCGATACCGCCCAGTCCTTCGCCCCGGCCGTCGGGGTCGGCCACGAAGCGCAGGGTGGCGTTGTCGAGACCGATCGTGGGGTTACCGGCATCGTCGCGGGTGAGGTCGATCTCGGCGATCTCGGACCAGCGGCGAGCCAAGGGCTCGGGATCGGGGCTCTGGATCTCGGCCGCCGAGATACCGCCCACCAGATCGGTGCGTACGTAGGGCTCCCAGTTCTTACCCGCCGGCCACCAGGGCCCGCCCACGGCGTCGCCCCCGTCCATCGTCATCTGGTCCATCTCGAAGAACGTGCCGCCGGTGTCGGCCGGGTGGAGCTGGATCCCATCGTGACCGGTCTCGGGATGGTGCATGTCGAAGGCCAGCCGCACGCCAAGCTCGGCGGCGCGGGCCCGGCGCCGGGTCACGTCGTCGACCTGGGTGATCACCATGTAGCCCGTGTCGCCGCCCCGCCGGGTCATATATCGGCCCCCGGCCGTGTTGTCGGCGATGGGGGTGACCACCTCGAGGAACTGGGTACCGATCGGCCACAGTGTGTTCTTCAAGCCGAACTGCTTCACCCCGGGATCGGTGAAGCAGGCTTCAGCCCCGAGCACTGTGCCGATGTCGAGCCCGGTGCGGTGCAGGTCGGCAGCGACCACGGCGATCTGACGGAGGCGGATCCACATGACCCGGAGCCTAGGATCACCGACCGATCGGGGCAAAGAGCCGGCCTCGTCCGTTGGCTGTGACCCCTGACCAGGCCGGCCGGCCGCGTCCGGGTTGGGAGGGTCCGGCGGGGGATGGGATGCTCGGGCCTCATGGAATCACCAGCCGCCGACCCCCTCGCGCCCCTGCGAGCCGACCCGGGCCGGCACCTCGGTCAGCGTGAGCTGATCGCCATGCTGGGGATGGCCACGGCCGCCGCTGCCCTGGGGATCGACACGATGCTGCCGGCCTTCGGCGAGATGCGGGCCGATCTGGGCCTGGCCCCCGACTCACCCGCCATCGGCAACATCATCACGTTCTACTTCGCCGGCATGGCCGTGGGTCAGCTGTTCTGGGGCCCCCTGGCCGACCGGTTCGGCCGCCGTAGCACCCTGCACGTGTCGCTCGTGCTCTACGCCGTGGCCGCCGTGGCCGCCGCCCTCTCCCCCACCCTGGCCACGGTGGTGATAACCCGCAGCCTGTGGGGGTTCGCCGCCGCCGGGCCCCGGATCGTGGCCATGACCGTGGTGCGGGACTCGTTCGAGGGGCTGCACGCCTCACAGGCCATGTCGTCGCTGATGGCGGTGTTCATCGTGGTGCCGATCGTGGCCCCCTCCGTCGGGGCCGGATTCGTGGCCGTGGCCTCATGGCGGCTCCTGTTCGGCTTCTGTGCTCTGTTCGCCGTGGTCATGCTGGTGTGGAGCAGCCGCCTGCCCGAGACCCTGCGGCCTGAGCACCGGATGGACCTGTCGGCCCGTCGGATCGCCACCGCCGGCCGCCGGGTGCTGGCCAATCGCCAGTCGGTCGGGTACCTGCTGGCGGTGACCGCCCTGATGGGTGCGTTCGTGGCCTATCTGTCGGGCTTCGAGAACGTGATCGACCAGGCCTACGGCAAGGCCTCGGCCTTTCCCTTCATCTTCGGCGGCCTGGCCGCGGTGATGGGTGTGATGATGGTGACCAACCGGCGCCTGGTGGCCCGGTTCGGGGCGGTGCGGGTGGCCCGGACCGCCTTCGGCGGCGAGGTGCTGGTAGCCGCGGCCGGTGTGGCCGTGGCCGTCGCCACCGACGGGACGCCACCGCTGTGGGTGTTCCTCGTGCTGATGGCAGGGCTTCTCAGCTGCCAGGCGGTGCTGCTACCCAACCTCACCAGCATGGCGCTGGAGCCGATGGGGTCGATCGCCGGTGTGGCATCGTCGGTGATCGGGGCGTTCCAGACCGCGGGTGGGGCCGTGCTGGGGGGCGTGGTGATGTCCACGTTCGACGACACCACCCAGCCCCTGCTCGTCGGGTTCCTACTGTTCGCCCTGCTCGGCTCGGCCTTCGTCGCTTTCGCCTCCCGCGGCCAGACCGACTGACCCGTCCGCCCCGGGGCCGTCACGCCCACCCCGGTTCTGCGCGACGGAAACGCGCCCCGCCGGCGATCTGCGTCGCGAAATCTCCGAAAAACGGTGAGAACGCGACGCAGGTCGACTCGGTGACGCGGTTTTCGTGACGCAGTTCGGACGGGTCAGTGGCGGCCGCGGAGCCGGTTGGCCAGGGCCCGGGCGGCCTTGGCTTCCCGGCCGGTGCGGTTCTCCCGCTGGTCGGCGCCGGTGATCAAGCGCCGGCTGGCCCGGAAGCCGATCCAGCGCAGAGGCTCGGGCTCCCAGGACCGACTCACGGCCCCGACCCAGGGCAGCGAGGTGCGCTCGGTGTCATGGCCGGCCACCAGTTCGGCCATCGTGCGGCCGGCCAGGTTCGATGCCGCCACCCCCTCCCCCACGTAGCCGCCCAGCACGCCATGACCCGACACGGGATCGTAGGCCACGCCGGGTGTCCAGTTGCGGGGGATGCCGAGCGGACCACCCCAGCGGTGGGTGTAGCGGACCCCGGCCAGGACCGGGAAAAGCTCAGCCAGGGTGTCGGCCAGCAGCTGGTGGACCCCGTCGTGGATCTCGGCCCCGGTGTTGAGCCGGCTACCGAACAGGTAGGGCACGCCCCGGCCGCCGAAGGCGATGCGGCCGTCGTCGGTTCGTTGCCCGTAGATGATGGAGTAGCGGTCGTCGGAGAACGTGGGCCGGGTGGCGAGGCCGATCTCGGCCAACACCTCGGGGGCCAACGGTTCGGTCGCCACCATAAGGGAGTACACGGGCAGCAGATGGCGCCGGGCGCCGGGCAGGTCCCGGGTGTAGGCCTCGGTGGCCCGCACCACGCTGCGGGCCCGCACCGTGCCCCGGTCGGTGACCACCTCGTGGCCACCGATCGAGTGGGCCCGGGTCTGCTCCACGATCCGCACCCCGCCCCGCTCGGCGGCGTCGGCCAACCCCCGCACCAGTCGGCCGGGATCCACGGCCGCCCCGGGGACGAGATGGATCCCACCCAGCACACCGGTGGCGTTGACCAGGCCGGTGGCTTCCGACTCGTCGAGCAGTCGGATCTCGTCGGCGGTGAACCCGAGCGCCCGGTGGTGGGCCACTTCCTCCCGCTGACGCCGGGCCTGGGGCCGGTTGCGGGCCACCCGTACCGCTCCTCCCTTGGCGTACCCGCACTCGATGCCCTCGGCCGCCGTCACCCGGCCCACCTCGTCCACGGCGTCGAACACGGCCCGCAGCTGGCGGCGGGCCTCGGACAGAGTCGAGCGGGCGGCGTAGGCCTCCACCGAGCCGGCCAGCTCGCCCACGCACCAGCCCCCGTTGCGGCCCGACGCCCCGAAGCCGCACCACGCCGCCTCGATGACCAGCACCCGCAACTGGGGAGCGATCCGGCTGAGGTACCAGGCCGTCCACAGGCCGCTGAACCCACCGCCCACGATGGCCACGTCGACCTCGGTGTCGCCCTCGAGCCCGGGGCGAGGGACGACGGGCGGATCACCCCGGTCGAGCCACAACGGCCTGGGGCTGGCCTCCAGCACGGACGACATTGGCCAGCAGCGTAGCTGCCGGCCGGGGTTGGGGCCCCGGC
>CADEDH010000003.1:13010-91676 GCA_902826025.1 uncultured Actinomycetes bacterium
GGGGTTGGGGCCCCGGCCGAGATGGGGCCCGAGGAACCCGCAGGGTTCCCGGGCGCAGCCCCCACAACAACGGGGGCTACCCTCGGGACTGGCCCGTCACCGAGGAGGAGCAGGCAGCCCATGAGCGGTTCGATCAAGCTGGTCACTGAGATCCCCGGCCCCAACAGCCGGGCGCTGGTGGCCCGGCGGGCCGCTGCCGTCTCGGCCGGGGCCGCCTACCTCACCGAGCTCGGGGTGGCGTCGGCCCAGGGGGCGGTGGTCACCGACGTCGACGGGAACCAGCTGCTCGACTTCGCCGGCGGGATCGGGGTGCTGGCCGCCGGCCACTGCCCGCCCGAGGTGGTGAGCGCCATCCACACCCAGGTCGACCAGCTGATCCACATGTGCGCCATCGTGGCCACCTACGAGCCGATGGTCGCCCTGGCCGAGGCGCTCAACCGCATCACGCCGGGCACCTTCGCCAAGAAGACGCTGCTGATGAACTCGGGGGCGGAGGCGGTGGAGTCGGCGGTGAAGATCTCCCGAGCCGCCACCGGCCGGTCCGGGATCCTGGTGTTCGAGGGGGGCTACCACGGCCGCACCAACCTCACCCTGTCCATGACCTCGAAGTACGGCCTGTTCAAGAAGGGCTTCGGGCCGTTCGCCTCCGAGATCTACCGCATCCCGTTCCCCAACGTGCTGCGCCGCCCCCCGGGGATGAACCCCGAGCAGTTCGTGGGCTGGTCGATCGAGCGGCTGCGGGACGCCATGATCGCCCAGGTCGACCCGTCGGGCCTGGCCGCCATCGTGATCGAGCCGGTGCAGGGCGAGGGCGGGTTCGTCCCAGCACCTGGCCCCTACCTCCAGGCGATCCGGAGCCTGTGCGACGAGCACGGCATCGTGATGGTGGCCGACGAGGTGCAGGCCGGGTTCGGCCGCACCGGGCGCATGTTCTCCATCGAGCATGCCGGCGTGGTGCCTGATCTGGTGGTGATGGCCAAGTCGATGGGCTCCGGGCTGCCCGTGGCGGCGGTGACCGGCCGGGCCGACCTGATGGACGCCCCCCACCCCGGCGGGTTGGGCGGCACCTACAGCGGCAACCCGCTGGCCTGTGTGGCCGCTCTGGCCACCATCGCCCAGATCGACACCCCGGAGTTCCTGGCCCGGGCCACCGAGGTGGGGCATCGACTGCGGGCCGGGCTGGAGACGATCGCCGCCCGGCACCCCTGGATCGCCGACGTACGGGGCCTCGGCCCGATGCTGGCCATGGAGCTCGTGACCGACGAGCGGCTCACGCCCGATCCCACCCGCACGCTGGCCATCACCCAGGCGACGTTGGCCCGGGGCCTGATCACCATCCGGGCCGGGCTGTACAGCAACTGCGTGCGGTTCCTGCCCCCCCTGGTGGTGAGCGACGCCGAGATCGACGAGGCCCTGGCCGTGTTGGGGGCCGCCGTCGACGAGGTGGCGGCGGCCGGGGTCGCCGCCCCCACCGGCTGAGCGGGCGGCGATCGGCGTGCCGCCCGTCTGGCCCGGTTCCCCGTTCCCGCTCGGCGCCACCTACGACGGCTCCGGCACCAACTTCTCGGTGTTCTCCGAGGTGGCCGAGGGAATCGAGCTGTGCCTGTTCGACGAGGGCGGCGACGAGAGCCGGATCGCGCTGGCCGAGGTGACGGCGCTGTGCCACCACGTGCACGTGCCCGGGGTGGACCCGGGCCAACGCTATGGCTACCGGGTCCACGGCCCGTGGGCCCCCCACGACGGGATCCGCTGCAACCCGGCCAAGCTCCTGCTCGACCCCTACGCCAAGGCGGTGGAGGGCCGGGTGCGGTGGGACCCGGCCGTGTTCGGCTACCGCTTCGGCTCCGACGGGCGCGACATCGACACCGTCGACTCGGCCCCCTTCGTGCCCCGCTCGGTGGTGGTGAATCCCTACTTCGACTGGGGAGACGACCGGCCGCCCCGCACCCCGCTGCACGAGACCGTGATCTACGAGGCCCACGTGAAGGGGATCACGGCCACCCATCCCGACGTCGACCCCGTGCTACGGGGCACCTACAGCGGGCTGGCGTCGCCGCCGATGCTGGAGCACCTCACCGCCCTCGGGGTGACGGCGGTGGAGCTGATGCCGGTGCACCAGTTCATCCACGACCATCACCTGCACCAGCGGGGCCTACGCAACTACTGGGGCTACAACTCGATCGCCTTCCTGGCGCCCCACAACGAGTACGCCTCCTGGGGCGAGCGGGGCCAGCAGGTGCAGGAGTTCCGCCAGTTGGTGAAGTCGCTCCACGAGGTGGGCATCGAGGTGATCCTCGACGTGGTCTACAACCACACGGCCGAGGGCAACCATCTGGGCCCGATGCTGGCCATGAAGGGGATCGACAACGCCGCCTACTACCGGGTGAAGGCCGAGGACCGGCAGTACTACATGGACTACACCGGCACCGGGAACACCATGAACATGCGGCACCCCCACGTGCTGCAGTTGCTCATGGACAGCCTCCGGTACTGGGTGACCGAGATGCACGTCGACGGGTTCCGCTTCGATCTGGCGTCGGCCCTGGCCCGGGAGCTCCACGCGGTCGACCGGCTGTCGGCCTTCTTCGACCTCATCCACCAGGATCCGGTGGTGAGCCAGGTGAAGCTGATCGCCGAGCCATGGGACGTGGGCGAAGGCGGCTATCAGGTGGGCAACTTCCCGCCCCTGTGGTCGGAGTGGAACGGGAAGTACCGCGACACGGTCCGCGACCATTGGCGGGGGTCGGGAGGCACGCGGGGCGAGTTCGCCTCCCGGTTCACCGGCTCGTCCGACCTGTACGGGTCGACCGGGCGCCAGCCGTTCGCCTCCATCAACTTCGTCACCTGCCACGACGGGTTCACCCTGGCCGACCTGGTGTCGTACAACGACAAGCACAACGAGGCCAACGGGGAGGCCAACAACGACGGAGAGAGCCACAACCGGTCGTGGAACTGCGGGGTGGAGGGCCCAACCGACGATCCCGACATCGTGGCGTTGCGGCGCCGGCAGCGCCGCAACCTGCTGGTGTCGCTGTTCCTGTCGCAGGGGGTGCCGATGCTGCTGGCGGGCGACGAGCTGGGCCGCTCCCAGGGCGGGAACAACAACGCCTACTGTCAGGACAATGAGGTCTCGTGGCTGAACTGGGCCGGTCTCGACGACGATCTGCTCACGTTCACCCGGCGGCTGATCGAGTTCCGACGGGAGCACCCGGCGTTCCACCGGCGCCGGTTCTTCGACGGCCACGACCCCGACGGCCCAGCCGGCGACGCCGTGGCCGACATCGGCTGGTACGCCCCCAACGGCCAGCCGATGACGCTCGAGAACTGGGCCGACGGCAACGGCCGGGCCCTGGCCGTGGCCCTGAACGGCGAGGGCATCCAGTCGCCCGGGCCCCGGGGTGAGCGGATCGTCGACGACACCTTCCTCGTGCTGTTCAACACCGGCGACACCGCCCTCAACTTCACCATGCCGGAGGCGGCCTGGGCCCGCCGCTGGCAGGTGGTGATCGACACCATGGCCGACGGGGCCAAGGCGTTCCCGGCCAGCGGCCGCCGCCCCCAGGCCGCCCACCGGCTGCGGGTCGGTGCCCGCTCCGTCGTCGTCCTCCGCCGCATCGACTGACCCCTGCCCCCCCACTCCCACCGCCCACAGCCGAACTTTGTGAAGAATTGCCGGCAGAGGCGGCACAAGGTGACAAGGTTCGGCCCGGTGTCGCAGTTTTCACCCGGCAGCCGCCGCCCGCCGGCGAGCTCTGAGGACCAGGCGACATTCGTCGACCACCGACGCTGGTCGGTGCACGATCTCCTGCCAACCGAACCGGAGTGTGATCCAGCCGTGTGCGATGGCGGCCCGGTCCCGCCGCCGGTCCTCGACCTGGGCCTGGGCCGTGGCGTGCCATCGGCGACCGTCGAGCTCCAACACCACCTTCAGCTCGGGCCAGGCCCCGTCGACGATGCCGCGTAGGCCGTCGTACCAGGGCGGGCGGTACTGGGCCTGCCAGCCCTCGAGCCCTGCCTCCCGCAACAGACGGGCCGCCCTCCGTTCCAGCTCGGAGGCGGCCATCGGCTCGTCGTCGAGCAGCTCGTGATCGAGGGCCCGGATGACGCCCGAGCCGGCCCGGCCCCGCCGGCACCAGGCCGCGGCGCAGGCCTGGACTTCCCCCGCCGCCACCTTCTGGGTGGCGATCGCCACCTCCAGCACATGCTGCAGCCGGCCGCGGGCAACCACGGCCGCCAGATCGCACAACGTGCGGGCCACGGTTGTCAGGCGCACGCCTTCGATCGTCGTGACGTCGTCGTGGGGCAACCAGGTGGTGGTGCGGATCCGCACGCCGTCGATGACCAGCTTGGTCCTCCGGGTCGTCGTCACGTCGACCACGTCCCCGGGCCGAAGCGGTAGACCGTGGCTGCGTCCGGCCGTGGTATGGGACCCGGCACTGACGGGCATGGCGGCCAGGACCGCCCGAAGACGGACGGCCGGGGTCACCTCACCGACGGCGTACACGCCGCGTGCCACCGGGATCAGCATCCCGCCCCGTCGGCTCTCGATGTAGTGGTGGCCGATTCCGGCCTTCGTCAGCTGCCCGGCGGTCAGCACCATCCCATTCGCCCCGGCGAGGGCGATGATGCGGGCGTCGACGGATCGTCTATCCATGCGGGGTCCCGGAGTCTCGGGCGAACTGCGGCACGAGCGGTCGTGCGAGTGGGGCGGGATCGGGGCCCCACGGTACCGACGGCTCCCTTAATCTGCAGTATTTCTTCGCTAATAGACGAACTTTGTAACCTTTTGCCGCCTGTGGCGGCATAAGGTTACAAAGTTCGGCGGGGCGGGGGGCGGGTAGCGTGGGCCCATGAGGCTCCAATGAGGATCGGGATGGTCGGGCTGGGGCGGATGGGTTCGAACCTCACCCGCCGGCTGGTGGCCCACGGACACGACGTGGTGGTGTTCGACCTCGACCGCGCCGCGGTGGAGGAGCTCGAGAGCGAGGGCGCTCTGGGCTCGACCGACCTGGCCGCCTTGGCCGCCCAACTTCCCTCTCCCAAGGTGATCTGGGTCATGGTCCCGGCCGCCGTCACCGGGCGGGTTCTGGCCGACGCCGCCGCCCACCTCGGCCCCGGCGACATCGTGATCGACGGCGGCAACTCCAACTGGACCGACGACCTGGCCCGGGCGGCCGAGCTCGCTCCTCGCGGGATCCGGTACCTCGACGTGGGCACCAGCGGCGGGGTCTTCGGCCTGGAGCGGGGTTACTGCCTCATGGTCGGGGGCGACGACGACGCCGTGGCCCACATGGCCCCCGTGTTCGACGCCCTCTCCCCCGGCCTCGACGCCACCTCCCGCACCCCGGGCCGCCAGGGCCCGCCCGCCCCCGGTGAGGTCGGCTGGCTCCACTGCGGCCCGGTGGGGGCCGGCCATTTCGTGAAGATGGTCCACAACGGGATCGAGTACGGCCTCATGGCCGCCTACGCCGAGGGCCTCAACCTTCTGCACCAGGCCGGGATCGGCCGCCCGGAATGGGCGGCCCTGCACCCGGCCGACGCCGAGACCGCCCCCCTCCGCCACCCCGAGCACTACCGCTACGACCTCGACGTTGGCGCCATCGCCGAGCTGTGGCGACGGGGCAGCGTGGTGTCGAGCTGGCTGCTCGACCTCACCGCCGCTGCCCTGGCCGAGAGCCCCGACCTGGCCGGCTTCGCCGGCACCGTGGCCGACTCGGGCGAGGGCCGCTGGACGGTACAGGCAGCGGTGGACGTGGGTGTGCCGGCGCCGGTGCTGTCGGCCGCCCTGTACTCGCGGTTCGACAGCCGGGGCCGGAGCCGGTTCGCCAACCAGATGTTGTCGGCCATGCGCAGCCAGTTCGGCGGGCACCGGGAGCCGGCCCCGGCCCCGCCCGACGCCGGACCAGCTGCGCCGTGAGCCGCCATCGCGATGAGCCGGCCGACGCCCTGGTGCTGTTCGGCATCAGCGGCGACCTGGCCCGCAAGAAGCTGTTCTCCGCTCTCTACGATCTCACGGCCGCCGGCCGGCTCGACATGCCGGTGATCGGCGTCGCCTCCCGCCCCTGGACCGACGAAATCCTCCGCCGGGAGGCCCGGGCCGCCCTGGCCGAGGCGGGCGAGGAGGTCGACGACGCCGTGTTCGCCAGGCTGGCCGCCAACCTGTGCTACGTGGCCGGCGACTACACCAACCGGGCCACGTACGCCGAGATGGAACTGCGCTTGGGCGACCGCCGCCAACCGGTGTTCTACCTGGCCATCCCACCGGGCCTGTTCGACGATGTGGTGGGGGGCATCGCCTCGGTTGGCCTGGCCACCGCCGGCCGCCTCGTGGTGGAAAAGCCGTTCGGGCGCGACCTGGCTTCGGCCCGGGAGCTCAACGACATCATCCACCGCCACTTCCCCGAGGACGCCGTGTACCGGATCGACCACTTCCTGGGCAAGGAGTCGGTGCAGAACCTCATGATCTTCCGGTTCGCCAACACCTTCCTCGAACCGATCTGGAACCGGCATTTCGTTCGCAGCGTCCAGATCACGATGGCCGAGGACTTCGGCATCGAGGGCCGGGGCGCCTTCTACGACTCGGTGGGGGCCCTGCGCGACGTGCTGCAGAACCACCTGCTGCAGATGGTGTCGCTGCTGGCCATGGAGCCACCGGTGTCGGAGCGGGCCGATGCCCTGCGCGACGAGCGGGTCAAGGTGCTGGAGGCCATCCGCCCCCTCGATCAACGCTCGATCGTGCGGGGCCAGTACCAGGGCTACCACGCCGAGGACGGGGTGGCCCCCGACTCCGACACCGAGACCTGGGTGGGGGTCCGCTTCGAGATCGACTCCTGGCGCTGGGCCGGTGTGCCCTGGGTGATGCGGGCGGGCAAGGGCATGGCCCGCACCGTCACCGAGGCCGTGGTGGAGTTGCACCGCCCGCCCCGGCCCCTGTTCGCCGCCGGCAGCTGCGACCCCGGCGCCAACCATTTCGTGTTCCGGACCAAGCCCGACGACGAGATCCTGCTCGACGTCCAGGCCAAGGTGCCGGGGGCGGAGCTGGTGAGCGGCCCGGTGCAGATGCACCTCCAGCACGACCGGCCCGAAGGGCGGGAGGCCTACGACCGCCTGATCGGCGACGCCCTGCGGGGCGACCCCAGCCTGTTCGCCCGGTCCGACAGCGTGCTGGAGGCGTGGCGCATCGTGGACGGGGTGCTGCTGGATCCGCCACCGGTGCGGCCCTACCGCCGGGGCGGCTGGGGGCCCGACGAGGCCAACCAACTCCTCCACGGCGGCCTTCACTTCATCACCCGCTGACAGCGGTGGACCTCGTACACACCGCCGAGCAGGTGGCGATCTTCGCCCTCGGCGCCCTCGTGGTGGCGGCCACCGTGCTGTCGGCCATCGAGACGGTGGTGGTCCCCCGGGCCTACCAGACCGTGCTCACCACCGTGCACTTCCGCCTGCTGCTACGCCTGTTCCGGCTGCTGGCCGGACCCCGCCGGTCGTTCGAGTGGCGGGACCGGATCATGGCCCTCTACGCCCCGGTGGCCTTGATCTTCCTGCCCGGCCTGTGGGTGGTGCTGATGATGGTCGGGTTCACCTGCATCTTCTGGGCCACCGGCATCCACCCGCTGAGCGAGGCGTTCGTGACCAGCGGCTCGTCGCTGCTGACCCTCGGCTTCGTGCGACCGCCGGGCACCGGCCGGGTGATGCTGGCCTTCTCACAGGCGGTGGTCGGCCTCGGGCTGGTGTCGCTCATGATCTCGTACCTCCCCACGATCTACGGGGCCTTCAGCCGCCGGGAGGCCCTGGTCGGGATGCTCGAGGTGCGGGCCGGGCTGCCCCCGTCGCCCGACCGGATGCTGATCCGGTTCAACCAGCTGGCGTCGCTCGACCAGCTCGTGCCCGACGTGATCCAGCCCTGGGCCGAATGGTTCGTCGACATCGAGGAGAGCCACACCAGCCACCCCAGCCTGGTGTACTTCCGCTCGCCCCACCCTCAGCGGAGCTGGATCACCGCCGCCGGCTGCGTGCTCGACACCGCCGCCATCATCCGGTCGACAGTGGACGTCCCCCGCGACCCCCGGTGCGACCTGCTGCTCCGCACCGGCTTCATGGCCCTGCGCCGCATCGCCGACCACTACGGCATCCGCTACGCCGCCTCCCCCACCGCCACCGACCCCATCTCGGTGTCGCGGGCCGAGTTCGACGCCCTGTGTACCGAGCTGAGCGTGGCCGGCGTGCCGCTGGTGGCCGACCGGGATCAGGCCTGGCGGGACTTCGCCGGCTGGCGGGTCAACTACGACGCCGTGTTGGTGGGCCTGTGCGACCTCGTGATGGCACCGCCTGCCCCCTGGTCGAGCGACCGGGCCCCGGCGTCCCGGCGGCGGGCCCGTCGCGGTTAGCATCGGGAGATGGCCAAGCAGATCGAGGCGGTCGACCCACCGCCGGCCACCAAGTCGGCCCGGAGCCGCCAACGCATCCTCGACTCGGCGGCCCGGGTGTTCCGCGTGCGCGGCAATGCCGCCCGTTTGTGCGACATCGCCGAGGAGGCCGGGATGCAGACCGGCAGCCTCTACTACCACTTCGACGGGCGCGACCGCCTGGTGGAGGAGGTGCTTCGCCTGGGGGTGGAGCGCAGCTGGGACGCGGTGCGGGCCGCCATCGACGGCCTCGGTCCCGACGCCACGCCCGGCGTCCGGTTGGAGACGGCCATCCGGGCCCATGCCGCCTCGGTGCTCGAGCTGAGCGACTACTGCGCCGCCAACAGCCGGATCTTCTCTCTGGCCCCGGCCGAGGTCCGCGACCGCCACTACTCCCACCAACAGGCCTACGGAGAATTCTTCCACCAGCTGATCGCCGACGCTCTGGCCAACGGCGAGTTGAAGGCGGGCATCGACCCTGCGGTCGTGCGCATGCTGCTGTTCGGGGCCATGAACTGGACCGTCGAGTGGTATCGGCCCGACAGTGGACGCAGCCCCCAGCAGGTGATCGACGAGCTGGTGGCGATGGTGTTCGACGGCCTACGGAGGCCGTAACCGCAGGCCAGGACCCCAGGCCAGGACCCGGGCCGGACGGCCCAGCTGGCCCCAGCCGGCTCAACCCGACTCGGTACGGGCCGATACGGAGCCGGTGAACGACGGTTTCGACAGCTCCATCGCCGCCTTCGAGCGCGGCGCCGGTCAGGCACCGACCGTATCGGCGGGCGGCCCGCCCCGAACCGTCCGCTTCACGGTTCGTCGTCGGTTGGCGCTGCTCGTCACCCTCCTCGCCCTGCCCCTGATCAGCCAGACCGTGGTCGGGCTCCGCAACACCGACAAGGTCCTCTTCAGCCAGCAGTCGTTCCGCCACTCGACCCCCGCCGCCCTGCTCCTGCTGAACATCGACCGGGACGCCTACCAGGCCCAGCTGGCGGCAGAGCGGGCGGCCGGTCTGCCCGACGGCCCGGCCCGGGACACCGAGCTGGCCAACTTCGCCGAGAACTCGGGCCAGACCGCCGAGCGCTTCGCCCAGTTCGAGGAGCACCTGTTGGGCCTCGAGGGGGAGGCCGCGCTGATCGCCGACTTCAAGCAGTTCCGCAAGACCTGGCTGGACGAGGTGCAGCGCTGGCTCGACACCGGCACCGGCGATGTGGAGGCCATCCAGACGGCCTTCAGCGACATGCGGGACCGGATCGACCAGCTCGACGGGCTGTACGAGGACGCAACCAACGTCCAGCTCGACCTGCTCCAGCATCACGCCGAGACCGAAAAGCGCACCCTTCTCCTCCTGCTGGGCCTGGGAATCGCGGCCAGCGCCCTCTCCGGCTGGTTCATGTCCCGTTCGATCAACCGGGTGGTGGCGGTGAGCACGAAGAGCCTGGAGTCGGCGTCGATCGCGGTGGAGACGGCCGTGGCCAGCATCGAGCGCATGAACGCCGCCACCGTCACCAAGGTGGAGGACGTGTCGTCGATGACCACCTCGGTATCGAGCCGGGTGGCCGAGGTCGGCCACGTCATCGACGGCCTGTCGGGCTCGATCGAGCAGATCGCCCACAAGACGGCCCGGGCCTCCACGGTGGCCACCGATGCGGCCCTCCGGGCCCAGGACACCAACGCCTCGGTGGCCAAGCTGGGCGAGTCGTCACAGGAGATCGGGCAGGTCATCGAGGTGATCACGTCGATCGCCAAGCAGACAAACCTCCTGGCTCTCAACGCCACCATCGAGGCGGCCCGGGCCGGCGAGGCGGGGAAGGGCTTCGCTGTGGTGGCCAACGAGGTGAAAGAGTTGGCCAAGCAGACCTCGTCGGCCACCGATCAGATCGCCGAGCGGATCTCGGCCATCCAGTCCGACACCAGCCGCTCGGTGGAGGCCATCGAGGCCATCACCGACGTCATGGATGAGATCTCCAACATCCAGTCGGCCATCGCCGCCTCGGTGGAGGAGCAGACCACGGCCACCACCGACATCGCCCGCAGCGTGGGCTACGCCGTCGACTCGACCAGCACCATCGCCGGCACCGTGCAGTCGGTGGCCGATCAGGCCCGCCAGGCCGACCCCGAGATCGAGGCCACCCTGGCCGCAGCCCGAGAGGTCCGCGCCATCGCCGCCGACCTCAGATCACTCGTGGGCTGAGCAGTGCTTTTCGGGGGCTCGCGCCCCCGGCGGCGCTTCGCGCCTCCCCCATCGCCGGTGGGACCCCACCCACCGGCGGCGCTTCGCGCCTATTTATCTCGGGGGAAGTCGAAGAGCTGGCGGGCGACGACTACCCGCTGGACCTGCTGGGTGCCCTCGCCGATGTCGAGGATCTTCACGTCCCGGTACAGCTTCTCCAACATCTTGTCGTTGCGGACGCCGGCCTCGCCCAGGATCTCGAGCGCGGCCGTCACCGCCTCCAGGATGATCGGCGGCGAGTACATCTTGGCGTAGCTGGCCTCCAGCGCGTTCGACTTGCCGGTCTTGGCCAGCCACACGGCGTTGAGGTACATCAGTCGGGCGGTGTGGAGCCCGCGCCGGATGCGGGCCAGGCGCTCCATGGCCAGCTGCCGGCGCCGGCTGTGCTTGGGGTACTCGGCCTTCACGAAGTCGAGGGCGAAGTCGTGGGCGGCCCGGCCCATGCCCACCCCGTGGGCGGTGTGCAGCGGACGGGTCATGTTGAACGTGGCCATCGATGCCTTGAAGCCGGCCCGGCTCTGGTAGAACTCCTCGCCCCCGAGGAGGTTCTCGGCCGGCACCCGCACGTCGTCGAGGGTGAAGCTGGCCGTCTCGTAGCCCCGGGAGCCCATCTTGTGCTCGATCTTCAGGATCTCGAAGCCGGGCATACCCCGCTCCACCACGAACGCCCGATGGCCCTCCCGGCCCAGTGACGGGTCCACCGTGGCCCAGACCACCACCCACTCGGCCCGGGCCGAGTTGGAGCAGAACATCTTCTGCCCCGTCAGCACCCACTCGTCGCCGTCCTTGCGGGCCCGGGTGGCGATGCGGGCCACGTCGCTGCCGGCACCGGGTTCGGTCATGGCCATGGCCCCCCAGCGGGGCTTGGAGTGATCGGTGAACACCTCGAGGAATCGCTGGCGCTGCTCGGGGGTGGCGGTCGAGCGCATGGCCGGCCCGCCCAGGCCGGGGCCGGGCAGCGACAGGGCCACGCCTCGGTCCCAGTAGGCCGCCTCCTCCCCCACCAGGAAGTTGCGGAACGGCTTCCAGTCGAGGGCGCCCGACCCCTCGTCGGCCCCCACCATCCGGCTCACCAGGCCGTCCTGGCGGGCGCAGATGTAGTAGAACTCGTGGTCCACGGGCGGGGGCATGGCCGACTGGTCGGCGTCCAGGCCCATCTGGCGGATGTGAAGGCGGCCCAGCTCGCGGACCTCCTCGATCATCTCCCGGGTGCGGCGATCGAGCTCGATCATGACAACTCCCGTCCTGCGGTCAACGGATCCTCTATGTCCAGCACGAACGTGGCCACGTCGGCCTCGGCGCAGTCGCGCCCGCCCACCGACAGGGCCAACATACGGGCTTCCCGGAACCGCTTCTCGGCCAGGTGGTCGGCGATGAAGCCGTGACCGCCCAGAAGCTGGATGCCGGTGTTGGTGGCCCGGAAGGCGGCGTCCATGGCCTCCAGCCAGGCCTGGGTGGCCCAGAAGCCGGCATCGGGTTCCTCCCGGTCGTAGGCGGCAGCGGCGTCGCGCACCACCAGGCGGGCCCCGTGGACCCCCGCTGCGGCGGCGGCCAGGTCGAAGGCGTTGCCCTGGTGGTGGGCAACCGGCTTGCCGAACACGATCCGGTCGGTGGCGTACTCGATCGTCTCCTCCAGCGCCGCCTGGGCGATGCCTACGGCCACCGCCGCCCCCCACAGGCGGGCCCGGGAGCGCACGTCGAGGCTGGTGCGGGGGCCGAGGCTCCAGCTGCCCCGCATCACGGTGTCGGCGTAGGCGATGCTCACCGGGGCCGAGGCCTGGAAGGCCAGCACCTGGACCGGCGTGGGCGTGCCGGCCACCTCGTGAAGGCGGAGGGTGTCGCCCTCGCTCACCCAGATCCAGCGCAAGGGCGGCAGGCCGGGGCCCCAGGGCAGCTCGTGGGCCCCGTGCTCGGGGTCGATCACGGTGAGGGCGGCCTGGGCCGAGCGGTCGAGCCCGGTGGCCGCCACCTGGGCCGCCAGATCCCGGTCGGGGCAGGCCATGACGGCGCCCACGGTGGGGCCGGGGCGGTCGGCGCCGGCCAGGCCGCTGGCGTCGGCGTGGGCCAGCGTCTCCAGCGCCACCACCTTGGCCGTGGCGCCCGCACCCACGCCGCCCAGCTCCTCGGGCAGGTCGAGCCCGCCCAAGGGGAAACCGTCGAGCACATCGAGCACGGCGTCGGGCCACCGCCCGGCCGCCTCGGCGTCTCGGACGTTGGGTTCCAGCTCGGTCCGGGCCAATCGCTCGGCCGCCGCCTGCAGCTCCTCGATCTCAGGGGCCAGGGTGAAATCTCGCACGGCCTCAACATAGAAGACCGACGGCCCCCAGCGCCCGTCCGGTGATCCCGCCGATCGGGGCCAGGTCCCCCGACACCCAACCAGCCCTATCCGGAGACGGCGTGCTCCAGGGTGGCGGCGGCGTCGGCCAGACGGTGGGCGGCCTGGCGGACGGCGTCGGCATCGGCGGCCGACGAGGCGGCGGCCTCGTTGGCCACGTGGGCCTGGGCCGAGATCGTCTGGGCCCGGTGGGCCACCTGCTCGATGGTGCGGGCGATGGCCATCGAGGTGTCGGTCTGCTGCTGCACGGCGGCGTCGATCGAGCGCTGGAGGTCCTCGATCCGCTGGATCACGTCGGCCACCCCGGTGATGGCGGCGTCGGCGGCGCTCGTCTCCTCGGTCATGGCCGACACCTTCTCGGCCACCGTGCCGGTCGACTCGGCGGTCTGCTGGGCCAGGCCCTTCACCTCGTCGGCCACCACGGCGAAGCCCCGACCGGCCTCGCCGGCCCGGGCCGCTTCGATCGACGCGTTCAGCGCCAACAGCTTGGTCTCCTCGGCGATCTGGGTGATGAGGTCCACAACCTGGCCCACCTCGGCGCTGCGCTGGAGCACATGATCCATGCTCGAAGTGCTGGTGCGGGCGGCATCGACGGCCGACGCCGCCACCATGCTCACCTCGGCCGTGGCGGCCGAGATCTGCTCGATGGCGGCGGTGAGCTCGTCGACCGTGTTCGACAAGCCGGCCAGATCGTCGCGGACCTGGTTGGCCGACGCCGCAGTGGCTTCCGCCGCCTGGGCCGACGCCTCGGCCGACTCGGCCAGATGGGCGCTCAGCACCGTGAGGCCGTCGTTGCCGCTCGAAACCCGCCGCACGTTCTCCCCCGCCCCCACCACCGGCCGGGTGAGGCGGCGGACCCGGAAGGCGATGAAGATCCCGCCGATGGCTGCGCCGGCCAGAGAGGTCAGGGCGATCAGGACCAGCAGCCGACCCCGCCCTTCGGCCATGGCCCGAAAGACCGTGTCGAACTCGTCGCGATGGGCCCGGCTGATGATCACCCAGTCCCACGACGGGTCGTAGGCCACCATCCCGAGCATGGCCCGCCCGTCGACGTCGGGCAGGGTGATGGGGGCCATCTGGCCCTCGTCGAGACCGGTGGCGGTGTCCAGCGCCGGGCCCAGCCAGCTGGCGGCGTCGGTCTGGAGGAGATCATCGCCCACCGCCGTGCCGTCGTCGCGGCCCACGAGCTTGCGGCCCCGGGTCGGCCCTGATCCCTGGACCACGGTGACGTAGCCCGACTGGCCGATGACCTTCTCCTCCAGCGACTCCGAAAGCAGCGACACGCTGCTCTGGGGGATGCCGACGAACAGCATGCCGACCACGCCGCCCCCGACGCCCGTGATCGGCTGGTAGACGGCCTGGTAGCCGGCGCCGAGGACGGTGGCCGTGCCCTGGTAGGTCTCACCCTGGAGCACGGCGGCCAGCACCTGGTTGGGTGTCCCGTCGGCGTTGGTGACGCGGATGGCGGTGCCGATGCCCCGCTCGCCCTCGGCGTTGGGGACGGTCGTGGCCACCCGGAGCATGTCGCCGGCGTCGTTGAGGCGCTGGAAGACGGTGGCCCGGGCCCCCGTGATCTCCGTCACCCAGTCGACCACCGGCACCGGCCGGTCGAGGTCGGTCTCCTGGCCCAGCGAGGTGTCGCCCACCAGGAGCTGGGGCAGGCGGACCGGCTCCACCTCATCGTGGCCGGGGCTGGTGACCTCCCAGTCGAGCTGGGTGTCGCCCTCCCGGAACGGCCCGAGGGAGGCGGCGTGATCGGTCATGGCCGCCATGTCGGTGGCCAGCTGCTGGGCCAGGGCCTGCTCGATCGCGTTGACCAGGGAGGCCGACGTGCTGGTCAGCTCGCGGAGCTGGGCCTGGGTCTGGGTCTCGGACTCGGTGCTGGCCGACTCGGCGAACCGGCCGCTGGAGCCATAGACCACCCCGGTGATGACGAGCGCGGTACCAGCCAGCGCCCCCAGCGCCGACAGCGTGATCTTGGACTCGAGGTTCCGGAACACGTCCACCCTGTCGGCCGATGGGCCGACAGGATGGAATCACCTTCCAGGCTGAACTACCGGGGCGGCATCCGGATGCCGCCGTCGACCCGGATCACCTCGCCGTTCATGTACGGGTTGGTGATCACATCCACCACCATGAATGCCAGCTCCTCGGCCGAGCCGAGCCGCTTGGGGAACAGCACCGACTGACCCAGGTGGTTCTTGAACTTGTCGGCCTCCTCGCCGGAACCGTAGATCGGAGTGTCGATGAGTCCGGGGGCGATCGTGTTGACCCGGATCCCGGCGGCCGACAGGTCGCGGGCGATGGGCAGGGTCATGCCCACCACGCCCCCCTTGGAGGCGGAGTAGGCGGCCTGGCCGATCTGACCGTCGAAGGCGGCCACCGAGGCCAGGTTGACGATGGCACCCCGCTGGCCGTCGCCGTCGAGCGGCTCGGTCTTGCCCATGGCGGCGGCCGACAGCCGCAGCATGTTGAACGTGCCCAGCAGGTTGATGCGGATGACGAAGTCGAAGTCCTTCTGGGCCATCGGCTCGTTGTTGCGGTCGATGGTGCGTCCCGCCCGGCCCAGGCCA
Source organism: uncultured Actinomycetes bacterium (assembly GCA_902826025.1). GTDB lineage: Bacteria > Actinomycetota > Acidimicrobiia > Acidimicrobiales > SZUA-35 > CADEDH01. The sequence goes on from CADEDH010000003.1 coordinate 28,554, forward strand.
GCCGAGTTCACCAGCGCCCGCAGCGGGCCCATCTCCGAGGCGGCGAGCACCGCCGCCTGGCCGTCTTCCTCGCTCGACACGTCGCACCGCACGAACATGCCGCCGATCTCGGTGGCGACCTGCTGGCCGCGGTCTTCCTGGAGGTCGGCGATCACCACCTTGGCGCCCAGGGCGGCCAGCTGGCGGGCCGCCGCCTCGCCGATGCCCGAGGCACCTCCGGTGACGATGGCGGAGGCGTCGGTCAGGTTCATTCGGGGCATGGGGCAGTCCTTTCGGGACGGAAGGTGGGCGCTGGGGAGGATATTCCCGTTTGTCAGGCGAGCACGAAGCCGTCGTAGCCGGCTTCGGCGATCTCGGTGCACCGCTGGCGGTACCGGCCGAAGCCGCCGACGTAGGGCATGAACACCCGGGCCTTGCCCTCGATGTTGGAGCCCAGGTACCAGCTGTTGCAGCTGGGGGCGGTGTACATGGTGCCCTCGGCCAGCTCGTTGACGTGGGCCACCCAGGCCTCTACCGCCTCCGGAGCCGGCTCCATCGTGGTGTGTCCGCTGGCGGCCAGGTGATCGAGAGCGGCGGCGATCCATTCCACGTGCTGCTCGATCGACACGATCATGTTCGACAGCACCGAGGGGCTGCCCGGACCGTTGACCATGAACAGGTTGGGGAAGTCCTCCATCTGGAGCCCGAGGTAGGTGCGGGGGCCGTCGGCCCAGACATCGGTGAGCGGACGGCCGGCTCGTCCGGTGAGCTCGATTCGGCTCAGCGCACCGGTCATGGCGTCGAACCCGGTGGCCAGCACGAGCACGTCGAGGGCCACCTCGCCGTCGGTGGTGCGGACACCGGCCGGGGTCACCTCCACCAGCGGGCTGCGGCGTAGGTCGACCAGCTCCACGTTCGGGCGGTTGAACGTCTCGTAGTAGTGGGTGTCGATCACCGGCCGCTTGCAGGCCAACGGGTACTCCCGGGGTTCGAGGCCGGCTGCCGTGTCGGCGTCGTGCACGATCTTGCGGATCTCCCGGCGGAACAGCTCACAGGCCACCTCGTTGGCCTCGGGATCGAGGTAGACGTCACGGAAGCGCTGGTAGGCGCCGGGGCCGAAACGGTCGAACGCCGCCTCCCGCTCGTCGGGCGCGAGGTCGAGCAGGCCCTTGCGGCCGCCACCCCCGCTGCTGGCTCCGCCGCCGGTGCCGCCCTCACCCTCGGCCCGGGCCGGGCGGGATTCCTTGAGGGCCAGCGGGCCGAGGAAGCCGGTGGCCGAGTTGCGCTGGCGTTCCCGGATCTCGGGGTAGCGGGCCTTGAACTCGGCTGCCGTCTCGGCCCGTAGCGGCTTGTTGCCGGCGGGAACGGTGTACACCGGCGACCGCTGGAACACCGTGAGCTGCCCGGCCCGCTCGGCCAGCACGGGAATGGCCTGCACCCCGGACGAGCCGGTGCCCACCACACCCACCCGGAGGCCGGTGAGATCGGGCTCCTCTTTGGGCCAACGGCCGGTGTGGAGCAGGGTGCCGGCGAAGGAGTCGAGCCCGGGCAGGTCGGGGGTGTTGGGCACCGACAGGCAGCCGGTGGCCATGATGCACCACCGGGCCTCCACCTCGTGGCCGGCGTCGGTGCGCACCCGCCACCGCTGCCGTTCGTCGTCCCAGTGGGCGGCCGTCACCCGGGTCTCGAACGTGATGTGCCGCCGGAGGTCGAAGCGGTCGGCCACGTGGCGGGCGTAGGACAGAATCTCGGGCTGGGCCGCCATCAGCTCGGTCCACTCCCAGTCCTGCTCCAGCCCTGGATCGAAGGAGTAGGAGTACTCCATCGAGGGCACGTCGCAGCGGGCCCCGGGATAGCGGTTCCAGTACCAGGTGCCGCCCACATCGGTGCCGGCCTCGAACACCATGGCGGTGAGGCCCCGCTCTCGCAGGCGGTACAGCATGTACATGCCGGCGAATCCGGCGCCCACCACCACGGCGTCGACGACGGCGGGCCCGGCGAACGGATCGGCGGCGGGATCGGCGGCGTTGGGGGTCGACGTCGGGTCAGTCATGGCTCACAGTGTGCTGCGTGCCACCGTCACGGGGCCAGACGAGCCGGCGGTAGATCAGCGCCAGAGGGCGAAGGCCAGGCCGGTGCCCGTGGCGGCCGGGGTGCGGTAGCCGGGCACGTAGTCGAGCACCTCGAACCGGCGGTCGGCGCAGGCCGCGGCCACCGTGATCCAGTTCTTGATCTCCGACGTTCCGGCGGTGAACGTGGCCTCCGGCATGGCGGTGACGGCCGCCAGGTCATTGCGCTCCAGGGCAGCCAACACGGAGCGGTCGAGCTCCTCCTCCACCAGGAAGTGGCTGAGGCCACCCGAGGCCAGCACCACCACCCGCTGAGCGGCCGGCCACGACTCGATGGCCCGACGCAGCATGACCCCGAAGGCGGCGCACCGCCCGGCCCGGGGCTGGGCCGGCGGGTTGTAGGTGTTGACCATCACCGGCACGATCGGCACGTCGCCCTCGATCAGGCGGCGCAGGGGGAAGGCGAAGGCGTGCCCCATCCCCTCCTCCTCCCGAGGGAGGCGGCGGCTGGCGGCCACGTCGAACCCCTCGTCGGCGGCGACAGCCAGCACGTGGCGGGCCAGGTCGGAGGCAACCCGGTAGGTGCGGCGGCCGTCGGTCTCCTTGTAGCCGGGGAGGTAGTGCTGGGCCAGCGGCGGCAGCTCGTCGAAGTTCTCGATGGCGCCGTTGTCTATCGTGTCGCCCCAGTAGACGAGGAACGGCGGCAGATTGTCGGCCATGAGCTGCTCGTCCTGGTCGTCGCCCACGATCACCACCACGTCGGGCCGGGCAGCGGTGATGGCCTGGCGCACGGCAGCCACCGCCGCCTGCACCCGCTCCGCTCCGGCCCGGGTCACCTCCGGCTCGGCCAGGGCGACCTTGGTGTCGCCCACGGTGGCCAGGCGCTGCTCGTAGGTGACGTGCACCCCGTCGAGTGTGTACAGCATCGGGTGCTTGCGGTCCCGCTGGCCCCACTCCAGCCAGTCGGCTCCGTCCATCGTGACCATGGGGCTGTGGGACGAGCCCACACCCAGCACCAGCTCAGCCATCGCTCGATCCTTCCCGGCGCCGGGGACGCCCTCCGGAGCCCGGCCGTTCACCTGTCACCGGGGCCCACCAGAGATTAGGGTGCACCCTCGGACGACGACAGGCAACCGGCCCGCCTCGCCGGCCGGCGAGAGGAGACAGCCCCGCGATGTACGGTGACACCCCGGTCCTCGACGTGCACGGCCACGTGAGCCACCCCTGGGGCGGCATGGGTCAGCAGCTGCTGTTCATGCAGGCTCAGAACGCCCCGATGCCCTCGCCCATCGGTACCCCGGGGGCCGACGCGGCCGGGCTGGGCGAGGAGGCGTTCGCCGTGTCGGTGGGCCGCCACGTGGAGCAGCTCGACGACCGCCGGATCGACCGCCAGGTCATCGGGCCCCGGCCGTTCATGATGCAGGGGTTCATCGGGCAGAACCTGTTGCCGGCCTGGACCCGCCTGGTCAACGACGCCATCCACCAGCAGTGCCGGATGGAGCCCAACCGCTTCCTCGGCGCCTGCCAGCTGCCCCAGAACATCCACGAGCCCGACACCACCCATTGCCTGGCCGAGCTGCGGCGCTGCGTCGACGAGCTGGGATTCGTGGGGGTGTACGTGAGCCCCGACCCCGAAGGGCGGCGCAACGGCCCGGGCATGGCGGAGCCCTACTGGTACCCGCTCTACGCCGAGTGTGAGGAGCGCCAGCTGCCCATCGTGGTCCACGGCACGAACTGCCTCGACCCCCGGTTCGCCCCGGTGCCGGCGAACTACCAGCTCGGCTTCGTGGCCGAGCAGTACTGGGCCAACCAGATCCTGTCCCACTCCGACGTGTTCGAGCGCTTCCCCGGTCTGCAGGTGATCATCTGCCACTGCGGCGGGGCGCTCGACCGGTGGATCCCCAACGATCCCCACCTGTCGCAGAAGGACCTGGTCGACAACCTCTTCTACGACACCTGCGCCCACGACGCCCCCTACCTGGAGTGCGCCATCAAGCAGCGGACGGCGAAGCGGCTGTGCTTCGGGTCCGAGGTGCCGGGCTCGGGTGGGGCCCTGCGGCTCGACACCGGCCGCCCGGCCGACGACCTCATCCCGATCATCGGCGGGTTCGAGTGGCTGAGCGAGGCCGACAAGGTGACGATCTTCCACGACAACCCGGCCCGCCTGTTCCCCCGCCTCGCCGGCTGATGGCCCCGCCGGCGACCGAACCTCGTCGAGAAAAGCGGAGGCCATGACGAGTGCGGCGACCGCCGACGTGGTGGCCCGGCTGCGGCGGCTCGACTCGTGCGCCGTGTCCGACGCCTGCGACCGGCTCGGCCTGGCCGACCGGGTGGTCACCGGCCTCGCTCCGCTCACCGGCCCGGCCCACGTGGCGGGTCGGGTGGTCACCGTCGAGCTGGGCCCGTGGACGGGCGGCGGCGGGGGGTCACACCTGTGCGCGGCGGCCACCGACTCGGCCACGGCCGACGATGTGATCGTGGTGGCGCACCACGGCCGCACCGACTGCGCCGGCTGGGGCGGCAATCTCTCCCGCGCCGCTCGGGCCCGGGGGGCAGCGGCCACCATCGTGGATGGGGCCGCCCGCGACATCGACGAGTCCCGTACCGTCGGCCACCCCGTGTTCGCCTCGGCGGCGACGCCCCGCACGGCCCGGGGCCGCACCGAGGAGGTGGCGTGGGGCGGGCCGGTGGCGATCGGGGGCGTGGCCGTGAACCAGGGCGACTACGTGGTGGCCGACTCCACCGGCATCGTGTTCGTTCCAGCGGCGCAGATCGATGCGGTGCTGGCGGCGGCCGAGGCCATCGCGGCCAAGGAGGCGGCGATGGCCGGCGCGCTCGACGCCGGCCAACCGGTGAGCGACGTCATGGGCCGGGACTACGAGACCATGCTCCACCCCAACGCCTGACCCGTCACGGCGAGGGGCGGGTGTCGGTCAGGCCCATGGCCCAGGCCCATTGCTGGTGAACGTCGTCGGGCTGACCTTCGAGGAGGAAGAAGTAGTCGTCGGGGCGGCTGCCGGGCATGACCCGCTTGAGCACGGCCATCCGGGCCGCCAGCCGTTCGGGGGTGGGCGCCTCCACGAACTGGTTGCGCAGCTCGTTGGGAAACCGGATGCAGCGGTTCGCGTCCGGGTCGCGGACCAGGCCCGACGGATCCTCGCCCCGTTCCACCGCTTCCATGTCGGCGATCAGCCGGCGGCGGAACATCTGCACCCCGCGGTCGCTGCGGCCCAGGTGCTCTCTGGTCCGGTCGGCGATCACGCCCTGGCCGGTCCAGCTCACCACGTCCTGGCCCAGCACGTGGGTGGTGATCGGGTGGCCGTCGGCATCGACGTGCTGGCCCCACCACGAGGGGATGACATCCTGGCGGTAGGGCTCCCGCTCCGCCACCACCCGCTCGTACATCCAGATCACGCTGAGCGTGCGGTGGTCGTCGATCGGCACCCGCCACTCGAAGTGCAGGGGGGCGAACAGGTTGGGCATGATGCACAGCCGCCCGTTGCGCCACGAGTCGGACGACTCGTCTTCGCCCTCGTGGAGGCGACGGTACATGAAGCCGTGCTCCCACTCGTCGAACCCCAGCGTGGCGTGCTTGGCCGCGTAGCGCTCGGGATGCCCCGAGCGCCCGGCGTGCCAGTTGTCGTGCAGCCACTCGAAATGCACCGGGTCGATCGAGTTCTCCTGACACTGGAGCCAGTTGCACTCCACCACGTGCTGAACGATCTGGGTGAAGCAGTTCTCGTAGGTGAACGGCTCCCAGGTGGGGATGAGGGGGGCGGGGGCCGGGCCCAGGTAGGCCCACACCAGACCGAAGCGGACCTCGGCCCGGTAGGCCAGGGCGCAGATCTGCTCCCGGAAGCGGGTGGAACCCGACGACAGGTCTTCGAACGGGGCCTCCACGCACTGTCCGCCGAGGTCGAACTTCCAGCCGTGATAGCTGCAGCGGATTCCGCCCTCCTCGGCGTAGCCATTGGCCATCCCGGCCCGGCGGTGGGGGCAGTGGGGCTCGATGAGGCCGAAGCGACCATCCAACGTGCGGTACAGCACCAGGTCCTCACCCAGGATCCGCACCGGCTTCACCGGCTCGGCCACCAGTTCGGCCTCGGACGCGATGGGGTGCCAGTAGCGGCGCAAGAGGTTGCCCATCGGCGTGCCCGGCCCAACGCGGGTCAGCCGTTCGTTCTGCTCGGCGGTCACGACCATCGTGCTAAGGGTAGGGTTGATGTACCTACACGGCCAAAGGGGGGCCCAAGGTCATGAAGTCCATCTTTTTCCATCTCATGCCGTACCGCGACCTGCCGGACGACTTCGAACAACGATACGAGAGCGTGTGGGTCACACCACCGAACGCCGAGCTGTGCGACCCGGTCAAGGTCGCCCAGTACTACCAGTGGAACCTCGACGAACTGGAGCTGGCCGATCAGCTCGGGTTCGACGGGCTCGGTATCAACGAACACCACCAGAACGCCTACGGGTTCATGGCGTCGCCCAACCTGATGGCGGCCGCCCTGTCCCGTCGCACCAGCTCGAAGAGCGCCATCCTGGTGCTGGGCAACACGCTGGCCCTGTACTCGCCGGCCCTGCGGGTGGCCGAGGAGTTCGCCATGCTCGATTGCATGACCAACGGGCGCCTGGCCGCCGGGTTCCCGGTTGGCACCTCGATGGATGTGAACCGCTGTTACGGGATCACGCCCACCGAGACCCGGCCCCGGTTCTACGAGGCCCACGACCTCATCATGAAAGCGTGGACCCAGCCCGGGCCATTCGCCTACAACGGCCGCTACAACCAGCTCCGCTACGTCAACCCGTGGCCCCAGCCGCTGCAGAAGCCGCACCCGCCGGTGTGGTTGGCCGGCGGCGGATCGGTGGAGACATGGGAGATGGCGGTCAACCACAACTACACCTACTCCTACCTCAGCTTCTTCGGCTACCACTTCGCCAAGCGGCTGATGGACGGGTTCTGGGAGACCTCTGAGCGCTTGGGCGGCACGTTCAACCCGTACCAGGCCGGTTTCGCCCAGCAGATCTGTGTGGCCGAGACCGACGCCCAGGCCAAGGAGCAGTACCTGGAGCACGTGGCCTACTTCTTCTCCAAGTGCCTCCACATCCCGGACTACTACTTCGAGACCCCGGGCTACCGCACCCGGCGCAGCGCCGAGTTCGCCATCAAGACCGGCCAGCCGGGCGAGATCGCCAAGATCGCCACGCTGGAGAAGAACTGGGAGACGCTGGTGGATACCGGCATGATCATCGCCGGCAGCCCGGCCACGGTGGCCGACCGCCTCACCGAGGCCTGCAAGCAGCTGCGGGTGGGCAACCTGATCGCCCTGCTGCAGATCGGCTCCATGCCCCACGAGCTCACCAAACAGAACATCACCCTGTTCGCCGAGGGGGTGCTGCCCAAGATCCGGGGCCTATGGGCCGACGACGGCTACGAGCACAAGTGGTGGCCCCAGGGGGCCGAGCAGCCGGCCACCGAGCCGGCCCCGGTGGCGGGGAGCTGACGGCGGCCATGGCTGATCCAACCGAAACCTACATCGAGCTCAAGGACGGGGCGTTCAAGATCCGGGTGCTGCAGGCCGGCACCGGGGCCCCGCTGGTGTACCTCCACGGCGCCGGAGGCCTGTTCTGGGACCCCCTGCTGGCCGGCCTGGCCGACCGGTTCGCCGTCACCGCCCCCGAGCATCCGGGGTTCGGCCAGAGCCAGGGCCTGGAGCACGTCCCCGACCTGTGGGACCTGGTGCTGTACTACAACGAGCTGCTCGACACGCTCGGCATCGAACGGGCCACCGTCGTCGGTCACTCCTTCGGCGGGATGGTGGCAGCGGAGATCGCAGCGAACAACCCCGAACGGGTGGACCGGCTGGTGCTGATCGCTCCGATCGGGTTGTGGCTCGACGAGCACCCGGTGCCCGACATCAGCGGCATCCCGCCCGCCGACATTCCGGCGCTGGTATTCGCCGATCCCACCGGGCCGGTGGCCGCCTCCATGCCGGCCCCCGACCCCACCGACCCCGAGTCGCTGCTGATGGCGGTGAACTCGATGAGCTCGATCCTGCAGTTCATCTGGCCCCTGCCCGACAAGGGCCTGCACAAGCGGCTCTACCGGGTCCGGGCCCCCACGCTCCTGGTGTGGGGGGCGCAGGACCGCCTGGTGGACCCGGCCTACGGCCCGGCCTTCACAAGGGCCATCGACGGGGCCCGCCTCGAGGTGATCGAGGGCGCCGGCCACGTACCTCAGCTGGAGCAGGTGACGGCCACGCGGGCCGTGATCGACGCCTTCCTCGACTGAGGTCAGCGCAATTCATCTTGTTTCGCCAGAACGAGTCGAGTTGGCCTAAACATTTCCGTCATCCTCGGTTCACGTGGATGACCTTGCTCCGACATTGGCGTGAAATCGGTGCTCCATAGCTTTCGAGTTCTAACACCCGCTCGAAACAGGGAGAGACATGATCACGTCGAGAAGGCTGCGGCTCTGGCATGCACTGGTACTGGTGCTAGCCATGGTGGCCGCAGCGTGCGGAAGCAGCAGTGATTCCTCCGAAACATCATCGGGGTCTGAAAGTTCCACGTCAGAAGCGGCCGGCGGTAGCGCCACCAGCGAAGCTGGCGGTACCGATACCAGTGAGGGGGCAGCGGCGCCCGAGGGCGACCCGATCAAGGTCGGGGTGCTCCACTCACTGAGCGGCACGATGTCGATCAGCGAGGTGGCGGTGCACGACGCCGAGCTCCTCGCCATCAAGGAGATCAACGCCAAGGGCGGCGTGCTCGGCCGGCCCCTCGAGCCGGTGGTGGAGGACGGCGCCTCCGACTGGCCCACCTTCGCCTCCAAGGCCGAGAAGCTGCTCACCGTGGACAAGGTGGCGGTGGTGTTCGGCGGCTGGACGTCGGCCTCCCGCAAGGCCATGTTGCCGGTGTTCGAGGGCCTCGACGGCCTGCTCTTCTACCCCGTGCAGTACGAGGGTCTCGAGGCGTCGCCCAACATCTTCTACACGGGCGCCACCACCAACCAGCAGATCATCCCCGCTCTCGACTACATGGTCGAGCAGAAGTTGACCGACGTGTACCTCGTGGGCTCCGACTACGTGTTCCCCCGAACGGCCAACAAGATCATCAAGGCTTATGCCGCCAAGTACGGGCTCAACATCGTGGGCGAAGACTACCTCCCGCTGGGTGAGACCGATACGGCCACGCTCGTGTCGAAAGTGATCGATGCCAAGCCCACCGTGGTGTTCAATACCCTGAATGGCGACTCCAACGTCGCCTTCTTCAAGGAGCTGACGGCCAAGGGCAACACACCCGACAAGATCCAGACGATCTCGGTTTCGGTGGCCGAAGAGGAAGTGTCGGGTATCGGGGTCGACAACATCGCCGGCCATCTCGTGGCCTGGAACTACTACCAGACCACCGACACCCCGGCCAACACCGAGTTCGTCGAGGCGTTCAAGGCCGAATACGGCGACAAGCGGGTCACCGCCGACCCGATCGAGGCCGGCTACGTGGGCGTCTACCTGTGGGCCGCCGCCGTGGAGAAGGCCGGTTCCACCGATGTGGCCGAGGTGAAGGAAGCGGCCAAGGGCCTCACCTTCGACGCCCCTGAGGGCAAGGTGACGGTGAGCGACTGGAACCAGCACATCTTCAAGACGGCCCGCATCGGCGAGATCGACGCCACCGGCCAGATCAAGGAGGTGTGGGCGTCGGACGGGCCCATCGAGCCCGATCCCTGCCTGTTCAACTACGACTGGGCCACCGGCCTGGCCCAGGGCGAGTGCGACGCAGCCAAGGCGGCCGGCGGCTGACGGCCGACGCCACCCCTCACCCCTGACCGACCGGGGGTGGGCGGGCAATCCCCGCCCACCCCGGTCCCGGAGGCTCGGACCCCTCATGCAGACCTTTCTCGAACAACTCTTCATCGGACTCAGCCTCGGCTCGATCCTGCTGATCGTGGCCCTCGGCCTCACCTTCACCTTCGGCCAGATGGGCGTGATCAACATGGCCCACGGCGAGCTGATCATGGCCGGCGCCTACGTGCCCTACGTGCTGCAGACCAAGGTCGGAGGCGCTCTCGGCGGGCGGGCCGGCCTGGCCTTCCTGGCGGCCCTCCCCATCGGGTTCGCCGTGGCCGGTGCTCTCGGCCTGGTCATGGAGCGCACGGTGCTGGCCCGCATGGTCGACCGGCCGCTCGACACCCTGTTGGTGACGTTCGGGATCAGCCTCATGCTCCAGCAGGCAGCCCGCGATCTCTTCGGCGCCTCCAATGTGGAGGTGGTCGCTCCCTCCTGGCTATCGGGCCGGTGGGAGCTGCTGGGGGTGGTGATGCCCCACAGCCGCCTGTTCATCATCGCCCTGGTGGCCGTGCTGGTGGGCCTGGTCTCGGCCTTCCTGTCCACCCGGCCCGAGGGGCGCCGGATGCGGGCGGTCATGCAGAACCGCGACCTGGCCGCCATCTCCGGTCTGTCGACCCGCCGGGTCGACGCCACCACCTTCTTCCTCGGCTCCGGCCTGGCCGGCGTGGCCGGCGTGGCCGTCACCCTGATCGGCTCGATCGGCTCCCAGGTGGGGGCGGGCTACATCATCGACGCCTTCCTGGTGGTCATCGTGGGCGGCCTGGGCAAGATGCGGGGCACGATCATCGCCGCCTTCGGGCTGGGGATGCTCAACGCCTTCAGCGAGTACTGGACTTCGGCCAGCCTGGGCAAGGCGATCCTGTTCATCGCCGTCATCGCCTTCCTCCAGTTCCGCCCGAACGGCCTGGTGTCGTTCCAGACCCGGGGGCTCACGGGATGACAGCCACCACCGCCTTGGCCCCGGCCAGCGCCGCCGGCCCCGCCTGGATGCCCTGGGCCCGCCGGGCCGCTCTGGCCCTCGGTGTGGTGCTGATCATGGCCGGACCGAACCTGATCGGCGACCCCACCCGCACCCGCCAGTGGGCCGAGTACCTGTGCTACGCCATGATCGCCGTAGGGCTCGACCTGGCCTGGGGGTACGGCGGCATGCTGGCCCTCGGCCAGGGCGTGTTCTTCGGCCTGGGGGCTTACGCCATGGGCATGTACCTGACGCTGGAGCAGGTCGAGCCGGGCCAGCTTCCCCAGTTCATGTCGCTCTACAGCGACTACACCGAGCTCCCGCTCCTGTGGCGGCCGTTCGGGAGCCTGTGGTTCGCCACCGCCGCCGCCGTGCTGGTGCCGACCCTGCTGGCCGCCGCCGTGGGCTGGCTGGTTTTCCGGCGTCGGATCCGGGGCCCCTACTTCGCCCTGCTCACCCAGGCCGCCACGCTGGTGTTCTGGTTGCTGCTGGTGGGCCAGCTGAAGCTGACGGCCGGCACCAACGGCCTCACCAACTTCACCACCATCTTCGGCCGCAACAAGTATCAGCCCGACACCAACAAGTTCCTGTATTACCTGGCGGCGGCCGGTCTGGTGGCGTGCGTGGTGGTGGCCCGCCAGCTCGTCAACAGCCGCTTCGGTCGCCTGCTGGTGGCAGTGCGGGACGGGGAGGACCGGGTGCGGTTCCTGGGCTACGACCCGGCCCTGGTGAAAACGGCGGCCTTCGCCGTGGCCGCCGGAATGGCCGGTCTGGCCGGCGCCCTCTCGGCCCCCGTCATCGGCATCGTGGCCCCCAACCAGTTCGCCGTGCTCCCCTCGATCCTCATGATCGTGTGGGTGGCCGTTGGCGGACGGGGCACGATCTACGGCCCGCTGGTGGGAGCGCTCGCCGTGAGCTGGCTGCGGACCAGGGTGAGCGAGACCCGACCGGAGGACTGGGAGTACTTCCAGGGCCTGCTTTTCGTGATCGTGGTGGCCCTGGTGCCGGGCGGCCTGGCCGGCCTGCTCGTTTCGCTCCGCAACCGGCTGGGGGCCCGCCTCGGGGCCGGCGGCACCGCCGCCGACGGCCCGGTGGGCGCCTCCCCGGCGGCCACCGCCCCGGCCACCGCGGCGGTGGCGGAATGACGGCGACCACGACCGACACGGCCTCCGCTCCCGCCGGCCCGGCCGATCCCCTGTTGCGGGTGGAAGACATCGTGGTGTCGTTCGACGGGTTCCGGGCCATCGACGGTCTCAGCCTGTCGGTGGCTCCGGGTGAGCTGCGCTTCCTGATCGGGCCGAACGGGGCAGGCAAGACCACGCTGGTCGACGTCGTGACCGGCCTCACCCGGGCCGCCAGCGGCCGGGTGGTGTTCGACGGGGCCGACATCACCGGGATGGCGTCGCACCGGATCGTGCGCCGAGGCATAGGCCGCAGCTTTCAGACCCCCACCGTGTTCGAGTCGCTCACCGTGACCGAGAACCTCGACCTGGCCCATTCGTTCCGCCGCCCCTTCGTGCGGCTGCTGGGCCGGCGGCGGGGAACGAGCGAAGCGGTGGCGGCCACGCTGGAGCGGGTGGGCCTCGGCCCCCACGCCGACCGCCCGGCCGGGGCGCTGAGCCACGGTCAGAAACAGTGGCTCGAGATGGGGATGCTGCTGGTGCAGAACCCCCGCCTGCTCCTGCTCGACGAGCCGGTGGCCGGCATGAGCCCCCAGGAGCGGACCGAAACCGGCGAACTGCTCCGGTCGTTGGCCGGCGAGCACACGATCCTGGTCATCGAGCACGACATGGCCTTCCTCCGGGCCTACGCCGACACGGTGACCGTGCTCCACGAAGGCAAGCTGCTGTCGGAGGGCGACGTCGACTACGTGCAGCACGACCCCCGGGTGCGGGAGGTCTACCTGGGCCGGGCCCGGGACCGCCGCTCGGGTTCGGAAGCCGATGGCGACGACGACGCCGGGTCCGGCACCGGGCCCGCAGCCGATGAGGGAGCGACGACATGAGCGGCCTGGTGGTGGACGACGTGCGGGTGGCCTACGGCCGCACTGAGGTGCTGTTCGGGGTGTCGCTCGAGGTACCCGACGGCTCGCTGGTGTGCGTGATGGGCCGCAACGGCGTGGGCAAGACCACCCTGCTCAATACGATCGCCGGTCTGCTGAAACCCCAGAGTGGCTCGGTGAGCTTCGACGGGAGCAGCCTGGCCGGGGTCGGGGCCCACCAGCGGGCCCGGCTCGGCCTCGGGTACGTACCCCAGGGCCATGCCGTGTTCCCCCAGCTCACCACGAGGGAGAACCTGCAGGTGGTGATGGAGCGCCAGGGCCGCCGGGCCCGGGCCGCCTCGCTGCGCCAGCAGGACCTCGACGAGGTGCTCGACTTGTTCCCCGCCTTGACCACACTGATGAACCGCCCGGCCGGGCTGCTCAGCGGCGGACAGGCCAAGCAGCTCGCCATCGCCCGGGCCCTCGTCACCGGGCCCCGCCTGCTCGTGCTCGACGAGCCGACCGAGGGCATCCAGCCATCGATCATCCACGAGATCGAGGACACGATCGCCAAGCTCCACGCCGCCATCGGGATGACCATCCTGCTGGTCGAGCAGTACGTGGAGTTCGCTCTCCGTCTGGCCGACCGTTACGCCGTGCTCGACGCCGGCCGGGTGGTGTCGACCGGACTGACGTCCGAGGCCGACCCCTCGGCCTTCGCCGAGCTCATGGCTGTTTGAGTCGACCGTGAAACCAACTGACGCGAAAGGACCCGCGTGCACCTGACCCAGCACGAGCAGGAGCGCCTGCTCATCACGGTGGCCGCCATGGTGGCCCGCGACCGAAGGGACCGGGGCCTGCGGCTCAACCACCCCGAGACGGTGGCCCTGCTGTCGTCGTGGGTGATGGAAGGAGCCCGCGACGGGCGCACCGTGGCCGACCTCATGGACGCCGGCCGGCGGGTGCTGACCCGGGACGACGTGATGGACGGCGTGGCCGACCTGATCCCCGAGATCCAGATCGAGGCCACGTTCCCCGACGGCACCAAGCTCGTCACCCTGCACGGACCCATCTCATGAGCGGCGGGGAAGGTATGTTCAGCCCGATCGGCCCGCCGGGGCAGGTCATCGTGGGCGAGGGTGCCGTCGAGCTGTTCGCCGGTCGCCCGGTCATCACGCTCGTGGTGGCGAACACGGGCGACCGGCCGGTGCAGGTGGGGTCCCACTACCACTTCGCCGAGGCCAACCCGGCCCTGTCCTTCGACCGGGGCGCGGCCTGGGGTCACAAGCTGGCCATCCCGGCCGGCACCTCGGTGCGCTTCGAGCCCGGCATCGAGCGTGAGGTCGATCTCGTGCCCCTGGCCGGGGCCCGGGTGGTGCCCGGCCTGCGGGGGGCGGCGGCCGGGCCCCTGGGCGACGGCCCGGGCGTCAATGCCGGCGCCGGCAACCGCCCGTGGGATCACCATCCAGGGTCCGAGCGAGGAGAGGTGCACTGATGGAGATCGACCGGCGACGCTACGCCCAGCTCTACGGGCCCACCACCGGCGACCGGGTTCGCCTGGCCGACACCGACCTCTTCATCGAGGTCACCTCTGACGCCTGCGCCGGCGGCGACGAGGCCGTGTTCGGTGGGGGCAAGGTGATCCGGGAGTCGATGGGGCAGTCCCGGGCCACCCGGGCCGAGGGCACGCCCGATCTGGTGATCACCGGTGCCGTCATCCTCGACCATTGGGGGGTGGTGAAGGCCGACGTCGGCATCCGCGACGGGCGCATCGTGGGTATCGGCCGGGCCGGCAACCCCGACATCACCGACGGGGTGCACCCGGCCCTGGTCATCGGGCCGTCCACCGAGATCCTGGCCGGCAACGGCAAGATCCTCACCGCCGGGGCCATCGACTCCCACGTCCACCTGATCTGTCCCCAGATCCTCGACACCGCCCTGGCCTCCGGCATCACCACCGTGATCGGGGGCGGTACCGGGCCCGCCGAAGGCACCAAGGCCACCACCGTCACCCCCGGGGCCTGGCACACGGCGATGATGCTGCGGGCCATGGACTCGTGGCCGATCAACGTGGCCCTGTTGGCCAAGGGCAACACGGTGTCGCCCGAGGCGCTGCGGGAGCAGTTGGCCGGCGGGGCGTCGGGGTTCAAGCTCCACGAGGACTGGGGAACCACCCCGGCCGTGATCGACGCCTGCCTCACCGTGTGCGACGAGCAGGGGGTGCAGGTGGCGATCCACACCGACACCCTCAACGAGGCCGGCTACGTGGAGGCAACGCTGGCCGCCATCGGGGGCCGGTCGATCCACACGTACCACACCGAGGGCGCAGGCGGCGGCCACGCTCCCGACATCATCACCGTGGTGTCGCAGCCCAACGTGCTGCCGTCGTCGACCAACCCCACCCGACCCCACACGATCAACACGCTCGACGAGCACCTCGACATGTTGATGGTGTGCCACCACCTCTCCCCCACCATCCCCGAAGACCTGGCCTTCGCCGAGAGCCGGATCCGGCCCTCCACCATGGCGGCCGAGGACGTCCTCCACGACCTGGGGGCGATCTCCATGATCGGGTCCGACGCCCAGGCCATGGGTCGGGTGGGTGAGGTGATCCTTCGCACCTGGCAGACGGCGCACGTGATGAAGCGGCGGCGGGGTTCGCTGCCCGGCGACAACGGCTCGGACAACGGGGCCGATAACCTGCGGGCCCGGCGCTACGTGGCCAAGTACACGATCTGCCCCGCCCTGGCCCACGGGCTGGCCGGTGAGGTGGGGTCGGTCGAGGTGGGCAAGTTGGCCGACCTCGTGCTGTGGGACCCCGCCTTCTTCGCCGTGCGGGCCCACGTGGTGGTGAAGGGCGGGGCGATCGCCTGGGCCCAGATGGGCGACGCCAACGCCTCCATCCCCACGCCCCAGCCGATCCTGCCCCGACCCATGTTCGGCGCCGCCCCCGGGGCGGCTCCCGGCTTGAGCCTCACGTTCGTGGCCCCGCTGGCGCTGGAGTCTGGTGATCTGGCCGACCGCCTCGGCGTGGCCAAGCCCCTGGTGGCGGTGGCCGACTGCCGCCGGGTGGCCAAGGCTGATCTGCCGGAGAACACCGCCGTTCCCTCGGTCACCGTCAGCCCCGACACGTTCGCCGTGCGGATCGACGGGGAGCTGATCGAGCCCAGCCCGGCGACGGAGCTGCCCATGGCCCAGCGCTACTTCCTCTTCTAGGGCCGTGGCTGCCGGAATGAGCATCCGATGAGCGCCGACGGCGGTGCGGCCGCCCTCCTGCTCCTGGCCGACGGGCGGTTCCCGGCCGGTGGCCATGTGCATTCAGGTGGGGCCGAGGCGGCCCTGCTCGACGGACGGCTGACCGGGCCCGACAGCCTGGCCGCTTATGCCGTGGGCCGGCTCCACACCACCGGCCTGGTTGATGCCGCCCTCACCGCCGCGGTGGTAGTGGGCCTGGCTGCGGACTGCGATCAGCACGGTTGCGGTCCGGGACGGACCCTGCGCCTGCTCGACGCCGAGGCTGAGGCCAGGATGGCTATGGCCCCGCTGCGGGAGTCGTCGCGCCGGTTGGGCCGCCAGCTGACCCGGGCCGCCGCCGGCTGCTGGCCCGGACCGACGCTGGTGGCGGTGGCCGCCCTCCACCCCGATGGGCCCCATCAGTCCGTGGCCCTGGGGGCGGTGGCCAACGCCGCCGGAATCGGAGCGCTCGACGCCGCCCGGCTCAGCCTCCACCACACGCTCACCACACCGCTGCAGGCCGCCCTCCGGCTGGGCGGGCTCGACCCGTTCGCCGTGGCCGCCCTGGCCGCCTCCCTGGCCCCCGTGGTCGACGAGGTGGCGGCCGAAGCGGCGCAGGCCGCCACCGGCCCGATCGACGAGTTGCCCTGCCTGGTGGGGCCGTTCACCGAGATCGCCGCGGTGGAGCACGCGGCCCGCACCGACCGGTTGTTCGCCACCTGACCTCACTCGTCCCGACCTCCACTGCTGACCGATGCAAAGGACCGACCCTGTGCCTCCTCACGACCCGGGCCATGCCCACGACCACGATCACGACCCACTGGCCGCCGGGCGATGGCCCGGTCTGAGCGGACCAACCGGCGACGGGGGCGGCCCGGCCCGGCGCAGCCTGCGAGTGGGTATCGGCGGGCCGGTGGGGAGCGGCAAGACCGAGCTGGTGTCGTGCCTGTGCCGGGCCTTCGCCTCCGACCTCGGGCTGGCCGTGGTCACCAACGACATCTTTACCCGGGAGGACGCCGCCATCCTGGAGCGCAAGGGGGTGCTGCCGACCGAACGGATCAGGGCCGTGCAGACGGGCTGCTGCCCTCACACCGCCATCCGGGACGACATCAGCGAGAACCTCGACACGGTGGAACAGCTCGAAGCCCGCTTCGATCCCGACCTGGTGCTGGTGGAGAGCGGGGGCGACAACCTGACCGCCACCTTCAGCTACGCCCTGGTGGACGTGCAGATCTTCGTGATCGACGTGTCGGGGGGAGACAAGGTGCCCCGCAAGGGTGGCCCCGGCATCACCCGCTCCGACCTGCTCGTGGTCAACAAGACCGACCTGGCCGAGATGGTGGGGGCCGACCTGGGGGTGATGGCCCGCGACGCCGAGGCGGGGCGGGGCGGGCGACCCACGGCGTTCGTGTCGCTCCGGCTCGACCCGCGGGCCGAGCCGGTGGCGGCCTGGATCCGGGGCCTGCTGGCCGATCGGGCCGCCGCCTCCCTCGCCCTCGGCACCGCCACCGCGCCGGCTGGCGGCGCATGACGCTCACGGCGCCGACCCCACCCGCCGTTCCGGTGGCGGAAGCCCACCTGGACGGTGGTGCTGTGCACCGGGGACGGTCCGGGGGGCTCGGGGCCGGCCGGGGCCACCGGGCGTCGGCATCGCTGGCGGTGGAAGCGTCCGGGGGGCGCACCCGGGTGACGACGCTGCGCAACGATCCCCCCTTCACCTTCCGGCCAACGCCCGACGGCCCGCATCCCGGCGGGGTCGTGTGGGTCGGCACCGCTGCCGGCCCGGTGGGGGGCGATGACCTGCGGCTACGGGTCGACGTGGGCCCCGGGGCCGAGCTGAGGCTCACGTCGGTGGCGGCCTCGCTGGTGTTGCCCGGCCCCCGGGGCGACACGTCGGCCACCGTCGTCACGGTGACGGTGGGCGACGGGGGTCGACTGTGGTGGTGCCCCGAGCCGGCGATCATCGCCGCTGAGGCCGACCACCGGGCCGACACGGTGGTCCGTGTGGGCGACGGGGTGGAGTTGGTGTGGGTGGAGGAGGTGGTGCTGGGTCGCCACGGCGAGACGGCGGGGAGGCTGCGGTCCCGCCTCCGGATCGAGGGCCGGGCCGGTGCTCCCCTGCTGTGCTCCGGCCTCGACACGGGCCGCCCCGGCTGGGACGGCCCGGCCGGCCTGGCCGGCAGCCGGGCCGTGGCCCAGGTGGTGCTGCTGGGCACCCCGGCCGAGCGGGTGCTGGGGGCCGGGGCCCCGCCGGCGACCGAGGGCTGCCGGGTGGCCCTGTCGGCCCTCACCGGGGGCGGCGCCGTGGCCGCCGTGGCCGGGCCGTCGACCCTCGCCGTCCGGCGGGCCGTGGCCGGCATCGTGGATCTCGCCGCCGGTTGACGCCGCGAAAACCGCGACACGGTTCGATCCGCGTCGCGGTTGGCGCGCCCAGCGCGCACACTGCGACACGGTTCGAGCTGTGGGGCGGGGGGTCAGCCGGTGTGGCGGTGGCGGTAGCGGCGGGCCAGGGCGACCACGGTGCCGGGGAGGAAGAACATCCGGGCCGGGAGCGACACCTCGTCCCACGGGCGCTTGACCAGGGGTGAGCGCCAGGCCCGCATCCGGTAGAGGAAGAAGGCGACGAGGGCCAGATGGATGCCGTTGATCGCCCACCAGAACCCGGCGGGGCCGGCCACCACCATCAGCCCGGCCAGCACGAGGGGACCCACGATCGCCCCCAGCCCGTAGAGCGTGATGAGCTGGGAGGCGGCCGAGCTGACGTGGCGGGGGTCGATCCAGTCGTTGGTGTAGGCCGCGGCGATCGAGTAGAGCGGGAAGCTGAACCCGCCGAGCACGAGCGCCACCGGCAGCACCGCCGGATGTTCCGCCGGCACCAGGAGCAGCAACCCCCCGGCCACCAGGGAGGCGGCCGCCGCCACCGCTCCCACGGCCCGCCGGTCGACCTCGTCGGACGCCGCCGCGATCGGCCACTGGAGCAGCATGCCGCCGACGTTGGGGGCGGCCACGAACAGCCCGGTGCGGGCGGGCGACATCCCCACCCGGGTGGCGTAGATGGCGGCCATGCCGGTGAGCCCGCCGTGCACCAGGCCCACCAGCAGGCACGAGCCCACCCCGGTGGGCACCTCCCGGGCCAGCTGCCGCAGGGTGAGGCCGGCCTCGTCGCCCCGCACCACCGGCACCACGGCGTGCTCCGACAGGGCCACCGGCACCACCGCCAGGGAGGCGGCGATGCCGGCCAGGGCGTAGCCGGTGGCGGTGCGGGCGTCGAGGGCGAACAGCAGCACCTGGCCCACGCCGAAGGCACCGGTGCTGACCACCAGGTACACGGCCAGCAGCCGGCCCCGGTTGTCGTTGGTGGCCAGGTTGTTGAGCCAGCTCTCGGCCACCACGTACAGCCCGGCCAGGCACAGGCCGGTGACGAAGCGGAGGAGCATCCACGCCGCCGGCTCGGCGGTGAGGCCCACCGCCACCATGGCCGCCGATAGCACCGCCGCCAGCGCACTGTAGACCCGGATGTGACCCACCCGGCCCAGCGCCTCCAGCGTCACCCGGGTGCCGAGCAGGAAGCCGGCGTAGTAGGCGGCGCTGATCAGGCTGCTGAGCGCGGTGGGGAGCTGGGCCAGCTCGGAACGGACGCCGAGCAGGGTGCCGAACAGTCCGCCGGCCAGCTGGAGGAAGGCGAACCCGACGAACAGGCCCCAGGTGGCCAGGGCCACGCCGGCCGGAGGCGATGCATCGGCCATGACCAGGTCCGCATCGGCTCCGGCGTCGGTCATGCTGCCAGGGTGCCACGCCGCCACCTCGCTGCGACGATTCGGTTGTTGACGTTCATTGTCACACCACAACAGTAGAGTACGTCCATGACTCGATTCGATCCTGGGTATCGCCGCACACCGGGCAGTTGGGCCGAGCCGCCGGAGGCCGTCGAGCCCCATCTGCTGGCCGTACTCGACAGCCTCTGGGGGCGGGGTTGGTTGCCGGGCGAGATCCTCCGCCAGGTGGAGCGGACCATGAAGCCGCCGGCCCGGGAGATCGCGGCCCTGGCCATCGCCGTCGACCTGGCCCGGCGCCCGCCCGGTACCGTCCACCGCCGGTGGACGGCCCACGTGGCCGGCCTCGGCCTGGCCCCCCCGGGCGACACCGCCGAGGGCTGGCTCCGTCGGGGCCATGAGCGCCTCGGCGCCACGCCCGAGGTGTGCGGGACAACCGCCCTGTACCTCTACCGCAACCTCGACGAGCTCGGACGCGTCGGCACCCTCATCCCCCCGCCGGGGTCCGACGAGGCGCGGAGCGGTGCCGGGTCCCCCGCTCCCGGGTCGTGGTTCACCGCTGGTCTCGCCGACCACCTCCTGGCCGACGCCGAGGCCGCCGACGCCTCCCTGGCCCCGATCCTCACCAAGGTCCGGGCCCTGCTGGCCCAGGCCGAGTCCACCACCTTCGAGGCCGAGGCGGCCACGTTCACGGCCAAGGCGCAGGAGCTGATGGCCCGCCACGCCATCGACGCCGCCCTGCTGTGGGGTCGCACGTCGGGCTCGCGCGACGAGCCCACCATGGTCCGCCTCCCGGTCGACGAGCCCTACCTCAGGGCCAAGACCACCCTGCTCCACGTGGTGGCGGCCCGATCATCGTGCCGATCGGTCTACTACCCGGCCTACGCCCTGGTGGCCCTTATCGGCTTCGACCAGGATCTGCTGGCCGCCGAGACGCTCTACACCTCACTGCTGGTGCAGGCCCAGCTGGCGGTGCAGGCCGCAGGGGCATCGGCGCCGGCCGGGGCCCACGAGCGCAGCCGGGGCTTCCGCAGCTCGTTCCTCCACGCCTACGCCCACCGGGTGGGCCAGCGGCTGGCCGAGGTCAACGAGCAGGTGCAGGCCGAGGCCGCGGCCGGAGGCGACGGGGCCGACCTGCTACCCGTGCTGGCCGATCGGGCGGAGCGGGTGGAGGCCTGGATGGCGGCCGAACTGGGGCCGTTGCGGCGGCAACGGGCATCGTCGTCGATGGACGCCAGTGGATGGGCCGCCGGCTCGCGTGCGGCCAACCGGGCCGATCTGGGCCGGGCCGGCTCGCTCGGGCGGTCCGGGCCAGCGGTCGGCCCCGGCGGCAGCTAGGATATTGACACGTCAACCTCTTGATGGGAGTCGGGATGAGCGACAGCGCTGAGACCACCCTGCCGGCCGTGTTCGTGGGCCATGGGAGCCCGATGAACGCCCTGCAGTCCAACCGCTACACCGAGGCGTGGGCCGCCTTCGGGGCCGCCCTCCCCCAGCAGCCCCGGGCCATCCTCGCCATCTCAGCCCACTGGTACATCAACGCCTCGGCCGTCACCGCCATGACGGCACCGAACACGATCCACGACTTCTTCGGCTTTCCCGAGGAACTGTTCGCCTTTCGGTATCCGGCCCCCGGCGACCCGGACCTGGCCCAGGAGATCGCCGAGGTGGTGAAACCCACGTGGATCGGAATGGACCGTGACTCGTGGGGAATCGACCACGGCACGTGGTCGGTGCTGGCCCACCTCTACCCGGCGGCCGACGTCCCCGTGCTGCAGCTCTCGGTCGACGCCTCCAAGTCGCCCGACTACCACGTGGCCCTGGGGGCGGCCCTCGCCCCCCTGCGCCAGCGGGGTGTGTTGATCGTGGCCAGCGGCAACGTGGTTCACAATCTCCCCGCCCTCGACCCGAACCGGCCCGACACCGGGTTCGACTGGGCCGAGGAGTTCGACGAAGCCGCCCGCACGCTCATGGCCCAGGCCCCGGGAGACATCGCTGCGCTCAGCCGGCACCAGCGCTACTCGCTGGCCGCCCCCACGCCCGACCATCTCCTCCCGCTCTACTATTTGGGCGGGCTGGCCGCCGCCGCCGGCGAGACCGGCCGGGTGCTGATCGACGGCTACGCCCTGGGCTCGTTGTCGATGACCACCCACGCCATCTGAGCGCACCACTCCCGCCGGAGCCAGCGGAAACCAGACGGGTTACCACCACGTACGGTGGCCGGTATTATGAACAAAATGCGTCGGCCAGCGCGGTTCGTGACGGTCAGGGTTACCTTTTGCCCATGATCACACGACAATCCACCACCAAGGTGGCCACCGACCGCGCCCCCGGCGCCTCCCGCCGGTCGTGGCGCATCACCCTGCTGGCCCTCATGGGCCTCCTCGGCTTGGTCGCCGCCGCCTGCGGCAGCGACAGCGCCACCACCGACACCTCCACCGGTGCGTCCACCGAGACGGACAGCTCCACGGCAACCAGCGAGGCCAGCGGTTCGACAGGCGCCACCACAGGCGGCGGGGCCGCCGGCAGCGACTGCCCAACCGACTTCACGCCGATCAAGGCCGGCACCCTCACGGTGGTCACCTCCCTGCCCGGGCCCGGCTTCTGGGACGGGTCGGAAACCGACCCCACCCAGATCACCGGCGGCTACGAGTACGACATCGTGCAGGCCATCAAGGACGAGCTCTGCCTCGACTCGGTGGAGGTGCGCAACGTGCCTTTCGACGGTCTCGTGGCCGGCACCGTGACCGGCTTCGACGTCGCCTTCTCCCAGGTCACGGTCACCGACGAGCGGGCCGAGGTGGTGGAGTTCACCGAGCCCTACTTCGAGGCCGACCAGGGCGTGCTGGTGGCCAAGGGCACCACGCTGAGCACCCTCGACGAGGCGAAGAAGCTCCGCTGGGGGGCCCAGGCCGGCACCACCGGGCTCGACTTCCTCAACGACACGCTGAAGCCCGACGCCGACCCCCAGATCTTCCAGGCCCTGCCCGACGGCTTCACCGCCCTCCAGGCCGGCCAGGTCGACGCCTTCATCATGGACGTGCCGATCGTGCTGTCGCAGGCCGCTAAGTCGGGCGGGGTGCAGGAGGTGGTGGCCCAGTTCAAGACGGGCGAGCAGTACGGCGCCATCCTGCCCAAGGGCTCCGAGAACAAAGCCGCCGTCGACGCCGCCATCACCGCCTTGAAGGATGACGGCACGTTGGGCAAGCTTGCGGCTGAGAACCTCGGTGCCGATCCGTCGAAGGTGCCGGTGATCGACGTCAAGTAGCACCACCACCCGACGGCGTTGAGGATCCCTCCATGACCGATTCCCCGATCACGGCCCCGCCGGCAGCGGCGGAGCGGCTGCGGGCCACCCGTCCCCGGGTACGGACCCGGCTCGGCTCCTCCATCGTCGCCATGGCGGCGGCCCTGATCGTGGTGGCGCTCACCTGGTGGAGCCTGTTCGCCTTCTGGGCCTCGTTCGCCGACGGCGCCCCGTGGCCGGTCACGGTGATCGTGGTGTTCCTGGCCGCCGCTGCGTTGGCCGTACCGGCCGCGGCGGGGCAGGCCGTCCAGGCTGCGTTGCAGGCCCGGTCGCTCGACCGGGCCGGCAACCACGCCGCGGCCCGGGTGGCGGCGGCCCGGGCCAGGGACATGCAGTGGTACGTGCTCGGATTCGGCCTCGCCGCCCTGGTGGTGGCGTTCCTGGCCTTCCTCCTGGGCACGAACGACGGTGCTGTGCGGGAGGTCTTCTTCCGCTCGGACATCTTCGGCAAGTCGTTCCGGGGCCTGACGGCGGCGTTCTGGCTGAACATCAAGATCTTCATGGCCACCGAGGTGCTGGTGCTGGTGTGGGCCCTGCTGGTGGCCGTGGTCCGCCAGATCCCGGGCCGGGCCGGCGCCCCCATCCGGTTCCTGGCCGTGGCCTACGTCGACGTGTTCCGGGGCCTGCCCGCCATCCTCGTGCTGACGCTGGTGGTGTTCGGCTTCCAGCTGGCCAAGCTGCCCGGGCTGTCGTTGCTGTCGCCCCCGCAGCAGCTGTTCTGGCTGGTGGTGCTGGCCCTCACCCTGGTCTACGGAGCCTACGTGGCCGAGGTGTACCGGGCCGGGATGGACTCGATCCACTGGAGCCAGGCGGCGGCCGCCCGATCACTCGGGCTGTCGCAGGGCCAGACCCTCCGCTACGTCATCATCCCCCAGGGGGTGCGGCGGATGCTGCCGCCCCTGCTGAACGACTTCATCGGCCTCCAGAAGGACACGGCGCTGGCCTCGGTGGTGGGCACGGTTGAGGTGTTCAACAAGGCCGGGCTGTACAAGAGCCAGTTCTTCAACCTCACGGCGGTGGCGGTGGCCGGTCTGCTGTTCCTGATCATGACGATTCCCCTGGCCCGCTTCACCGACTGGCTGATCCGCCGGGACCAGCAGCGGACGCTGGTGGGCTGACCATGGCCGCCACCGACGACCAGCCAGGCCAGTTGCCCCCCTACGTCGAGTTCGCCGGCGTCCACAAGCACTACGGCCCCAACCACGTGCTGCGGGGTATCGACCTCGACATCGGCCACCACGAGGTGGTCTGCTTCATCGGGGCCTCGGGGTGCGGCAAGTCCACCCTGCTGCGCTGCGTCAATGCCCTGGAGGAGATCCAGCAGGGACAGATCCGGGTGGCCGGCGAGGCGGCCAGCGGGCCGGGGGTCGACGTCGACTTCCTGCGCCGGGTGGTGGGCATCGTGTTCCAGGGGTTCAACCTGTTCCCCCACATGACCGTGCTCCGCAACATCACGCTGGCCCCCACCAAGGTGCTGAAACTCCCCGAGGCCGAGGCTCGGGCCCGAGCCATTGCTCTGCTGGAACGGATCGGACTGGCCGACAAGGCGGGCGAGTACCCCGACCGCTTGTCGGGCGGACAGCAGCAGCGGGTGGCCATCGCCCGGGCCCTGGCCATGGAGCCTGAGGTGATGCTGCTCGACGAGATCACCAGCGCCCTCGACCCGGCGCTGGTGGGCGAGGTGCTGGCCATGGTGCGGGAGTTGGTGGACGAGGGCATGACGATCCTCATGGCCACCCACGAGATGGGATTCGCCCGCGATGTGGCTAACCGGATCTGCTTCATGTCCGAGGGCAACCTGGCCGAGGTGGGCACGCCCGACGAGATCTTCCAGGATCCGCAGGACGAGCGGCTCCGCTCGTTCCTCCGCCGGGTCACCGAGGCCCGGCGCATGTAGCCGACCGGTTCGGGGTAGCGCCCGAGCATGGCGAAGCGAGACGACAAGCGAGAGTCGGCCAAGGGGAGCACCACCGATCTGCCGTCGACCCTGGACCGGTCGGATGAGCACGCCCAGGCCATCTGGCGGGAGACCCACGACTCGGCAGTGGAGAGCTACGGGGAGGGCGAGCGGGCCCATCGCACCGCCTTCTCCGCCCTCAAGCACAGCTACGAGAAGGTTGGCGACCACTGGGAGCCCAAGGAGCACAAGGGCCCATCGGACGCCCAGGCCGCTCGCAGCGGAGCCGCTGCCCGGCGAGGTGGTGACCGTCGGGGAGCCACGGCGGGCGGGGTCGACGCCAACGCCACCAAGGCCCACCTGATGGACCTGGCCCGCCGCCTCGAGGTCAAGGGCCGGTCGTCGATGACCAAGCAGGAGCTGGTGGAGGCGATCGACAAGGCCAACCGCCGCGAGACTGCGGCTGCCCGCCGCGCCGGCTGATCCCCTACCTGCCTCCGCCGATCAGGGGGACGGCCCCGATCCCGCCGGGATGGCCACGGCGCACGATACGACCATGACCGCTCTGCTCGACACCCGCACCCCCGCCACCACCGCCCGCATGACCATCCCGCCCGCCGCGCCGGTGACGGCCAAGGGCTGGCACGACGACCCCTGGCACCACCACGAGCTCCGCTACCACGACGGCGCCGGCTGGACCGGGCATGTCACCCACTTCGGTCCCGTCCCCTGCGCCGGCTGCCGCGGCAGCGCCCGCTGACCCGGTCGGCCTGAGCGACAGCCGCAACACGGGTCGGACCTGCGTCGCGGTCGGCGCGCTCAGCGGGATCATCGCGACGCAGAAGCGGCGGCCGCGGCGGCGGCCGATCGCAGCTCGGCCACCAGCTCGGCCGGGGTCAGATCGGGGCAGCCGGCCTGGGTTCGGAACCAACGCAGGATCTCCCACTCGCTGTCGGCCTCAGGCCCCGCCTGCAGATACCGGATCAGCTCCCGGCTCCCCGCCTGGTGGACGAAGTTCCACGTGACCGATAGCGAGTCCTCCAGCACCAGCACGTCGTGCAGCCAGCCCCGGGGGATGTAGATGAGGTCGCCGGGGTGAACCAGCCCCCGCAGGTCGGGCTCGGCCGCCAGGCGCCCCGAACCGTCGCCCCGGACATCGAGAAAGCCGCCGTAGGAGCTGGTGTCGTCACCGAGGTGGAGCTCTGCGGCCCGACCCGGTGCGTACAGCACAGCCTCCTTCACCCCGGCGAACTGGGCGACCACGGCATCGGTGCCGAACGGGTCGCGGTGGAGTCGGGTGCGGGCGCCCCGGGCCGCCACCAGGAGGCCCCGGTACGGGAAGCGATCGGACACCGGATCACCACCGCCCACCGGTAGCACCAGGTCGTGGCGGGGCAGACAGGCCGGAGCGGCCCAGGTGTCGGCCATGCGGGCCAGGGCCTCGTCGCCCCAGGCCGCCTCCACGTCTCGCAGCCGGTTGTACCAGCGGACATAGGGGACCTCATCGCCGGGGTCGAGGAGACCCGGATCTCCCGGAACGCCATCTCCCCTGGCGAACCAGTCGTCGAGGTAGTCGTCGAGGGTGGCGATGTCCTCCAGGTCGAACAAAGAGCCGTAGACCAGGGTGGCCAGGCCCCCGGCCCGGGCCCGGAGCCCCTGGGCCGTCCAGGCCTCCCGGTCGTAGCTGAGCCCCCGCACCACCACCGGCCGGCCGGGGGCCAGCCAGCGGCCAACGAACTCGTCGGGGCTGGGCATGTCGATCACGTCGAGTGGTGTGGTCATGAGATCACCTGCAGTTCGTTGACAGACGAGTCGGGAAACGTGACCTGGCGCTGGCCCGCCGGTGGGGAGACCGGGCGGGCCGGGTTCCCCTGCCAATGGCCGCCCGACTCCACCGTGGTTCCCTTCATCACGAACGAGTCGGCGTCGATCACGCAGTGGTCGCCCAGCTCGGTGGCGTAGTGGACGAGGGCGGCGGGGCCCACGGTGCAGCCCGTTCCGAGGTGGACGCGGTCGGACTTGAACGTGCCGTCCTCCAGCGAGTGGGCCTGGAGCACGGCGCCGTGGTTGAGGCAGCAGTCGTCGCCGATGGCCACCAGGCCCGGCTCGGTGAGGCCGGCGCCGTCGTCGAACACCCGGGCCCCTACCTGGGCCCCCTGCAACCGCAGGAACCAGGGCTTGACCGGCGTCCCGTCGAACACCCGGAGGAAGGCGTTGTAGTTCAGCTTCCAGAAGCGCTCGTGGGCCCAGAAGCGGGGGTCGTAGAGCGAGCAGTACAGCGGCTGGACGGGCTGGAACCGCACCACGAGCCGCTCCAGGAGAACGGAGACGAGTGCGCCGCCCACGACGGTGGTGGCAGCGGCCGCGGCCAGGGCCAGGGCCGTGGGCGCGAGGCCGGCACCGGGGCCGACCAGGTTCAGCGCCGCCGCCCCCGACCCCAGGGCCAGCACCGTCAACAGCCACCACCGAGCCAGGTACAACGCCATCGTCACCAGGTTGGACCGCAGCTTTCGGGCCAGCCGCTGTTCCAACAGGCCCGGCTGCTTGTAGAGGTCGAACAAGTGGTCCCGCTGCACCGAGCGGGGGATCTCGAACGCCGGCGATCCGAGGAGGCCCACCCCGGTGCGAACCGGGCCGTCGAGGGGGACCGCCGCCTTCGTGGCGATGAGACAGTTCGGGCCGACGGCGGCATCGGCCGGGTAGCGCACCACGTTGCCCAGGTAGGTGTCGGCCGGCACCGACACCGCCCGGAGCCGGAACGAGGTGCCCGACACCTCCAGATTGGTCAACCGGAGCCCGTCGGACACCAGCGTGTTGCGGTTGAAGGTGCACAGGAAGGGGCTGTGATGGCGTTGGTCGACCCCGAAGTTGGACCCGGTCTGGGTGGCCTGGGACAAGTCGTAGCCCACCGCCGACAGCCAGCCGACGATCATCGCCGAGTCGCCGAAGACGGTGCACAAGAAGCGGTTGTTGCTGAAGCGGGCCAGGGCCCGGGCCGCCTGCCACCGCAGGCCGTGGAGCGGGTGCGACACCTCGGGGGCCACCAGCGGCCGCAGCAGGCGGGGTACGACGAGCACGGTGGCGGCGGCGGTGACGAGGCTCGCCGCTTCGAGGGCCAGGGCGGCCAGACCGAGCCGCAGGGCCGTGCCCGCCGGGCCGCCGCCCGTGCCCAGCAGCGTCTCGGCCGAGAGGTCGAACCGGGCGGCCGCCGCCAGGGGGGCCAAGGAGGCAGGGAGAGTGACCAACAGCAGCGACAGGATCTGGCCGAGGGTGAAGAGCGCCCGTTTCCGGGGTTCCACCGGTCGGGGTTCGCACCGGTCGAAGGTGGTGGCGCACGGCTCGGCCGGCGAGCCCTGCCACACCGTCCCGTCGGGCACCCGCTGGCCCGCCAGCAAGGCCGAGGCGGGGCCGAGCTGGGCCCCGGCGCCCACGGCCGTGCCCGGCGACAGCACGGTGCCGTCGCCCACCAGGGCCCCGGCGCCGATGGCTATGGGGCCGGGCCGCAGCCAACCGCCGATGGCCACGTAAGTGGCCAGCACCGCTTCGTGGCGGACTACGGCCCCGGCGCCGATCGAGACCAGGTCGGTGCACACAGGGGGTGGGGCCAGCACCACCGCCCCTGCCCCGACCCGGGTGCCGACGGCCCGCAGGTAGACGTTGTAGGCCGGAGTGCCGGCCAGCAGGACCATGGGGTTGAGGGTGACGGCCAGCCGGGCCACCCAGAACCGCAGGTAGGCGACGGTCCACAGCGGCACCGGCTCGTCCCGGAACCGGCCGACGGCCAGCCACTTGACCGCCACCAGGCCCACCACGGTGGCCAGCCACAGGCCGCCGCCGGCGGCGACGAGCCGCAACCACGTGCCCACCGGCCCGGCCGGTTGGCCGAGGAGGCGGAAGGCCGCCAACCCGGCCATGGCCGACACCGCCAGGACCAGCAGCTGGATCCCCACCTGGGCCACCCCCGTGGCCACATGGGCCGCTCGGCTCGGCACCCGCAGCGGGTGGGCGGGAACCGGCCCCGGATCGGCCGCCGGCGCCGGGGGCTCCGCCGACCGATCCGACCAACCGGCTGCCGCCGGCGACGCTGCCGGGGGCGGCGCCGTGTCGGTGGCCGGCGATGGTGGCAGCAAGGCGGCCAGGGCGGCGACGGTCGGATGCTGGTAGAGCTGTTTGAGGGTCAGCCGGCGGACGCCCAGCGTTGAGCGGAGCTCGGTGACGAATCGGGCCATGGTGAGCGAGTCGGCGCCCAGCTCGGCGAAGAAGTCGGCCTCCACCGACACGGCCGGCAGGTCGAGCACCTCGGCCAGGAGGCCGGCCAGGCGGGCCTCGGTCTCGGTCCTGGGCACCACCAGGTCCACCTCGTCGGCCACGAACCGGCGGCCGGCCGGGGCGGGCAGGGCCGACCGGTCGGCCTTGCCACTGGCCAGGAGGGGGACCTCGGCGATCGGCTCCAGCAGGGTCGGCACCATGTAGGCCGGCAGGCCCGCCCGCAGGGCGGCGTACACCGCGCCCAGGTCCATCTCCCCGCCGGACGTGGCCGGCGCCAACCAGGCGGCCAGCACCACCGAGCCGTCGGGCAGGGTGTGGGGGGCCACCACGGCGTTGCCCACCCCGGGCACGGCCCGGGCCGTCGCCTCGATCTCGCTCAGCTCGATCCGGTAGCCGCGGATCTTCACCTGGGTGTCGATCCGACCCAGGTACTCCACCTCGCCGTCGTCGGTGAGCCGGCCCAGGTCGCCGGTTCGGTACAGGCGTCGGCCCGGGTTGTCGGGCAGGCCCAGCACGTCGTCCACGAAGGCCGCCGCCGTCTGCTCGGGCCGGTTGAGGTACCCCTCGGCCACCCCGATGCCGCCCACGGTGATCTCCCCCACCTCGCCCCGGGGAACCGGACGGGCACCGCCGTCGGGATCGAGCAGGGCCACGGTGTAGGTGGGCAGGGGGCGTCCGATCGTGATCGGCCGCCCCGGAATCAGCTCGCCCCAGGTGGCGCTGACCGTGGTTTCGGTGGGTCCGTACAGGTTGAGCACCCGGCGCCCGGGCTCGAACCACGGCCCGATCACGTCGGCCGGGCAGGCCTCCCCCGACACCAGCAGCAGGCGGAGCGCCGGCAGCGGGGGCCGCACCGTGGCCAGCACGGTGGGCACGGTGGCCAGGGCCGTGATCCGCTGCTCGTCGAGGAACTGGCGCAGGTCGTCGGCCACCAGCTGGGCTCCGGGCGGAGCCGGCACCAGGGTGGCCCCGGCCACCAGGGGAACCCAGATCTCCTCGAAGGCGTAGTCGAAGGCGATCGTGAGCCCCTGGTAGACCCGGTCGTCGGGACGGTAGCCGTAGAGGCCGGCGGCCACCCGTACGAAGCTCACGATGCTCGACTGCCGGATCGGTACCCCCTTCGGCTGGCCGGTTGAGCCCGAGGTGTAGATCACGTAGCACTCGGGATCGGGGTCGGACGACGCCGAGGTGTATCCCCCACGGGAGCGGCGGGCGATCTCGGGCTGGGCCTGATCGAGGGCGACCACGGGCACGCCGGCCGATTCGAACCGCCCGGTGAGCTCCGAGACCGTCAGCACAGCGGCCGCCCCGCTGTCGGCCAGCAGGAACCGGAGCCGCTCGGGTGGGAACGACGCGTCGAGGGGCACCCAGGACACCCCGATGCGAGACAGCGCCAGCACCGTGGCGTAGGCGTCGACCGACCGCCCGAGCAGCAGGGCCACCCGCTGGCCGGGGGTGATGCCGGCGTCGGTCAGGTGGTGGGCCAGCTGGTGGGAACGGCCCCGCAGCTCGGCGAAGCTGTATCCGATGCCGCCGTAGTCGACGGCCAGGCGGCGTCGGGCGCGCCGGCCCAGAGCGGCGCAGGTCTGGTCGAACAGGTCGTGTAACCGCTCACCGGCGAACCATGCCGTCGGGTGGTCGGGGTCGCCAACGAGCACCGACACCGACTCGCCGTTCACGCCGCCACCTCCCCGCATCCGGTGCCCACCAGTGGGCCGGCGGCCGTGCGGTGCACGACCTCGGCCACGATGCTCATGCCCTCGGCCAGCTGGACATCGGGTGTGGTGAGGGGGGCCAGCACCTTCACCACCTGGTCGCGGGGTCCTGCCGTCTCGATCACCAGGCCCCGCTGGAAGCAGCCGGCGGTCACCGCCGCCGCCACCTCGGTGGTGCCCACGTCGAGTCCGGCCATCAGGCCCCGGCCCTTCACCCGCCACCCGGGGACCAGGCCGGCCAGCGGTTCGAGGACCGAGCGCACCAAGCGGGCCCGGCGGTCGACGTCGAGAGTGAGACGATCGTCGGACCAGAACTTCTCCAGAGCCACGGCGGCGGTCACGAAGGCCAGGTTGTTGCCCCGGAAGGTGCCGTTGTGCTCGCCCGGGCGCCACTGGTCGAGCTCGGGCCGCAGCAGCACCAGCGCCATGGGCAGCCCGAACCCGGAGATCGACTTGGACAGGGTGACAAGGTCGGGCACCACCCCGGTGCCCTCGAAGCTGAAGAACGGCCCGGTGCGCCCGCACCCGGCCTGGATGTCGTCCACGATCAGCAGGGCACCCACCCGGCGGGCCAGGTCGGCGATCCGCCGCAGCCAACCGGCCGAGGCCGGATTGAGGCCGCCCTCGCCCTGCACCACCTCCACCAGGAAGGCGGCGGGAGGGTCGAATCCGCTCGACGGGTCGTCGAGCACGGCCTCCAGCACGGCGGCGGTGTCGACGTCGGGGCCGAGGTAGCCGTCGTAGAAGGCCCGGGTGACGCCGCTCAGGGGCAGCGGACCGGAGGCGCCCCGGTGGTGGCTGTTCCCGGTGGCGGCCAGGGCGCCGAGGGTGACACCGTGGAACCCGTTGGTGAAGGCCACCACGGTGGAGCGCCCGGTCACCTTTCGGGCCAGTTTGATCGCCGCCTCCACCGCGTTGGTGCCGGTGGGCCCGGTGAACTGCACCCGGTAGTCGAGGCCTCGGGGGCGGAGGATCAGCCGGTCGATCCGATCGAGGAACCGGTCCTTGGCCTCGGTCCGCAGGTCGAGGCCGTGGGTGATGCCCCCGGCGGTCAGGTGGGCCACGAGGGCGTCGGCCATGTCGGGGTCGTTGTGGCCGTAGTTGAGGGCGGAGCAACCGGCCAGGAAGTCGAGGTAGCGACGGCCGGTGTGGTCGAACAGCTCGCTGCCGCGGGCCGAGGTGAAGGTGGTGGGGAAGGTGCGGCAGTAGCTACGCACCTCCGACTCGATGGTCGGCTCGACGATGGTCATGGGAGCGCCTCCTGGGCC
The DNA here is from genome assembly GCA_902826025.1 of uncultured Actinomycetes bacterium. Lineage (GTDB taxonomy): Bacteria > Actinomycetota > Acidimicrobiia > Acidimicrobiales > SZUA-35 > CADEDH01. The sequence continues at coordinate 60,851 of CADEDH010000003.1, forward strand.
GGAACGGTGCGAAGAGCCCCTTCATCGTCGGTTGCCGTCGGCTAAGACGGTGCTAAGCCCGCCCGAAGGAGGGGTCAGCAATGGTCGTAGTACCGGGTCGTAGACCCTGCACCGCCAACCTGCGCCCGTGACGATCCGGACCGAGTTGCTGGGCACCGAGATCACCTGGATCGAGGGCCGTCACCGTACTGGGGCAGCTTCAACATGGGCGGCCGGGAGATGGGCGATGCCCTGGCCCCTCTGATCCCCGGCGGGCGCTACCACTGCGCCCAGGTGGGCCACTGGGTCCGGGGCGGCTCCCGGTCTCAGCTCCGAGGCCGGATGACGGCCAGCACGCACAGACCGGTGCTGGTGGCGCAGGGGCTGAGCGAGATCTCGACCGGTAGCTCGACGCCATCGGACCGGAGGGCCACCAGATCGAGACCGGAGGCCACCGACCGGGGCACCGGATCGTCCACGTAGCGCTGGCGGCTGCGCATGTGATCCTCCCGCCAGCGGTGCGGTAGCAGCACCTCGATCGGGCGGCCGACGAGCTGGGCCGGCGTGTAGCCGAGCAGCTCGCACAGCCGCTCGTTGCACTGCAGGATCGTGCCGGTGCCGTCGACGGCCACGATGCCCTCGGACCCCGCCCCCAGCAGGGCCGACGCCATCTCGTCGGTCAGGAGGTGGCGGACGCCGTCGCCCGCCGCCCGAGCTTCGAAGATCCGTGAGAGGGCGAGAGCAGCGACGTCGGCCAGGGTACGGATGTAGTCGCGCTCGGGCTCGTCGAACACCGGTGGGCGGGAGAACGACAGGGTGAACGCACCGAAGGGCCGGCCCCGGCCGAGCAGGGGGATGACCACCCAGCCCTGCGACGCCGGCGAGGCGAGGCGAAGGTCGGCGAAGCGTCGCAACCCCTCCTCCCGGTTGGGGATCCAGATCTCCTCCGCCTCCCGGATCGCCTGGCATGCCGGGTTGGCCCGATCCAGGGGCATCGACTCGCGACCGGCGTCCTGCTCCATGCGCCGGATCGACCGGGCCGTCGTTCCCGCCGCCGCCACGGAGCGCACAACATCGCCGTCGACGAACAGCAGACCTACACCGGAGGCGTTCATCCCGGCCATGCCCTGCTGTACCACGATCCGCGTGATCTCCTCCGGCCCGATCTCGGAGGTGAAAGCCCGGGCCATCATGGCCAGGCGCTCGTAGCGGTCTGCCCGCAAGTCGGCGTTCGAGGTCACGGGCACCAGTATCGCAGGGACGAAGCCCGGCGGGTGGGAACAGGTAGCCCCCGCTGCTCGGCTGCGACCCGACTGTCAGGACACCAGGCGGTGGACCACCGACAGGTTCCACGCCACCACGGCCAGGTAGTAGGTCAGGGCCAGATTGACCAGCAGCCTTGCCTCCCGGGAGCGGGCCGGGGCGTCGAGGATGCGTCGGCTCAGCAGAGCCAGCACCACCGCCTTCACCGCCACCACCAGCCACCATCGGTGCACGATGGGGGCCAGCACCGGGTTTCCCTCCGACCCCCCGAGCATCAGGAACCACACCGTGGTGGCCACGTCGGCCCCGTTCAGCACAGCCAGACCGCCGATGCCCCGCAGCCGCTGGGCCCGCACCCGCTCCACCAGATCCACGATGGCGTGGAGGGCCCCCACCAGCTCACGGTGCTCGTCGTCCCGCCCCGCCCGCCGGACCGGGGGTGGCGGCCAGTTGCGGGGCTGTCCGGTCACGATCCGATCACGGGCCGGCCTCGGCCAGCAGGAGGCCAGACGGGGCGGCACCCGCACCGGTCCACCACCGCTCGAGATCGGGCGCCGGCACGGGCCGGCTGAACAGATAGCCCTGGCCCAGCTTGCACACCATCTGTTCGAGCATCACCCGGGCGGTCACCGTCTCGACGCCTTCCGCCACCACGTCGAGCTTCAAGCTCCGGCCCAGGTCGACGATCGCTCGCACCACGGTCTCGGCCGTGCGGTCCACCCCGAGGCCCTGGGTGAACGAGCGGTCGATCTTCAGCTTGTCGAGGGGGAGGCTGGTGAGGTGACTGAGCGACGAGTGGCCGGTGCCGAAGTCGTCGATGGCCACCCGCATGTCCATGGCCCGGAGCTGGGCCATCACCGAGGCGGCGAGGCCGGCGTTGGCCATGATCGTGGTCTCGGTCAGCTCCACCTCCAACAGGTGGGCCGGGAGGCCGGCCGTGGCCAGCATGCGCCGGATGCGGGGCACGAGGTCGGCCTCGGTCAGGTTCCGGGCCGACACGTTCACCGCCACCCGCAGCGGGTGCCCGGCGCGGTACCAGGCGGCGGCCTGATCGATGGCCAGCTCCAGCACCCGGTTGGTCAGGGGGTGGATGAGGTCGGTCCGCTCCGCCACCTCCACGAACTCGGCCGGCGGCACGGCGCCCCGTCCGGGATCGTCCCACCGGGCCAGGGCCTCCACCGCCACCAGGCGGCCCGTGGCCAGGTCGATCTGGGGCTGGTAGTGGAGCCGGATACCGCCGGCGTCGATGGCCGAGCGGAGGCGGGCCGCCATGGCCAGACGCTTCGGGCTGTAGTGATCGCGGTCGGCGGCGTACACCTCCACCCCGGTGTGGGCGGTCTTGGCGTTGTACATGGCCACGTCGGCCCGGCGCAGCAGCTCGTCGCCGTCGAGCGGGGCGGTGGCCAGGGCGATGCCGATGCTGGCGTCGATGTCCACGTCGACCGACTGCACGGCGTAGGGCGCCCGCAGGTGGTCGAGCACGAGGCGGGCCCGGTCGGCGGCGTCGATCTCACCCCGGGCCATGATCTGGAGCACGAACTCGTCGCCCCCCAGCCGGGCCAGCAGCTCGCCGCCCCGCAACACCGGCTGGAGGCGCTTGCCGATCTCCATGAGCAGCTTGTCGCCGCAGGCGTGGCCCAGGGTGTCGTTGACCTCCTTGAACCGCTCCAGGTCGATGAGCAGTACCGCCACCTCGGTGCCGGGGGCCACCGCCTCCAGATGACGGGTGAACAGCGTGCGGTTGGCCAGACCGGTGAGCGGGTCGTGGGTGGCCTGGAACTCGAGGCTGGTCGACTCGGCCCGGAGCTCCTCGATCAGGGTCAGGTTCCGGGCGGCCACGGCGGCGTGGGCGCACAGGGTGCCGAAGATGCGGACGTCGTCGGCGTCGAAGTCCCGCACCGCACCGGCCCGGTCGCCCACCCCCAGGACGAGGAGGCTGCCATCGGCCAGGTGCAGGGGGCCGACGATGGCCTGGCCGACGCCGAGGGCGGCCAGCTCGTCGCCCCGCGGCCCGGCCGAACCGATCAGCTCCGGGCCGCCCCGGCTCACCCGAGCCGCCGTCGCCGTGTCGAAGGAGGTGAGGTCGGCCACCGTGGCTCCGCCGTGGCTGGTGAGCAGCGTGCGCCGACCCTCCGCCGGGCGGCACAGCCATGCCTGCTCGGCGTGCATGACGTCGGCCACCCGGGCCAGCAGCCGACGGTCGAAGTCGCCGGTGGCCGTCTCGCGGCCCAGCTCCCGGGCGAAGCTGTCGAGGCGGAGCATGCTCCGGTAGCGGTTGGCCAGGCGGGCGAAGCGGTGGGTCAGGGCGACGGCGAACACGCCGAGGGGGATCAGCAGCCACACTTCGGCCGACGCGGCGTGCAGCTCGGTCGCCACGTGCAAGGCGTAGGACGAGTCGATGGCGGCCACCACCAGGGGCAGCCACACCCCCGACAGGAACGACCGGTCCCACGAACGCTGGAACAGGCTGATGGCGATCGTCACCACCAGGCCGCCGATCAGGTCGGCCCCCACCACAGCCAGGGCCGTCACCGGCCACGCCCCCAGGCCCAGCCCCGGCGGTAGGCCCAGGGCGGCCATCAGCAGGCCCGCCAACAGGATCTCGATGGTGTGGGAAGTCAGGTTGACGGCCAACTTGGTGCCGCCCTGACGGTGCACGCCGGCCAGCACCAGCAACGACGACACCACCCGGAGCAGCACAACGATCTGGAGCGGCAACAGCAGCAGCCCGATCACCAGCGGTACCGAGGTGAAGGTGAAGGTATGGGTGTCGTTGCGGAGCTCGATCTCCACCGACCACAGCTCGGCCCCGGCGTAGAGGGCCAGCACCAGCACCGCCACCACCCACGATCCGATCGCCGGCACCATCGGGGCTGGCGGGGCGATCCCCAGGAGCAGCCCGCACAACGCCACCAGCACGGTGGCGAAGAGCTGGACGTGCAGAGGTCCGGCGTCGGTGGATCGAGGTGCCATGAGCCGCACCGGTCATCGGCCGGTTCCGCCCCGCCCTGAAGGCCGGAGCCGGCCCGGCGGGCCACAACGAGCCGGTCGACCCATACAGCGGGGCCCGCACCTGGCCGATAGCCCTACCTGCCGCCCCATCCGACGCCATCGAGGTTGACACCCATGAGGTTGACACTGTGAACGACCGCTCGCCCGGCATGCTCCCCGACGGCTGGCGGTGGTCGCCCCCCCGACGCCGGGGGCCCCTCAGCGGCGTGGTGCTGGCTGTGCTGCTGGTGCTGTCGGCCGGCGTGGCCAGCAACACCTACGATCCCACCGCCGCCAACTACGGCACCAGCCTGAAGACGGCGTTGAACAGCGGATCGTCGTTCACCGAGTGGAACTCGACCCGCAACATCCTTCGTACCGAGGTGAAGAGGGCGATCGGGATCCCGCTGACCGCCGCCCTGACCGGCGGCCCCACCGGCAAGGGCATCGACGTGGCCGTGATCGACACCGGCGTGGCTCCGGTGAGATACCTCGACTCGGCCGAGGCCGTGGTCAACGGGCCCGACCTGTCTCTCGACCGCCAGCTGGGGTTGCCCACCGCGGTGGACGCCTATGGCCACGGCACCCATCTGGCCGGCATCATCGCCGGGCGGGACGCCGGGGTGGCCCCCGGCTCCCGGATCGTGAACCTGAAGGTGGGAGCGGCCGATGGGGCGGTGGACGTGTCACAGGTGATCGCCGCCATCGACTGGGTGGTGACCCACCGGGCCGACCCCGGCTTCAACATCCGGGTCATCAACCTGGCCTACGGCACCGACAGCACGCAGAGCTACCTCAACAGCCCCCTCACCCACGCCGTCGAGTCGGCGTGGCGGGCCGGGATCGTGGTGGTGGTGGCCTCCGGGAACAGCGGCGGGGCGTTGGCCATGCCGGCCACCGATCCCTTCGTGCTCACGGTCGGGGCGGCCGACATCAACGATCCGCTGCAGACCAGCGACGACGTGGTGGCCCCCTACTCGGCCGTGGGCACCACCGCCCGGGGGGTCGACCTGCTCGCTCCCGGCACCTCGATCACGAGCTTGCGGGTGCCGGGCGGCTACGTCGACACCGCCTACCCCGAGTCGCGCTTCAACTTCGCCGGGACCACCTATGCCAAAGGGTCCGGCACCTCCCAGGCCGCCGCCGTGGTCTCCGGAGTGGTGGCCCTGGTGCTCCAGGCTCATCCGGAGATGAACCCCGATCAGGTGAAGGCGCTGCTCAAGAGCACGGCCCGGCCTCTGGCCGGCGCCCCGGCCGACGCCCAGGGGGCGGGCCTGATCGATGTGGCCGGCGCCTTGGCGGCCAAGGTGCCGTCGGCCAGCAGCGTCAAGCAGCGGTGGAAGGCGTCCACCGGCACGGGCCCGCTCGAGGCGTCCCGGGGCGACGCCCACCTGGTGGCCGACGACGGCACCGTGCTGGCCGGCGAGATCGATCTGCTGGGCCAGCCGTGGAAGGGGTCGATCTGGGCCCCGCTGTCCACCACCGGCACGGCGTGGAAGGGCGGCACCTGGAACGGCAACGTGTGGGCCGGCACCGACTTCGAGCCGTCACTGACCGTGGACGGGGTGGTCTGGACCGGCCGGACCTGGCGCAGCGCCACCTGGACCGGCCGCACCTGGCGGGCCGACCTGTGGCTCGGTCATACCTGGTACGGGCGGACCTGGCGCTCCGACGGCTGGGCCTAGGTCGCCGTAGGCAACTACCCTCTTCCGATCATGACTACTGAGGAACGCCACCACGAGGTCATCGTTCTGGGGGCCGGGGTGTCCGGCATCTACCAGATCAAGAAGCTGGTCGATCTGGGGATCGACGCCATCGTGCTCGAGGGCGACGAAGACCTGGGCGGCACCTGGTACCGCAACCGCTATCCCGGGGCCCGATTCGACTCCGAGAGCTACACCTACGGCTACTCGTTCTCGAAGGAGCTGCTCGACGAGTGGCACTGGAGCGAACGCTTCTCGCCCCAGCCCGAGAACCTGCGGTACCTGAACCATGTGGCCGACAAGTTCGACCTTCGGCGCCACATGCGCTTCGACTGCCGGGTCGAGACCATGACCTGGAACGAAGCCGAGCGCCAGTGGCGCCTCGATCTGACCGACGGCACGAGCTACACGGCCCGGTTCGTGATCACCAGCCTCGGCCCGCTGTCGGCCCCCACCCTGCCTCGCTACGAGGGGATGGACGAGTTCCAGGGTCTGGCTTTTCACACCTGGGCCTGGCCCAAGGAGCCGGTGGAGCTGGCGGGCAAGCGGGTGGGCGTGATCGGCACGGGGGCCACCGGGATCCAGGTCATCGCCGAGATCGCCGACAAGGTGGCCGACCTCACTGTGTTCCAGCGGCGGCCCAACTGGAGCACGCCGCTCAACAACTCGCCGATCTCGGCCGAGGAGATGGACCAGATCCGGGCCCGCTACGACGAGATCTTCGACAACTGCTCCAAGTCACCAGGCGGGTTCGAGCACGTGCCCGACCGCCGCGGGTTCTGGAACCTCACGGCCGAGGAGCGCCGGGCGTTCTGGGACGAGCTGTACGCCCAGCCCGGGTTCGCCATCCTGGCCGGCAACTTCATGGAGATCTTCCTCGACGAGGAGGCCAACCGGGAGGTTTCGGAGTACATCGCCGACCGGATCCGCCAGCGGGTGACCGACCCGGTGGTGGCCGAGAAGCTGATCCCCAAGGATCACGGCTTCGGCGGGCAGCGCCTGCCGCTGGAGACCCGGTACTTCGAGGCCTACAACCGGGACAACGTGCACCTGGTGAGCCTGCAGGACACGCCGATCGAGCGGTTCACCCCCACCGGCATCCAGACCACAGCCGGCCATCACGACCTCGACATCATCGTGTACGCCACCGGGTTCGACGCCATCACCGGCGCCTACGACCGCATCGACATCCGCGGCGTCGGCGGCCAGACCCTGCGCGACAAGTGGAGCGACGGCCCGTCCACGTTCTACGGCGTGCTGACCACCGGGTTCCCCAACCTGTTCATGGTGGCCGGGCCCCAGAGCGTGTCGGGTTCGACCAACTTCCCCCGGGCCATCGAGGGCGGGGTCGACTGGGTCACCGGGCTGCTCCAGCACGCTCGGGACGCCGGCCGGACCCGGGTCGAGGCCGAGGCCGACGCCGAGGAGGAGTGGGTCCGAGAGGTGGTGAAAGCCCATGAGCGGATGCTGTTCCGCCGCTCCAAGGGCTGGTTCACCGGCTACAACTCCAACGTGGCCGGTCACCAGGAGGGCAAGATCCGATACCAGGCGTACTTCGGCGGCGCTCCCAAGTACAACGCCATGGCCAACCAGGTGGTGGCCGACGGTTACCGGGGCGTCGCTCTGAGCTGAACCGGGCGCCCCGGCCGGGCCGGCGTCAGCTCCCGATGCTGATGTCGGGCCCGTCCACCGACACGTCCGGCACCGACACGTCGGGGGCGGTGATGTCCGGAGCTGTGATGTCGGGGGCAGTGATGTCGGGCGCCGTCACGTCAGGGGCGGTGACATCGACATCGGGAACCTCGATGGTGATCGTGGTGCCGTCACCGACACCGTCCCCGTCGTCGTCGCTCCCGCAAGCGCCCACCGCCAGGGTGAGAGCGGCGAAGGTCACGGGCACGGCAATACGGGGGGAGATGTTCATGGCCGATCTACTCCCCCTCCTGGACGGTCGTCAAACGCTCCCCCGGCACTGCCGGGTTGAAATAGGCCCAGGATCGCTGGATGGAGGGGCCGTCGAACTCGAGCATCGTGACGCCGTCGTAGCTGACGCCTTCGCCGGCGGGTGACTCCGTCTGCCATTCGAGGGCGGCCCGGTCGCCCTCCACCACGATCGAGCGGAATCGGGAGTGGGCAGCACCGACGCTGGCCCGGTACGAGGTCCAGAACGCCCGGGCCGCCTCGGGGCCGCGGGCCGGTGGGGCCGACTGAACGCTGCCCACCTCGGCGTCATCGCCATAGAGCTGGCACAGGGGGTCCACCTCGCCGTCGCGTTCCAGGCTGGACAGCGCGTCGACGAAGGCGGCGACGCGAGGATCGGCGGCGGTGACGTCCTCAGCCGCCACTGCTGGCACCGGTCCCGACCGAAGTCGGCGTGGTGGAGCCGCCGATGATGGAGGTAGCGGTGGTCGACCCCACGGTGGACGAACCCTCACCCGAGCCGGCATTGCCGCCGGCGGCGGTAGTGGTGGTGGTGGTGGCAAGCGAGGTGACCGTCTCCACGCTGCTCGGCGACGGGTCCTCGGCATCGTCGCTGCCGCAGGCGGCCAGCAGCACCGCGGCGACCAGCACGGCCGGGCCCGCAGTCCGTGACGAAAGCTTCATGGGTGTCGTTCCTCTCGTTGGTGCGTCCCCGCCCTCCCCCGCTTCCCGTCGGCCCCGACGTTCCAAACGACCGAGATCGGCGGCGTCAGCGGCTACGGTCGGCCCGTGGTTCCCGCCGCTGTCGACACTGCCGTGCCCGTTGCCTCGACCCGTCCGGGCCCGGCCCCGCCCACCACGGGGCTGAGCGGGCTCGACGTGGCCGTGCTGAGCTGCGTGGTGCTGCTGGCCTGGCTGGTGGCGGCCCGGGTGAACCTGTATCCCCACGTCCGCTACAGCGACATCCCGGTGTACGAGCAGGTGACCCAGCGGATGTCGGAGGGGGCCGTCCCCTACCGGGACTTCGACGTGGAGTACCCGCCGGCGGCGGTAGCGGTGATCTGGTTGGCCGACCGGTTGCCGGGGTCGTTGGCCGGCGGGTTCTCCCTGATGATGCTGGCCTCGTCGTGGCTGGCGGTGGTGGGCGGGGCGGCAGCGGCGGCGGCCCTCGGCCTCGGGCGGCGCCGGCTGGTGGTGGGCGCCGTGCTCGCCCTGTTGCCGGTGTTGCTGGGAGATCTCGTGCAGAGCCGGTTGGACCTGGCCGTGACGGCCTGTCTGGCCTGGCTGCTGTGGGCGGTGGCCTCCGGACGGTGGGGCCTGGCCTGGGCCCTGCTGGCCGGGGCGGCGGCGCTCAAGCTCGTCCCGTTCGTGCTGGTGCCGCTCCTGGTCCTGGCCCATCGCCGCCACGGGGGCTCCCGAGCCGCCGGCCGGGCCGCCGGCTGGGCCGTGGCCGGTGCCGCCGCCACGTTCGCCCCGTTCGCCGTCCTGGCCCCGGCCGGGGTGTGGCGGATCTTCAGCTACCACCTGCGGCGGCCGCTCCAGCTGGAGTCGGTGGGGGCGAACGCCCTCCTCGTCACCCGCTGGTTCACCGGCCAGTCGCTGCGGGTGGAGACGTCGTTCGGGAGCCAGAACCTGATCGGCCCGGGGGCGAAGGCGGTGACGATGTGCTCGTCGGCCTTGGCTGTGGCCGCCATCGGGGCCGTGCTGATCCGCTGCCATCGTGCGTCGGCGTCTATGTCAGCGTCGCCGGCTGGCAGCGGTTCGGACGCGGTCGAGATCTTCGTGGCCGCCAGCGCCGCCGTGTTGTCGCTGGCGTTGGTGTTCGGCAAGGTGCTGTCGCCCCAGTACCTGCTGTGGGTCGCCCCGACCGCACTGGTCCTCGGCGGCCGACGGGGCCAGGTGGCATGTGCCCTCATGGTGGCCGCCCTGATCGCCACCCAGCTCTACTTCCCGGCCCGGTATCCCGGTCTCCGGGAGCTCGAGGCCGGTGCTGTCGTGCTGCTCACGCTGCGCAACGGGCTCCTGGTCGCTCTGGCCGCCTGCACCTGGGGGGCGCTCCGCTCCCCAGCTGCGGACCGTTAGGTGTTCGCAGGCGCAGTACTCTGCACCGGGGTGGAAAGGAACGGGACGGGTATGGAGACGGTGGAGCTGCGGGGGGAGTCGGGGCTTCGCCTGGCGGCCGACGCCTACGGGCCGGCCGATGGGCCACCGGCGCTATTCCTGCACGGGCTGGGCCAGAGCCGCCAGTCGTGGGGTATGGCGGCGTCGCGGCTGGGTGAACAGGGGTGGCGGGCCTACGCCGTAGACCTGCGGGGCCACGGCGACAGCGACCGGCCGGTGGAGTCGGCCTACCAGCACAGCGACGTGGGGCTCGACGTCCTGGCCCTGTGCGCCGATCTCGACGAGCCGCCGCTGGTGGTGGGGGCGTCGATGGGCGGGGCCGGTTCGCTGTTCGCCCAGGGCGTGGCCGACACCCAGCTCTTCCGGGGCCTCGTGCTGGTCGACATCACGCCCGACGTCGACATGGAGGGCGGCCGCCGGATCATCGCCTTCATGTCGGCCCATCCCGACGGCTATCCCGATCTGGAGACGGCGGCCGAGGCGATCGGCGCCTACCGGGGCGGACGGGGCAAGCCCTCGCCGGCGGGCCTCACCCGGGTGCTGCGCCAGGGCGAGGACGGCCGCTGGCGGTGGCACTGGGATCCCCGGATCCTCGACGTCCGCAAGATCTGGCTCGACGATCCGGCCCTGGCCGACGACTACGCCGCCGGGATGCGGGAGGGCATGACCCGGGGGGCCGATCGCCTGGAGGCGCCGGTGATGCTGGTGCGGGGCGGCAGCAGCGACGTGGTGACGGTGGAGGCGGCCCAGGCGCTGCTGCGCATGATCCCCCACGCCCGCTACGTCGACGTGGCCGATGCCACCCACATGGTGGCCGGCGACCGCAACGACGCCTTCGCGGCCGCTGTGCTGGAGTTCGCCCAGCCCTTGTTGCGGGCGGCCCGGGCCGGCTGACCAGCCGATCGGGTCGGCCTCGGCGGCGCTCAGCGCTGCCAGTCGGGTTGGCGTTTGGCCAGGAACGCGGCCACGCCCTCGGCGAAGTTGGCGGTGCCGGCCAGCCGGACGGCCTCCTCGGCCTCGATCCGCAGACCGTCGTCGAACGTCTGCCCGCCACCGTCGGTGATCGTGCGGCGGATGGCGGCCAGGGCCTCCGGCGGCTTGGCCGCCAGCACCTCGCCGTAGGCCTGCACCGTGGCCCGCAGGGCGTCGGGCTCGGTCAGCTCGTCGACCAGGCCCAGGGCCAGGGCAGCCTCGGCATTGACCAGCTCGCCGCCGTAGAGGAGGCGGAGGGCGGCCGGGCGGCCGATGAGGCGGACCAGGGCCTGGGTGGCCCCGACCGGGGGGATGAAGTTGATGTTGACCTCGGGCTGGCCGAGGCGGGCGGTGCTGGCGGCGAAGCGGACATCGCAGTGCAGGGTCATCTCCAGGCCGCCGCCCACGGCCACCCCGTCGATGGCGGCCAGCATCGGCTTGGCCGAGCCCCGGAAGCGGTGGACGAGCCCGTGCACCAGCTCACACCATTCGGCCATGCCGGCCTGGTCGATGCCGGCGAACGTCTCCAGGTCGGCACCGGCGCTGAAGTAGCGGGGGTTGGCGCTGCCCAGCACGACGACCCGCACGTCGCCGTCGTCGGCCAGGGTGTCGAGCGCCTCGGCCACCTGGCGCACCATGGTCCAGTCGAAGGCGTTCACCGGTGGGCGGTCGAACAGGAGCCAACCGACGTGGGCCACCGTCTCGATCCGGATGTGCCGGTCGCCCGGTGTCGTCGCCGCCGTTGTCCCGCTCTCGGCCATTCGCTGATGGTAGCCAGCGGGCGATGCAGCAGGAGCCGAGGCAGGTGAGAGCAGACGTCGGGTTGGGTACGGTTCGCCCATGACGTCACGATTGAGTGGGGACGAGGCACACGAGCGGCTGGCCGGCGTGCCCGGGTGGGAGCTCGAAGGAGAGGCGCTGGTGCGCACGTTCACCTTCGACGATTTCGCCCGGGCGTTCGGATTCATGGCGTCGGCGGCCGTGGTGGCGGAGAAGATGAACCACCATCCCGAGTGGTCGAACGTCTACAACCGGGTGACGGTGCGACTGTCCACCCACGACGTCGGCGGCCTGAGCGAGCTCGACTTCCAACTGGCGGCCCGGATGTCGGATCTGGCCTGAGGAGAACCGGGCGCGAACCGGAGCGACGGTTGGTGCGTAGAGGTGGGCACGTGGCGAGTCGCCACGGCTCACCCACCACACCGAGGAACTCCGATGAAACGCCACACCCCCGTCCTGATTGCTGCTGGTTTCGCCAGCGCCGCTCTTGGCGCCGCCGCCCTCGCCGGGCCGGTGGCCGCCTCGACCGGCGACACCACCGCTGCCCTGGGGTCGATCAGCTACCCGTGGGACCGCCACCACCACGACCTGGACTTCGACCTCACCCCGACGAACGCTGCGGTCGCCGCCTGTCTGCCCAACGCCCGGGCTCGGGTCACGGTTGACCTGACCACCGACAAGGTCGGGTTCGACACCTTCGCCATCGACGCCAGCGGCCTCGTCCCCAATCAGGACTACACGGTCTTCCTGCTGGAGGAACCGGGTAACCCGTTCGGCGCCGCCGAGTACATCGGCGACTTCGCGACCAACGGCAAGGGCAAGGGCAAGGGCCAGTTCCGCCTCATCGTGGAGGAGGCGTTCGCCTCGACGCTGGTCGACGGGAACCGGGTTCGGGCCGAGCTCGATCACGTCGGGTTCTGGTTCGCCGATCCCGCCGGCGACGACAAGTGCTTCGCCGACGGCGGCCCCATCACCCCCTTCGACGGTGACGACGAAGCCGGGACGCAGGTGATGAACTCGGCCAACATCCTGCCCGCCGCTCCCCTGCCTTGATGCCGGCGAGTACCTATCCGACCACCGCCATCCCCCAACTCCAACCCCCAACCCCCAACCCCCAACCCCACGAGCCGAGACCGGTCCAGCGACGCCGGTCTCGGCTCGTGTGGTTTTCCATCAACCGTCAGTGTGTGTGACCTTCGGTGTCGGGGCACAGGACGGTGGGATTCCAGTCGGCGTGGGCGCCGGTGGGATTGTCCCTCCAGGCCCAGGCGTGAAGCTCGTAGTACGCCGGGATGCCATAGCGATTGGGCTCGGCGATCAGGTGGAAGGTCTCGCCGAACAGCTGCGGCGGCTCGGTGTGCTCGGCGTCCCACGCCGCCTGGAAGACCACGTATTCGGCCCCGATGAGCTTCCACGATCCATCAGGCTCGGCGTCGTACATCAGCGCCTCCGGGGTCGTGGCCTCGATCCGGCCGTCGCCTGTCAGCTCGGCGTTCACGAAGTGGGTACCCATCGAGCCGGCCAGCGGTTCATGGACGCAACCGAAGAACTGCACGTAGCCGTCGGCGATTGCTTTGTCGATGTCGCGATAGGGCCGGGTGGCAGCCCGGACTTCCTGCATGGGGTTGCGCGCATCGTCCCGGGCGAACGAGGCCGGCACGGCGATGCCCAGACCGGCGAACGCCAGCGCCCCGGTGGCCACCAGCTTGCGGTATCTCACGACGAACCCCCGCCGTAGGAATAGGGATCGAGCACACGTACCTGCACGATCTCATCGACTGGCAGTCCGTTGTGACCGGCGGCCGCCCGGATCGCCTCGGGGTTGGGGCCGTCGTAGATGCACCATGTGGTCTTGTCGTCATCGTCGACGTAGGAATGGACCCAGGTGATGTCCTCCCTCGTGTTGGCTGCGACCACATCGGCGGCCGCCACCGCCCCTGCCTTGCCCCCGGGGAAGCGGAGGCCTTCGGGGAAGGTCCGTCGTACGAGGTACCGCGGCATGGTTGCTCCTCTCGGTCGGTGCGTGTGCACCGTCTGTGTTCGTGGTGACCGTACGGCGCCTCGACAGCAGGGATCATCGGGAGGGCTCCCCATCTTGACCATCCGACCACCCCATGTTGGGAGGGGGCCCACCGTCCGGCCGGGAAAGCCGAGCGGCTGTCGCCGGGACGGGCCTAGGCTGAGCACCGGTGTCGCTGCTGGAACGTGAATCGCTCCTCACCCGCCTGGCCGACCTCCACACCGCGGCCCGGGGTAGACGGCCGCACATCGTCGTCGTCAGCGGCGAAGCAGGGGCCGGCAAGACGGTGCTGATCGAAGCCTTCTGCGCCCAGTTGGAGCCTGGCCGAGTGGTCTGGGGCGCCTGCGACCCGGTGGTACCGGCTCATCCTTTCGGCCCGCTCGTCGACATCGCCCAGCAGGTGGGCGGCGAGTTCGCCGCCGTGTTCCGCCGCGGTGTTCCCCGGGAGGTCCACGAAGCGTTCCTCCACCTGCTGCGGGGGCACGACGGCCCCCAGGTGGTCGTTCTGGACGACATGCAGTGGGCCGACGACGCCACGCTCGATCTCGTCCGCGTGGTCGGTCGGCGTCTGCGGAGCGTCGCCGGCCTGATCATCGTGATCGTTCGCCACGACGACCTCCACCCCGGGCATCCGGTGCGTCTGGCCCTGGGTGACCTGCCGGCCCCGTCGACCACGACCCTGACCGTGCCCGGCCTGTCTCTGCCGACAGTCGAGGCCCTCACGGCGGGCACGCCGATCGACGGCGCCGCCCTCCACGCCGCAACGGGCGGTAACCCGTTCTACGTCACCGAGGTCGTGGCCTCCGGCTGCGCCGACGTGCCGCTGACCGTGCGCGACGCCGTGCTGGCCCGGGCCAACCGGTTGCCGACCACCGCCCGGGCGGTGCTGCACGTCGTGGCGGTGGCCGGCAGTCGGTGCGAGCGATCCGTGCTGCGGACCATCTGCGGTCCCGACGCCGCCATCGACATCTGCCTCGACACCGGGATGCTCGTGCCCGTCGCTGGCTCGGCGGTCGGATTCCACCACGAGTTGGCCCGCCTCGCCATCCTCGACGGCCTGGCGAACCGAGACCGGGCCGAGTTGCATCAACGCCTCCTCCGCGTCCTGATCGAGTCGAGTTCCGACGCACCGGTCGACCTGGCCCGACTGGCCCATCACGCCGAGGCGGCCGGTGACGAGGCCGCCGTGCAGCGGTTCAGCCCGGCCGCCGCCCGCCAGGCGGCCGCGGGCGGTGCCCACCGGCAGGCCCGGGCCCACTACGCCACCGCCCTGGCCCGAGCCGCCGACATCGACCGGCCGACCCGGGGCCAACTGTTGGCCGCCCACGCCCACGAGGCGTACCTCGTGGGCGACCTCACCGCCGCCATCACCTCCCAGACCGAAGCCGTGGCGCTGTGGCACGATCTCGGCGACCGGACGGTCGAGGGCGACGCCGTGCAAGCCCTCGCCTATCTGACCTGGACCGGCGGCGACAGCGAACGGGCGGATGATCTCGCCGCCCACGCCGTGGCCCTGTTGGAGGCCGAGCCGACAAGTCCGGAGTTGGCCCGGGCCTATGCCACCCAGGCCCAGCTGCTGATGATCGGGGGTGTCCAGCAGGCGGCGGTCGCCATCGGCCACCGGGCCCTGGCACTGGCCGATGAACTCGGGGTGGAGTCGGTGATGATCCACGCCCTCAACACCATTGGAACGGCCCAGCTGTGCGGTGGCGACCATGCTGGCTGGGCCAAGCTGGAGGAGAGCCTCCAGCGAGCGCAGGCGGCCGATCTCGACGACGACATCGGTCGGGCTCTCGTCAACCTCGTGGGCGAAGCTCGCCACACCCGCCGCTACGACATCGCCGAGCGGTACCTGGCCGACGCGCTGCGCTTCACCACGGAGCGCCAACTCGACCTCAACCGCCAGCATCTCCTGGCCGACGTGGCCGAGATACAGCTGGAGCAGGGCCGCTGGGATGAGGCCGCCGACGCCGCCATCCAGGCCCTGGCCGTCAGCCAGCCGCACGACGGGATGCCGCCGCGGCTCCAGGCTCTTACCGTCCTCGGCCGGCTCCGGGCCCGGCGGGGAGACCCTGACACCTGGGCGGCGCTGGACACGGGCCTGGGCCTGGCCCTGGCCCAGGGTCAGCCGGGTACGGTCTGCCCCATCCGAGCGGCGAGGGCCGAGGCCGCCTGGCTGGCCGGCAACCACGAAACGGCGGCGATCGAAGCCGACGCCGGGATGGCAGCGGCCCTGGGCGACGAGAGCCCGTGGCTGCGCGGTGAGCTGGCGTTCTGGCGGTGGAAGGCGACCGGATCGACCGACCGCCCCGACGGCTGTGCGCCGCCCTTCACTCTGCACATCGACGGCGATGTCGGTGCCGCCGCTGCGGCGTGGGCGGCCGCCGGCTGTCCCTATCGGCAGGCATTGGCCCTAGCCGACAGCGACGACGAGCCGCACCTGCGCCAGGCCCTCGAGCTGTTCCACTCGCTCGGTGCCCGCCCTGCCGCTCGAATTACGACCAGCCGGATGCAGGCCCGGGGCGCCCGGCGGATCCCCCGAGGACCCCGGCCGGGCACTGCGGCCAACCCGGCCCGGCTCACCACCCGCCAACTCGACGTCCTCGCCCTCCTGGCCCAGGGGGCGACCAACGCTCAGATCGCCGAGAGGCTCACCGTGTCTCCCAAGACCGTCGACCACCACGTGTCAGCCGTGCTGGCCAAGCTGGGGGTGGCCACCCGCCAACTCGCCGCCGCCGAAGCCCACCGGCTCGGGCTCATCGATCCCGGCTGACGGCGCCACCCGATTCACTCGGTCGGGGGGGCACCGATGCGGGCAGAGCGAGCGCTCGGTGAACAGTAGGCCCAGGGACAGGGCCGATTTCCCGCGGGAAATTCGCTCACGCACCGCGATCGAGCCTCACGGCCCGCTGTCACTCGCCGCCACCCACGCCCGCGTCCATCATGCGCAGCCACCGTCGGCAAGCGGGCTCAGGTCGTGGCGGTGGCAGCGATCTGACACGCATCAAGACCTTGCACGCCCTTTGGCCCACCCCTGTCTGTCAGGGTGAGGTGAGAGCAGCGGTGGACAGGCAGACCGGGTGATCCACAAGAGCCGTGATCGCATCTGTTACCCCCAACCATCAGTGATCCACCTTGGCGTTGATCAGCAGGGCTACCATGTCGCAGCTTGTCTCTGGTGGTTGCCGGTGCGGCGATGCCGAGATGTCCGATACGGAAGGGCGACATTGGAGGGGAATTTGAGATGGGATCTCTCGCCCAGACAAGAAGTCTGCGCAACCGAACGATGTGCGTGTTCGCCCTGATATTGTTCGCGTTCGGGTTCCTTCTCTCTGTTCTCTGGTCCACAGCCTTGACCAGCTGATCGCCCTTTCTGTGTGATAGCGCCCCTTGGCGCGGGACCTGCGGCCAGGCGTTCGTCCTGGTCCGCTGCGTCTGCAGCTCCGTTCGCGCCTCCGACAGGTACAGCGCGCACGCTGCCCGCACCGTGCGAGCCCTGGTGGCCGTCGGCGCCTCTCCCCCATCGACGCCACCAGCCACCAGGCAGCTCCGAGCGACGTGATGCCGCCCGACCTACGAGGTCGAATGGCCCGGTTCAACACCCGAGCCCAAAACCACCGATCGGCCGGACACGAGTGCCGGCTGACCTGGGGAAACTCTGGAGCGGACGACGCGATTTGAACGCGCGACCCTCACCTTGGCAAGGTGATGCTCTACCAGCTGAGCTACGTCCGCATGTT
Organism: uncultured Actinomycetes bacterium; assembly: GCA_902826025.1. Lineage (GTDB taxonomy): Bacteria > Actinomycetota > Acidimicrobiia > Acidimicrobiales > SZUA-35 > CADEDH01. Next base: position 78,340 of record CADEDH010000003.1, read on the forward strand.
TGCGAGATCGAATGATAGCGGGCCAGGCTGGCCTTGACACCGCTTTCCCGGCATCAGGTCGTCGGCCGCAGATCGATCTTGAGGGTGAGCACGCCATCGTCGACCGACGCCTCGGCGTCGCCGATGATGGCGAAGTCCATGTAGTCGGCCTCGGCCTGGCGGATGAACATCTGACGCTCCTCGCCCCCCACCGGGGGCAGGTTCCGCTTGCGGACGGCCGCCGCCCGCTCCTGGAACCGGACGATCATCGCCTGGGGGTCGAAGCTCTCAGCCATCGCCCCACACTATCGGCCCCGCTAGTGACGGCGGGCCGGAGGATAGCCGTAGGGATCGCCCTCGTCGTCCTGCAGCAGGCGCCGCCTTGGCTCGCCCTGCTGCGACCGGTACGGGTCACTGCCGGTCGGGCTGGCATAGCGAGGGTCGTACCCGCGCCCATCGACACCGCGAGGGTCGTAGACCTGGCTGCGGGGGTCGTAGGCCTGGCTGCGGGGATCGTAGGCCTGGTTGCGGGGGTCACGCCGGGGGTCGTAGCCGCCCTGTTGTGTGGCGTATCCCGCTTGGGCCGCCAAGCGGGGATCCGCCGCCGGATAGGAGGGGCCGCCCCGCAGATCGACATCGGGACCGCCCCCGGCCGGCTGGAGCACACGCCGCACCCGGCGCTTGGGGTTGGTGGAACGCCAGTACCACAGGGTGATCAGGAACAGCAGCCCGGCGAACACGAGCAGAGCGATGATCAGCATCGTGATGAACCGCTGAGTCTCTTCCGACTCCGTCACGAGGACCAGGCTGAGCACTGTTCAAAGCTACCCCATCGCCCGCCGACCCAGGCGACACCCATCCCCCGACTCCCGCTCGTCGGCCCGTCAGTGCTGGTGGCGGGGGCAGGAGTAGGTGGTTCGCCCCCCGATCTGGCGCCGCAACAGCTCGGCCCCGTCCTTGGGGCAACGCCCGCCCCGTACCCGGGCCGGCATCAGCTTCCCGGTGTGGGAACCGCCGTCCCGCAGGAAGTCCTCCAGCACCCGTCGCAGATGACGCAGCACCTTCGACCTCTCCTGGTCCGACAACGACCCCGCCGCTCGGGCCGGATCGATCCCGGCCCGCCACAGCACCTCGTCGCAGATGAGGTTGCCCACGCCGGCCAGGCGGGACTGGTCCATCAGCCGGGCCTTGAGCGCCACCTCTCCTTTGAACACCCGTTCGTTCAGGTCACCCAGGGTGGCGGTGAAGGCATCGACCCCCAAGGCCTCCTCGTCGGGCTCGAGCTGCACGCCGCCCAGCCGCCGCGGATCCTGGATCCGAAGATGGCCGCCATCGGTGAAGCGGAGCCCGAACCGGTCCCACGCCGGGTCGGCCCGGATGCTGGCGTATTCCAGGTACTCGATGGCCGACAGGTCGTCGACGATCAGCCGCCCCGTCATCCCGAACCGCAACCCCAGGCGGACCCCGTTCGACATCACCAGCACCAGCAGCTTGCCCCTCCGGGTGGCGGCCACCACCTCGTGACCCGTCAGGGCTTCGGTGACCTCCCGGGCGGTGATCCCGCCCTTGAGGAACCAGTCGTCGTTGGCCTCGACGGCGGCCACCGTCCGGCCCACCACCCGTTCGGCAGCCCGCCGGTAGATCTCGATCTCGATTCCCTCGGGCACCGGCTGTCGCCCGACCTACTGCAGGACCTTGTACTGCTCGGCCAGATACCGGCTGACCATCGGGTTCACCTGATCGGCCTCGATCAGGAACCCGTCGTGGCCGTGAGCCGACTCGATGAGATGGAACTCCACCGGCACCCCGCTGGCCTTCAACCCGGCGGCCAGCTCCTGTTGCTGGCGGGGGGTGTAGAGGATGTCGCTGGTGACCGAAGCCACCAGGCTCGGGGCCCGGACCCGGCCCAGGGCCGAACTCACCCCGCCCCGCCCCCGGCCCACATCGTGGAGGTCCATCGCCTTGTTGAGCACCAGGTAGCTGTTGGCGTCGAACCGGCGCACCAGCTTCTGTCCGTGGTAGTCGAGGTAGCTCTCGATCTGGAACCGGTCCCACAGGTTGAACTGATCGAGACGGTCGACCGAGGCCCGGCCGAAGCGCTGCTCGAACGACTCGTCGCTCCGGTAGTGGATCTGGGCGATCCGCCGGGCCAGCATCAGCCCCTCGTGGGGACCCTGCCCCGGCGGGGCGTCGTAGTACTCGCCGCCATTCCAGCAGGGATCCTGCACCACGGCCAGCCGGCCGACCTGGCTCCACCCGATCTGGATGGGGCTGGCCGACGCCGCCGAGGCCAGGTTGACCATGCAGGTCACCCGGTCGGGGAACATCACCGCCCACTCCAGCGCCTGCATGCCCCCCATCGACCCCCCGACAACGGCGAACCAACGCTTGATACCGAGGTGGTCGGCCAGGAGGGCCTGGGTTCGGACCATGTCGCGGATCGACACCACGGGGAACCGGGAGGCGTACGGCCGCCCGTCTTCCGGGTGGGGCGACGCCGGCCCGGTTGAGCCCTGGCACCCGCCCAGCACGTTGGCGCACACGATGAACCACCGCTCAGGGTCGAGCGCCTTGCCCGGGCCGATGAAATCGTTCCACCAGCCCTCCGACCGCTGCCCGGCCCCCGACGGGCCGGCGGCATGGGCGTCACCGGTGAGGGCGTGGCACAACAGCACGGCGTTGGACGCCTCGGCGTCGAGCTCACCCCACGTCTCGAAGGCCAGGGTCACCTCGTCGAGCCGGCTCCCCCCCTCCAGGGCGAAGCAGCGGCCCTCGGCCACCCGGGCGAACCGGCGCCACGCCACCGGATCACCGGCGCGCCAGGCACCGGTGGCGGGAAAGGGCTCATGCTCCGGAGCCGGAGGCCGGCGGAGGGACGACACGGCCCCGAGCCTACCGAACCTGGTCCGGGCCGGCCTCAACCATTTCCGGGCCACCGGCACCGTGGTACCCGCCGCCGGCCGGGCCCGACCAGCTCCGCCGGCCCCCGGAGCGCTCGGGTAGCCGATGCTGCCACCAATCGAACACATCGCCCGACGCCCCGTAGGCCTCGGTCATGAGCCGCGCCACCCCAACCGCCACGGCCCGGGCCGCGGCCCGCCCTCCGTCGTCCTGGCCCCCGTCGAGGGGCTGCCTGGCCAGAGCAGCCACCAGGGCCGCCGCCTCGTCCCACCGGTCGAGGTCGGGCGGCAACGGCAGCTCCACCACCTGGCGGGCGGCCAGCTTCACCGCGTCGATGGCCATGGCCGTGCCGAACCAGCGGCGCCAGGCCCAGGCCACCACCGGCGGGGCCAGCAGCACGGCCGCCACCCGGTTCAGCTGGTCGACGTCGGCGTGGACGGCGACGAGAGGGGTGGCCGGGGCCACGATCCCGTGGCGGTCCACGCACGGCTCCAGCAGCCGGGTCTGGGTGGCGAGCAGTACCTTCGGCCGGAGCTGGCGGTCGAGCCAGCCTGCGATCCGGGGCGGCAGGGCACTGCGGTCGACCACCGGGCGCTCCCAGTCCCGCCCACCGAAGCGGATCGGGCCCGTGCCCCAAGCCGTCCACAGGGGGTCGACGGCGCCCACCGTCATCAGCCGGGCCGTGGCCCGCCCGTCGGCTTCCTCCCCCGCCGCCGCCTCTCGGCACGCCGCCACCAGGGCGTAGTGCTCGTCGCGGAACCCGGCCGTGGCCGACGCCAGGTCGCCCAGCCGCCGTCGTCCGGGCCCCGAACCCGGACTGGCCGTCGACCCCGATGGCGAGGGGGCGAGCGACGGAGGCAGGGCCGGGGCCCCCAGGGCGTCGGCCGCCAGCTCACCCCACGAGGCCCGGGGCCTCACACCCCCGACCGTCACCGCCGGCCCGTGGGCCACCAGAACGTCGGCCCCTCCCCCACCGCCCACGTCGAGCACCACGGCACAGGCCCGCACCCCGGCGTCGAACACGGCCTCCCGGGCCGCCCAGAGTGCCCGCAGGGGGGCGGCCGAGGCCAGATGGTCCCGCAGCCCGGCCGTGTCCCGCCCGGCCAGAACGGACTGGGGCTGCACCAACGCCACCGTCGACCCCGGGGCCACCTGCCCTGCGGCCTGGAGCAGGTGGATGGCGGCCAGGTCGGCGTAGGGACCCAGCACATCGGCCCGATCGGCCCGGAACCGGGCCGCCGTCTCAGGAAGGGTGCCCTGCTTGAGTGGGGTGGCGAACGGCGGGTTGCCGACCACGAGCACCGGACCCCGCCGCCACCGGTCGGGCCATTGGGCCAGAGCGTCGCCCTGGGTCACATCGAACGACGGCACCGGACCGGTGCCGTCCCGGGCCAGCCACCACAGGGCCAGGCCCCACCGGGTGACCTGGACGGCGCCGGGATCGACGTCGAGCCCGGCCACCCGGGCCAGTGCCTCGGCCGGGTCGGCTCCGGCCGCCACGAACCGGTCGAGGGCGGCCAGGAGGAACGCCCCACCGCCACACGTGGGGTCCACCACCAGATCGGGCGGCGCTCCCGTCGGGCCGATGGCCAGGGCGAGCAGCCCATCGACCACCGGGCCGGGCGTGTACCAGGCCCCGCGGGCCCGACGATCGGCGGACGGGGCCGACAGCTCGTGTACCAGGCCCACCAGCCACGGGTCGGCCCACCCCCGCGGCGGATCGGGCCCATCGGTCCCCAGAACGGCCGGATTCGGCACGTCGAGCTCTGATCCCGACGGATCGCCCAGCTCGGCTGCCACCCGGAGGGCGACGGCACCGGCCAGGGCGACCGGATCAGCCCTGGCGTGACGGCGGCGCAGCTCCCGGGCCCAGCGGGCCGGAGCAGCCAGGGTCAGTGGGCGACCGCCGCCGGATCCCAGCCGGTCAGGTCGCCCAGGCGGGGATCGTTGGAGAACATCTCCACGATCGGGATGTCGAGCGCCAGACGCTTCTGCATCCGCTTGACCTCGAGCTCCTGGTTCCACAGCACGAGGGTGACGGCCAGGCCCGATCCGCCGGCCCGGGCCGTACGGCCCGAACGGTGGAGGTAGGTCTTGTGATCGTCGGGCGGGTCGAAGTGGATCACCACGTCGACATCGTCGACATGGATGCCCCGGGCCGCCACGTCGGTGGCCACCAGCGCCTGGGTCTTGCCCTCGGAGAAGTCCTTGAGGGCCTTCTCCCGCTGGCGCTGGCGCAGATCACCGTGGATGGCCTCGGCCACCACGTCAAGCTTCTGGAGGCTCTCGGCCAGCCGGTCACAGGCCCGCTTGGTGTTGCAGAACACCATCGTGCGCTTGTTGGCGTTGACGATGGCCGCCACCACCCGGGTGCGGTCCATCTCGTGCACGGTGACGAAGCGGTGGGTCATCGCCGAGACGGTGACCTCCTTCTCCTCCACCTCATGGCGCACTGGATCGTGCTGGTAGCGCCGCACGAGGGTGTCGATCGCACCGTCCAGCGTGGCCGAGAACAGCAGGGTCTGATGGTCGCCGTCGATCCGGCGCAGTATCCACTCCACCTGGGGGAGGAAGCCCATGTCGGCCATGCGGTCGGCCTCGTCGATCACCACATGGTCAACCCGGGCGACGTCGATCACCCCCCGCTCCATGAGGTCGATCATGCGGCCCGGGGTGGCGACGATGAGGTCGACCCCCTTGCGCACCTTGGCGATCTGGCGATCCATGTCGGCGCCGCCGTAGACGGCGAGGCTCTGGAGGCCCATGCCCTTGGCCAGCGGCTCCAGCTCGGAGAACACCTGGACGGCCAGCTCCCGGGTGGGGACGAGGATGAGAGCTCCGATGCCTTCCCTCTCACGGGCAGCCATGAGCTGCACGAGGGGAATACCGAAGGCGAGAGTCTTGCCCGAGCCGGTCTTGGCCTTGCCGCAGACGTCGCGGCCGGCGAGGGCATCGGCGATAGTCAGCTCTTGGATGGGGAACGCCTGCTCAATCCCTTTTGCCTGCAGTGCGTCCACGATGGCCGGAGCTACGCCTAGCTCGACGAACGTTGTGGTCAACTTGAGTCCTGATCTGATGAGTTTTAGACGGTGCTGTCCCAGTCGGCATCCGCACGAAGAGCTTGACCGCACTTCCAGGCTACCGGCACCACGGGGGCGGGACGCGCATCCTGGTCAGCCCACCGCGTAGTGTAGGCCGACGATGACCGCCCTGGACCAGCTGAGCGAATGGCCGGCCTCCCACGCCGAAGCCGGCTGGACCGCCCTCGACGGCCGCGGGGCCCGCACCGACGGCGCCCAGCGACCCTTTCCCCTCGCCTCGGTGACCAAGCCGCTGACCGCCTTCGCCGTCCTGGTGGCGGTGGAGGAGGGCACGTTGGCCCTCGACCAGCCGGCCGGGCCGCCGGGCTCCACCATCGCCCACCTGCTGGCCCACGCCTCGGGCCTGGGCGAAGACCCCGCTGCGCCCCTGGCCGCCCCCGGCCGGCGCCGGATCTATTCCAACGCCGGTTTCGACGCGCTCGGGGCCGAGCTGGCTGAGGCCGCCGGGATGAGCACGGCCGACTACATCCGCGAGGCGGTGGCCGAGCCGCTGGGCCTGTCGGCTACCGCCCTGGACGGCCCGTCGCCGGCCAAAGATGGCGTCAGCACCGTCGCTGACCTGCTGAAACTCGGCCTGGAGTGGTTGGCCCCCACGCTGGTGGACCCGACCACGCTGGCTCGGGCCACCACCCCGTGCTGGCCCGACCTGGTGGGCGTGCTGCCCGGTTTCGGCCGCCAGGATCCCAACCCGTGGGGCCTGGGCTTCGAGATCCGTGGCCACAAGCAGCCCCACTGGACAGGCGCCGCCAACAGCCCCACCACCTTCGGCCACTTCGGGCGCGCCGGCACCTTCCTGTGGGTCGATCCCGCCCGCCGCCTGGTGTGCTGCGCGCTCAGCGACGAGCCGTTCGGTCCGTGGGCCACCGTCGCCTGGCCTGCCCTGGCCGACGGGGTGATCGCCGACGCCGGCGCCTGACGTATTCTGGCGCGTATAAATAGCGCTGAGCGCACAATAGGCGCGCCAGAACGCGACGAGAGTCAAGCCGGGCCGGCACCGGGCCGATCATCGTTGGGAACTATGGCTGCCGTCCTCCCATCGTCGATCCTGGCCGAGGCGAGGGCCCGTCACGTCCTGCGGGCCTCCCGCCTGCCCTACAAGGGGCCGCTGGAGCGGGCCAGCAGCACCCGCAACGAGATCTGGCTGACCGACCGTCACGTGGTGCGGGTCAACCGCACGCTCAGTCACCGCCTCCGTCGGGAGGCCGCCCTCTACCCCCACCTGCCCGCCGCCCCCTGGGCTCCCCGCCTGGTGGCCGCCGGCCGGGCCGAGCACGACTACCTCGTGGTGGAACGCCGCCCGGGCCGTCCCCTGGCCCACTGTTGGCCCGACCTCGACCGGTCCCAGCGGCGCCGGGCCGTGGCCCAGCTGGCCAGCTGCCTGCGGGCCATCCACGCCACGCCGGCCCCGGCCGAGATCGCGCCCCTGCCCACCACGCCCCAATTGCTGGGCGACACCGCCCCGCCCGCCGTCGGCCCCCTCCTGGCCGGCCTCGACCGGCTGGCGGCCGATCCCAACGCCGACAGCGCCGTGATCGCCCTGGCCCGGGAGCAGGTGACGGCGTTCGCCACCGACCTCGAGCCCTTCGACGCCTCACACCTGATCCACGGCGACCTGACGTTCGAGAACGTCCTGTGGGACGGCGCCGCCATCAGCGCCGTGGTCGACTTCGAGTGGTGCCGGGGGGCGCCGGCCGACCTCGACCTCGACGTCCTGCTCCGCTGCTGCGCCTTCCCCGACGCCCATGTGGCGGCCGAACACGCCGCCCGGTCCCGGGCCGACGACTACGCCCCGGTGCTGACCTGGCTGGCCGACGACTACCCGGAGCTGTTCGCCCACCCGGGCCTGGCCCGCCGCCTGTGGCTGTACTCCCTGGCCTTCGACGTTCGGGAGGCCCTGGAGGCCCCATTGCCGGCCCTGCGGGCCCAGGTGCCACCCCTCCACCCGTGGAACCGGCTGGTCCACCAGGTGTCGACCGGCGGCCACACCGCTCTCCTGCTGGAACGGATGGGACTGGCGACCGGCTGATTCGCAGCTTGGCCGCCGGGCCGGTCGACGCGCCAACTACCGTGTCAACGTGCCCGAGTCTGCGACCACCGATCTCTCGACCCGCCGGCCCGCCGAGGAGCTGACGCCAGCGTGGGTGGTGAACCCCGTGGGCCCGCTCACCGGCGACATCGTGGTCCGGGGGTCGAAGAACGCCGTCACCAAGCACCTGGTGGCCTCGATGCTGGGGAGCGCCCCGTCCACCGTGTCGAACTGCCCCGACATCGGCGACGTGGACATCACGTGCCGGATGCTCGAGTCGCTGGGCTGCATCGTGGAGCGGTCCGACGGCAACACCACGATCGACCCCGGGCCCCTCAACTCCTCGCGGGTGCCGATGACGTTCAGCGGCATGAACCGGATCCCGATCCTGATGGTGGGTCCGCTCCTGCACAAGGTGGGCGAGGCGTTCGTGCCCCTGGTGGGCGGTGACGACATCGGCAGCCGCCCGGTCGACTTCCACGTGGAGGCCCTCACCCGGATGGGAGCCCAGATCACCTTCACCAGCGAGGGCATGGAGGCCAAGGCGAGCCGGCTGCGGGGGGCCCACATCGAGCTCCCTTATCCGTCGGTGGGGGCCACCGAGACCGTGCTCCTGTCAGCCGTGCTGGCCGAGGGCCGCACTGTGCTCGACAACGGCGCCCTCGAGCCCGAGGTGATCGAGCTGGCCCTGTTCCTCCAGCGGATGGGGGCCCGGATCGAGATGCGGCCCAACCGGCGCTACATCATCGACGGGGTCGACCATCTCGACGGCGCGGCCCACCGCCTCCAGGGCGACCGTATCGAGGCCTTCTCCTACTTGGTGGCCGGCCTCATCACCGGGGGCCGGGTGACCGTCCACGGGTGCAGCCAGGACCGTCTGGTCACGGCGATCTCCACCCTGTCGGGCATGGGGGCCAAGTTCGAGATCACCGACTCGTCGGTGTCGGCCTACGCCGAACACCTGCGGCCCTCGGCGGTAGAGACCGACACCCACCCCGGGTTCATGACCGACTGGCAGTCGCCCATGGTGGCCCTGTTCACCCGGTGCGAAGGGCTGTCGGTCATGTACGAGACGGTGTACGAGAACCGGTTCACCTACGTGCCAGCCCTCAACAAGATGGGGGCTCAGATCGAGATGTACAACACCCCGCTGGGCAGCATCGAGGGCCGATTCATCGGGTCCCGCACCCCGTGCTCGGTGGTGGTGCGGGGCGGCACCCCGCTGCGGGGCACCGAGGTGGTGGTGCCCGACATCCGGGGCGGGTTCGCCTACGTGCTGGCGGCGGCCTCGGCCGAGGGCAGCAGCCGGATCACCGGCACCCACCACCTCGACCGGGGCTACAACCGGCCCATCGAGAACTTCAAGGGCCTGGGCCTCGACATCGAACGCGTGATGGTGCCCAAGCCGGCCACCCTCGACTAGCGGACCGCTGACCGATGCAAGATCTCTGACCTGGCGAGGCGGAAACCGGTACGCCAGGTCAGAGTTCCGAAAGGACCGTCAGCCGAGCTGGGCCGGCGTGAGGGCGAAGAGGTCGTCGGGGCCGGCGGTGACGGCCGGCTCCAACGCCGTGGCCAGGGGCAGGATCTGCTCGCCGAAGAACCGGGCCGAGACCCGCTTTGCGGCGTAGAACCCGTTGGGGTCGGCATCGGCGTGGGCCCCGGCAGCCAGGGCGGCCCGACCCAGCAGGCCGCCGCACACCACGGTGCCCAGCATCCGCAGGTAGGGGCTCGACGCAGCCAGAGCGTTGTTGGGGTTGGTGGGGGCGTTGGTGAGCACCCACTGCGTGGCCCGCCGGGTGGCGGCCGACGCCGCCTCCAGCTGCTGGCCGAACCCCTTCAGATCCTCGGTGGCGGCCAATTGGGCGGCCACGGCGTCGACCAGGTCGAGCTGCTCGCCCACCACCGCCCCGCCCCGCATGGGCAGCTTGCGACCCACCAGATCAGCGGCCTGGATGCCGTTGGTGCCCTCGTAGATGGCGGCGATGCGGATGTCCCGGTAGTGCTGGGCGATGCCCGTCTCCTCCACGAAGCCCATGCCGCCGTGGATCTGGACGGCCAGCGACGTCATCTCGTTGCCCACATCCGTGCACAGCCCCTTGGACAGTGGCGTGTACAGCTCGGCCACCTCCCGGGCCGCCTCGGCCTCGGCCCCGGCCAAGGTCTTGGACCGGTCGATGGCTGCCGCATTGGCGTAGACCAGGCAGCGCATGGCGTCGATCCAGGCCCGCTGGGTCATCAGCAGGCGCCGCACGTCGGCGTGGTCGATGATCGGGCTCGACGTGCCCCGCTCCGCCCCTACCGCGGTGCCCTGGCGCCGCTCCTGGGCGTAGGCCAGCGCCTGCTGGTAGGCCCGCTCGGCCACGGCCAACCCCTGCAGGCCCACCGACAGACGGGCGTTGTTCATCATCGTGAACATGTTCCGCATGCCGTCGCCCTCCTCCCCGATCAGCCAGCCGATGGCGCCACCGTTGTCGCCGTAGCTGAGCACGCAGGTGGGGCTGCCGTGGATGCCGAGCTTGTGCTCGATCGACACGCACGTCACGTCGTTGCGCTGGCCGAGCGAGCCGTCGGCGTTGACCAGGAACTTGGGGACGAGGAACATCGAGATGCCCCGGGTGCCGGGGGCCGCCCCCGGGGTGCGGGCCAGCACCAGGTGCACGATGTTCTCGGTGAGGTCCTGCTCGCCGTAGGTGATGAAGATCTTCTGGCCGGTGATCTTCCACGAGCCGTCGCCCACCGGCTCGGCCTTCGACGTGAGCGCCCCCACGTCGGAGCCGGCCTGGGGCTCGGTGAGGTTCATGGTGCCGGTCCACTCGCCGGTGAGCATCTTGGGCAGGTAGACGTCCTTCTGCTCCTCCGACCCGTGGTGCTCCAGGGCGTCGATGGCGCCCTGGGTGAGCAGCGGACACAGGGCGAAGGCCATGTTGGCGCTGGTCATCAGCTCCTGGATGGCGATGGCGGAGATCCAGGGGAAGCCGCCGCCGCCCCAGCGGGGGTCGAAGGGCACGGCGCCGAAGCCGGAGGCCACATACTGGTCGTAGGCCGCCTTGAACCCGGGGGCGGTGGTGACCGTACCGTCGGGGTTGCGCACCGTGGGGTGCTGGTCGCCAGCCCGGTTGGTGGGAGCAACGACCTCGGCCATGAACCGGCCCACCTCGGTCAGCACCATCTCCACCGAGTCGTCGTCGATGCCCTCGAAGGCCGGGGCGGCCAGCACCTCGTCGAGGCCGGCCACCTCCCGCAGAACGAACAGGATGTCGGTCAGGGGCGGGCGGTACTCGTCCATCGTGTCGTCGTCCTCTCGGTGCTGCCGTTCGTGAGTGTCGTTCCTTGAATCGGAGGCTACGTCACGGAACTTATCGTTCGTAAACCCTGGCCCGGAGGCGGGATAGGGTGCGGCCATGGACATGGCAGTGGTGCGAGAGATCAGCGTGGCCGTCAACACGGCCCACCGCTTCGTGTACTTCGTGCCCGAGGCGGCCGAGGAGTACGCCGAGCTCGGCATCGCCGATCGGGCACCGGCCTACTTCGCCGCCCGGTCGGCCCCGCTGGGTGCGGTCCCGTGGCAGGTCACGCTGGCCACGTTCTACAACTTCAGCCCCCGGGCCGTGCGGGCCATGGCCGGGGTATGGGACGCCGCCCCGCCGGCGACGTGGCAGGCGGCGCGGTTCACTGTCGTGACCCGGGCCATGGAACGGGTGGAGGTGAGTCTGCGCACCGACGAGGTGGCCGAGGCCCGGAGCCTGCTCGATCCGGTGGTGGCCGCCGCCGACCTGGCGGGCAAACCCCTGGCCGCCGCCAACGCCGCCGTGAAGTTGCCGGCCGACCCCCTCACCGCCCTGTGGCAGCAGATCACGGTCCTGCGGGAATGGCGGGGTGACGCCCACATCGCAGTACTGACCGCCAACCAGCTCGGACCGTGCGACTGCAACGTCATGCAGACGGCCACCGGCCGCTTCCCCCTGGCCCTGGCCCGGGGGAGCCGGCTGTGGGACGACGCCGAGTGGGCCGCCGCATCGGCCCGGCTGGCCGCCCGGGGCTGGTTAGCTGCCGACGGCACCGTCACCGAGGCCGGCAGCGCCGCCCGGGAGCAGATCGAGGTGGACACCGACGAGCTGTGCCGCCCGCTGTGGGAGCCGATGGGCGGCGACGGAGCTCGCCGCCTGGCCGCCCTGCTGGCCCCGATCAACGACGCCTTCACCGCCGCCGGCACCTTCAGCCAGCTGTAGGCCTCTAGGCCTGTCTCGCTGGGACCGGTCAGCGGAGGCGGACGAACTTCTGTAGGGAGTGGCAGTCGAGCGGGATCAGACCGGCCCGGCCCCCGGCCGACATGCCGACCTCGCCCACGTACATGTCGCCCCGGCTGTCGGCCCAGATCCCGTGGGGGGCGAAGAAGCTGCCGGGGGCGCACGGCTCCTCGCCTCCGATGCGGGCCCGCACCTCCCCCTCCAGGGTCAGCACCGACACCCGGGCGTAGGGTTCATGGCCCGGGGCGGTGCCCGCCGGGTCGGGCGGCGGGAGGGGCGCCATCATCGAGCGCGGCATCTTGCCGGCGCGGAACCCGAGTTCGGCCACGTAGAGGTTGTCCTCGGCGTCGATGAACACATCGTCGGGCCGCACCACGTTGGTCCAGGCGTCGAGGTAGTCACCCTCGGCGGTGAAGAGCTGGATCCGGGAGTTCTCCCGGTCGGCCACCAGCACCCGGCCCGAGCGGTCCACCACGATCCCGTGGGGCAGGCGGAACTGGCCGGGCCCGGTGCCGGGCTCACCCCAGGAGAACAGATGCTCGCCGCCGGGGTCGAAGACGTGCACCCGGGCGTTGCCGTAGCCATCGGCCACGTAGAGCCGGCCGTCGGGCGCCGGGGCGGCGTTGGTGACCATGTTGAACGGCCCCGCCGCCCGCTCCACCGGGTTGGTCCAGGCCACGAAGCCGGTGTCGGACGCCACCCCGGCCTGGCCCAAGGTACGCACCAGGGTGCCGTCGGGCCGGAACACCCGCACCGTGTGGTCCATGTTGTCGGCCAGGTACACCGTGTCGTCAGGGCCGATGCAGATGCCGTGGGCGTTGGTGAAGATCCCCTCGCCCCAGGCGTCCAGGAACCGGCCGTCCCGGTCGAGCACGATCACGGGGTGCTCGCCCCGGCTGAACACGTAGACCCGGTCGGCCGAGTCGGTGGCCACCCCCGCCACCTCCACGAAGCTCCACCCCTCGGGCAGCTGCTCCCACCCCCGCACCACCTCGTAGGCGAGCTCGTTCCCCACCGGTCCGGTCGTCATGGCGTTTCCCCCCATCCAGGACTACTCCGCCCGACATTAGCTGTTCGGGG